>VGVR01000022.1 GCA_016873995.1 Gemmatimonadota bacterium
ACTGATTCGACACCTGCTCGCGGATACGCCGCGCGTACCGACGAGCATCCTCATACGTGATGAGGTCCATCGGCCCGATTCCGCCCGGACGGTGGCACACCGTGCAGTTGTTGCGGATGATGGTCGCCACGTCCTTCGCGTACGTCACTTCGGCGGTCGAGGCGAACGTGACCTGGGCGTCCACTCTGGTCTGGGACCCAAGCGCGGCAACGAGTGCCACGACGGACCCGATCCAGCGTGAACGCGTGTTACGACTCTGCAGCTCCATGGATGCTCCTCTCCGGAAAGCTGGTCGGTGAGCCACGCGATTTTGTCCCCTCCCTGGGGCAGTTCAGGAAGGAGACACTTGAACGAATGTAGGTGTTGAGCCTAAAACGTCGCAATACGGGCTCGGGAGGGCTTAATGGGCGCTGCTGGACTCGAACCAGCGACCCCCTGCTTGTAAGGCAGGTGCTCTAACCAGGCTGAGCTAAGCGCCCGAGCTACCTGATGATGGCCAGGGGAAGCAGCACCACGTAGGCGAGAACGAGCAGGATCGGCGCGGCCGTGATGGAGCCTAGGGCCAAGAGCCAGTAGCCGAGGGCCAAGCAAACCACGCCCGCCCCCCCCAGGATGGCGCTCTCCTTCCCGAAAGCGAGCCCGGGCGCCGGCTCGGCCGAATTCTTCTTGGTGCTCTTCGCCATGGGGGGAAACCCTAATCCGGGAGCGACGGGCGGGTCAATCTCCTGCTTCGGAGAGCCGCCGGTCCAGCTCCTTCTTCCCGATCCCCAAGAGCTTGGCGGCGAGCGTGGCGTCCCCCCCGGCACGCCGGAGCACGAGCTGGACGTGGCGATCCATCGCCCGACTCAGGGACAGGTCACCGTTCGGGTCAAACGCGTCCTCGAGCATCAGGTGATCCGCGCCGATCACGGTGCCCCGCGCCACGATCGCGGCGCGCAGCAGCGCGTTCTCCAGCTCGCGCACGTTCCCCGGCCAGTCGTAGGCGGCCAGGCGCGCCATGGCGTCGTCGGAGATCTTGCGGACGTCGCGGTTGGTTTCCTCGCGGATCCTTCCGAGCATCGCCGCGGCCAAGATCTCGATGTCGCCGCGGCGCTCCCTGAGCGGCGGCACCTGGATCTCGACGACTTTCAGGCGGAAGTAGAGATCCTCGCGAAAGCGCTCTTCCTCGATGAGCTTCTCTATCGGTTGATGCGTCGCGGCGATCACCCTCGCTTCCGTGGTGCGCGGTGCTTCCCCTCCGACTGGGTAGAAGCGTCGCTCCTGGAGCACCCGCAGGAGCTTGGTTTGGAACTCGGGGCTGGTGTCGCCGATCTCGTCGAGAAAGATCGTCCCCTGCCCCGCGAGCTCGAAGTACCCCTTGCGCGCGCCAGCCGCGCCGGTGAACGCACCCTTTACGTGGCCGAACAGCTCCGACTCGAGCAGCGTATCCGTGAGGGCGGTGCAGTTCACGGCGATGAAGGGCTCCATGGCATGCTCGGAGTTCTCGTGGATCGCGCGTGCGATGACCTCTTTGCCGGTGCCGGTTTCGCCTCGGATGAGCACGGTGGCTCGCGTACTCGAAAGCGCGCCGATGGTCTTGTAGATCTCGATCATGCGGGGGTCGCGGCCGATCAACAGGCTGCGCGGACGCACTTCTGCGTCGGCCGGCGTCCCCTCCGCTGCGGCGAGCTCGCGTTCCTTGAAGCAGCGCTCCGCGAGCCGCTGAACCGCCTTGGGATCCACCGGCTTCACGAGGAAGTCGAAGGCACCCGACTTCATCGCCGAAACCGCGGTCTGCATGTCGTCGTGCGCGGTCATGACGACGACCTCGATGTCGGTCATCGAGGAGCGCACCCGGGTCAGCAGCTCGAGGCCCGTCATCCCGGACATGCGCACGTCCGTGACGATGAGGCCGGGCGCGAACGCCTTCACCCGCGCGAGCGCCTTCTCGGCCGACTCGACCGTCTCCACCTCGTAGCCCGCGTGGGCCAAGCGGGTCTTCAGCACCGCGAGGCCGTCGACGTCGTCGTCGACGACCAGGATGCGGGGCGCAATCGAGTTGCTCATGGCCCCCCTGTTACCCCCGGGGGTGGTGGCACGGGTCCGCCGCCGTCGACCCAGTAGTCCGGATGGTCGGGCAGCTCGGTTGCGCGCAGCCGCGCAAGCTTTTCTCGGTTGCGCGCGCGGCGCACGCGGGCCAGGGCCAAGAGCACCACGGCGAGCACGGCCCAGAACATCGACGAGCGGCTGACCACCAGCAGCCAGCCGTAGCGACGCCGCACGTGGGCCGTCCAGTCCTCCTCCAGCTGAGAGGGCGTCACGCCGAACGTGCGTAGGAGCGCTGCGTCGAACGAGCGCCCCTCACGCCAGCGCTCGAGGAAGAGCGCCAGCCCCCGCTCGCCCCCGGGCTCGAGCAGGTAGGCGAGCGCGCTGGCGGACAGAAGGTACGCCGTGCGCGCCTGCTCCCTCGAGCCCGGCCAAGTCAGCGCGAGTGAATCGAGCGGAGGCGCCCGACCGAGCGCGAGGAGGACACGCAACCGCCACGCCTCACTCGCATCGAAGCCCCCCGATGCCCACTGCGCGTAACCTTCGTCGAACCAGCGAGGGACGCGGAGGTCACCGAGGTATTCGTGCAGCCCGAAATGGGCCCACTCGTGCCGTAGGGTGCGGCGGCTCTCTGCGTCCAGCACACTCGGGCCCTCGCGGTATGGCAACACCAGCATGCCGGCCTCCGGAATGGCCACTCCGGCGCGCCACTCCGGGACCACTCCACCGGTGAGCTGCTCGAACGCCTCTGGGCCGTGCGTGAGCACTGCGGTCACGTCACTCGGGAGCGACGGGGGGAGCCCGGGGAGCGGCGCCTGTGCGTCCATGAAGCCGAGCACGCGCTCGGCGGCGAGCGAATCGGGCAGAGCGAAATGGATAGTTCCACGCGCGCCCTGCCGGGACACGTACCGGTCCCCATTCAGGACGTCCGGAACCTGGGCTCCGAGCTGCGCACCCCAGGTCAGGACCAGTGACGCGAGCAGGGTCCCAACCGTGCGGGCGATCACTCGGCGGCGAGCATCTCCAGGTTCGACTTCACCGCTTCGTTGTGCGGGTTGAGGTCGCTCGCCCGCTTCCAGAGCAGCTTCGCCATGTCGCGGTCGTTTGCCTTGTAGGCGAGCGTGCCGAGGCGCAGGTACACGTCGTCGCCGATCCTGGGGGCGAGCTTCACCGTCTTCTCGTACTGAGCCTGCGCGCCCTGCATGTCCCCGTGGGCCCAGGCCCGGTCCCCCAGGTTCTTGTGCGCCTGGGGAGACGGAGGGTTGAGGCCGGTGGCGCGCTTGTAGAGCGCGGCGGCCGCGTCGACATCGCCGCGCCGCTCGAGGACCGCCGCCAGGTTCACCAGAATGGGAGCCGAGTCGGCGTGCTGAGCCATGCCCTCCCGCCCGACCGCCACCGCATAGTCGAGGTCTCCTGCGACCGCCGACGCGAGCACCGTATACGCGTAGTATCGCGCCGAGGGCTTCTTCACCTTCGGCGAAGTGCGGTAGGCTCTCAGCGCCTCCAGCGCGCGGGTGCTGTCCCTGAGCTTCAGGTGGACGACGGCGCGCGCCAGGTGGACCTCGTGGTCATCGGGGCGGGCGATGAGGGCGGCGTCGAGCTCGCGCAGAGAATCTTCGTACTGTCCCATGAGCTCGAGCGCGAGCGCAGTGTTGCGGTGGACGCTGTAGTCGCCGGACCCCGGCGGCATAGTGCCGAAGTGCTGAAGTGCGTCCTCGAGCTTGCCCTGGCGGAAGTCGATCAGTCCCATCATGAAGTTCGCCCGGGCCTGACGCGGATCGATCGCGAGGGCCTGCTCGAACTCACGCTCGGCGTCCTCCAACATGCCCGAGCGATAGAACGCGACTCCTACGTTCAGGTGCTGCTGCAGGGCCTCGTCGCCGCGGGTCTCCTCTTTGGTGCTTCGCTCCCCAGCTCGCGAGACGAAACCCGCCTGGATGAGCCCGAAGAGCGCCTTCCCGGTCTCGAACTCGACCAGGCCGGCCTCGTTCATGATGTCGGTGACGGTGCGCACCCCGTCGATGTAGGGGAGGACCTTCCGCTGCTCCTTGGTGAGCTCGACGTTCTGCCCCGACTGGTCGGGGCTCTTGTCGAGCTGGAAGACCACGTCGAACGACGGGATCTTCTTCTCGAACAGGCCCCATTCGTCGACGCGGCGTGCGCCCTCCATGAGGAGGGCCTCTGCGGGGATGTTGACGAGGTAGATCCCCTCCTCGTCCGGCATCTGATCCGTGTCGAAGTGGAACGAGCCCTGTTCCCAGGAGAAGAGGTGGTAGACCGCCTCCTCGATCTGCATTTGGATGAAGAGCTGGAGGTCCTGCTGGCTGATCGTGCCCTTCTCGACCAGGATCTCGCCGACGCGCTTCTCCTTCGACTGCGCCTGGGCCTCGACCGCGTCGTTGAGGTCCTTGCGGGTGATGACATGATTGCGGACCAGGAGCTCGCCCAGCCGATCGCGTCGGTTCAGGACCGACGCGTAGATGACCCGGCCCTTCTCGAAGTAGATGTAGCCGAAGTTCGAGCGGTCGGTGAGGCTGAGGCACCCGGTCTTCATGCCCATGCCGAGCAGCTGACAGATGTCGGCGAGGCTGACGTCCTGGAGCGCGCCTTAGATGGCCATGGGCTAGTCCAATTACTCGATGAGCAGCTCATCGATTCGCGGCCAGTGGATGACGACGTTCTCGGGCCCTGGGAACCATGCGCCACCCTTGGTGGGAGGCTCAGCGGGCACGATCGGGACCGGCTTCATGCCACGCCCTTCGGTTCGGCCACCGCGCGCCTCCAGGTCGGGCACGAAGATGCGGTCGCCGGAACGCGTCGCGGCTTGCTCGACGATCTTCGGCTCCGACACCGAGCCCGTTTTCACCTCGAGCACCAGTCCGCCCTCGAACCGCGAGCGGAGTCTCTCGTCGATGTTCGCGATCGAGGACGGAGCTCGGTCCGCGACCAGCATCATACGGGCACCGCGACGCTTCAAGGCCTCGAACAAATGGAAGAACTCGTCTTTGGCGCGCTCGAGTTTCGACAGCTCCTGCATCTCGTGGATGAGTATGAGGTCCACCGTCCACCAGCGTTCGCGCCACGCCCCCGCCACGCCCTCGCCGAGTGCCCGGATGAAGTCTTCGGCGAAGCTCGACAGCGCGCCAACCGCCACGCGGTGCTCGGGGAAGGCCTGGCGGTAGCTCCGGCCCACCGAGCCGAGCAGCGTGCGACCGAGCGCTTCGTTGGAGGCCCACACGAAGAGCGGGTTGTACTCGGGCTTCTCGGTAGCAACGAGCTGCGCCGCGGCCTTCAGCGCGATCGGTTCGAAGCCCGACAGGTCGTGCAGCTCGGGTCCGTCGCCGAGTCGGGAGAACGGGCGCTGGCGCTCTCGCACGGAAGCGAGCAACGCCTCTGCCTCTTCCAAGCGGTCGGGATCCACGAGCACGCCCTGCGCGGCCTCAGGCCATGGGTTGCCTAGACGCTGCAGCTCGTTGTCGATGTCGTGCAGCCGCTGGATGTCGGCCTTGTACGCCTCGACGATCTTCTCCCAACCTTTGGGCTCGGCACCTGTCTGATAGGCGGCGAGCCGTTGCACGGAGAATCCCTGCCGATCGGCGGACTCGATGGCTTCTCGGAACGCCTTGCGCCAGGGCTCCTCCGTCTTCTCGACCGCCTGAGCCACGGTGCTGGTGAGCTCGCTGAGGAACGACCCGAACTCGCCGCCACCGCCGAGCTTGGTGACCGTGGACTGCTGCTGGAGCAGCTTCCCGACTTCCGCGGACGTCACCAGGCGCTTCTCGAGGTCCTGGGTCGCGAAGATCTTGTTGAGGACGCCGCCGAGCTCTCGCACGTTCTTGAACGGCGCCTTGGCCACGGCCTCGGCGACGCCTTCACCGAGCTTCTGCTTCCGCTCCGCAGCTTTCTTGCGGACGATCGCCACCCGTGTCTCGTACTCCGGCGGACCGAGATCGACGATCAACCCGCCCGAGAAACGCGAGAGCAGACGCGCGTCGAGGCCGTCGATGTCCGCGGGGGGACGGTCACTGGCCAGGACGATCTGGCCTCCGGCAGCGGTGAGCTGGTCGAGCGTCTTGAGGAGCATCTCCTGCGCCTCGGGCTGACCGGTCAGGAACTGCACGTCGTCCAGGAGCAGGATATCCAGATCCGCGTACAGCCCGTCCCGCTGACCGGCCTGGAGCGAGGTCTCGAGCTTCTCGAGGTACTCCTCCAGTGCCATGTACTCGACCTTGCCGGTGTTGACCTTGGCCGACTGATGCGCGATCGCCGTGAGGATGTGCGTCTTCCCGAGCCCCGGAGAGGAGTAGAGGAAGAGCGGGTTCTAGCTCGTCCCCGGCGATTCCGCTGCCCGACGTGCGGCGGCCGACGCGAGACGATTCGCGGGCCCTACCACGAAGGAGTCGAAGGTCAGCTTGGGATCGAGATCCGACACGGATGCGCGGTCCGGAGACTCCCAGACGGAAAGAGGCGGCTGGCTCGAAGGCGAAACGTAAGTATCGGCCAGAGCGAGACCCGGGAAAAGGCCCGCTTCAAGCGGGGTTTCCGGCTCGGGCCCACGCCGCGACCGCCGCCAGATCGGGAGGCAGCTCGGCTCGGAAGCGGAGCCGCTCTCCGCTCGCGTGGTGATCGAACGCCAGCTCGCAGGCGTGCAGGAAGAGCCGCGGCGTTCGACGAGCCAGCTCGAGCGCCCACAGCCTTCCCGGACCACCCATCCCCCGCTCCCACCCAGGACCATAGATGGGATCCGCCACCACCGGGTGGCCCACGTGCGCCAGGTGCACGCGGATCTGGTGGGTACGTCCGGTCTTCAGGGCGACGTCGAGCAGCTCGGCTCGCTGCCAACGCTCGCGTACCCGCACCCGAGTGAGCGCCACACGTCCTTCCGCGGCAACCGCCATGCGCTTTCGGTCGCGGCGGTCGCGCGCGATCGGCGCCTCGATGGTCAGCGGCGACTCGTCGAGATGGCCCCAAGCAGCCGCAAGATACAGGCGCCTGACGCGGCGTTTCTTGAGGTCGTCTGCGAGCGCGTGGTGGGCGGCGTCCGTCTTGGCCACCACCAGGAGGCCCGAGGTGTCGCGGTCGAGCCGGTGCACGATGCCTGGGCGGAGCCTACCGCCGACGCCCGAGAGGTCACGGATATGCCAAAGGAGTGCGTTCACCAACGTGCCGGTGCGGTGACCCGGGGCCGGATGGACCACCACTCCGGCAGACTTGTTCACGACCAGCAGATGCTCGTCCTCGAACACGATGTCGAGCGGAATGTCCTCGGCCGGGATGTCGACGACCGCGGGCGGAGGCACGACCACCTCGACGCGCATGCCGGCTGCGACCGCGTCGGACTTGCGAGCGGGGCGGCCATCGAGCGTGATGCGCCCCTCTTGGAGCAGCGCCTGCACGCGTGTGCGCGAGAGCTCGAGCCGCTCGGAGACGAACCGGTCGAGTCGCCCCGACTCCCCGGGTTCGACGGTCAGCGAGTGCGAACTGTCGCGCGTGTCGCGCACTAGCGGGCAGCCGCCCTCAACCCGATCGTCGCCGGCGTCCCGTCGATGTCGACCTCCCGCACGTGCGAGAAGTCGCGCTCCGCGACGGCACCGGTGACGGTCACCGCCAACGCCAGGGTCTCGCCACCAATGAAGGCCTCGTGAAGTCCGGCCGCACTGCGGATGGCGTCAGGACCGCCGATGGCGAGCTCGATCCGGTCGGTGATCTCGAGGCCGGCGTCCTTGCGGAGCCTCTGGATGCGATTCACGAGCTCCCGCGCGACGCCCTCGGCCACGAGCTCCTCGTCGAGCGAGGGGTCGAGCGCGACCGTGTAGCCGCTCTCGCTCTTCACGACGAGCCCAGCGCTCGCCTCCTGCGCCACCTCCAGGTCTCCCGCCTCCAAGCGGTGCGTCGCGCCCGCGACTTCGATCTCCACCGTTCCCCCGTCGCGATAGCGGGCGAGCGACGCTTGGGGGAGCGCGCGCATGGCGTTGGCAGCCTCGTTGGTGTCCTTGCCGAAGCGCGGACCCAGCGCCCTGAAGTTGGGGCGTGCGATCAGCTTCACGAGTCCCTCTGCCGACGAGACGAACTCCACCCGCTTCACGTTGAGCTCGTCGCGGGCCACCGCGAGGACTTCGTCTGCGAGTGGACGATTCCCGGGCACGACGGCGACGATGCGGCGGAGCGGCTGCCGCACTCGGATCTTCACGTCCTCGCGCGCGGCGCGCCCGAGGGAGACCAGCGCGCGCGCGGCGTCCATGTCCGCCTCCAGGCGCGCATCGACGAACGTCGAGAGTGCCTTCGCGCGCTCCTCCGTGAACCACCACTGCAGGTGCACGCTCTCGTCCGTGAGCGCCCGGTGCAGCCAATCGGCTACGAATGGCACGCAGGGCGCTGCCAGGACGGTAACCTCGCGCAGGGCCTCCCAGAGGGTGCGGAACGCAGCGCGGGTGTCGGCAGCATCCACGTTGCCCCAGAAGCGCCCGCGCGAACGGCGCACGTACCAATTGGAAAGGTCCTCCACCACGAACTCGCCGAGCGCGCGGTACGCGCGCGTGAGCTGGTACTCGTCCAGGTCGGCCGACATGCGGTCGACCAGCGAAGCGAGCCGAGACAGGAGCCATCGGTCCAGCAGAGGTCGCTCAGAGGGCGCGGGGTCAGCGGCCGTGGGCGTCCAAGACTCCGCGCGCGCATAGAGCGCGAAGAACTTGTACGTGTTGAGCAACGTGTCGAAGAAGTTGTGCGCTGCTTCGGCGAGGGCCGCGGGATCGTACCGCTTGGGAACCCACGGATTGGACGAGGTGATGAAGTACCAGCGCACCGCGTCGGCGCCCTGGGCGCCGATGGCGTCCCAGGGGTTCACCACGTTGCCGCGCGACTTCGACATCTTCTGGCCCTCGGCATCGAGGATCAGGTCGTTCACCAGGACGTTCCGGTAGGGCGGCCCCTTCTCGAGGAGCGTGGATATCGCCAGCAGCGAGTAGAACCATCCGCGCGTCTGGTCGAGTCCCTCGCAGATGAAGTCGGCCGGGAAGTGCGCCTCGAACTCCCTGGCGTGCTCGAAGGGGTAGTGCCACTGCGCGTAGGGCATCGCACCCGAGTCGAACCAGGCGTCCACGACTTCCGGGGTGCGGCGCATCGTGCCCGAGCAGGACGGGCATTTCCACGTGGGCGCGTCGATGTGGGGCCGGTGCGGATCGAAGTCCTTCGGCAGACCTCCGACGCATTCCGCCAGTTCGGCGAGCGAGCCGATCCACCGCACGTGGCTCCCGTCCCTGTCACAAACCCACGCCGGCAGGGGCGTGCCCCAGTACCGGTCGCGGGAGAGCGCCCAGTCCACGTTCCCACGCAACCACTCGCCGAAGCGCCCCTCCCCCACCTCCGGCGGGTGCCAGCGCACGCGCTCGTTGTTGGCGAGCAGGGCATCCCGCTTCGTCGACGTGGCGACGAACCAGGAGTCGCGTGCCACATAGAGAAGCGGGGAGCTGCAGCGCCAACAGTGCGGGTAGCTGTGCACAACCGTACCCACGTCGAAGAGCACGCCGCGGGCACGGAGCTCGTTCACGAGCGTCTGGTCGGCGTCCTTCACGAACATGCCGCCGACCAGCTTCACGTCGGCTTGGAAGCGACCCGCATCGTCCACGGGGTTGAGCAGCGGCAGGCCGTGGCGCTGCCCGGCGGCGTAGTCGTCCGCACCGAACGCGGGGGCCATGTGCACCACGCCCGTTCCGTCCGTGGCGGTCACGAACTCCTCCGCGACGACGGTCCACCCGTTGCCCCGGTCGCGCGGCTCGGCGACCAGGTCGAGCGGCCGGCGGTACCGCAAGCCCGCGAGGTCGGCGCCTTTGTGCCGACCCACGACGCTCGCCGCCTCACCGAAGAGCGCCTCGGCCCGTGCCGCCGCGACGATGTAGCGGCGCCCATCGCGCGCCACCTCGACGTAGTCGAGCTCGGGGTGCACCGCGAGGCCCGTGTTCGACGGCACCGTCCACGGCGTCGTGGTCCAGGCCAGAAACGCGCGCCGCTCCGGGTCCGGCTTCCCGTCCGCGCCCACCACCTCGGCCACGAAGACGAGCGACGGGTCCTCGACGTCGCGATAGCCGAGCGCCACCTCGTGCGAGGAGAGCGCCGTGCCGCAGCGAGGGCAGTACGGAACGCTCTTGTGGCCTTTGTACAGCAGACCCTTGTCGGCGAACGACTTCAGAATCCACCACACCGACTCGACGTACTTCGGGTCGAGCGTCACATAGGGGCGCCAGTACTCCAGCCAGTAGCCTATGCGCTCGCTGAGCTGCTCCCACTCGCCCTTGTAGGTGAACACCGACTCACGACACACGCGGTTGAACTCGGCGATACCGAGCGCCTCGATCTCGGGCTTGCCGCTGATACCCAGCTTCTTCTCGGCCTCGATCTCCACCGGCAGGCCGTGCGTGTCCCAACCCGCTATGCGCGTGACGCTGCGGCCGCGCATGGCCTGGTAGCGGCAGACCAGATCCTTGATGGTGCGACTGATGATGTGGTGCAGGCCCGGCCGCCCGTTAGCCGTGGGCGGACCTTCGAAGAACACGAAGGGGTCGCCCTCGGCGTTCGCCTGGAGCGTCTTCCTGAACAGGTCCTCTGCGCGCCAACGTGCGAGCGACTGCTCTTCGAGGTCGAGCAGACTCCCGGGAAGCTCGTGGTAATTCATTCGTCAGGGGGCTGCGTTGTCGGAAGAGCCGAGGATCAGCGCCGGCCTTCGCCGGCATCCTGATCCAGATAGAGCGTGAGGTTGTCCTGACGGTGCGCCGCCGGGGGAGCCGATGGCGCCTTGGGCGCGGGGGGAGCCGCGGGCGGCTCGCCGGAAGCGACCGACTCCTCGGCACTCCGCGTGCCCAGGTCGAGCTCGATGGCGCGCTCCTCCAGTGGCTTGCGGCCCTCCTCCACCGACACCACGTCGAGCTCTCGTTGAAGCAGCTGGCGGAACTCCCTCAAGAAACGCGTGCGGCGGCGGTCCAGCTGCTCCACCGCGTCGTCGAGCTTGTCGAGCTGCCGTTCGGCTCCCCGCAGCTTGGTGCGTGCCTCGGCCTCCGCTTCTGCACCCAACCTGCGCGCTTCCGTCTCGGCCTCGCGGACGATGGTCTCGGCCTCGCGCTGAGCCTGCGATCGAATCTCGGCGCGCAGCTCCTGAGCAGTGACGAGCGCGGCTTGCACGGCCTGCTCGCGGTCCGTCTGGGAGTTGACCTGTGCCTGGAGCGCACTGACACGCTCCTTGAGCGCCATGTTCTCTCGCGTGATCGCCTCCAGGCGATCGGCGGCGATCTCCAGGAAGACATCGACCTCCTGGGGATCGTATCCGCGCATCAGTTTCTTGAAATCGCCGCGCTTGTTGCGGACGTCGAGCGGCGTAAGGTCGATCATGCGTACCCCCTCGCTCCGAAGAGTGCAGTACCGATCCGGATCATCGTGCTCCCCTCCTGGATCGCGATCTCCAAGTCGTTGGTCATGCCCATGGATAGCTCGGGGCCGACTCGATCCGTGACCCGTCGCAGTCTCTCGTGGACCTCGCGCAGTCCAGCGAAGGCCGCGCGGAGCACCGACTCGTCCTCGACCAGCGGTGCCATGGTCATGAGGCCATCGACGGCGAGCCCCGGCATCTCGGCCAGGCGGTGGACGGACTCGACTGCACGGTCAGCAGTGAATCCGCCCTTGGTGGCCTCTCCCGAGGTGTTGACCTGCGCGAGAACATGGACCGCGGCGCGGTCGTCGACGCCGATTCGCGACAGGCGCTCCGCAAGCGACTCCGAGTCCAGCGAGTGGATGAGATGCGCGAGCTCGGCAGCCCGCCGTGCCTTGCGCCCTTGGACGTGGCCGATCATGTGCCACCGGGCGGCCTCCCGCCCGCGCACGCGCACTTTCTCCTCGAGCTCATCCACGCGGTTCTCGCCGAGGTCTCGCAGCCCTGCGGCGAGAGCGGCATCGATCGCCTCCACCGGGTGCCCCTTCGTGACGGCAACCAAGCGCACCGACGAGCCCTCCCTGCCCGTCGAGCGGATGGCGTGCTCGACTCTATCACGTACGAGGGGGAGCGTGTGCTCCAGCCTCTCTGCGTAGGTCTCGGCAGCTGCAGGCGCCATCATCGGTTCGATGTCACTCGTGGGTCGAGAACGAAAAAGGGACTCCGCCAGGGCGCCGGCGGAGTCCCGAGGAAATGCTCCAGGCGTCCGGCTACCCGGTCTGGAAGGTAATTCGGGAGTAGGCGCGGAGGAGCACCCAGCGGCCGGAGCGCGACGATCTCATCGACGCTCCCGCTGCATGCTCTGCTCCAGCTGGGCGGCGAAAACCACGCGCACCACGCCGGCCGCCACCAGCTCCTTCTGCAGCTGATCCATGTAGATATACGGCACTTCGCGGTCGCCCCGGATGGAGATGACCAACGCCCGCTCGGACGCTGCGTACAGCGGGGCCACGTAGTCCGACACTTGCTCCAGCGGGAACGCCTGGTCGTTCATGAAGACGCGGCCGTCGCGCTCCATCCAGATGTTGAGGATGTTCTTCTGCTTCTCGTCGATCTTCTCGGCGGCCAAGGCCTCGGGCCAGACGATGGGCCGCTCCCGGTCCGTCTGGAAGACGGTGGTCACCATGAAGAAGATCATCAACAGGAACGCGATATCCGCCAGCGAACAGGTCGGAATGTCCGACGCCGCCCGCGACTTCCGCTGAAACCCTGAGCCTTTGATCGCCATCGCTATGGCTCCAAGATCTGAAGCGAGATGCGCTCGGCGTTCGCGGAATGGAGCGCGTCGAGCACGTCGATCATGTATCGATAGGGCGTCTCAGGGTGCGTCTTCACCGCAGCGATGATGTTCGGGTTCGACGTCACCTCCTGACGCCAGATCGCCTCCACCTCCTGCGGCCGGAGCTGCTGCACCTGCTGGCTCTCCCCGCGACGCACGTCCACGATGCCGCTCGGCTGCACGATCAGATGCAGGATGTTGCGCTGGCTCACCTGGGCCTCGACGCCCTCCTCCGGGAGGACGATGGCCAGCCCGCGATCCTTCGGGAACGTCGTGGTCACCAGAAAGAAGATCATGAGCAGGAACGCGATATCCGCCATGGAGGCGGTGGGGATCTCGCTGCTGACTTTGATCTTCTTCTTGTTGATGAATGGCATGGTCGGAGCCTCTCGGTCTACGAGCTCGGGCCGGAAACAGCAGCCGGCTTGACGTGCACGATTTCCAGGCGGCCCTCACGCTCGAGCGCCCACGCCAGCTTGAGCACGTGATCCGCACCGCGCTCCATATCCACGATGAGCGAGTCGATGCGGGTCACGAAGAAGTTGTACATGATGTTGACTGGGATCGCGATGACGAGCCCCGCAGCGGTCGTGATGAGTGCGACCTTGATGCCGCCGGCGACCAGAGCGGGCTCGACCTGGCCCGCGGCCTCGATGGCCCCGAACGCCTGGATCATGCCCGCCACGGTTCCCATGAACCCGAGCAGGGGCGCGACGTTGGCTACGGTCGCGAGGAGGATGAGTCCTCTCTCCAAGAATCCCAGCTCGATGGTGCCCGTCACGCTGATGGCCGCCTCGAGCTCGTGGGCCCCGAGCTTCCTGCTCTGGATCCGCCGAAGCCCGGCGAGCAGGATCGCGGCCGCGGGTCCGGGCGTCGAGTAGGCGATCTCGCTGGCCCGATCGAGGTCGCCGTCGCGCATGGCCGCCTCGACTTCGCGCAGGACCCGCTCGGTGCCGCGATGGGCCAACCGGAGTGTCCAGGCTTTGGCGAAGATCACGCCGAGCGCCACCATCGAGCAGAGCAGGAGCGGGTACATGAACCATCCGCCGTCGACGAACAGCGTCATCAGGCTATAGCTGGTGTCCACGCCTACGTCCGCTGCTGAGGGAGGCCCGTCCCCGGAAGGGTCGGCAAGCCCAATGTGGCCCGGACGGCGTCACGTCGTCAACGCGCCGGAGAGGCTCGCATCCCCGACGCCCGCCTGCTCCGGCGCCCCCTGACCCGAGATGATCGCGCGCAGCCGGTCCGGGTCGACGTCGCGCTCGAGGGCACCCGCTTGGGCGACGGCGACCTGAGAGCTCTCCTCGCTCACCACGATCACGATCGCGTCGGTCTCCTCGCTCAACCCCAGGGCGGCCCGGTGACGCGTGCCGAGTGTGCGATCCTGCACTGAAGACTGAGTCAGGGGGAGGATCGCTCCCGCACAACGGATGCGGTCGCCCGAGACGAGCACCGCGCCATCGTGCAAGGGTGAATAGGGCGTGAAGATCGTCACCAGCATCTCGGCCGAGACGGGCGCGTCCACGCGGCTGCCCGTCAGCGCGAACTCCTCCAACGACGCCCTCTGCTCGATGGCGATGATGGCGCCATGGCGGGCGCGGGCGAGCCGCTCCGTGGCGTCTACCACCTCCTCGGCGACCCGCGTCCCTTCGAGCCGATGGAAAGCTCGGATCATGCGGTTGCGCCCGAGTCGGGCGAGCGCCGCGCGCAGCTCGGGTTGGAAGACCACGAGAGCGGCGATAGCACCGTATTGGAACGCGGCCTCCAGCAGCGTACGCACCAGAATGAGGTCGAGCATCCTCGCGAGGCCGTATCCGACCGCGAGCAGCACGACGCCCAGCACGATCTGCATCGCCCGCGTCCGCTGGATCACGAACAGGATGCGGTAGAGCAGGAACGCGACGATCAAGATCTCGACCAGGTCCGTCCAGCCTGGCCGCAGGAACTGGAGCTGCTCCCAGATCCCCATCACCGCGCACGCCTCCCACTCCCCGACTTTTCAGCTGGGGAGCGATGCATCAGGCGAGCTCGTCCTCGTCCCTGGGCGCGGTCACCCCGGGCGCAGGCCCGGGAAGGGGCCCTTCTCCTCCCGCGAGGCCGAAGCCTCTGGGGGCCTTCTCCGGCAGCGCCGGCGCCTTCGCGAGCTTCGGCGGCGCACTCTCTTGCACCACCACCGGGAGCGGCGGCAGGCCTTCGCCACGCGCGAGGGCCTCGACATCCTCCCGGCCGAGCGTCTCGCGCTCGAGCAGCGCCTGCGCGATCGACTCGAGCAGATCGCGGTTGGCCGAGAGTACCTGCTGAGCCTTCTGGTGCGCCTCGTCGATGATGCGCTTGATCTCCTCGTCGACGATGCGCTGCGTGTGCTCGGACACCGTGCGGCGCTGCACGAGCTCGCGGCCCAGGAAGACCTCCTGCTCGTTGTCGCCCACCGCCACGAGCCCAATGACGTCGCTCATGCCGAACGACGTGACCATGCGACGCGCCATCGCGGTCGCGCGCTCGATGTCGTTGCCAGCCCCCGTCGTGATGTCCTCGGGCCCGAAGATCAACTCTTCGGCGACGCGACCGCCGAAGAGCATGGCGAGCTGGCTCTCCATCCAATCCTTGGTATAGGAGTGCCGGTCCTCCTCGGGCAGGCTGGCCGTGATGCCCAGCGCCCGACCGCGCGGCACGATGGTCACCTTGTGCACGGGGTCCAGCCCGGGGACTCGAAGCCCGATCACCGCGTGGCCGGCCTCGTGATAGGCGGTCAGCCTCCGCTCCCTCTCGTTCAGGACGAGGCTCTTCCGCTCGGTGCCGAGCATGACCTTGTCCTTGGCTCGCTCGAAGTCCTCCATGGTGACGCGGTCGCCGTCGCGCCGGGCGGCCAGGAGCGCGGCTTCGTTGCAGATGTTCTCGAGGTCCGCACCGCTCATCCCGGGTGTGCCACGCGCAATCACGGAGAGCACCACGTCATCTGCCAACGGCAGCTTCTTCGCGTGCACCCGCAGAATGCCCTCGCGCCCCTTCACGTCGGGCGCATCCACGACGACCTGGCGGTCGAAGCGGCCGGGGCGAAGCAGCGCGGGGTCCAGCACGTCGGGCCGGTTCGTGGCGGCCAGCAAGATGACGCCTTCGTTCGACTCGAAGCCGTCCATCTCCACCAGCAGGGCATTCAGGGTCTGCTCCCGCTCGTCGTGCCCACCGCCCAGGCCGGCACCGCGGTGACGCCCCACGGCATCGATCTCGTCCACGAAGATGATGCAGGGTGCGTGCGCCTTGCCCTGCTCGAAGAGGTCGCGCACGCGCGAGGCGCCTACGCCCACGAACATCTCGACGAAGTCGGAGCCGGACATCTGGAAGAAGGGCCTCCCCGCCTCACCTGCCACCGCACGTGCGAGGAGCGTCTTGCCCGTCCCCGGAGGGCCGACCAACAGCACGCCTTTGGGGAGCCGACCGCCGAGCCGCGAGAACTTGGCCGGGTCCTTGAGGAACTCGATGATCTCCTGGAGCTCCTCCTTGGCCTCGTCCGCGCCGGCGACGTCTGCGAAAGTCACCTTGGGCGTGTCGGGCGAGATCAGCTTGGCCTTCGAACGACCGAATTGGAACGCGCGGTTCCCCCCGCCCTGCATCGTCCGGAAGATCCAAATCCAGAACGCGATGAAGAGGAGCCAGGGCAGGAACGTGATCAGGAGCGTCCCGAAACCGCGCTGCGGCGCGTCCGCGGAGACGTCGACGCCCTTGGCCTCGAGATCGTCGAGCAGTTGCCGGTCCGGTTCCGCCGGAAGCCGCACGTGGAAGCGGGTGTAGTCCTGACCGTCGACCTGGATGGTCGTTCGGAACTCCCCCTCGACGATGCGGTCGCGGAAGATCACCTCGTCGAGGCGGTCGGCATCCAGGTGCCCCCGGAACTCGGTGAAGCTGAGCTCCACGATAGGCTGACTCTGGCTCCCCACCAACCGAATGGCGATGAGCAACATGAGCGCCATCATCATCAAGAACGCAGCGTTCTTTGACACGCGACCCAAGCGGTTGGGATCGTCGGGTCGCTTCGAGTCGGGCTCAGGCATCGGGGCAGCTCTCGGAACGGCTCACTTCGGGGTCCTGCGGCCGCAATTCGGTCGCAGTCCTACTCAAGGCTCGCGATATAAGGTAGATGGCGGAAGTCTTCAGCATGGTCGAGTCCGTACCCCACCAAGAACTCGTTGGGTGCGTTG
Organism: Gemmatimonadota bacterium; assembly: GCA_016873995.1. GTDB lineage: Bacteria > Gemmatimonadota > Gemmatimonadetes > Longimicrobiales > Gaopeijiaceae > UBA2982. The sequence continues at coordinate 16,976 of VGVR01000022.1, forward strand.
AACCCTACCCACCGCGGCTCCAAGTGGTCCGTACCGAGTCGTTTGTGAAGCAACGCACATACCTCCAGGCTCGCCGGAGCCCGAGCCTGTAGGCGCGGGAGGAGCTTCTTCAGCGTCGTCCCGCTGTCGATGATGTCCTCGACGATGAGCACCGCGCGCCCGGCCAGCGAGGTGCTGGGATCGTAGAGGAGGCGCACGTCCCCGGAGGAAGTGGTCCCGGCGCCGTAGCTCGCCGCCACCAGGAAGTCCACCTGGAGGGGAATCGTGATCTCCCGCACGAGGTCGGCCAGGAAGATGAAGGACCCCTTCAGGAGTCCAATCACCAACAGGCGGTCTTCGGGGCGGTAGGCTGCCGAGATCTCGGTGCCGAGCGCGCGCACCCGGTCACCCAGCTCCTCCGCGGTGAAGGCGACTCGGCGCACGGCCCGGTCGGCCAGGCGACGGTCTCGGGCGGCCACCGACGTCATCCGACTTCGATGCCGAGGACGCTGCCGGCCTCGGGCGGGTGTCGGGCAGGCGCGATTCCGGGAATCCAGAGCACCTCCCCCTCCGCGTCGACCACGAGGGGGACAGCGCGTCGCTCCGGACCGGGGATGCGATGCTCGAGGAGGAGCTTCTTCACTTTCTTGGTGATCGGCTTCCCACTCGAGCGAAGGAGGATCCGATCGCCCGGCTCGCGCGCGCGTACCCAGAGGGGGAAACGAAGGCGGTCGAGGGCGAAGCTCGCGCTCGTCGGCCCCGGACCCCGTCCCTCGAGCCCCCAGGCGACCGGAACGTCCCGCCCGGCCAGGAGCGCGCTCCCCGACCCGGGGCCCACATCCGCGATGGCGAGCGGCCGGTCTGCTCGTGCTCGAGCGGGGGCCACGATGTGGACCCGGCCCAGCTCGAGCGCGAGGGTGAGTCCGCCGCCGAGGTCGATGCGCTGGCCGCTGCGTCCGTCTGCCACGAGCTCGACTGCCCGCCGTGTGGCGACCTCGTCGAGCGAGCCGCCCATCCTTGCGACCACGCTGCGGAGCGCGCGCGCCCGCACCGCAGGGTGGAGCCCGACGAGAGCGGGACGGTCGACCCAGAGCCCCCCCGCCCCGTCCTCGATTCCGAGCGACGGGAGTAACCCAGTCACGACGCTGTCCCATCCGGCTTCGTCCTCGCGGGCGAGGTCCGCCAGCCGGACCAGCGCCCTGCGGGCGCCCGGGGCCACCAGTCGTTCGATGCCGGGGAGGACGACGTGGCGTAGTGCGTTGCGGGCATATCCGAGGCTCGCGTTGGTCGCATCCTCCCGCCACGAGATATGTTGCTCCTGCGCGTACGCTTCGAGCTCCTCGCGCCAGAAGGCGAGCAGCGGGCGAAAGAGCGTGTCGCGCAGGGGGGCCATTCCCCCGAGGCCCGCCTGCCCCGTCCCGCGGAGCGCCCGGAAGAGCACCGTCTCGGCCTGGTCGTCGGCGTGGTGGGCGGTCAGGACGAGGCTCGCGTCAACCTGCCGGCGCACGTCTTCCAGAAACGCGTAGCGAGCCGCACGCGCGTCTGCCTCGGACGCGGGCACCGTCGGAGCACGGACCACCCGCGCCTCGATCTCCCATGCCGTGGCGAGTCCAGCCACCCACTTGGCGTCGTCGGCGCTCTCGGGACGCATGCCGTGGTCGAAGTGCGCCACCACGAGCCCAGCCCGCGGACGCATTGCGAAACGCAGGAGATGCAAGAGCACGACCGAGTCGAGCCCCCCCGACACCGCGACGACCCAACGGTCGTCGGCGACGGCACCTGCACGGGCCAGCGCACTCTGAACGCGCGCCTCGAGCGACTGCACGCTCATGCGGCGACCCCCAGTGGGCGCGCACCCGGTGGAACCGGGCGCCCCACCAACTCGGTGAGCACGCGCGCCAGCACGTCGGGTCGGTCGGTCTGGATGCCGTCCACGCCGCAGGCGAGCAGGCGGCGCATATCCTCCTCGCGGTCCACGGTCCAGACCTGCACGGGCACGTTCAGTCGGTGGGCCTCACGCACGAACCGGGGCGTGACCACGCGCATCCCTTTCCAGATCTCGGGAACCTGGAAGATGTCCGCGCGGGGAGTGTACGGGCTCCCCCCTGGAAGGCGATGGAGGAGCCAGAAGAGGAGGCCTTGGGGAAGGCTCGCCCCCCATGGACCGCGGTACCCGCGCGCCCCCGCGCGCTTCGACTCGTGCTCCGCGGCAACGAGCACCCGCTGCTCCGCACCGAGGCGTGCGATCAACGCCGCCAGCGGCTCCGCTGCGGCAGCGTCCTTGCACTCCACGTTGATCCAGACGTCGCCGAACGTCACCAGCACCTCCTCCATGGTCGGGATTACCACGCCCCGACCTCGGTACGGGTGCGACCCCGATCCGTCGCGGAACCGGTAACCCGCGTCGAGGGACTGGATCTCGTGGAGCGTGAGGTCGGACACACGGCCACTGCCGTTCGTCGTGCGGTCCACCGTGGGGTCGTGGATGACCACGACGTGCCCGTCCTTGGTGAGGTGAGCGTCCATCTCGAGCATGTCCGCCCACCAGTCCTCGACGGCTGACCGAAAGGCCACCACGGTGTTCTCGGGGGCGAGGCCGGAGCCGCCCCGGTGGGCCACCAGCATCGGGGCGCCCGCCAGGTAGGCGCGTCCCGGACGGGGCCGGAGCCAAGGAGTCATCCTGCGGCTTCGATGCGCTCCACGTCCTGGGGCCCAACGCCATGGAACTCGTACAGGACGAGGTCCACCAACTGGCTGGTCAGGGCGAGCTCCTCGCGGGCCTGCGCGACCTCGTCCTTCGGGGCCGTGGCGAGGCCGTCTTCCAGCTCGACCACGCGCTTGGCGAGGAAGCCCAGCACGTCAGCGACCACCTGCGGTCGAGGGCTGGCCGGCGCCTGGGAGTCCGGCATGACCTCGTGCAGCAGGAGTCCGCGGATGTATGCCAAGAAGCCGGGAAATGCGAGCTGTGCGATCGCCCCCTGCTCGAGAGCCTCTTCGTCCGTGATGTGCTCCCACTCTAGGTCGTTCCAGTAGAGGTTCTGGGCCTCCTCGACGAGGTACTCCCGGGCTTCTTGGGAAAGCGGCGCTCCCCCGGCGGGGCGGGGCGCTTTCAGGTCGCGCCCGAGGATGCGCTCGATGCGCTCGCGGCGGGCGTCGATGAGGGTGCTGGCTCGGTCGGTCATCGGGCCAAGATACGGGCGGCCGAGCGGCCTGGGAATCGTGGCTCACGCACTGGGGAATCCAGGCGCGGCGCGGTCCCTTGCAGCGTGTCCTGAGCTGGGTTAAGATCGCATAATCAAACGAGCGCAGTGTATTTTTATTCTACCGCGCGCCCGGGTGGGCAGGTCACGTCTGTCGACGGCTAACCTCAAGGGGTGTATGTAGATGCCGACATACAAGGCTGGAGCCGAGTCTCCCTTCCCGCTCTACAACCCGGCGTTCGAGCACGACGGGTGCGGAACGGGCTTCATCGCCGACATCGCGGGGCGCCCGAGCCATCGGATCGTCCAGCTGGCCGTCGAAGCGTGCGTGCGGGTCACGCACCGCGGGGCGGTGTCCGCCGATGCTTCGTCCGGGGACGGAGCCGGAGTCACCATTCAGCTGCCACGGGAGCTGCTGGCCAAGGACGCCGCCGCGTTCGGCCTCCCGGCGACCGAGCTGCATCGCCTGGCCGTAGCCATGGTCTTCCTGCCCGTCGAGCCCTCACACCTGCGGCAGGCGCGCCTGCTCCTCGAGGACGCCGCGACGCGCAGCCGTCTCCAGGTGCTCGGGTGGCGCGAAGTGCCGATCGACCCCTCTCGCCTCGGCGGGCTCGCGAAAGACACCCTGCCGGGCATCGAGCAGCTGCTGCTGGCGCGCCCCAAGGACGTGTCGATGGTCGAGTTCGAGCGGGCGCTCTACCTCGCGCGCAAGCGTGCGGAGGCGGCGTACCGGGAGCACGATCTCGAGGTGTACATCGTGTCGATGTCGTCGCGCACCGTCGTCTACAAGGGATTGATGGTCGCGCCGCAGCTGGAAGCGTTCTTCCCCGACCTCGCGGACGAGCGCACGGTGAGTAGCCTGGCGCTCTTCCACCAGCGCTTCGCCACGAACACGCTGCCGAACTGGAAGCTCGCGCAGCCTTTCCGCATGCTCGGGCACAACGGCGAGATCAACACGCTCGTCGGCAATCGCAACTGGATGAAGGCGCGCGAACAGGAGCTGACCTCGCCGGTCTGGGGCGACGAGCTCCCCGAGCTCCTGCCCGTGATCTGGCCGGGGGGCTCGGACAGCGCGTCGCTCGACGAAGTGCTCGAGCTTCTCGTCACCTCCGGTCGCGACGTGCTGCACGCGATCCGCATGCTGGTCCCCGACGCGTGGGAGAACGACTCCGACATGGACCCGCAGCTGAAGGCGTTCTACGAGTACCACGCCTGTTTGATCGAGCCGTGGGACGGCCCGGGCAACCTGGCGCTCACGGACGGCGTGGTGGCCGCGGCCGCCATGGATCGCAACGGGCTCCGGCCGGCGCGCTACAAGGTCACGCGGGACGGTCTGGTGGTGTGCGGTTCCGAGGTCGGCATCGTCGGCCTCCCGCTCTCCGACGTGGTGGAGGCGGGACGCGTCGGGCCCGGCGAGATGATCGCCGTCGACACGGAGCGGCGTCAGTTCCTCCGCAACGAGGAGATCAAGCGCCGGCTCTCCCGTGCGCGTCCGTACACGCAGTGGGTCGAGGGCAACGTGCGGCGCGTCGAGACGCAGGCGGGTGCGGGTCGCCCGAGCAGCGTGGCCGAGGCCGAGCTGTCGGCACTCCAGGTACTCCACGGCTACACGCGCGAGGAGCTGAAGCTCGTCCTCACGCCCATGGCGGAGGAAGGCAAGGAGCCCACCGGCTCGATGGGCGACGACTCGCCGCCCTCGGTGCTGACCGAGCACCAGCGCCTGCTCTATACGTACTTCCGGCAGCGCTTCGCGCAGGTCACCAACCCCGCGATCGACTCGATCCGCGAGCGCATCGTCATGTCGCTCGACATGTACATCGGCACGAGCCACTGCATTCTGGAGGAGCGGCCCGAAGCGGCTCGGCTGCTCCACCTGCTGAGCCCCCTGCTCTCCGACGAGACGTTCGAGGCGATGAAGCGCTCGGGCGGCGACGATCTGACGTTCGCGACGCTCCCTGCGACGTTCCCCGCGGACTCCGGTCCCGAAGGGATGATGGACGCGCTCGACGACCTCTGTCGCGCGGCCATCGCCGCGGTCGAGCAGGGCCACTGCGGGCTGATCATCAGCGACCGCATCGTCGGCAGCCATCAGGCCCCCATACCGATGCTGTTGGCGGTGGCCTCCGTGCACCACCACCTGATTCGCACCGGGCGCAGGATGGGCTCGAGCCTCGTCGCCGAGGCGGGTGACGCGCGCGACGTGCACCACTTCGCGGCGCTCATCGGGTTCGGTGCTTCGGCGGTCAACCCGTACCTCGCGCTCGCCTCCGTGCGCGCGCTGGCTGCGGAGGGCGAGCTCGGCGACGTGGACGGCGACAAGGCCGTGAAGAACTTCCTGAAGGCGTCCGAGGCGGGGCTGCTCAAGATCCTGTCGAAGATGGGTATCTCCACGGTCTCGTCGTATCACTGCTCCCAAATCTTCGAGGCGCTCGGCCTCGCCGACGAGGTGATCGACTACGCATTCACCGGCACGACCTCCCGGATCGGCGGCATCGGCTTCGCGGACATCGCGAAGGACGTGGTCGAGCGGCACCAGCGCGCGTTCACCGGCGCCGACATGGAAGCCGGCGGCTGGCACAAATACAAGAAGGGCTCGGAGTACCACGCCAACGAGCCCCCCGTGTGGCGTGCGCTGCACGCCGTGGTCGAGGGCGGCGGTGACGCCGCGTACAAGGCCTACACGGACCTCGTCTACAACCGTCCGCCCACGGCGCTGCGCGACCTGCTCCGCTATGCCTCCGACCGGAAGCCCATTCCGGTCGACCGGGTCGAGGCGACGAGCGAGATCCTGCGGCGCTTCCAGACAGGCGCCATGTCGCTCGGCGCGCTCAGCCGCGAGACGCACGAGGACATCGCGCGCGCCATGAACAAGATCGGTGGCCGCGCGAACACCGGTGAGGGCGGCGAGGATCCGCGGCGGTACTCGTACAACGGCGACCTGCGCGACGCCAACTCGGTGATCAAGCAGGTGGCGTCGGGACGCTTCGGCGTGACGCCCGCGTATCTCGCGGGCGCCGAGATCCTGGAGATCAAGATCTCGCAGGGGTCGAAGCCGGGCGAAGGCGGCCAGCTCCCGGGTCACAAGGTGAGCCCGTACATCGCGGAGCTGCGGCACGTGCTCCCCGGCACTCCGCTCATCTCGCCCCCGCCCCACCACGACATCTACTCGATCGAAGATCTGGCGCAGCTCATCTACGACCTGAAGATGGCGAACCCCGACGCACGCGTGTGCGTGAAGCTGGTGGCCTCCGAAGGCGTGGGCACGATCGCCGCGGGCGTCGCGAAGGCGTACGCGGATGCCATCCAGATCAGCGGCTGCGACGGCGGCACGGGTGCCTCGCCGCTCTCGTCCGTGAAGTACGCGGGCGACCCGTGGGAGCTCGGCCTGGCGGAGACGCAGCAGACGCTGGTGCTGAACGGCCTGCGCGGCCGCGTGGAGGTCATCACCGACGGCGGCTTGCACGCGGGGCGTGACATCGTCACCGGCGCCATGCTCGGCGCCGACCGCTTCGGCTTCGGCACCACGGCACTCATCGCGCTCGGCTGCAAGATGGCGCGCCAATGCCATCTCAACACCTGCCCCGTGGGCATCGCCACGCAGGCGGAGGAGCTGCGCAAGAAGTACTTCGGCACACCGGAGATGCTCATCACGTTCCTCACGCACGTGGCGGAAGAGGTGCGGCAGATTCTCGCCGAGCTCGGCTACGAGCGTCTCGAGGACATCATCGGGCGCGCGGACCTGCTCGAGCAGATACCGGCGATCGATACCGCCCGTTGGCGCGGCATCGACCTGACGAGCATGATCACGCCGGCGCCCGGCTCGCCCAAGCACTGCGTGCAGCAGCACAACGACCGTCCGGACAAGGACGACTCGCTCGACGACCGCATCATCGCGGAGCTGGGCGACGCGCTCGAGACTGGCAGGCCCTTCAAGGGCTCGTACGCCATCGAGAACACCGACCGCACCGTGGGCGGCCGCATCTCCGTACGTGCCTCGCGGACGCACGCCGATGCGGGTCTGCCACCGCACACCATCGATCTGACGTTCACCGGCTCGGCGGGCCAGACGTTCGGCGGTTGGCTGCTCGACGGCGTGCACCTCACGCTCATCGGCGAAGCCAACGACTACGTCGGCAAGGGTATGCACGGCGGCGAGATCGTCATTCGACCGCCGCAGGACGCGGGCTTCCGTGCTTCGGACTCCACGCTCGCGGGCAACACCGTTCTCTATGGCGCGACCGGCGGGAGCCTATTCCTGTCCGGGCGCGCGGGCGAGCGCTTCGCCGTGCGTAACTCGGGCGCCGTCGCGGTGGTGGAGGGCGTGGGCGACCACGGCTGCGAGTACATGACCGCGGGCATGGTTGCCGTGCTCGGATGCGCCGGACGCAACTTCGGCGCGGGCATGTCGGGAGGCGTGGCGTTCGTGCTCGACCAGGAAGGCACGTTCCCCGATCGCCTCAACCGCGAGCTCGTGAGCGCCGACCGCCTGACCGACCCGACCGAGATCCAGACGCTCAAGTCCCTCGTCGAGCGGCACCTCGAGCTGACCGGCTCCGAGCGCGCGAAGGAGCTACTCGGCAACTGGAGCGCTCACGTCGCGCTCTTCTGGAAGGTGTCGCCGAAACTGGGACCGGGGGGCGTCGGCGCCACGACGTCGGACGCGACGGCCACCTCCGAGTCAGTCGACACGGCCGTGGGCCTACCGCAGGGTATGCGCCCGCGCGTGCGTCGCCACGATGGCGGTGACGGCGGCCTGCAGGCACCGCCGCCGGCGTAGCGCGACGGATCGAGAGGTCGGCCCGAGCGTGAGTCGGCGCCCGTGAGGGCGTGGGTCGAGGAGCGGGTGCGCGGCAAGGTGTGGTGGGTCCGCGCGCCCGCCCTCCTCGTCCTGCTCTGGATCCTGCGCGGATGCCTGGGCGACGCCGAGCACACGTCGATCTTCGACGGCGTGAACCTGGCGTTCCATGAGATGGGGCACGCCGCGTTCTCCTGGCTGGGCGTCCGCATACTCACCGTGGCGGGCGGGACCATCTTCCAACTCGGCATTCCGCTCGCGGCGGGCGCGTACCTCCTGCACAAGCAACGCGACCCGTTCGGTGCGGCGGTGTGCCTGTTCTGGCTCGGGACTGCGCTCTTCAGCGCGGGCGTCTATGCCGCGGACGCGCGGGCACAGGCGCTTCCGCTCGTGTCACCGTTCGGCCCGGTCGACTCGGACAGCCACGACTGGACCGTCATGCTGATGAAGTACGGGATGCTCTCGCGCGATCAGGAGATCGGCGCGGCGCTACGGGCCTCAGGCGTGGTCGCCATGGTGGCGGCGCTGGCGGGCGGGGCTTGGGTGCTGCGGGTGATGGCGGGGGCGTCCAGCCCACCAAACGAAACCCCCGGCCGCCGTTAGGCGGCCGGGGGGAGGACCCGGTGGGGTGCTAGGGTCGCGCTCAGGGCAGCTGCGCGGCGGTGAACGACAGGATGCTGGTCCCGTAACAACTGGTGTTGCCGCCCGCGAAGTTCTCCACGTTTAGGTACAACGTATTGGCGCCCGCCGTTACTGCCTGCACACGCGACACGCCGAACGGGATCTGGCCGATGGCGCTGCCCTGGAAGAACGCGCTCGGGCCGAAGGACCAGCGCTCGGTGGCGCTCGTTCCCCAGATCACGGCGATCTGAGCGCCCGCCGCGGTGACGTTGCAATACCCGCTCGCGTTCACCCACACGGTTCCGGCGCTCGGCGCGGTGAACGTGATGCTCTGGATGTTGTTGATCGTGTTGGCCGTCGCGCTGATGCTGCTTCCGCTGAACGACGCGGCCTTCCAGTTCGTCACGGCCCCGTTGGCGATCTTGGCTGCTGTCACGGACCCGTTGGCCAGATCGACTGCACCGATGCTTCCGTCCAAGATCTCAGTGCTCCCCACGGCCTGCGCGGCGAGCTTGGAACCCGTGATCGTCGTGTTGGCGATGTCGGCAGCCACGATCCAGAATGGACTGGTCGTCGAACATGACTCGGTTCACCCAGACGATGCTGGTGCGGTGGTCGCGCGGGGAGCTCTCGGAGGACCAGACCGGGTGGAACTCCCACGTCTCACCGGGCCCGCGGTCCACCAGGACCGTGGCCGACAGCTGGTCGATGAAGTCGCCCCATAGGTTGAACACCAACGCCCGCACCTCCACCGCACGGACACCCGCCAGGGAACGGAGGTACAGGTCGCCCGCGAAGCCGCTGATGTCGGCCTTCACACCGCTCCCCTGGGAGAAGACGACCCCGAACGTCGAATCCTGGACCAGGATCCAGCGGTTGCGGACGTCGAAAGGAGGGCTCGGGCGGTAGAAGAACTCCCGTGGCGCGGCGAGCGGCGGGCCCTCGGCCTCGATGATCAACCCCGTCCCCTCCCGACCCACCACACGGGCGGGGATGTCGCTCCCGGGAAAGCGGAAGTCCTGCGCGGACGACGGGCTCGGCACCAGCAGCACCGTGGCCACGAGGGCGACGACTGCCGGGCACACGCCCGCCGAGGTTCTGTGTTTCTGCATGGATCCAACTTGCCGCGCGTGCAGGGGTTTCGCCAAGAGCCATGCGGGCGTGCACCGGCCTGGGTCGACTAGCCACGGATCGGCCGCGCCAGGCGACGGGTATCCGACCCATGATCCGCGCGCGCCCCTTCATCCTCCTCGCATTGGCGTTGACGCTAGGCGCGTGCGAAGCAGGGGAGACTCCGCTGGCCCCCCTGCCGCCGGAGCCATCGAACTCGGATCCCAGCCTGACCGGCACGTTTCACGGCATCTTCAACGGACTCTACGGGGGCGAAGTGATGCTGGCGGCAAACGTGCAGTTCGCACTCGCGGAGTCAGGCGGGGCCGTCGTGGGGGCGTTCGGGATCCAGGGGATCCTCGATGACGGCGTGACTCGCTCCAACGTGGCAGGCACAGGCACCCTCTCCGGCACCGTGGCGGTCGGCGACGTCGCCGCGGTGAGCCTGACGGCCGCGTCCGACCTCTGCTTGCACAGCTCGGCGTTCACCGGCGCCTACCACCGTCGAACCGGCGTGCTCGGCGTGGACGGTGTGGTCCACGTGTTCGACCAGTTCTGTCGGGTCGTTGCGGTCTACCCCGTCTCGATGGCGATGCGAAGGTAGATGGGTCTGGCGAGTGCCGGAGGCCGGATTCGAACCGGCGACCCGCGGCTTATGAGTCCGCTGCTCTACCACCTGAGCTACCCCGGCGGGGGCGGACAAACTCACGCCGTGCCGGCGGCGGTGTCAACCAGCGCCGAGGCTCACGACGCGGCGACCGACGTTCACGGCACGGGCGACGGCCTTCATGCGTGTCGCTTCCGCCCGGAAGAAGCTCACGCCCCGTGGAGGTCGTCACTCACGTTGAGCGCGGCAAACAAGCGGTAGGGTCGCGGCGAATGGTGACATTCGGGGCCCTCCTCAGGAGATCGATGTGCGCAATGTATCGGCCATAGGGGCCGGCTGACGAAGCCGGCGCTGGCCGAGTGCCTCGCCCGCTTGCGTCCGGTTCCCATGTAGGCGACGCTTAGGCCGGATGGGGTGGGCATCCCCGAGCATTGAGGGCGGTGCATGGACCCGGCGGCGATTCTCATCGCGGCCGCCTCCCTCGGGGGGATCGGCCTCCTCACCAGCCTGCGCGTGCTCTTCGAGTACGAGCGCGGAGTCGTCTTCCGGCTCGGCAAGCTGACGCGGGCGAAGGGACCCGGACTGATCTTCCTGGTGCCGTTCGGCATCGAGCGCATGCGCAAGATGGATCTGCGTGTGGTCGCACTGGACGTCGCACCCCAGGACACGATCACGAAGGACAATGTCAGCGTGCGCGTGAACGCGGTGGTCTACTTCCGCGTGGCCGACCCCACCAGGGCCGTCATCGAGATCGAGGACTACTACTTCGCCACCAGCCAGCTCGCGCAGACCACGCTCCGCTCCGTCATCGGGCAGTCGGAGCTCGATCAGCTGCTCGCGGAGCGCAAGCGCATCAACGAGACGGTGCGCACGATCATCGACGAGGGCACGGACAGGTGGGGCATCGAGGTGACCGCCGTCGAGATCAAGGACATCGACCTCCCCGCCGAGATGAAGCGCGCGATGGCCAAGCAAGCCGAGGCGGAGCGAGAGCGCCGCGCGAAGATCATCGCCGCGGAGGGCGAGTACCAGGCTTCGACGAAGCTCGTCGCGGCCGCCGAGATCATGCAGCAGTTCCCCGGCTCCATGCAGCTGCGCTTCCTACAGACGGTCGTCGAGATCGCAGCCGAGAACAACTCGACCACGCTCTTCCCCATACCGGTCGAGCTCTTCCGGCACATGGTCGGCCCGGGCCAGCCCGCGAGCGAGGAAGCCAAAGCGCTCGCCCTGAAGGCAGCGGCGGAGTCGATGCTCGAGGCGCTCCCCTCAGGAGCCGACCGGGAGACTTTGGAGGGCGCTGCGAAGAAGATGCTGGGCCTGGGGGCCACCCGAGCGAAGGAACCGGCGGACGCAGAGGGCTGAGCGGCCCCCTCGGCGACGCGCCAGCTACCTCTCTTCGGCTTCCGCCTCTTCGGGCGACACGAACCTGTAGAGCGTCTCGCCGTCGCGGATCATGCCGAATCGCTCGCGCGCGATGCGCTCGAGCGTCGCAGAGTCGGTGCGCACCGAGTCGGCCCACGTGTCGAGTGAGTCGATCTGACTCTCGAGCTGGCCCAACGTCGCCTGCTCCGCGGCCACCGACGCACGTGCGCTGCGCAGCTCGAAGAGCGAGTACTCGCCACCGAACACGGCGTAGTACGCCGCGACCATCAGCAGCGCCGGCATGATCAGCCGCGGCACTCCCTTCATCGCGACCACAGCGCTTTGCCCGGGTACCTCGCCTTCTTCCCGAGCTGCTCCTCGATGCGGAGGAGTTGGTTGTACTTGGCGACCCGGTCGGTGCGGCTCGCGCTCCCGGTCTTGATCTGACCGGCGCCGGTCGCGACGGCCAGGTCCGCGATGAACGTGTCTTCGGTCTCGCCGGAGCGGTGCGACACGATGCTGTTGTAGCCGGCCTCGCGAGCCACCCGCATGGTGTCGAGCGTCTCGGTGAGCGTGCCGATCTGGTTCACCTTCACGAGGATGGCATTGGCGGCTCCGTCCTTGATGCCCCGCTCCAGACGCTCTGCGTTGGTGACGAAGAGGTCGTCACCCACGATCTGCAGCCGGTCTCCGAGTGTCTTCGTCAAAGTCTCCCAGCCGCGCCAGTCGTTCTCGTCGAGGGGGTCTTCCAGACTCCGGATCGGATACTTATCAACCCAACCCTTCCAGAATTCAACCATTCCGTCGGCGTCGCGCCGCTCGCCGCTCGACCACTTGAAGACGTACTCACCGTCGTCGAACCACTCGGTGGCGGCCGCGTCGAGGGTGATGACGAGGTCTTCGCCCGGCCGATAACCCGCCGATTCGATCGCCTTCAGGACGTACTCGACGGCTTCCTCGTTGCTGGCCAAGTCAGGCGCGAAGCCCCCCTCGTCGCCCACCGCCGTGTTCTTCCCCTTTGCGGTGAGAACCTTCTTGAGGTGGTGGAAGACCTCGACGCCCATGCGGAGCCCCTCGGAGAAGCTCACCGCACCCACGGGCATCACCATGAACTCCTGGATGTCCACGTTGTTGGGTGCGTGTGCTCCCCCGTTCAGGATGTTCATCATCGGGACGGGGAGCGTATCCGCTTTACCGCCTTCCGCGAGGTACTTCCAGAGCGGTGTGTCGTGCTCGAGCGCGGCAGCACGCGCGGTGGCCATGGACACGGCGAGAATCGCGTTGGCGCCCAAGTTGCCCTTGTTGGGCGTGCCGTCGAGATCGAGCATGGTGCGGTCGATGTCGAGCTGCTCGCGTGCCTCGAAGCCCCGGACCGCCGCGGCGATCTTCGTGTTGACGTTGGCGACTGCCTTGGCGACGCCCTTGCCGAGGTAGCGTTTCGCGTCTCCGTCCCGGAGCTCCACGGCTTCGTGCGCCCCGGTGGAGGAGCCGGAGGGCACCGCAGCCCGCCCGCGTACGCCCGTCTCCAGCGTCACCTCTGCCTCGACCGTGGGGTTCCCCCGCGAATCGATGATCTCCCGCGCCTTCACGTCCACGATCGCCGACACGTGCTGCCTCCTATCAAGGTCCTTGGTGGGTGGTGCCCGGTGCGCCGAGCAGGCCGGCGAGCGCCGCGCGGGTGTCGTCCATGAGCTTGTTACGTCCTTCGAGCGCCACTCCCGCCACCGAGATCCGCTCGCCGACCCGGACCGTGATCGTGCCCGGGTGGATCAGCAGCGAGTGCTTCCGCATCACGTCCCGCGACCCGAGGATCGCGACGGGAACGATGTCAGCGCCAGTCTCGATCGCCAACACGAAGGCGCCCTTCTTGAACGGCTGCAGCTCGCCGGTCGCCGACCTCGTGCCTTCGGGGAACATGATCACCCGCGGCTTCTCCCGACTCAACCTCTCGCGCGCCGCCGCGAGCGAGGCGAGCGCCGCCTGGTGGTTCTTCCGGTCGATGAAGATGTGGCCACACGCCCCGATCGTGTAACCCAGAAACGGGATGGACTCCACTTCCTTCTTCGCCACGAACACGTAGCGGCCGGGCGTGACGGCCGTCAGCGCGAGCACGTCGAACCAGGAGCTGTGGTTGGCGATGAGGATCTGGGGCGAGCCCCGGTCGATGCGCTCCCCGTGCTCGAGCACCACGCGCACACCCGCTGCGGCGAGGAGTCTCCAAGCCCAGCGCCGGGGCAACTCGTCAGCGATGCGAGCGGCGTCGGGCGTCTTCCTGTAGATGTGCCACAGGATGATCGCCACGTACCAGAGCGTCACGGGCACCACCACGACCAGCAGAACGAGCATGCGGATCATCGCCGTTCGCTGCCCCAGTGGTCGAAGCCGCCGCGCTCGAGCCTCCGCACCGACCCGTCCCGCTCACGGAGCCAAACGCCCTCGCCCGCGCTGACCCGCCCCACGCGCGTGAGGCGAAGGCCGTGCTGGCGCGCGAAGTACGCGGGATCGACCGCGCCCGGATCGGTCACGAAGCAAAGCTCGTAGTCCTCGCCGCCGTGCAGCGCGGCATCCAGCGCGGCGTCGGCTCCGAGTGCCTCGACCGCGGCGGGCGCAATCGGGATCGAGTCCGCGTCGAGGGTGATGCGCACCCCGGACGCCGCGGCGATGTGGCCGGCGTCGCCTGCGAGGCCGTCCGAGATATCGATGAGCGCGTCCACCAGCTCGTGGTCGACCAGGCAGCATGCCTCCTCGATGCGCGGGCGCGGACGGGCGAAAGCCTCACGCAGCGCCGCCGGCGGCTCGCGTCCTGATTCCCACAGGCGCACGGCGGCTGCGCTGGCACCCAGGGCACCCGTGACCCAGACGTCGTCCTCGGCTTCCGCGCCGTCGCGCAGCACCGGCCAGGCGGCTCGCCCGAGCGCGACCACGTCCAGCACGAGCGGCCCCGGGGAGCGCGACAGGTCGCCCCCGATCACCTGCGCGCCGATGGACTCGGCGCTCTCGCGCACGCCCGCGTGCACTGCTTCCACGTCGACCGCCCCACCTCGCGGGGCCGCGAGCGACACGAGCACGGCGACCGGACTCGCCGCCATCGCCGCGATGTCCGAGAGCGCCCCCGCGGCGGCCCGGTAGCCGATCTCGCGGTCCGACAGCCAGGCGCGGCGGAAGTGCACGTCTTCGACCGACATGTCGGTGGTGACGACCCACCCGCCCTCCAGCACGGCCGCGTCGTCCCCCGGGCCGACGCGCACTTCGGGGGGGAGCGGCGCCTCCGAGCCGAGAAAGCGGCGGATGAGGTCGAACTCCGCGCCCGGCCCGAGGGCGATGCGACGCCGGCTCGTCGGGCTCATGCGTCAGCGCGCCGCGTCGGCATCGAAGGTGACGAACGGCAGCCCGAGGTCGTTCACGGAATCCCCCCGCTCCCCGAGCGCCTCGGGCAGATGCCGGATCACGTCGGAGGGCACGAGCGCCGCGCCCCGCCCGGCGATGTGCGCAGCGCGGCCGGTGAGATAGAGACCGACCGCACCCGCCAGCTGCGGCTCGAGACCCTGTGCGAGCAGCGCGCCCGCGACACCGCTGAGCGCGTCCCCCATCCCGGCGACCGCCAGGTCCGAAGACGACTGCGTGTCGACGAGCAGGGGCGCGTCAGTTGCGGCCACGAGCGAAGGCGCGCCTTTCAACAGGACGGCGCACCCGAAGCGCTCGGCGGCCGCGCGTGCGGTCGACGCAGAGTCCGTGAACGAACCAGCGCCCTCGCCGCCGAGCCGCGCCATCTCCCCGGGGTGTGGCGTGAGGAGCAGCGGACGCGACTTCGTGATACCTGCTAGGTCGACGGCGCCCGCCGCTGCCAGGTTGAGCGCGTCGGCGTCGAGGACTGCGGGGCACTCGGACCCACCGAGGACCGCCCGGAGCAGCGCCACCGCCGCTGTATCCGTCCCGAGCCCGGGGCCGACCACGAGCGCATCACTCTGGACGAGGGCCTCGCGCAGCGAAGATGCGCCCGAGGCGTCGACCCAGATCGCTTCCGGTACCACCGTTTGCACGATTTCGCGGTTAGCCGCGTGCGAGCACACGCGCACCAGTCCCACGCCGGCCCGAAACGCCGCCTGCGTCGCGAGGACCGCCGCCCCCGCCATACCGACGCGTCCGGCAACCACCGTCAGCGAGCCCACCGCCTTCTTGTGCGTGTCGGTGGGTCGCCTGGGGATGCGCGCGCGGGCCCAGGCGGGCGTCGCGACCCATGCGCCGAACTCGGCACCCTCCACAGGCGGGAAGCCGATCTCGACCGCAACGAGACGGCCGACCAGCGCGCGCGCGGGGTGCAGCAAGCTCCCCAGCTTCGGCGCGCCGAACGCGACCGTGACGTCGGCTCGCACTGCGACCCCGGGGACCGCGCCCGTCGACGCGTCGATTCCCGACGGAACGTCCAGGGTGAGCACCGGCCGCCCCCATGCGTTCAGTCGCTCGATCGCCGCAGCCTGGCGCGCGCGGGGTGCACCTGACGCGCCGGTGCCGAGCACGCCGTCGACGACCACGCCTGCACCCGCGAGCGCGCCCCACGCGTTATCGTCCAGCTCCGCGTCGCGGACGAGCGCCACTGGCCAGTCGTGCAGCAGAGCGTCGTCGCTCGGCCGCTCGGCGACCAGCACGCCACGCACCTCCCTCCCCCACGCCATGAGCGTGCGGAGCAGGACCAGGGCATCGCCCCCGTTGTTGCCCGGCCCGATCAGGCCGACCACGGGACCCCTCGGGAAGAGGCGCTCGAGGACGGCGGCCGCCGCGCGCCCCGCGCTCTCCATCAGGACGGGCTCGGGCGCTCCCGACCGCTCGATGGCCCGACGGTCGAACGCGGCCGCCTCCGCGCCCGTCGGCGCCGGAATGGCCCCGCGGGCGTACGGGCGCGACGGGCTGATCATGGACGGCCCGCGGGCGGACGGGGCCCCGCGCATACGGACGCAGTCGACTGCGCATCGGCACCTCGAGGGTGGCCGGTGCGGCTCGCGTGCATGTGTGAGGGAGGGTCACCGTCGCCCAGGGAGGGCGCGGTGGGGACGGCGTCAGCGAGCCTTACTTGTAGCTCTGGCCGATCGTGCGACCGATCGTGATCTCGCCGTTGTCTATGCGGAGGTTGAAGCCGCACTCGGGGTTCGAGCATACCCAGGCCTTGTACCGGATGGGCGCGCCGTCGCGGCCGTAGTCCGAGAGCGGCAGGAGAATGCCTTTCTCGCACTTCAAACATCGAGGAAAACCGCTCTGCTCCACCATGCGCATCCCCTCCCATCAGCGTGAAGACGAATCGGGTCGTCGGAGTGCCCCGCTCCCGGCGGGGCCAATCTCGGAGCTCGATCGGTGTCCGCCGCGGCTGCGACGGTCAGGGCCGAGCACCCCAGGGATAGTTCAGGTCGAAGGCCTCTTCGAAGTCGAAGACGCCCGTGAAGTCCTCGAGCTGGTCCTCCTCCTGCTTGATCAAGATCCCCTGCTCGACCATCGCGAAGACGACACGGCCGACGTCATCCGTGTCGTGGATCCCCCAGTGCTGGAGAACCGTGCGGGCGATCGGGCCGAAACGCTCGAGGGCCAGCTCGCGCACGCCCCCGGCGAGCTCCTTCCCGGTCACGTGCCGGGGCGCCTCCAGTGAATGGATGACGTGGTGAAGCGCCTGGAGCACGAAGATGTACGAATGAGGATGGAAGCGCGGGTTGCGCTCCTGGAGCCGGTCCAGGACCTCGTCGGCGAACTGCAGGTCGGTCATAGGGGGCGAAATGTGTGTTTAGGGTTGGACGTCCGCCAGGTCGCCCCCCGACGACCCTCAGTCAACGGATACAAGCTCCGGGTAGAGCGGGAAAGCCTGACATAGCTCCCCCACGGAACCCCGCACCCGCTCGAGGCGGGATCGGTCCCCCGGCGCGGCCAGCACGTCCGCGATCCAGTCGGCGATCTGGCGCATCTCGGCCTCCCCCAGGCCTCGGCTCGTTACCGCCGGCGTGCCGATGCGGAGCCCCGACGTCACGAAGGGCGACCGGGTCTCCCCGGGAACCGTGTTCTTGTTCATGGTCATGCCGGCTGCCTCGAGCGCCGCCTCGGCGTCCTTGCCGGAAAGCTCGGGATGACTCGGGCGCAGATCGACGAGCATGAGGTGGTTGTCGGTTCCGCCGCTCACCAGGTGGAAACCGTGCGCTTTGAGCCCGGCGCCGAGCGCTTTGGCGTTGGCGACGACGCGCGCCGAGTAGAGCGCGAAGTCCGGCTGCAGCGCCTCCAGGAACGCCACCGCTTTGGCAGCGATCACGTGCATGAGGGGCCCGCCCTGCATGAACGGGAAGACCGACTTGTCGATGGCCTTGGCATGCTCCTCGGGGCAGAGGATCAGACCGCCCCTCGGTCCGCGGAGCGTCTTGTGCGTCGTCGTCGTGACGACGTCGGCATAGGGGATCGGCGAGGGATGATGTCCTGTGGCGACCAACCCCGCGACGTGCGCCATGTCGACCATGAGGCGCGCGCCGACTTCCTTGGCGATGTCCGAGAACGCGGCGAAGTCGATCGTGCGCGGATACGCGCTCGCGCCCGCGACGATCATCTTCGGCCGTTCAGTGCGCGCGAGCTCGCGCAGCGCGACGTAGTCGATGAGCCCGTCCTCGGCACGCACGCCGTACGGGACCACCTTGAAGATCTTCCCGCTGAAGTTGACCGGGGCCCCGTGGGTCAGGTGGCCGCCGTGCGAGAGGTTCATCCCCAGGATCTTGTCCCCGGGCTCCAGAAAGCTGAAGTACGCGGCCATGTTGGCCTGCGCGCCCGAGTGCGGCTGCACGTTGGCGTGCTGCGCCCCGAAGAGACGCTTGGCCCTGTCCCGCGCCAGGTCCTCGACCACGTCCACGAACTCGCAGCCGCCGTAGTAGCGCTTGTGCGGCACGCCCTCGGCGTACTTGTTCGTGAGCACCGTCCCCATCGCCTCCAGCACCGCGCGCGAGACGAAGTTCTCCGAGGCGATGAGCTCGAGGCCGTTGGCCTGCCTCCTGGCTTCGGAGACGATGGCGTCGAAGGTATCGGGATCGGCGGCGCGGAGGTTGTCCATCATGGCAGGTACGTCCGTTGCAGGTGTCGGGCCTCGCGGAGCCGCTCCTCCGCCACGTGGTTCGCGGCGGTCTCGGTCGGGATCTTCTCCGATTTGGCGAGGTCGAAGATACGAAGAAGTGTGTTGTAGATGTCCCCCGCCTTGCGCTTGGCCCGGTCGCGGGTCCACCCCTCGAGCTCCCCGTACACGTTGATGAGCCCGCCCGCGTTGATCACGTAGTCGGGCGCGTACAGGATGCCCCGGTCGTGGAGCCCCTGGCCGTGCGCGCTGGTGGCGAGCTGGTTGTTGGCGGCCCCGGCCACGATGTCGACGTCGAGGCGGTCGATGGTGTCGTCGTTGACGCCGGCGCCGAGCGCGCAGGGCGCGAAGACGTGTGCGGACACGTCGTAGATGCCGTCGGGCGCGACCGCCGTGGCGCCGAAGGCGTCCACCACGCGCCGTACGCGCTCCGGGTCGATGTCGGTGACCGTGAGCTTCGCCCCTTCCTGGGCGAGGTGCTCGCACAGGTAGTAGCCGACGTGGCCGAGCCCCTGCACGGCCACGTGCTTGTCGGCGAGCGAATCGCTCCCGTACTCGATGGCGGCGCAGGCCTTCATGCCCCGATAGCAGCCGTACGCCGTCACGGGCGACGGATCGCCGGATCCGCTCACGAGCCCGGCGACGTGCGCCGTCTCCATGGCCACGAACTCCATGTCCTCGGGTGAGGTGCCGACGTCCTCCGCGGTGATGTAGCGGCCGTTGAGCGACTCGATCGCGCGCCCGTGGGCGCGGAAGATCATCTCGCGGTCCTTGGTGCGGTTGTCCCCCCAGATCACGCTCTTGCCACCGCCCAGGTTCAGTCCGGTGATCGCGGCCTTGTACGTCATGCCGCGCGCGAGGCGGAGCGCGTCGACCACGGCCTCCCGGTCGCTCGCGTAGCTCCAGAAGCGCGTGCCGCCGAGCGCCGGACCCATGGTCGTGTCGTGGATGGCGATGATGCCGCGGTAGCCGACCGAGGGCTCGCTCCAGATCACGAGCTGCTCGTGGCTCCCCTCCGCCATCACGTCGAAGATGTCCCAGCGTTGCTCGCGTGCCGTCATATGGTCCTCACGTCGTCGTCACGCCTCCTTGTCGCCCCTTAGTTCACCGACGTCGCGGAGCAGCTCGCGCGCGATCACGTGCCGCATGATCTCGCTCGTGCCTCCGTAGATCTCCGTGCCCTTCGCGTCCCGCAGCAGCCTCTCGACCGGGTAGTGTCGCATGTAGCCGTAGCCGCCGAACACTTGCACGGCTTCGTCGGCCGCGTTCGTCGCGGCGTCCGACGCGGCGAGCATGGCGACGGCCGCGCGCGCGGTGCGCCCCTCGAGTCCGAGACGGCCGCGGTCGCGGTCGGGCGCGGTGCTGCCGGCGGCGCCGTTCGTCACCGGGCCCAGCGCGACCGCCGCGTCGAGCGTCAGCGCGCGACCCGCGGCGAGCCGCTCGGCCATGCGGGCGAGCTTCTCTTGGATGGCGCCGAAGCGCGCGATGGGCTGCCCGAACTGTCGGCGCTCCAGCGCATACGTCGCGGCGTGCTCCATGGCGGCCCGCCCGATGCCGACGGCTTGTGCGGCCGTGCCCACGCGCCCCACGTCGAGCGCTTCCATGGCGTAGTGGAGCCCCTCGCGTTCGTCGCCAATGAGGTCGTCGGCCGAGACCGCCACGTCGTGTAACTCGAGCGCGACGGTCTCGGACGCGCGTAAGCCGAGCGTCTGCTCGCGCTTGCCGACGGTGTACCCCGCCGCCGTGGGTGACACCACGAACGCTCCCACCGCGTGCTCGTCCCCCGTGGCCGCCAGCAGCACGACCAGTCCGGCGCGCCCGCCGTTCGTGATCCAGCGCTTCTCACCACTGATGCTCCAGTCGGGGCCTGCTCGGCGCGCGCGCGTCGCCAGTCCGCCGGGGTCACTCCCGGAGCGCGGCTCCGACATCGCGAACGCGCCCAAGGCTTCCCCCGAAGCCAGCTTCGGCAGCCAACGCCGCTGCTGCTCCGCGGAGGCGTGCCGCACGATCAGCGTGGCCACCGGCCCGTTGTGCACCGCGACCGCGAGCGCCACGGACGCGTCGCCCCACGCGAGCTCTTCGAGCACCGCGACGTAGGTCGCGAAGTCGAAGCCGAGACCGCCGTGCTTCTCCGGGATCAGCATGCCGAGGAAGCCCAGCTCGGCCAACTTGCCGAAGACGGTCGCGTCCAGGTCGCGGCGCTCGTCCCACTCGGCGGCATACGGTCTCAGCTCGGCGGCGGCGAACTCCCTCGCCATCGCCTGGATCTCGACACGCTCGGAGGTGGACATCGACGCCTGGGCAGCCTCAGTCGTACGTGAAGAAGCCGCGCTTCGTCTTCCGCCCCAGCCACCCGGCCGCCACGTGCTTACGCAGGAGGGGACAGGGCCGGTAGCGGTCGTCGCCGAGATCGCGGTGGAGGACCTCGAGGATGTTCAGGCAGGTGTCGAGCCCGATGAGGTCGGCGAGCTCGAGCGGCCCCATGGGGTGGTTCATGCCGAGCTTCATCACCGTGTCGATCGCTTCGGGACGGGCGACGCCCTCCATGAGCGCGAAGATCGCCTCGTTGATCATCGGCATGAGAACGCGGTTCGACACGAAGCCCGGGAAGTCGTTCACCTCCACCGGCGTCTTGCCCAGGTCGCTCGCGAGCTGGACGGCTGTCGCCGTGGTCGCGTCCGAGGTCGCGAGCCCGCGGATCACCTCGATCAGCTGCATGACCGGCACCGGGTTCATGAAGTGCATGCCGATCACGCGGTCCGGGCGGCGCGTGCGCGCCGCGATCTCGGTGATGGAGATCGACGACGTGTTCGTCGCGATGATCGTGCCGCCTTCGGCAGCTTGGTCGACGGCTTCGACGATCGAGTACTTCAGCTCCGCGATCTCGGGGACGGCTTCGATCACGATGTCCACGCCGGCACAGGCGCGCGCCAGCTCCGTCGACAGCTCGATACGCTCTATGGTCGCGCGCTTCGCCGCCTCGTCGAGTAGGCCTTTCTTGATCTGGCGGTCGAGGTTCTTGGAAATGGTGGCCCGCGCGCTGGCGAGGGCGTTCGGGTCCACGTCCACGAGAACCACGCTCTTGCCGAACTGCGCGGCCACGTGCGCGATCCCGTTCCCCATCGTACCCGCGCCGATGACGACGATGCTGCGAACGCTCACGTGCGCGTACCTCCCTGAGAGACGAGCGGTGACACGAGCGGGCGCGCCGACAGCGCCGACGCACCGGCACGCAAGAAGCCGGCTCGCCACGACCAGAAGACGACTGCAACGATCACCACCGTCGCCACGAGGCTCCCCTCAGGGCCGTAGCTCCCGCCGCTGAGCCATTCGGGTCCGCGCGCGTACCCGTCGTAGAACGGCGCGTCCAACAGCTCGAGTCCGCTCACGGGCACGTCGGCCAGGTACCCGTGCGCCCAATTCCAGCCGAGGTGCGCGCCGGTCGCCCACCACAGGCTCAGCGTCTTCAGGTACACGATGCCGAGGAAGACGCCGGTGGCCGCCACGTTGAGCGTCCCGAAGAGGGAGGCGCCGGGGTTGCCGAGGTGCAGCAACGCAAACGCGGTGGCCGTCAGCGCCAACGCCCGCGCCGGGCCGAGCTCCTGCGCGAGCGCCTGCAACGGGTATCCACGGAGCAGCGCCTCTTCGGCGGCGGCCGGAATGGCGAGAAACGCGAGCGCGCTCAAGGCGCCGACGAGCCAGGCGACTCCGTCCCCGGGCTCCCCAGACCAGGCCAGGCCACCGCCGAGTGCCAGCGCCCCCACGACCACACCCCCGACCGCAACCCCCAACGCGAGGCCGAGCGCGCTCTCCCCCAGCGCCACCTTCTCCAAGCGAAAGCCGAGCGCGCTCGCCGGTCGACCATCGAGCGCGAGCATGAGAACGCCCGCAACCAAGGCGCCGATGAACAGGGCGGCAGAGCCGGCCACTTGGCGGTTGGGCAGCACGAACGTGGCCGCCGCACCGACCGTGAAGGTCACGAGCAAGAAGAAGAGCAGTCTCCAGCCGAGGCGCACCCGCCCGTCCGGGGCGCGGAGGAGATACGTGAGGGCCGATGGTCGCTCCATGCGCCGCGATCCGGTGGCGTCTAGGTCGTCGCGGAGGTCGCCTGCGGGTCGCCGACAGCTCACCCGCAGTTCGGCCGCAGTTCGCCTAGAGCGTGCCGAAGCTGGTGGCGCGGAGCCCGCGCGCGAACCACGCCGCCGTGACGATCTTGACCGCATCCCCGAACAAGAACGGCACGGCACCCATCGCGACCACGGTGCCGAGAGGCTGGCCGGTGAGTGCCGCGAGCCGAGCGAGGCCTCCGGCGTAGTGCATGAGCACGCCGAGCGTGAGCCCTACTAGGAGGCGCAGCATCGACCCCCGACGACCGGCAACCCAACCGGCGATGAACGCCGACGCCGGAAACATCAACAGGTACCCGCCCGTCGGTCCCAGCAGCCACGGAAGTCCCGCGCCGCCGTTCGAGAACACCGGAGCGCCCAGCGCCCCCGCCCCCACGTAGAGGGCCATCGAGACGGCGCCCGCACGCGGGCCGAGCACGACGCCCGCGAGAATCACGAACAGCGTTTGGAGCGTGACCGGCACCGGCGTGAGCGGAACCGGCACCGCGATCTGCGCGCCGAAGGCCGTCGCGAGCGCGAACGCGACCGCGCCCACCGCCAGGCGCGCGCGCCGATCCACCACGACGTCCTGTACCGCCCACGACCTCAGCGACTGTGCCAACGTGCTCATCGATGCTCTCCGATTGCGATTTTGTGACCTGTTACGCCTTCTCGACCGACAGCGCGACCGCGCTCCCCCCACCCAGGCAGAGCGTGGCCAGCCCCGTCGCGACCCCACTCTGGGCCATCGCGCTCAGCAGTGTGACCAAGACGCGCGCGCCGGACGCACCGATGGGGTGACCCAGTGCGACCGCGCCTCCGTTCACGTTGACCTTGTCCTCGTCCATGCAGAGCCCACGCATGTCCGCGATCGCCTGCACTGCGAACGCCTCGTTGACCTCGAAGAGGGCGTAGTCCGAGATCGTCTTCCCTTCCTTACGCATGACCCGCTCGACCGCGCCTACCGGAGCGAAGAAGAGGTCCTTGGGCTCGGTTGCCGCGACGGCGTAGGCCGAGACCACGGCGTCGACCTCGAGCCCATGAGCCTTGGCGTACTCGAGTGATGCGACCACGACGGCCGCTGCGCCGTCGTTGAGACCAGGCGCGTTGCCTGCGGTCACCACGTGCTGGGTGACGTCGGCCGGCGCATCCCGCACGAATGCGGGCTTGAGCTTGGCGAGCGCCTCCAGAGAGGTATCCGCACGCGGACCCTCGTCGGTGTCCACGACCTTCGCCCCTCCGCGCGACTTCACCTCGACGGGGACGACCTCGTTCTTGAATCTGCCTTCCTTCGCTGCCGCGATCGCCCGCTGGTGCGACCGCAGTGAGAAGGCGTCGGCTTCGGCGCGCGAGACGTGCGCCTTGGTCGCCGTGTACTCCGCGTGCCCGCCCATGTGGCACGAGCCGAACGAGCACCAGAGACCGTCGAGGATCAAGCCGTCCTGGAGCGTCTGGTCGCTGAACTTCACGCCGTCGCGGTGGCCCCGCAGGTAGTAGGGCACGCTCGACATCGACTCCATGCCGCCCGCCACCACGAGGCGCGCGTCGCCGGCGCGGATGGCCTGCGCGGCGAGCATGACGGCTTTGAGACCGGAGCCGCACACCTTGTTCACCGTCACCGCCGGGACTGTCGCCGGGAGCCCACCCCTCAAGGCCGCCTGGCGCGCCGGCGCCTGACCCGCTCCGGCGGTGACCACATGGCCCATGATGACTTCGTCCACGTCGGCGGCGTCGATGCCGGCCCGGTCGACCGCGGCCCTCACGGCAATGGCTCCGAGGTCCGGAGCCGACAGTGTCGCCAGCCCACCCAGGAAGCGGCCGATGGGCGTGCGCGCGCCGCCCTGGAGAATGACGGCGGTGGTCCGGGGGTCGAGCATGGCTGAAGATATCCCGAGGGCGCGCTTGGGCCTACTGGCGCGGCCTACTGCACGCGGACTTCTGCGGCGGCCTACTCCGCTCGCAGCGCCGCGCCGTCGGCGGCTGGATCGAGTCGGCCCCACGGGGTGCGGGGATCGTGCTCGAAGACGAGCAGCCAGTCCTCCTCCCGCGCGCTCTTCCAGAGTCCCCGCTTGGACTCGAGGGTGACCAGGGGCTCCAGGTCGTAACCCATGATCCAGGGGAGCGGCAGGTGCGCGCTCGTCGGGCACACGTCGGCGAGGAAGCAGGCCGTCTGTCCCCCGCTCTCGATCAGGACCGACTGGTGGAACGGAACATGGCCCGGCGTGGGGACGACGCGCACACCCTGCGTCACTTCCGCCCCGCCGTCCACGAGGTCGAAGAGCCCCGCACGCACGACGGGCTCGAAGTTGTGCGCGAGATAGCTGGCGCGAATGCGCTCGTTCCGGCTACGCGCGAAGTCGAGCTCCTGCCTTTGCACGACGTAGCGAGCCTGGGGGAACGACACGCGCACCGTGCCGCTGTGGTCCACGTGCGTGTTGCCCCCCGCGTGGTCGAAGTGCAGGTGCGTGTTCAGCACGATGTCGACCTCGGCGGGCTGGAAGCCCGCCTGCAGGATCCCGTCCTCGAGGCGCGTGGGGGTACCGCTGTTCATGAGGCCGTAGATGTCGCGGAACTTCTCGTCCTCCTTGTTGCCGAGCCCCGTGTCGATGAGCACGAGCGCCTGTGGCGCCTCGACCAGGAGGCAGCGCATGGCGAGCGGAATGCGGTTGCGCGAGTCGGCGGGAATGCGCCGCTCCCAGAGCGGCTTGGGCACGACGCCGAACATCGCGCCGCCGTCGAGCTGGAGTACGCCCGCCTCGATGGCGTGGATCCGGATGGAGCCGACCTTGGTGCTCCGACTGAGGGGGAGTCCGTCGTGCATGCTCGTCAGTATCCTCTCTGCTTCCGCGTTCGCGACTCGTACCCGGGGAGTTCGAGCGAGTACTGGCGCGGATCGAAATGCTTGCGTTGACGACGCCGGCGGAGGTACCAGGTCAGCGTCGCGACGTCCTCTATGCCCCGCCCCACGGCCTCGTCGAGCATGCGGATGAGGATACGCGCCGTGGCCACCGCGTCACCACCCGCGCGGTGGCGCGCGTGGTTGGGCACGCCGAAGTGGCGGGCGAGCACATCCAGGTTTCGGTGGCGAAGCTGCGGGACGAGCCGGCGCGCCATGCGCACGGTGCAGAGCCTGGTCGGGTCGGGCGCCTCGCCGCGCGCAGCCACTAGCTCGGCCGACACGAACGACCAGTCGAACGTGGCGTTGTGGGCGACGAAGACCCGGCCCGTGAGCCGCTCGGCCACCTCGTCCGCGACGTGCTCGAAGTAGGGGGCCTGCGCAACCATCGCCGCCGTGATGCCGGTGAGCGAGGTGATGTCGGCGGGGAGGCGCTGGCCGGGATTGAGCAGCGTCTCGTACTGTTCGACGATGGTGCCGCCGCGTACCTCGACGATCGCGATCTCGATCATGCGATGGCCGAGCCAGGAGCCGCGACCCGTGGTCTCGACGTCGACCACCGCGAAGCCCACGTCGGCGAGCGGCGCACCGAGGGGTTCGGCCGTCGCGTCCAGCTGCCACATGCCGCCGGCGTCCACCTGGAAGCGCGGGTCCGTGCCCAGCAGCTGGAACACCGCGGCGGAAGCCGCACCGTCGTGCCCCACGAGGCCGAGCACCTCGCGGGCGAGATCCAACGTGTGCCTGGGCCCGGCGACCAGCGTCTCCGCCGCGCGGCGGACCAGCGAGGCGTCGCGCCCCGTAGCGACTCGCCTCAGCCGCGCTGCGTGATCGCGAACGAGAGAGCCTCGAGCTGCATGACGAGGTTCACGTCCTCGACCGCCACGTGCGACGGCACCTTCAACCGGATGGGCGCGAAGTTCAGGATCCCCTTGATGCCCGCGCCCACCGCCCGGTCGGTGATCTGCTGCGCGGCCTGCGCCGGCACCGCGAGGATGAACAGCTCGATGCCGAGTGAGCCGATGAGCGACTCGATCTCCTCCGGAGGGCGGATGCGCAGCGCACCCCACATCGCCCCGATCTTCTCGGGGTCGGCATCGACGATCGCCACGCACTCGTAGCCGCGTGACTCGAACGCCGGATACTCGAAGAGCGCCGAGCCGATACGCCCGGCACCGATGAGGGCGACCTTCCAGACCCGGTCCACCCCGAGGATCTCTAGGAGCCGCACGCGTAGCTCGTCCACGCGGTACCCGAGGCCGCGCTTGCCGAAGCTCCCGAAGTGCGACAGGTCCTTCCTGACCTGGGCAGCCGTGGTCTGGCCCCGGTCCGCGAGCTCCTCGCTCGAGACCGTCTCGCGGCCCTCGCCCTCGATGTCCTCGAGGGATCTCAGGTAGTGGGATAGGCGGCGGATGGTGCTCGCCGGAATGCGTCTCGACACGGAGGCCTGATAGGACGAAGCAGCCTGTAGTTCCGTCGCTTGTGAAAAACGTCACAAAATCTAAGAGGGCCGTAGGACCTCGGGCAACGCGGCTGACAGCCGCAGGAAGTGCTCCGGCGTGAGCCGCTCGGGGCGATCTTCGAGGGCGAGGCCCAGGCGCTCCGCCAACACCGCGAGCGCGGCCTCCGGGCAGGCCAGGTCGGGGTGGTCCCTCAGGATCTTCCGCAGCTGCTTGCGGCGCCATTGGAACGCGGCCCTCACCAGGCGACGAAGTCCCTCCTCTTCGGCCGCAGTCAGCGGCTCCGGCACGGTGGGGCGGATGCGGATGATGCAAGAATCGACACCCGGAACCGGTCGGAAGGCATTACGGCCCACCTTGAAGAGACGCTCGACCTGGGCGACGGTGCGTACGCCGACGGAGAGCGCCCCGTACTCCTTGGTGCCCACCGGCGCGACGATCCGCTCGGCGACGTCGTCTTGGACCATCAGCACGATCTCGCCGGGACGCGGGCGCCGCAGCAAGTGGAAGATGATCGGCGTGGTGATGTTGTAGGGGATATTGCCGACCACCTTCAGCGAGCCGGGCGACGCCGTGAGCGTGTCGAGGTCGACGTCGAGCACGTCTGCGTGCACGATGCGCACGTCGGGGCGGCCCGCGAACTCTTCGGTGAGGGCCGCGGCGAGGTGGTCGTCCAGCTCGATTGCGGTCAGGCGACCCACTCGTCCCGCGAGGTGCCGGGTGAGAGCGCCGCGCCCCGGCCCGATCTCCAGCACCTCGTCCCCCGGCCCCGCCCCCAGGGCGGTGACGATCTTCCGTTGCAGGTTTTCGTCGACGAGGAAGTTCTGGCCGAGCGAGCGCTTAGCCGACCGCGGGGCGCGCACGAGGGCCCGGCGCGTCAGCGTCGCAGGACGAGCGCCGTGCGGTCGTCGCCCAGCGGGGAGGGCTCCCGGCCCGCGGACAGATCGAAGAGCGCGTCCACGATCTCCTGGACCGGACGACGCCGGTGGCGCGCGACCGCATCCAGCAGCAGCTGCTCAGCGCCGAGCCGGTCGAGGCCGGCGAGCGAGTCCGGGAGGCCGTCGGTGAACAGGAGGAGCAAGTCTCCGGGGCTGTGCCACGCCACGGTCTCTTGGCGGTAGGAATCCGGGCCCGCGAAGCCAACGGGCGGGTCGGTGGCGCCCAGGCGCTCGGCCGACCCGTCCGCACGGATGGCGAAGGCGTGCGGGTGCCCGGCGTTCGAGTACACCAGCGTCCCGGCGTCGGGATCGATCACGCCATAGATGGCCGTCAGGTACATCTCCGTCGACGACAGCTCGTCGGCGAGCGCGTCGTCGAGCTTGCGCATGACCTCGGCGGGCGAGTCCACCTCGCGTGCGTAGATGCCCGCCGCGCTCATGGTGAGCGTCATGATCAGCGCCGAAGGGAAGCCGTGCAGCGACACGTCGCCGAGCATGACTCCGATGCGGCCGCCCGGAAGCTCGAAGAGCTGGTAGAAGTCGCCACCCACTTGCTGTGTAGGCTGCACCCGCGCGGCGGCCTCCGCGGGGGCGAACTTCTCGGCCACGGGAAGTAGCTTCATCTGCAGGTCGTGTGCGAGCTCCATCTCGCGCGTCATGCGCTCCTTGGAGAGACTCTCGCGGACCAAGCGGTTGTTCTCGATGGCCGCCCCGACCTGCGAGGCGATCGCGGTCAGCAGCTTCTGGTTGGCGGTGCTGAAGCGGCTCCCGTCCAGACGCCCGATCAGGTTCACCACCCCTACCGTGCGTGACTGACCCGAGCCGGGGGAGTAACGGATCGGCACGGACAGGAAGGAGTCGTCGGGCACGCCCGTCTGACGCCCATGCCCCGTGGGACGCCGGGAAGCGATGATCGCCCTCCCCTCGCGGAAGACCATCGACGTGATCGCGTCGGGATCGTCCGGGTCGATGGGCTCGACGCGTCCGTCGTCTCCCACGCCCGCGGCCAGGTGCAGTCGCTCGTCCTCGCTCCGGTAGACCCACAGGGAGCCGCGCTTCGCGCCCAGCACGTCCCGCACCTCGGCGAGGATCTTGTGCGCGCCGGTGTCCAGATCGAGGGTCGACCCCAGCGTCTCGCTGATCGAGTAGATGAGGTTGATCTCTTCGAAGCGCTCCGACAGCTCCGCCGTGAAGAACTGCATTTCGCGCGCCGACTCGAACGCGAGCCCGAGCATGGAGGCGAGCGCAGAGCAGACCGGGCCTGTCGAAGCGCCCTCCGCGTGCAGGACGTGCACTTCGAGCGCGGATCCACCGGGCACGGAGAGCGTGCTCTTGCACATCACGTCAGTGGACGCCGGGTCGAAGTCCTTCGTCGCGTACAGGACCTCGTCTGCGGCACCGGACTCACCAGCTGGCACGCTCAGGCGCACGACCGCGCCGAACGACTTCTCGAAGTCCGCCAGAGTCCTGAGAACCGGATCCGGCAGCGCCCCGAGGACGAGCCGGTCCGGGGCGCTCACGCCTGGACGCCGCCCTCCAGGCCGCCCGCCTCGAGCTTGAGGACGAGCGTCACTTGGTTGCCCAGGTCGTTGTATTTGACCTCGTCCATCAGCTTGCGCATCAGGAAGAGGCCGCGTCCGCAGGGCCTCATCAGGTTCTCGGGAGTGGTCGGGTCCGGGACGGACGCCGGATCGAATCCGTTCCCCTGGTCGGTCACGCGGGCCTCGATGCACTCCTGGAGGAACGCAATCTCGAGCAGCACGCGCTTCGAGGGGTCGCGGTGGTTCCCGTACAGCATTGCGTTGGAGAGGGCTTCGGTGAGTCCTACGCGCAAGTTGAGGTTGAGACGACGGGCTTCCTCGCTGCACCGCGGACACCGACCGATGACGTACTGGACCGCATGCTCGATGGAGCGAACGTCGCTCGGCAGCTCGAGGACGAGGTCGTCGCTCATCTGGTGCGGATCCGTCGCCATCGGCTAGAAGCCCTCGAGCGCCTTGTCCTTGGTGTCCGCGATGCGGAAGAGCGTGTCGAGCTTGGTGAGCTCGAAAAGCGTGCGCAGATCTTCGTTGAGGCTCGCGAGGCGGAGCTCACCGCCCTGCTCGCGGATCTTCTTGGAGAGGCTGACCAGCACCCCCAGACCCGACGAGTCGATGTAGCCGGTGTTGGCGAAGTCGATCACGAACTTGCGATCGCCCTTCTCGAGCCGGTCGAGGACCTGCTGCTTGAGCTCTTGCCGGTTCCCGACGATGAGCTGGCCCTCGACCTCGACCAGCGTGACTTCACCATTCTGCAGAACCCGAAAGCCCATGAAACAGATGCTCCTGGCGCAGGTCGAAGGTCGGGCCGGTGGCGCCGAGAGGGGCGCCTGCATGGTCCGATCGGCGACCTGAATAGTAAAAAGGGAACGTTTGGCGGGGCAAGCAAAACCGGGCCGAGCCTCCCTATTTCCGCTTCAGCTTCTTCTTCACCTGCCGGAGGACCGGCCCAGAAACCAGGCTGGACACGTCCCCCCCGAGGCGGGCCACCTCCCGCACCAGGGAGGCCGACAGGAAGGAATAGCGGACGTCGGGCACCAGGAAGATGGTCTCGATCTCGGGCCAGAGCTCCTGGTTCATCTGCGCCATCTGCAGCTCGTACTCGAAGTCGGACACCGCCCGCAGGCCCCGCACCACCAGCGGCGCCCTCTCGGCCTTGGCGAAGTCCACCAGGAGCCCCTGGAAGGACTTCACCTCGATGCGCTCCTCGTCCTTGAATACCTCCTCAATGAGGGCCACCCGCTCCTGGATGGTGAAGAGGCCGTGCTTGTCGTGGGTCGAGTTGTGGGCCACCGCTACGATCAGCCGATCCGCGACGCCCAGAGCGCGACGCGCGAGGTCCTCGTGCCCGTGGGTGATGGGATCGAACGAGCCGGGATACAGGGCCACGACGGGGCGGGGGCGCTTCATGGGGCCTCATCCTCCGGAGCGGTGATCGTGGACAGCGCGGTGTCGCCGTAGCGACGCGTGCGGGCGGACTCGGGTAGTTGGAGAGACTCGCGCCAAGGATGCTCCAACCACAGCTCCTTGGCAAACGGGGCCTTCACGAACAGGTCTACGAGTCGCTGGGCCTCACCCTTGGCGTACGGCGGGTCGGCCAGAGCCAGGTCGAACGGCTCGTCCAGCGACTCGAGGAAGCGGAAGACCTCCCCCTCCCGGACGCGGCACTCCGGCCCCGCCCCGAGCAGCTCGATGTTCGCGCGCAGCAGCTTGAGCGCTCCGCGTGCCCGCTCGACGAAGACGACCGACTCGGCGCCGCGGCTGAGCGCTTCGAGACCGAGCGCTCCAGACCCCGCGAACAAGTCTACTACGCGTGCGCCCTCGATGCGGCCGCCGAGCGCCGACATCCAGGCCTCGCGGACGCGATCGGAGGTAGGACGCACGTCCCTCCCGTGGAGCGCCTTCAGGTTATGCCCGCGCCACCTGCCTGCGATGATCCTCATCAGGACACGGTGGGGCGGAGGTCCACCAGCTTCGCCTGCGGGCGAGACACGCCCTGCCACTCGTTGAGCTCGAGCCGGAAGAGCACGTCGAAGTGGTCGCTCGCTAGGGTAGCGGGCTCGTATCGCTCGGCGAGCCCGAAGCCGATCGCATCCAACCGGCTCCCGCCCGCCGCCAGGCTCACTTTGAGGTGGCGTTCGCCGACTACTTTGGGGCGCTCGAGGGCGACGCCGCGCGTCAGGAACATCGGTCCTGGATTCCCGATGCCGTGTGGCCCCAGGTACGACAGCCAATGCGCCAGGTCTGCATCCACCACTGCCAGGTCGAGCTCGACGTCGGGCCGCAGCGCCGGCCGGAGGTCCTCGGGCGAGAGTCGCGCGCGCGCCGCCGCATTGAACGCTTGGCGGAACGCCGGAAGCTCATCGCGGGACAGGTCCATGCCCGCTGCCTGCCGATGCCCGCCGAACCGGCGCAGGTGTTGGGCGCAGTCGCTCAACGCCTCGAACAGGTGCAGCCCGGGGATGGAACGCGCGCTCCCCCGCCCGCTGTCACCGGCCAATGCGATGAGTACCGCGGGCCGATGCACGGCCTCGACGACCCGCGAGGCCACGATGCCGATGACCCCCGGGTGCCATCCCTCGGATGCCAGCACCACGCCGAAGTCGGCGTCCGCATCGAAGCTCTCCTCGAGCTGCCCGAGTGCTTCGTCGAGCGTGCGGGTGTCCTCCTCCTGGCGCGCGCGGTTGGTGCGGTCCAGTGCCTCGGCCAGGCTTCCCGCTTCGCCCTGGTCCTCCGTGAGCAGCAGTCGAAGCGCGTCCGCCGAGTCCCCGAGGCGGCCCGCAGCGTTGATCCGTGGCGCCAGCACGAACCCCACCTTGCCGGCGGTCACGTCGGTGGGTGCGACGTCGCTCACCGTGAGCAGCGCCCGCACGCCGGGGAGCGAGCTCGCGGCGAGCCGACGCAGCCCGTAGGCCACCAGCACGCGATTCTCTCCCACGAGCGGCACCAGGTCCGCGATGGTGGCGAGCGCCACCAGGTCCATGTAAGCGTCGAGCTTCCCCCGGTCCGCCCCGAGTACGTCGCCGACGAGCTGGCAGACCTTGTACGCGATCCCGGTACCGCACAGCCCCTTCTCCGGGTAAGGGCAATCCGGCCGGCGTGGGTTCACCACTGCGAACGCCTCGGGAAGCTCCGCCCCGACGGTGTGGTGGTCGGTGACGATCACGTCGATGTCGAGCTCGCGCGTGGATCGAATCGTGGAGTGCGCCAGCGTGCCGCAGTCCGCCGTCACGATCAGGGTGGCCTTCGCGTCTCGAGCCGCCGCCAACCCTGCGGCGGAGAAGTCGTATCCGTCGCGCAACCGGTGGGGGGTGAACGGCGAGACGTGACCGCCCAGCCCGCGCAGCCATCGCGTGTAGAGCGCGGTCGCACAGATACCGTCCACATCGTAGTCGCCGTGGACGAAGATGCGCTCCCCCGCGCGTACCGCCCGCGCGATGCGCTCGGCAGCCCTGACCCCGTCCGCCATGGTCGAAGGATCGTGTAGATACTCGAGGCGGGGGCGCAGGAAGCGCTTCGCCTCGTCCACGCTGGCTACGTCCCTCGCCGCGAGGACCGAGCACAGGGCGCTGGGGAGCCGCGTCCCCGCTGCGAGCTCCTCCACGAGGGTCTGCGCGGGACGCGCGGGCTCTCGCCAGAGGGGAGCGGGGGGGCGAAGGCGCGTGGTGGCCCGGCGCTCCCCCTTCGGTGACAACTACGCTCCCTGGCCCCCGGTCGGGCTGGGGGCGGCCGTCTCGAGCGTCGGGGCAGTGAGAATGACCCCGCACGCCTCGCAGCGATTGAGGCCCCTACCGTGCCGGATCTCGTTCCGCAGCTGCAGAGGAATCATGCCGAAGCAGTGACCGCACGCGCCGTCCTCGGTCAGGTCGGCCACCGCCACCTGTCGGCCTCCCGCCCGGATTGCATCGTAGATCTTCAGCTCGGCGGTGTTCATGCTCCCGACGAAGCGAGCGCGCTCCGCGCGCAGGGCCTCGAGCTCGTTCTGGGCTTCGGCGCGCTCGGCGAGTAGCGTGTCACGCCGAGGACCGACGCGCTCGCTCGCCTCCTTGTAGCTCGCTTCGAGCTCCGCGAACCGCTCATCCATCTTCCGCAGCTGATCGATCAGCGCCAGCATCTCCTGCTCGTCGTTCTGGAGTGCGCGCTTCACCATCTCGAGCTCGGCCGTGACGGCAGCCTCTTCGCGCAGGTTGCGAACCGACCCGAGCCGCTCGTCCAGCTTCTTGCGCCGCGTGCGCTTTTCTTCCGCGGAGAGCTCGATGCGGCGTTCCTCGAGCTTCAACTCCTGTAGGCGGGTGCGCGTGGTGCCGAGCTCACTCTCGAGCCGGAGCGCCGGCTCTTCGGACTCGGCCAGACGGGGGTCGAAGTCTGCGATCCGCTGGCGGGCCGCCGCAATGCGCATGTCGAGCTTCTGCAGCTGCTTCAGGTCTGTGCCACGCTGCTCGGTCATCGGCTCCCTCTGTTCGCGTTCCTCATCTGCCGCCTTCTGGTCTGCAACCGCCGCTCAGGCGTCCAACTCCGCGTGCCGCGGACGCCCGATCGGTGGATCGAGCTCTCGGCGCTCCTGCGCCAGCTTCTCCTTCTCCCTCGCCAGCCCTCGCTTCTCATCTTCCGTCTGCGCCGCCTCGATGAGCTCCTGCATCCCGCGGATCCGACGATCGAGCGCTGACACCCTCATTCGGTTCACCGACTTCGTGAAGACGTCGATCCCGTGCGCGAGCTCCTCCGGATCGGAGAGGATCTCCTCGAGCCTCCTCGCCGCAACCGGGTCCATGGAAGGCGGGGGAGAACGCATCTCAGGATCGTCGAGAAGCGCCAGAAAGATGGCCCGGTGGTGCAGATCGTCAAAGTCCTCCGTCGAAACCAGCTCCCCGGCCCGCTCGACCCACTCCACCCCACGCAGCATCATCATGAGCAGCTTCCGTTCGGCCCCCGACCCGGAGCGGGTCTGCGCCGCGCCCCGCTGTGGAGCGTGCGGCTGCGCCGATTCTGTCGCCGCGACCGCACGGCGGCGGGTCCGCCGCATCTCTGCCTCGAGCGTCTCGCGCCGGACCCCCGTGCGCTTGGCGACCTTGTCCACGTAGATGTCGCGGAGCGTGGGGTCCGCCGCCGCGCGCAGGGTCGGAAGGAGCCGGTCGACGGCGTCGCGGGTGCGCTCGATCGACGAGAAGAAGTCTTTCTGCTCGAGGATCTGGAGTTTGCGGTCGAGGACGTCGAGCGCGTCGTCCATGTACCTCCGCAGCGCCTCGGGCCCTTCCTTGCGCACCACGGTGTCTGGGTCCTCCCCCTTCGGGAGCGTCACCACCGCCGCGTGCAGGCCCTCCTCGAGCAGCACGTCGGCCGCCCGGAAGGTCGCCTTGAGGCCAGCTGCGTCGGAGTCGAAGAGCAGGAGCACGCGCGGCGCGTACTTCGCGAGCAGGTGGGCTTGCTCGCGCGTGAGCGCCGTGCCGAGTGGCGCCACCACGTTCTCGAAGCCGCGCGCGGCCACCGAGACCACGTCCATGTATCCCTCGACCACGAGAGCGCGCTCTTCCTTGCGGATGGCGTGGCGCGCCCAGGAGAGCCCGTAGAGGTTCTGGCCTTTTTGGTAGATGGGCGTCTCGGGGGAGTTCAGGTATTTGGGCGCATCCTTCGCGTCCCCCTGCAGGATGCGGCCCCCGAACGCGATCACTCGCCCCGACAGTCCTTCGATGGGGAAGATGATGCGGCCGCGGAAGCGGTCGTACGGCTCGGCGGACTTCTCGCTCTTGCCGAGCAGCCCCACCTCCAGCATGAGCGCCTCGTCGAGCCCGTGCGTGGCGGCCGCCTCGCGCAGCGCGCGCCATTCGTCGGGCGCGTAGCCGAGGCCGAAGCGCTCCGCCACCTCAGGGCCCACCCCGCGCGACTTCAGGTATGCGCGCGCGCCCTCGCCCACGCGCTCGTCGAGGAGCTGCTTGCGGAACCAGTCGCGCGCGAACGCGTTGATCTCGTAGAGCGCGCGGTGCGGGTCCTCGTCCGCGGCGCCCCGCCGGACCTCGCGCACCTCCACACCCGACCGGGCGGCCACGTGCTTCACGGCTTCGACGAAGTCCATCCCCTGCTTTTCCATCACGAACGCGAAGACGTCGCCGGACTTCCCGCACCCGAAGCACTTGAAGAAGCCCTTGTCGGGGACGACGTAGAAGCTCGGCGTGCGCTCCTCGTGGAAGGGGCAGTTCGCCTTGTACTCCCGCCCGGACTTCTTCAGCTGCACGAACTCGCCGATCACGTCCACGATGTCCGCCCGGGAGCGGACCTCCTCGACCATGTCGTCCGGGATCATGCGCGGAATATCGCGACGGTCACCCCGGCGCCGCCCTCCCCCACGCCACCCATGCGGTACTCCTGCACGCGGGCGTCGCCGGCGAGGATCTCGCCCACCCGCTGGCGCAACGCGCCGGTACCTTTACCGTGGATGATGCGGAGCTCGCCGAGGTCGCCGAGCATCGCCTCGTCGAGCGCGCGCGTCAGCTCGGCCTCGATCTCGTCCACGCGCATGCCGCGCAGGTCGAGCTCGATGCGGGGGGCCGCCTCGCGCAGGGGACCCCGCCAACCACCCCTCCGCTGTTCCTGGTCCGCTGGCGCCGTCGCCGCGTCTTCGCGCTCCAGGTCGTCGAGGGCGACCTCCATGCGCAGGGCGCCGGTCTCGACGAGCGCCCGCCCCGCGCGCACCT
>VGVR01000023.1 GCA_016873995.1 Gemmatimonadota bacterium
GCCCGCGACCAATGTGTGATCGTAGATGTCGAAGTACTCGGGCCACACGCCCAGGACCTGCGACCGCGCATTCCAGCGCAGGTAGGACACCTGCATCTGGTTGCTCTGCTCCGGCGAGACCTGCAGCAGGCCGCCGGTCTCTTCGCGCAGCGCCACCGCGTCGTCGATCGACATCTCGGCGTCGCCGCGCGAGACCCCGAACGAGAACTGTTGGCCGGGCCGGATGGTGAGCACGGTCGTGCCCATCCGGTTGATCTCCTCCTGCACGCGACGCTGCGCGCCCTCGCCGAGCGCGACCATGGTGATGACCGCCGCGATTCCGATGACGATGCCGAGCGTGGTCAGGACGGAGCGCAGGAGGTTCGCCCGCACCGCGCCCATCGCGACCTTCACGATCTCGAAGCTCAGCATGCGCGTGGCCTACTCGCCGGGAGGCCCACCACCCCGGAATCCGCCACCCCCGCCGAATCCGCCCCCGCCACCCCCGCGGCCGCCACCGGGGATCGGCACGTTGCCGCCGAACGGGTTCTGTCCGCCCATGCGCCCGCGCATCTGCTCGAGGAAGGCCTGCTGCTGAGCCTGCAGCTGAGCCGCGGTCACGATCACCAGCTGCTCGCCCACCTCGACGCCGCTCATGATCTCGGTGTTGTCCCAGTCACCCAGTCCCATTTGCACGAGGCGCGGCTGTGGTGAGCCATCCGCCCCCATCACGAAGACGGCTGCGGGCCGCGTCTGGCGTGCCGACTGCGAACCACTACCCGCGGCGGGAGCGCCACCTCCCGCGGTCGGAGCACCACCGCCGACTCCACCACCACCGACTCCACCGCCGCGACCCGGACCAGCACCCTGCCCGCGCATGCCCTGCATGAGCGCGCGCATCGAGTCCTGCGAGATCGCCCCGCTCTGGACCTGCGCCATCAGATCCTGCATGCGAGCCTGCATTTCGGGGGGCAGCTGCCCACCGGCGCGGCCACCGCCGTTGCGTCCGCCGCGACCGCCGGTGCCTCCGCCGCCCCCGCCGCCGAACCCACGCTGGCCGCCTTGGCCAACTTGGCCGCCCTGACCCCCACCCATGCCGCCTTCGCCGCCGCCGGCACGCGCAGTAAAGGTGCGCCCACCCCCACCGGCCGAAGCGAAGGCCGTCAGGTCGAGCGACTCGACGTCCAGCCCGAGTGCCATCGCCGCCGGGCCGACGTCCTCGGCCTGAACGATCGCGTTGTTGGGCACGAGCAAGACGTCGCGCGCTTCGTCGATGAACACCTCGACCTCGGCGTTCATGCCTGGCTTGAGCAGGCCGGAGGAGTTGTCGAGCGACACGATGACGGGGAACATGGTCACGTTCTGCTCGACGACGGCCTGCGGCTCGATCTTCTCGATGACACCGTTGAACGTCTGATTCGGGAACGCCTCGACGGTGACCGCGGCGGGCAGATTCGCCCGGAGCAGGCCCATGTCGGTCTCGTCGACGAGCGTGCGCACCTGCATCTCGGCCAGATCCGCCATCAGGAAGAGTGCGGTCCCGCCAGAGACGTTCTGTGACGCCGACTGAATGACGACGCCCTCCTCGACGTTCTTCTGGATGATGGTTCCATCCATCGGCGCCCGAATCGACACGTCGTTGAGCTGGAGCTGCGCGAGCTCGAAGTTCGTCTCGGCACGCACGAGCTCGGCCTGGGCATTCGTGTGGTCGAGGCGAGCGTTCTCGTGCTCCTGCTGCGTGATGACGCTGGCCGCGAGCAGCTGGTTAGACCGCTCGAGCTGCGCCGCCGCGATCTCGAGACGCGCGCGCGAGACCTGGAGGTTGGCTTCGACCTGGTTGTAGTTGTTGCGCACGTCGCGGGGATCGATCTCCGCCAGCAGCGTGCCGCGCGCGACTTGATCGCCGACGTCGGCGTGCAGGCGCAGGATCTCGCCCGACGCCTTCGACTTCACCTCCACCCTGCGGACCGGCTCGACATTCCCGGTGGCCTCGGCGCGAATCACCATGTCGCCTCGGCGAACCGTCGCCGTCAGCCGCGTGGGCGCGCCCTCCACCGCCGCCTCTCCCTCGCCGCACCCCATCAGCAGGACGAGCCCAGCCACGGATGCCGCTGCGCCCGCCCAGCTTCGGTTCATGCCATGCTCCCCGCCGGCTCGTTCATGAAGTCCCGCTCGATCACGCCGTCCTTCAGGTGCACCTGCCGCTTGGCGTAGCCGGCGATGTCGTGCTCGTGCGTCACTAGGACGATGGTTTGGCCGTGTTCGTTAAGCTCGGTGAGCTGCCGCATGATCTCGCCGCTGGTGATCGAGTCTAGGTTGCCGGTCGGCTCGTCGGCGAGCAGCAGCGCGGGCTCGTTCACCAGCGCGCGCGCGATCGCGACGCGCTGCCGCTGGCCGCCGGACATCTCCGGGGGCTTGTGGCCGACGCGATCGGCGAGGCCGACGAGGGCGAGCCTCTCTTCCGCCCGGCGGCGGCGCTCCTTGGTCGGCATTCCTGCGTAGATGAGCGGCAGCTCCACGTTGTGCAGCGCGGTCGCGCGCGGCAGGAGGTTGAAGGTCTGGAAGACGAAGCCGATCTCCCGGTTCCGCACCCGCGCGAGCCGGTCGTCCGAGAGCTCGCTGACGAGCTGGCCATTCAGCCAGTACTTGCCCGCCGAGGGCTTGTCCAGGCAACCGATCATGTTCATGAGCGTGGACTTGCCACTCCCAGACGGTCCCATGACGGCGACGAACTCGCCGCGCCCGATGACCAGGTCGACGCCACGCACGGCGTGCACGGTCTCCGCACCCAGGACGTAGTTCTTCACGAGTCCTTCGGTCCGAATGATCTCGTCGCTCACGGCAAAGCTCTCCCTGGCCTGCGTGTGCGCAGGCTCCTGAACGGGCCTCGGCCCGATGTCTGTGATGTCACTGGTTACCGGCGATCGCCCTGCCTGGCGCGCTCTTCGCGGGGGCGGTCGTACTCCTCCTCGAGGCGCCGGCGGTACTCGGCCCTGCGCTCCTCGGGGAAGACGGCGGCGAGGGCGTCGCGCGTCTGTTGGATGAGCGCGTCGTAGCTCGCGTCGTAGGCCTGCTGCGCGACGCCGAACTCCTCGTGCAGGACATTCATCCGTTCCCGGTGCACCACCATGATCGAATCCATGCTCGCGCGCTGCTCAGCCGTAGGATTCATGGTCTCGTACACGTAGGGCCGGTTCCTTCGTCCGGTGGACGGCGCATCGTCGCTCGACGACTCCACGGTCATCGCATCGGCCGGCCCGCCGCTCGCAGCGTATCCGAGCAGTAATCCCGACCCGAAGACCAACGAGAGCACGAGTGCTGCCACGAGCTTGGTACGAGAGCCCTGCTCCATGGTCAGAACGCCTCCACGGCGAAGAGGATCGCCTCGCGCGTGCGCGCCGGCGAGGCCATGACCGGAATCGTCTCGCCCTCGATCTCACTCACCAGCATCTCCTCGAGGGACATGGGCACGGGGGCGAGCCCACGCCACATGAGGAACCCCGCCACCGCCGCGGCGAGCAACGCGGTGGGGACGACAGCGCGTGCCCACGACTGCACGACATCGCCCACGGTCAGACGAGCTGCCATCCGACGGCGCGCGAGCTCGCGGGCCGCCCCGTTCAGGACCCAACCGCGGAAGCGCAGCCAGTAGTTGGGGTCGTCATTGGCCGGATCCATGTACGAGAGCGCCTGAGCGATCTCGACGTCTCGACCGAGCTCGTCGGTCTCTGCTGCCTCACGCCATTCACGGTTCATGGAGCTGCCCTCATCATCTCCCGCATCCCTGGAACGCCTTCGAGAGCGCTTCTCAGTGCCTTACGCGCGAAGTGTAAGTGTGATCGTACGGTCCCGCAGGGCAGGTCCAGGCGATCTGCGATCTCTCTGTGCTTCCACCCCTCCAGGTCGTGCAGCAGGACGATCTGCCTCTGCACTTCCGGGAGGTCCATCAATGCTCTCTTCAACAGCCCTCTCAATTCATTGGTCTCGGCGATTCGCTCCGGCGTCGGCACTCTCGAGCGGGTGCCCGGCGGCACCTCGTCCGTCGCCCGCAGCGACTCCCTTCGTACCAGGTTCTTCGAGCGATTGCGAACGATGGTCATGAGCCATCCCCCGAACCGCTCCGGGCTCCGGCACTCCTCGAGGCGGGCGAGCGCCACGAGGAAGGACTCCTGAGCCGCGTCCTGTGCGTCCTCGTGCCGACCGGTCACGGACAGCGCCACCGCGTACGCGGGGCGTTGATACCGCTCCACTAGCCTACAGAAGGCCAGCTCGTCGCCATTCCTGGCCTTCTGGACCAGCTCGCTGTCCGGCGGCACTTCGAACGTGTTCAATGACACCGAAGCGGAAGCCCGTGTTGAGGCGTTTCCCAGTACTACGGCGCGAATCGGCCGTTGGATCCAGACATCCATCCCGCGGCCCGCCCAGCAGATGCTGGCCGCGCTCGACTCGTTACAAGATGGGGCCGGTCGTCAGGTACGGCGAGCGCCGTCGGCATCTTCGAAGAAGGGTCGCCTGCCGCCCGGGGGTACGGCCTCGGTCGCCCGGGAAAGCGCCGATTCCAGGACCTCCTGCGTGAGGTCCGACAGGGCACGGCCGGGCGCCAACGATTGCAGGGCGGGAGCTTCGGCGCCCTCGGCACGAAACCCCAGTAGGAGTAGAGGAGCGGCCGCCCCCCCCACCCGCCCGGCGCGCCCCAGAACGCGTACCCACCACACCCCGCCGCGACCGGATACGCTGATCTCCCCGTCGGTTGGCGCCCGGTCGCCGGGCACTCCAACCTGGACGGTCGACGTCACTGCTCCGTGCGCCGCGCCTGGAGGTCCCGCCCCAGCGGGTTCGACCCCCTTCAGGTCGCGGATTTACGGCTCGATCGGCTCCATTGGACGCCCAACATGCGCCCATTGCAGCCCCCGGGCAAAGAGACGTAATTACCAGCCGGCCGTCGACCCCCGCCAGCCACCCATGGCACAACAGCAACCCAAAGCGCAGGCGAAGCGGGAGTACGCTCAGCTGCTCAGGCTGTACGAACAGCTCCTCGGCCAGTTCGCGCGCGCGCGAGTCGCTACTGGCTCCCGGAACGGGCGGGCTGGTGAAGGAAATCAAACTGAGAACCGGCTCCGCCCCCGACCTCACGGACATCAAGACCTCCGTCGAACATGCGATCCGCGCGCTCAAGCTGTCCGAGTCGCAGGTCCGCAGCGCGATGGGCCAGGAGATGGATGCTTCGTTCCACGTCGAGGGGATCTCCAACATGCCGGCGTACCTGCAGCGCTTCCTCGCGGAGCGTGCTCAGGAGCCCGGCTTCACCTACCAGGTCGAGCAGGACCCGGTCAGGGGATGGATCGTCTCGTGGAAGGAGTTCACCCACCGCGGGACGGTGCGCGGATACGGTCAGTTCTGCGAGCGGCCGTACGCCTGGATTGAGGACTGAGCCGCCTTTCCCCGTCGCCCGGACACGGCATCCAACGTGTCCTGCCCGTAGAACATCCTGATGTACTTCGCCTGCGCATCCGTCACGCGGCGCACCACCCACACGAGGTGCACGTAGTTCGGCTCGGCAGGCTCCTGCAGCAACGTGAACCCGGCCTCGCTGGGTAGGCGCCCCCCTTTCAGGTTGTTACAGGGCGAGCAGCTCGTCACCACGTTGTCCCAAGTGTTCAGCCCCCCTCGCGACAGCGGCCTGACGTGATCGCGTGTCAGGAACTGGCGCCCCCTGAGGTCGTTCTTGGTACGTCCGCAGTACTGGCAGGTGTAGTCGTCACGCGCGAACAGGAACGTGTTGGTGACTTGCCTGCGGAACCGATAGGGGACGTGCACATAGCGCACGAGCCGAATCACCGAGGGACTGGGGATGACCCTGTCCTCGGAGCGGAAGACGCGACTGGCGTCGGCCTCCAGCAACTCCGCCTTGCCGTCGAGCACCAGCCTCACCGCCCGCCGAGAGGGGACGATGGTGAGCGGCTCGAACGACGCATTCAGTGCGAGACAGCTCACCGCGGTCGTCCTCCCACGACAGGTTCACTCCCGCGAAGTGTATCCAGGAATGCGCTGACTGCAATGGGCGGCGGCGCCCCGCTCAGAGCAACGCCACGGGATCGCGGTCCAGCGCCAGCCGCACGTCGCCGGCGGGAAGCGTGAGCTCCTCGGCGAGCCAGCGCGTCGC
Source organism: Gemmatimonadota bacterium (assembly GCA_016873995.1). GTDB lineage: Bacteria > Gemmatimonadota > Gemmatimonadetes > Longimicrobiales > Gaopeijiaceae > UBA2982. The sequence continues at coordinate 6,143 of VGVR01000023.1, forward strand.
ATCGCCGATCGCACGCGGAGAGGTGGAGCGCAGGAAGAAGTGCCACCTCCAGCGACCGTGCAGTCGCTCGATGGGCGAGGGCGCCGGCCCCACCAGGTCGACGGCGCGGGAGTCGCCCGCCATCTCGCCCAGCCGGCGGCGTACCCGGGCGGCCGCGTCGTCCGCGGTCGCGGCAGCGAGCCGGCGATCCGGACTGCTGACGACGACGTTCACGAGTCGTACCCAGGGCGGATAGCTGGGCCCCTTCCGTTCCTGGAGCTCGCGCGCGGCGAACGTCTCGTAGTCGTGCGTCACTGCAGCCCGTATGGCGTAGTGGTCCGGGAGCGAGGTTTGGATGATGACCTCCCCGCCGAGGCTCCCCCGCCCGGCCCTGCCGGCCACCTGACTGAGCAGTTGGAAGGTGCGCTCGCTCGCCCTGAAGTCGGGGAGGTTGAGCCCGACGTCTGCGTTCACGACGCCTACCAGCGTCACGCGGGGGAAGTCGAGGCCTTTCGCGATCATCTGCGTGCCGAGGAGGACGTCGATCTCACCACGCTCCACCCGCTCCAGAATGCGCTGATGCGCCCACTTCCCCGTCGTCGTATCGACGTCCATGCGGGCCACGCGCGCCTCGGGGAACGTCTCCGCGACCACGCGCTCCACCTGCTCCGTCCCCAGCCCGCGGAATCCGAGATCCGTCGAGCCGCATCGGCCGCAGCGCGCCGGCACGGCTTCTTCATGGCGACAGTGATGGCAGAGCAGGCGACGCGTCACCTTGTGGAAGGTCAGCGCCACGGAGCAGTTCACGCACTCGCTCACTTCCCCGCACTCACGACACTGCACGAAGGAGGAGTAGCCGCGGCGGTTCTGCAGCAGGATGATCTGCTCGCGCCGTCGCAGTCGGGTGGCCATGGCTTCGACGAGGGCGGGCGAGAGCACGCTGTCCGTGGGCGCGGGACGGGGCGCAGGCGCGGTGCCGTCGCGACGGACGCGCATGTCGAGCACACGCACTTCCGGCAACCTCGCACCACCCACCCGATCGGGAAGGAGCAGCCGACCGAACTTGCCACTCGTCGCGTTGTGCCAGCTCTCCAGGGACGGCGTCGCGCTCCCGAGCACGCACACTGCGCTGTTCGTCTGTGCTCGGACGACGGCGAGGTCGCGCGCGTGGTAACGAGGCGCATCAGCCTGCTTGTAACTGCCGTCGTGCTCCTCGTCGACGATGAGCACACCCAGGTTGTCGAGCGGCGCGAAGAGCGCAGAGCGCGCTCCCACGGCAACGCGTCGCTCGCCCCGCCGGAGGCTTCGCCAAGCGTCGTAGCGCTCCCCGTCGGAGAGCCGCGAGTGCAGAACGGCGACCCGATCGCCGAAGTGCGAGCGGAACCGGTGGGCGGTCTGGGGCGTGAGCGCGATCTCCGGCACGAGCACGATGGCGGTGCGGCCGCGCGCGAGCGCCTCTCGAATGAGCTCGATGTAGACCAGCGTCTTCCCCGACCCGGTGACGCCCTGGAGCAGGAAGGGCTTCGACTTCCTGTCGAGCGCCCCCAAGAGCGCCTGCAGCGCAGCCGACTGCTGGCTCGTCGGTACGAGGTCGGGAGGTGGCGCCTTCGGGACCTCAGCGAACAAATCGCGCATCTCTTCCTCGTCGAAGACCTCGACGAGGCCCCGCGACTCCAGGCCTTTCACGACCGCTCGACTGAAGCCTTCCACGTCGATCAGGTGCGCTAGCTCCGCCGACCCGCCCGACGCCTCGACCAGCTCGTACGCCTCGCGTTGCCTGCCCGCGCGTCCGAAGGCGGCATCGCGTTCCTCCAGGACCTCGAGCCAGCGCGCGATGCGGACCATCCGCCGTGTCTTCACGCCCGGCTCCTGGGGCGGAACTGTCTCGTGCGCTATGACGCCGCGTGCCTCCAGCGAGCGGATCTCGGGCCAGATGGATCCCATGCCCAAGGCATCGCGCAGCTTCGAAACGCGCTGTGCGGTATCGTCCCCGGCACCGCTGCGGCGCGCCGCCAGCGCGTCGACGACGCGCCGCTCCCTCGGGCGGAGCCCCGCACCGGGGTCTCGCACCAACGACACGTAGTCGGTCGAGGCGTCGGTGAGCACGGCCGGAAGCGCGGCGCGCAGCGCGATGCCGAGCGGCGTCGAGTAGTACTCGGACATCCAGCGGCATAATCGCAGGATGTCCGGGGTGACGCTGGGCTCGTCGTCCAGGACGGACAACACGGACTTGAGGCCCTTGATGGGCTCCTCCGTCCCTGGCCCCACCACCCAGCCGATGCGCTCCCCGCGCTGGAAGGGCACTCGCACGCGGGCGCCGGCGCGCGGGCGCTCGCCCTCGCACCGGTACGTGAACGTGCGATGGATCGGGAGCGGTAGCGCGACGTCGACCCTGTTCGAATCGCTAGAGAAGCTCTGCACAGGCCTGGCGTCCCGCGTTGCGAGCGTTGCGGCCCCAGCGGGCGCGCACGCCCGCAGCTTCCCCCGTGGGGTCGGACCTCACTCGCCGAGGAGGAGGAAGATGTCGCGCTGCACTTCCGACGGTGTCACCTCGGGGCCTTTCGGCCCCCAGTAGACGTTCACCTCGGCGCGCACGCCGATCTTGCCGGGCACGTAGATGCCCGGCTCGACGGAGAACCCCACGCCGGGCACCAGAACCCGGTCGTCCTTGGTCTCCAGGTTGTCCAGGTTCGGTCCGCTCCCATGCAGCTCGGTGTCGATCGAGTGACCTGTGCGATGCACGAAGCGGTCCCCGAACCCGCGCTCACGGATGACCGCGCGCGCGACGTCGTCCACCTCGTATCCGCGAACCTCGGCGCCCGCCTCGGCGCGCTCGCGCAGGAACGCGAGCGCCGCGTCGCGCGCATCGCGCACGGCCTCCCAGACTCGACGGGTGCGTGCATCGATCGAGGGGCCCAGCATGCCCATCCAGGTCTGATCGGCGGCCACCGAGCCGGGGAAGGCGCCCCACAGGTCAATGAGGAGCAGCTGCCCTCGCTCGATCTTCTCGCCTGCGCCGACCGGCGCGTAGTGCGGGTCGGAGGCGGTCGGCCCGATAGCGACGATCGTGTCCATCTGCTCCGTGAGGCCCGCTCCCTGGAGCTCGCCGCGGATCCAGTCCGAGAGCGCGCCTTCGGTCGTGGGTTTGCCCGCCCGGACGGCCTTGGCAGCTCGGGTGAACGCACGGCGAGCCACTCCCGCCACGATCTCCGCCGCACGCCGATGCTCGTCGAGCTGGCTCGGCGTCCACGCGGAGTGGAAGCGCGAGACGAGATCGCCCGAGCTGGCGAGCTCGAGGCCGAGCCCGAGCAGCATGCTCGCCGCGCCAGCGGGCACGTAGTCGAGTCCGGGAACCGAGCCGCCCGGGGAAATCTCCATGGCCAGGCGTTGCTTGCCCGCGACCAGCGCGGCCAGCTGCTCCTCCATGTCGCGCCAGCCGGAGTACACGCGGCGCTCGAACTTCCAGTGCCTCCAGGAGGACGCCTCGATCGCGTGGATGAGCGCGACGGGCTCGCCTTGGGCGGGAATCAGCACGAAGCTCCGCCTCGTGGTCTTGCCGAGCCCGAGCAATGACACCGCGATGCGGTTCACGCCGTGGAATTCGTAGAGGAGCCAGCCGTCGAGGCCGAGCTCCTGGAGCGCTCGTTGCACGCGACGGACTTGGGCGTGCTTGGTCAGGAGGCCGGCGCGTTTGGCAGTCATGTCGGAAGGTACCTAGGCGAGAGGTACGTCGGCGAGCGCGCGCAGCACGCAAGCGGTAGCGAGCCCGAGCCGCTCGGGGTGGTAGCCACCCTCGAGGAGCGCGACGACCCTGCCATCGCACGAGCTCGCCACGCCCTCGATGAGGTGGCGCGTCATGGCGTGCATGTCGTCCGGCTCCAGCAGGAGACCCCCTAGCGGATCGCCGGCCATGGCGTCGAAGCCCGACGACACGAGCACGAAGTCCGGAGAGAAGTGCCTCGTCGCATCTTCGACGGCGCGCTCGAAGAGGCGCCGGTACTCTGCACGCGACGTCCCGGCCGCCACGGGCACGTTCAGGGTGGTTCCTTCGCCCGCCCCCGCGCCGCGCTCGCTGGCCGCGCCGGTCCCCGGCCAATGCGGCCACTGATGGAGCGAGAGGAAGTACACGGACGGGTCTTCATAGAAGATGTCCTGCGTGCCGTTCCCGTGGTGCACGTCCCAGTCGACGATGAGCACGCGCTCGGCGTGGCCGTGTGCCTGCAGCCAGCGCGCCACTACCGCCACGGAGTTGAACAGGCAGAACCCCATCGCGCGGTCGGGAGTGGCGTGGTGGCCGGGCGGGCGGGCGGCCACGAACGCCGTGCGCAACCCGCCCGTAGCCACGGCCTGGGCGGCCGCGATCGCCGTGCCAGCGCTCCCCACCGCGGCCTCCCACGTCGCCGGCGACACCTTGGTGTCCTCGTCGAGGGAAATCAGAGTCTGCCCGGCCTTCGCGCGCAGACAGGCAGCCCGCACCCGCTCGACATGTTCCTGTGTGTGCACACGGAGCAAGTCCTCGACCTCCGCGTCGGCCCCCTCACGCTGCTCGACGATGCCGTGCAGGGCGAGCATGTCGCGGCCCACCGCGGACGCGAGCGCGCGCAGGCGCCCCTGGTGCTCGGGGTGGCCCCAGCCAGTGTCGTGGAGGGGTGAGGCCGGGTGCAGGTAGAAGCCCGTCCGGACGCTCACCGCCGCAAGCTGCTTACGCGCCGACCGTCGAGGACAGCGACGCGATGCGCTCCTGGATGGACCGTACGTCCCGCTCGCGCGAACGCATTGCGATCAGCGCATCGCACGCCGCCGACGTCGCCGACATCGTGGTGATGTACGGCACCTTGTGGCGGATCGCCGCGCGCCGCATCGCGTAGTCGTCGTGCTGCGACTTCTTGCCGAACGGCGTGTTGATGAGCAGCGCGATGTCGCCCGTGACGATATGGTCCACGATGTCGGGGCGCCCCTCCCCCACCTTGTAGACGAGCTGCGAGGGCACGCCGAGCGCCTTGAGCGAGTCGCGCGTACCGCGCGTGGCGAGGATCTCGAAGCCGAGGTCGCGGAAGCGCCGCACCATGGGCGTGACCGTCTTGCGGTCCCGCTCGTTCACGGTGACGATCAGCTTGCCCGACTCGGGCAGCCGGTTCCCCGCCGAGACCTGCGCCTTCGCGAACGCCACGCCGAAGGAGTCGTCGAAGCCCATGACCTCGCCGGTCGAGCGCATCTCGGGGCCGAGCACCGTGTCGACGTCGAAACGGTCGAACGGGAAGGCGGCTTCCTTCACGGCAACGCCCGGCACCGGCGGCTCCTCGGGCACGTCGAGGTCTGCGAGCTTCTCGCCCGCCATGAGGCGCGCCGCGATGCGCGCGAGCGGCACGCCCGTCGCCTTGCTCACGAACGGCACGGTCCGCGAGGCGCGCGGGTTCACCTCGAGCACGTACACGACGTCGTCCTTGATCGCGTACTGCACGTTGATCAGGCCGACCACCTCGAGCTCGAGCGCGAACTTCTTGGTCAGCTCGCGGATGGCGTCGAGCGCGTCCGGCGAGAGGAGATAGGGCGGGAGCACGCACGCAGAGTCGCCCGAGTGCACGCCGGCGTCCTCGATGTGCTGCATGATGCCGCCGATAACTGCGTCGGTCCCGTCGCAGAGCGCGTCCACGTCGGCCTCGAACGCGTCCTCGAGGAAGCGATCGATGAGCACGGGGTGGTCGGGCGAGGCCTGAGCCGCTTCGACGAAGTAGCGCTCGAGCGAGCTCTCGTCGTAGACGATGCGCATGGCGCGGCCACCGAGCACGTAGCTCGGACGCACCAGAATCGGGTAGCCGATCTTGTTGGCGACCGCGATTGCCTCGACCTCGCTCCGAGCGATGCCGTTGTCGGGCGTGCGCGCCCCGATCTTCTTGCAGACCTCGTCGAAGCGGTCTCGGTCCTCGGCGCGGTCGATCGCGTCGACCGACGTGCCCAAGATCGGCGCGCCCAACGCCTCCAGGCCCTGCGCCAGCTTGAGCGGCGTCTGCCCACCGAGCTGTACGATCACGCCTTTGGGCTTCTCGAGATGGATGATCTCGGCTACGTCCTCGAGCGTGAGCGGCTCGAAGTAGAGCTTGTCGCTCACGTCGAAGTCGGTGGAGACCGTCTCGGGGTTCGAGTTGATCATGATCGTCTCGTACCCGGCCTCGCGCAGCGCGAGCACCGCCTGCACGCAGCAGTAGTCGAACTCGATCCCCTGTCCGATGCGGTTCGGTCCGCTGCCGAGGATGACGATCTTCTCACGATCCGACGGCGCGCTCTCCGACTCGTCCTCGTACGACGAGTAGTAGTACGGCGTCGCGGCCGGGAACTCGCCGGCGCACGTGTCGACCACGTTGTACGTGGGGCGGATACCGTGCTTCCAGCGGCGCTCGCGCACGGCCGCCTCGGTCTCGCCGCGCAACTCGGCGAGCTGGCGGTCGCTGAAGCCCTCGCGCTTCATGGCGCGCAGCAGCTCAGGCGTGACTTCCTTGGCCTCGCGGTAGCGGCGCTCCCACTCGAGGATCTGCACGAGCTGATCGAGGAACCAGCGGTCGATCTTCGTCGCCTCGAAAATGTCCTCGACGCTCACGCCGGCCTCGAGCGCGCGCTTGAGCTGGAAGGGGCGGTTGGGCGTCGGCCGTCGCAGCGCCGCCAGCACCGGCTGCATGCCGGTGATCTCCTCCTCGGAGAGCCCGTCGTCCTTGGGGCACGCGCTCGTCACCCAGCCATGCCGCCCCGTCTCGAGGCCGCGGAACCCCTTCTGCCAAGCGCTGCGGAACGTGCGCCCGATGGCCATGGTCTCGCCGACCGACTTCATCTGCACGCCGAGCGTGTCGTCGACCTCGGGGAACTTCTCGAAGGCGAAGCGCGGGATCTTCACGACGACGTAGTCAAGCACGGGCTCGAACGAGGCCGGGGTCGTCTTGGTGATGTCGTTGGGCAGCTCGTGCAGGTGATACCCGACCGCGAGCTTCGCGCCCACGCGAGCGATCGGGAAACCCGTTGCTTTCGAGGCGAGCGCGGAAGACCTGGATACCCGCGGGTTCATCTCGACGACGAGCATCTCGCCGTTCTCGGGATTCACCGCGAACTGGATGTTGCAGCCACCTGCCTCGACGCCGATCTCCCGGATGATGGCGATGGCGGCGTCGCGCATGGTCTGGTATTCGACGTCCGTGAGCGTCTGCGCCGGCGCGACGGTGATCGAGTCGCCCGTGTGCACGCCCATCGGGTCGAAGTTCTCGATGGAGCAGACGATGATCACGTTGTCGATCCCGTCGCGCACCACCTCGAGCTCGTACTCCTTCCAGCCGATCACGGAGCGATCGATCAGCACCTCGGTAATCGGCGACGCGTCGAGGCCCTTACGGACCTGCGCCTCGAACTCCTCGCGGTTGTACGCGATGCCACCGCCGGTTCCGCCTAGCGTGAACGAAGGACGGATGATCGCGGGATACCCGGTGCTCTCGACGATCTCGAGCGCCTCCTCGACCGTGCCCGCGAACCCGCCCGTGGTCACCGACAGGCCGATGCGGCCCATCGCCTCGGCGAACTTCTCCCGGTCCTCGGCCATCTCGATCGAGCGCTCGTTCGCGCCGATGAGCTCCACCTTGTGCTTCTCCAGGATCCCCGCCCGGTGCAGGTCCATAGCCACGTTGAGGGCCGTCTGGCCACCCATCGTCGGGAGGAGCGCGTCGGGCTTCTCTCGCTCGATGACTTTCTCCACCCACTCGGCCGTGATCGGCTCGATGTAGGTCCGATCCGCGAGATCCGGATCGGTCATGATGGTGGCTGGGTTCGAGTTCACCAGCACGACCCGATACCCTTCTTCCCTGAGTGCCCGGACGGCTTGGGTCCCGGAATAGTCGAATTCGCAGGCCTGGCCGATGATGATCGGCCCCGACCCCAGGATGAGGATCGTCTCTAGGTCTTCTCTACGAGGCACGTGCTCGGGTGGGGCGCCGTGGTGAAGAGGCGTAGGGCGAACTGCGGCGGCGGTAAAGTCGTGAAAGCGCCAGGTGCGGGCAAGCGCACGGAATCACCGCACGAGCGTCACTCGCAGGCCCTCGACGGCAAGCGGTTGGTTGTCCGTCCCGGCGGCCTCGACGAAGGTGATCGTCGGGCTGCGGAGGAGGACGTCCGCCTCCTCGATCGCGAAGGGGATGTCCCCTCCCGTCGGGTTCACGAGGATCACCCGATAGCGATCCGGGAAGCCATCCACGGGTGCCCAATACACCTGCGTGCTCCCCTGCCCCTCGAAGCCCAGCACCCCCGGCCACGTCACGTCGAGCACGGCGGCGCCGAGGCTCGCATTCCCTGTGAGGGTCCCGCCCACCGTCCCGGGGCCGCTCGGGCCCAGGTCGCACGCGGCGAGCAGCACGGCCCCCAAGGAGCTCACACGCCGCAGGAGTCGGAGGAGGCTCATGGCACGTCGCTGCGCGCCGGGAGTCGCAACGGGACCACAACGGTCTGCGGGGCCGAAGCGGCAGGCGCAACGGCCGCGGACAACGGCAGTGACGGGTGGGCGAGCACCCAGGCTCGGAAGTCGCCGACGTCGAACCCGCCGACGCGGTTCCCCTGTCGGTCCAGGAACGTCGCGAGCACCGGGTCGAGATTCGTTCCGCTGAGCAGGAACGGCGAGGTGAGCTCGGCGATCGTGATCGGGGGGTCGCCGACCTGGAGCGTCACGGTCGCGGAGTCGGTCAAACCGATCGCGTCGGTGGCACGCAGGCGGATGGGGAACGTGCCGACGTCCATCGGTAGGCCGGACAACCTTCCGCTCCCCGAGAGCGTCAGGCCCAACGGCAGCACCCCGGACAGGAGATTCCAGCTGATGGGCGCGTTCCCGTCTTGGGCCACGAGCTGGATATCCTGCGGCTGCGTCGCCGTGATGGGCAGTGCCACGTCGGCCACGGAGTAGGTCAACTGAAAGTTCGCGGTCGCCGAAAGCGGGCCGGTCATCGTCACGGACAGCGGGTTGGGCTGAGCAGCGAACGCGCCTGCCTACGAGAGGAAGCCGAAGCCGGTTCGCGGCACGGCGCTGACCTGGACCACGGTCGACGCCACGAACCACCCATCCAGCGAGGGTGGCGTGGTCCGGATCGCTCCCGGCGACAAACCGTTTACGCCCCCGGCGAGCTGCACGGTCAGCTCGTACTCGGTGCCCGTGTACTCGGCGACGTAGGTCGCGTCCGCGAGGGGGGTCGTGACGGTCCGCACTCGTGGCTCGGACGGCGCGTCGAGCCATCGCGTGAACGCGCGGCGAACGCCGGGCTGCAGGGCCTCACCACCTACCGCGGCAAGCGTCCGCAACGCGAACGGTGCGGACGTGACCACGTTCGCGGGGGGCGCAGGGAGCGTGTCGCCGTCCACCGTGAATAGGCCCGTCGTCGCGGGATCCGTCCCGGAGGACGCGACGGTGAGCCGCGTGAACCGGGTGAGTGCGCGGAAGCCGACGTTGTCCCCCGTCGCGGCGATGTCGACCAGCGTCAGCCCGGTTGCCCTTCCGGGGAACGAAATCGACCCAGGATTCGAACCCGCATGGAACGCCGTGTTGACCATCTGCCCGGGGAACGGGTCGCCCGCGTCGCCCCTGAGGCCCGCCGTGTCGCAGCCGAGAGGCGGCGATCCCGTACGGCCCAGGTCATCGCAGCCGTCGGCCTGGCGCAGCCACACCGCCATGTGGCTGGAGGCATTGACTGCATTCGCAGCCCAGCGCGTCTGCAGCGCGTTGGCGTCGATCTGCCACACGAGGAGACCTTCCTCGAACAGGCCTTGATCGTACCCTACGCGCTGCCTGTTCTCGAGCAAGAAGTACTCGCCGGAGCCGTCTCCCGCATCGACCCGGTAGACAGTTCCACTCGTCTCGACCGGTGGAAGCGTGAGCGTGCCCAGATCGGTGCCGGGAGGCAGTGTGGTCACCGTGACCCACCCGAGCATCGCCTTGCTCCACGCACCCATGTGGCAGGGCCGCCACGTCGTGCTGCCACTGCACCCCCAGGTGCCCTTCGCCATGAGGTCCCAGTTGCCGGCTCCGTTGTGGCGGGCGCCCGAGCTGCGGGTGTCGTAGAGGTCCGGCAAGCCGAATGCGTGTCCCGCCTCGTGCACGAAGACGCCGATCTCGTTGAGGTTCGTGTTGTCGCACGAGAGGACGCCCTGAACGAAGTAGTCGTCGATGTAGATGATCCCGCCGCCCGTCCTCGCGGTGGACGTCGCGAACGGTCCAGTGTTGCTCGCGGCCGAGAGCGACCACTTGTGCGCCCAGATGCGTCCGGTCGAGCCGGCGCCTCCGCATTCGGCACCGCGCGTGGGATGGATCACGGCGAGGGCGTCCACGAAGCCGTCGTCGTCGCCAGAGTTGGGCACGCCGTCGGGTCCATCGTTGTCGTACGCGCCCCAGTCCACCCCGGCCTGTAGGCTCAGGATCTGCTTGATGAACGTGCCGATGCCGCAACATACCAGCGAGCTCTCGCCCTGGGTTACGGCGGCTTGCGTCATCGCGGCCCGCACCCAGTCGCGCGTGTCGCCGCGCAGCGTCAGGTTCCCCCGCGACACTTCGCTGTAGTAGTCGGTCACCGTGCCCGCGGGTGCGTCGAAGTAGGCCGCCTGCACTTGCACGCGGGTGTAGGTGGACGCAGGCGAGTCGCTGAAGAGGCCGAGCACCACCGGCACCCGGAACGTCCCCACCACGGGTTGGCCGCGCGGACCGATCGCCGCGGACGGACCCCCCGCCGAGGACACCCCCGCCGGCCCACCCACCCCGTTCGGCAGCCCAGCGCCGTTCAGCTGCGCCGCGAAGTCACTGCCCCTGGCTGCGCGACCGCGGGTGAAGCGGTAGGCGTCGGGGTTGCGGGTGAGCTCGCGGAAGTATCCGTCGGGTGGGCGGGTGCCATAGCGCCGCCCCAGCATCTCCACGTCCTGCGCGGAGAGGCCTGCGACACTCGCTACCAGGGCGAGTGCGACCGCGAGCCAGGGTGTTGGGTGCATCTTCAACACTGTGACGTCCGACGGGGCCCGACCAGCACTACACGACCTCCAGGCCTCCGTTCCGGCCGCTCGACGCCCCCTACCTGGCCAGGTCCGCCGCCCGAATGCCCAGCTCCGCGCCCACGCCCCGAAGCGCGTCGATGACGTTTTTGATGTGCTCGGAGCGCTCGAGCCCGATGAGCGCGACGCCGTGCTCCACCTCCTCGCGGCTGACGCCCGCAGCGAACGCCTTGTCCTTGAGCTTCTTCACCACCGACTTGGGCTCGAGATCGTCCACGCCGTTGGGGCGCACCAAGCAGGCGGCGAACACGAGCCCGGACAGCTCGTCGCAGGCGACCAGTACTTTATCCAGCTCGGTCTCGGGCGCGACACCCGTGAAATCGGAGCGGTGCGCGAGGATCGCATGCAGCACCTCTTCCGGGTATCCGAGCGAGCGAAGATGATCGACCGCGACCTTAGGGTGCTGGTCTGGATGCTTCTCCCAGTCCAGGTCGTGCAGCAGACCCGCGAGGCCCCACACGTCCGGGTCTCCTCCGCGCAGCTTCGCGTAATGCCGAACGGCTGCCTCGACGGCCAGCATGTGCTTCCTGAGACCCTCGTTCTCGACCCACGACTCGAGGAGGCGGAGCGCTTCGTTCCGGTCGGGCATCGCGGTGATCCTGGTTGGTCGTGGGTTTGGTCGTAGGCGAACGCGCCGCTATACGCGCGACGACGGGCAAAGATGCGACACCGCGCACGCCTCGCAACGCGGTCGCCGCGCCACGCACACCCGGCGTCCGTGCCAGATCAGCAGATGCGAGAGCAGTGTCCAACGTTCGCGCGGCAAGATGGCCATCAAGTCCTGCTCGATCTTCTCGGGCGTCTTCTGGCGCGTGAAGCCGAGCAGTGTCGCGAGCCGCGTGACGTGCGTGTCCACGACGACTCCCTCCGCGCGCCCGAACGCATTGCCGCGGATGACGTTGGCCGTCTTCCGCCCCACCCCCGGGAGCGCGGTGAGCTCCGCCAGCGTCGAGGGCACCTCTCCGCCATGCCCTGCCATGAGGCCGCGCGCGAAACCGATGATGCTCTTCGCCTTGTTCCGGAAGAAGCCGGTCGAGCGGATGATCTCCTCGACGTCGTCCTGCTGTGCCGAAGCGAGTCTGCGGGGGTCGGGATACCTCTTGAACAGCGCTGGCGTGACCAGGTTGACACGCTCGTCCGTCGTCTGAGCCGACAGGATGGTCGCCACCGCCAGCTGGAACGGGTCGGCGAAGTCGAGCTCGCAGTGCGCGTTCGGGTACTCCTCGCTCAGCAGGTCGTAGATCTCGCCCGCTCGGACGGCGCGCGCTTGTTTGGTCTCTCGGGGCACGCTCTCGACTCCTAGGCCGCCCCCCGCACGCGCGTGTAGGGGAGCGAGGATGGCTGGGGTCCCGCTCCGTCAGGGATCGGTGCCGCCGCCTCGCGCACGCCGCCCGTCGCCGTGGCGTGCGCGAAGAAGCGCGCCAGCAATTTGAGCACCTCGCCGGCAGCCTCGATCGAGTAGAGCTCGTCCAGTTGCGCGCCCGGGAGCCGGCTCGCGTAGTCGTCGCCGGTTTCGCGCACGCTCGCGTGCATCCAATCCGCGGCGTGCGCGACCGGCGCGTCGGGCAGAGAAACCGCCCCGAACCCGGGGCGGTCCGGGCGCACACCCACGACTACCAGTACGTGCAACCGCCCCGACCGCGACATCGTCCAAAAGAGCCCATCGACCGACTCAGGGGCTCCGCCCTCGGCTCCACCCGTCCAGAAGAGGTGCTGGGGCAGCTGCAAGTATCCCGCGTGCGCAGGGGGAGTCGGATCGGTCGACGGTGCGGTCCGCACCAGTTGCCGAGTCGTCTCCCGGTCGAGCAGATACAGCGGGCATTCGGCACCCGCGAAGTGTGCCGCGTGGAAGAGCAGCACCCCGTGTTGGATCAGCTCGACACGAGGCACGTCTTCGCCGTGGTGCGCGGCCAGGAAGCTCCCCACCGCCTCGAGGGCTGCGAACGCATCGGGATCGGTGGGATCCATGCCGCGGTGCGCTCCCTCCCTGGCGACTGCGGCCACCAGAGCCTCGAAGCGCTCGCGGTCCGGATAGGCGAGCTCGAAGGTGGTCACACGGGCGTACTCGTCGTGGAGCGACATGGGAGGCGAAAGTAGGGGCGCGCTCGCCACCAAGGAAGCACACGAGCCTTGACGTGCCCGGAGCGACACGCACTTTGCACGACACTCTTCATTCCGGAGATCGTGTGGCCGATCGCAGATCCCCGTTCCTGGCGGTCGTTCTCGCCCTCTCGGCAGCGCTGGCCGGGCCGAAAGCGGCCGCCGGCCAGGTCCCGACTCCCTCACCCAAGTCGGCCCCTCCCGCCGCCGTCGCCGCACCCAGCGTCACGGCGCAGACCCGGCCGCTCGACGTGGGGAGCGTCGTCGCCGAGACACTCGCGCCGGGCGATGCCGTGTGGCCCGAGAGCCGCTACTACGACACGTACGACTTGGTGAGGCGGGCGGGATCCACCGTTTCGGTGGATCTGCGATCCGAGGACTTCGACGCCGTTCTCTATTTGATCGGCTCGTTCCAGTTGACGTTCGACGACGACGGAGCCGGCGGCTGCGACGCGCGCATCCGCGTGACGTTCCCCGTGGACGGCACCTACACCCTCCTCGCGAGCTCCTACCATCGCGACGAGGAAGGGTCGTATACGCTCAGCGTGACGAACCGGGAGGCGGCAACCCTCGACGGGACCTGCAGCACATCGGGCGTCGCACCCGCCGAGCCCCCGCCCCCACCCAACCAGACCTGCGTGGCCACCCAATGGATGGAGTGGCTCACCCTCGCCGCGGATCCGAGTGGCGGACCCGACTTCCCCGTGCTCCAGGCGCGGGAGCGTACAGCCTGCGAGCTACGGCTCGACGCTCGCTCCGGTGACACGTGGCCGAACGGCCGCACCGCGATGCAGTTCGACGCTTGGTTCTATCCGAACGGACGGACCGCCAACCAGTTCGGCGCCTGGTATTACCCCGACGGTCAGGTCGCCTTCCAGTTCAACGCCTGGTTCTACCCGAGCGGCCGCGTCGCCCGCCAGTTCGACAACTGGTACCTGCCCGACGGCACCCGCACCTCGGTCGCCGGCGTCGTCGAGTACGCGCTCGCGCGTCTGCCGGCCGACCGCGGCGAGGAACTGCTCGCCAGCTATCGCTCGAGCACCGGAGAGTGGCAGTCGCTGATGCTCATCGTCATGGCGAGCGAAGCATCGCGGTAGCCGCGTCTAACCCGCCCTCTCCGCCACCGCCTCCGACTCGAGCACCACGAGCTCGGGTGGTGCGGCCAGGCGCTTCAGCGACTCACCCCAGCTGCGCTGCCGCACCAGCACGAGCTCCAGGCGCGCGTCCTCGAAGTCCGGACCCTCTATGGCCACGAAGTGGAGGTCGCCGAGCTCCTCGGGCCGCAGAATCCGGTACGCCCTGCCGCGCCACGCGAACTCGACGTGCGTGGCCGCGTCGAAGTCGCGCGCACGCCACGTCTGCTCGAGGTAGCGGTTCCCCTCGACCACGTAGGCACCCGAGTCCTCGCGATCCCCCTTCTGGTAGTACCAGGGATCGAACTCGAGGCCCTCCTGACGATTGAACAGCTCGTCGGCGGCGACGTCGACGTCCTCGAGCGCGTCCTCACGAGCCAGCGACTCGAGATGGTGACGTAGCTCGTGCGTGAGGGTCTCCCAGATCTCCCGGTCCCAGTCGAAGTCCTCGTCGAGGTCGGCGAGCCCCCGGAAAGAGCCCCAGTAGAGGACGATGAGCGAGCGCGTCGTCTCCGGGCCGGCATACTCGGAGAAGTGCTCCTCGGTGACGCACTGCCCGAGCGTGAAGACGTCCGGCAGCGAGGGATGCGGAACGGACTCCCGGCTCACCTCCAGGCCGTCGATCCCTTCCTTGAAGCTCTCGGGGATCTCGTCGAAGGCTGCGCGCGCCCGGCGCTCGAACTCGGCGAACTTCATGGTGCGTGGCCACGGGTCATCGAGGGATATGGCGCCTCGCCGAAGGCCCGCGCACCCAGCAAGCCCGGTGGTCTACTACGACGCCAGCCGCTCCCGCACCCAAGCGACGACCTTGTCGGAAGCGACCCGCACCTGCTGCAGCGTGTCTCGATCGCGGATCGTGACGGTGCCGTCCTTGACCGTGTCACCGTCGATGGTCACGCACCACGGCGTCCCCACCTCGTCCTGTCGGCGGTAGCGTCGCCCGATCTGGCCGGACACGTCGTAGAACGACGGGATCGCGGCCGAGCGCAGGTCTGCGTGCAGCTTCTCCGCGAGCTCGGGCATCCCTTCCTTCTTGATGAGCGGGAAGACGCCCACCTTTGTCGGCGCCAGCGCGGGCTTCAGTCCGAGCACGACGCGCGTCTCGCCTTCGACCTCCTCCTCGCGGTAAGCGTCGGCGAGCAGCACGAGCGCTGCGCGGTCGACGCCCATCGAGGTCTCGATCACGTACGGCACGTAGCGCTCGTTGGTAACCGGATCGATGTACTCGAGGCGCTTCCCCGAGTACTCCTGATGGCGCGACAGGTCGAAGTCCGTGCGGTTGTGGATCCCCTCGAACTCCTTCCAGCCGAACGGGAACTCGTACTCGACGTCGTACGCCTTCTTGGCGTAGTGCGCGAGCTCGTCCGGGCCGTGCTCGTGGAAGCGCAGCTTCTCGGGCCGGATGCCGAGGTCTTTGTGCCACTCCATGCGCACGTGCATCCACTTCTCGAACCACTCCTCGTCGGTACCGGGCTTCACGAAGAACTGCATCTCCGCCTGCTCGAACTCGCGCGTACGGAAGATGAAGTTCCCCGGCGTGATCTCGTTGCGGAATGCCTTGCCGATCTGCGCGATGCCGAACGGAACCTGCTGCCTAGCCGCACCCTGCACGTTCAGGAAGTTCACGTAGATGCCCTGCGCGGTCTCCGGCCGGATATAGACGGTGGCCGAGGAGTCCTCGACGGGCCCCATGAACGTCTTGAACATGAGGTTGAACATGCGGGGCGCCGTGAACGCACCCTTGGTGCCGCACGTCGGGCACTGGCCCCCCGCGACCTCGGGCAGGTCCGCCCGAAACCTGCGGTGACAGCTCGTGCACTCGATGAGCGGATCCGTGAACCCCTCGACGTGCCCGGAGACCTCCCACACGCGGGGGTGCATGAGGATCGCCGCGTCCAGCCCCTCGATGTCGTCCCGCTGATGCACCATCGAGGACCACCAGCGGTCCTTGAGGTTGCGCTTCAGCTCGACGCCCAACGGGCCGTAGTCCCACACCGACCCCGCGCCGCCGTAGATCTCCGAGGACTGGAAGACGAAGCCGCGCCGCTTGGCGAGCGACACGAGCTTGTCCATGAGGTCGGCGTTGGCCATGAAAGCTTTGGGTGACAAGGGTTTCGGGCCCGAGAGACGAGGCCGGGAGCCGGGGCCGGGAAAGCTACCCCGGCCCCCCAGGCCGATCAACAAGCCGACCGGCCCGAACCCCGCCGGAACGGCAGGGGTACCACGAACGCATCGAACCTTGGAGATTGACCGCATGATCCAGTTCACAGAGCGCGCGCGGACCATGGTCCGCCAGTTCCTTGCCGAGAGCGACGAGGCCGACCTCGCGCTGCGCATCGGCATGAGCGGAAGCCCCGTGGCACCCACGTTCGACCTCACGCTGATCGGCGCCGCGGAGCGCACGGCCGGGGATCGCGCCCTGGATGCGGGTGGCTTCACCGTGGTCATCCGCGAGGCAGATGCGGAGATCCTCGACGGAGCGACCGTGGACTACGTGGAGCGGGTGAACGAGTCGGGCTTCGAGGTGCGGCCGGCGAGTGCTGCGCGCCCCGCTCCGGGCCGGCGCGAGGGGATCCCCACGGGACCGATCGCGGACCGCGTGCGGAGCGTGCTCGAGTCGCAGGTCAACCCCGCCATCGCCGCGCACGGGGGCATGATCTCACTGGTCGACGTCGAGGAGACGGACGTCTACGTGGAGATGAGCGGTGGGTGCCAGGGATGCGCGCTCTCGCGCATGACGCTCAAGCAGGGCGTGGAGCGCATGCTGCGCGAGGCCGTGCCCGAGCTGACCGCGGTGCACGACGTCACCGACCACGCGTCGGGAGACAACCCCTACCTGTAGTAGGTGGTTGAAAGGCGCCGTCGTCGCGGGCCAGCCCGCCGCGTCGACCTACTGGATGCCGTTCTGCTGCAGCCGCGTGGTGAGGCCGGCGGTGAGACGCTGCCTGGTCACGCGGTCGAGCGAGCCAATCTCGGCGAGGGCCTCGGTGATCTGATCGACCCGGTCTAGCATCTGGTCACCGAGCGCGGTCGAGTTCGGGACCGCCTCCAGAATCGGGTCGGCCGTGCTCGAGGTCGCGGGGCGATACTCGATGTTCGCCTCGTTCGCGATCAAGAACTCGTGCAGCCCGAGCGCCGCCTCCACCAATCGATCCATGGTGGCGTAGGCAGCCTCCCGCCCGTCGGCGGTCGCGACGAAGCCCGAGTCGGCGCGCTCGACGAGCATCGCCGCCGTATCCGCGGCAATACCTCCCGCGGAAGCACGCGCCACCATCTTGTCGTGGTAGAGCTGCCACTCGCCCGCTCTGACGCCGTCCACGAACCCACCTATCCCCGACCAAAACGCCTGGATGCCCGGGAATTGGCTCGCATCCGCGAGATACCTTCCGGTGAGCCACTGCTGGTCCGGCTCCAGCGGCGTATCCGCTGCCGTCGTCGCCGCGTCGACCTCGGCGATGGCGTCGGCGATCGCTCCCTCGGCCAGCTCCCGCATGCGCGGCAGCAGCTCGGCCGGAATCGCGGGCATGACGACTGCCGGACGAACCGGAGCCTCCGGCTGATTCAGGCGCGCCTACAGGATCGGCCACCCCAGGTACCCACCGACGCCGAGGGCGCCGAGGACGACCACGGTGACGATCGGCCCTGCGAGCGAGCGCTGACTCTTGAACTTCGGTGCCGGGGGACGGTCCCGCGGCTCCCGCCGAGGCCGTGCGGGCCCTCCCGCCGGGCGGGAGACCGGAGCCTCCGGCTCCGCGACCGTCGGCGCCGCGAGGTCCATGGCCTCGTCGGCTGGCGGCCCCGCCATCCATCCCGGCGGCGAGTCGGGCTGGAACGCCGACATCGGCTCCTCTAGCTGCAGGTCGCCGGGACCCTCTGCGGGCGGGCCGCCGAACTGCATCGGTGCATCTGCGCCCATGCCACCGCCACCCGCCATTGGCCCCGCACCCAGGTCCATCGGTGCGTCCTCGAACTGGAGGCCCGAGCCCAGGTCCCCATAGTCGAACGTCCCGCCGACCCCCTCCAACGACTCCCCGGACGTGGGCTTCGACGCGGGCCTCAATCCGTATCGCGGATGCAGCCACTGGTGCGCGTACTGCTACGCGCGTCCCACGCACGAGTACCTCGGGTTCTCCGCAGGCCTCGACTTCGAGACCAAGCTCATGGTGAAACCGGACGCGCCCGAGCTCCTGCGAACGGCCCTGTCATCCCGCTCCTGGAAACCCCAGGTGATCGGCCTGAGTGGAAACACGGACGCCTACCAACCTGTCGAGCGTACGCTCGGGATCACGCGTCGCTGCCTCGAGGTGCTGGCGGAGTTTCGCAACCCGGTAGCGGTCGTGACGAAGAGCCGGCTGATCACGCGCGACGTGGACGTCCTCTCGGACCTGGCCGCTCACCGAGCCACAGCGGTGGTCCCGTCCATCACGTCGCTCCGCGCCGAGGTACAGCGCGCGATGGAACCGCGCGCGGCGTCGCCCGCGAAGCGACTCGAAGCGGTCCGCATCCTCGCCAGCGCAGGCATCCCCGTAGGCGTCAACGTCGCACCCGTCGTGCCCGGGCTCACCCACCAGGAGGTACCGCAGATCCTGGAGGCTGCCGCGGAAGCAGGCGCGAGCTTCGCTTCGTACATCCTGCTCCGGCTCCCTTGGGGCGTGAAGGAGATCTTCGGCACGTGGCTCGACCAGCACTATCCCGAACGGAAGGACAAGGTGCTGAACCGCGTGCGCGACATGCGTGGCGGAAAGCTCTACGACGCGCGCTTCGAGGTACGCGGCCGAGGCGAGGGGCCTTGGGCAGACCAGCTGAAGGCGCTCTTTCGCGTGTCCGTGCGGAAGCTCGGCCTGGACCGCAGGCCCGTCCTCAGCACGGAAGCGTTCCGAGTTCCGCCGCGGCCGGGTAGCCAAACGGACCTCTTCGACCTCTAGCGAGCTCCGTCTTGCTGGCAACCGGCGGCTAGACCGCAGCTAGCTCGCGAGGCTGACGGGCGCGCCCGCTCCGCGCGAACGTCCACAGGAAGTTGGTGAAGCCCTCATCGTAGTCCGAGATGCCGTTTTGTCCGGTGAGCTTGAGGCGCTCGTCGTACACCCGCTTCATGACTCTCCCCACGGAGTCCTCGTAGGGACCCGCCTCGGGGCGGAGAGCGTGTAGCTCGCGCGCCAGCTCCTCGCGCAGGTCGATTTCGTCCACCAGTCGGTGGTACGCAGCGGCGTCCTCTCCGGCGATCACCTTGAGCTGGCGATGCAGTCGCTCCGCGAGAGCAGCCTGGACCAGGGTGGGGTCCTGGGAAGAGATCAAAGCCAGGTACGAGAGGGCCTGCGCATGCAGCTCCTTCCAGTAACCCTTCCGGTGCACCAGCTCGTGCCCCAACACGTGCGGCTCGAGCACGCCCGAGTCGCGGAAGAGGGCGACATCACCTGAGACCACGTCGCAGACGCCCATGGCGAACGGGAAGACCAGCTTCGCGAGCGTGAAATCTCTCACCTCCGAGCTGGTGTGCACCCGCTGCCCGGTGATCCCGGCGATGTACTCGGTGAGCTGGTGATTGACGGAAGTGGCCAGCATCGCCCGCCCGGGCCTCTCGGCGGTATACGCCTCGTTCAGCTTGGACGCCAAGCGGTCCACTTCGTCCCTCCGCGCGTCCACGGGCATCGGCTCCAAGTGATGGACGTCGGCACCGAACTCGGCCTCGAAATCGATCCAGCGCATGTGCCGGCGCTGAGACCAGTCTTTGACGGCACTCCCCGCATAGACTCCCAGCGCCGCCGCCGACAAGATCCTGCCCGGCAGCGTGGCGCCCAGCAGGATCCTGGTCGCGAGCGGAGCCGTAGCGATCACGTCCGTGAGCGAGAACGGAGCGTAGGTGGCGTCGTTGGGGATGCGAAGCTCGTCCATGTCGATCTATACGCGGCATGGGCCCCGCAGGGTTCCGCAGGCTCCGCTCCGCGCCGCGGACTCTACTGCGAGGCGAGGTCTGCCAGCACTTCCGCGGCCTCGGCCAGCACCTCCGCGTCCAAGGCGGACTTCGCCTCGAACCCGAGGACGTGCTCGAGCTCGTCGATCGCCAGGGCCGCCCGGCCCGTGTCGCGATAGAGGAGCGCGAGCTGGAGGTGGTGATCGGCTACACCCGTAGCGTGGACTTCTGCGTACGCCAGGTTCACCTCTGCTGCCTCCCACGTCGCGCGCTTCAGCTCGTCGCCTCCGAGCAGGTTGGTGGCGATCCAGCGGGTGATTCGGTTCATGCGACGGACACCGGCGTGCAGACGCCCGAGCATGTGACGGGCACCAGCATGGCTGGAGTCGGCGACCAGGACCGCATCGAGCTCCCTGGACAGATCGGAGGCCGCCTTGACCTTGGTTTGCCCTCCTTCCGCATTGGCCCGCAACCCCAGTACGATGGCGAGCGCATACCGGCGGGCGATGTCGCCTTCATGGCCCACCACCGAAGCTCGCGCTGCCGCTTCCGCTTCTCGCAAGCGCTCCTTCCGCTCGTCACCGGCCGGCGCATCCGTGGCAGCCATGACGAGCGCCACCACGGTATCTGGAACCGTCGGCTCGGCCCACTCGGGCCTCTGTCCACTCTGAGGCATCGCCGCCACCCCAATGACCACGATCGCGAGCAGGTTCATGGCGTTTGGCTCTTCAGGCAGGGGTGAGGGCGTCAGCAACCAGCGCACCGAGGCGAACGGCGGCGTGGCCGAACCTCGTGCCACGACTCGACCGGGGCCGAGTCCGTTCTGCCCGAGCGAGATCGGGCCTCCATACCCGCTCGAGGAACGCGTCGACCATGTCCGAGTCACGAGTCATCACCACGAGCTCATCCAACAGCGTGTAGCTCATGAAGTCGAAGTTGCTCGACCCCACGATGAGCAGCTCCCCGTCGATGAGCATGGCCTTCAAGTGACTCATGCCCTCGCTCAGGAAGAGATCGAAGCCACCGCGGTGGGCCGACTCGACGATGTGGCGCGCCAGGTTCGCCTTGTTGTTCTGCGCAGGCGCCAGGACCCGGACCTCGACGCCCCGCCCCTGCGCAGCCGACAGGTGGTCGGTGAACGGAGGGGAGAGGTACGGGCTCATCACATCGATCGACCGTACGGCGCTCGACATCGCGTCGACTACCGGCGCCATGCCCTCGCGATTCCCCCGGCCGTTCAGGGAGAGGACGCGCAGTGCCCCGCAACGCCGATCTCGAGTGGTCGGCTCCCCCTCCCAGGAGTCGAGGAAGTCGCTGGCCAACACGCCGGACAGGTCTTCGCATTCGACTCGGAACATCATGTCGTGCCAGGCGAAGTTGTGCTCGCTGAAGTTCATGCCCCCGAGGTACGCCACCCGCCCATCGAATACCGCGATTTTCTTGTGGTTCCTTCGCACGAGCTTGGCGGGCGACGGACCCAAGGGGTTGCTGAAGCGAACACCGACTCCCCGAGAGCGCAGGCGACGTACCCAGCGATGGGTGATCATCACCTCGCGCCGCAGTGCCGGGTCGAGCCAGGCCAGACTTGGAATGATCCGGTCGCTGTGATAGAGCAGGCTGTAGCAGTCGACGAGGAGTCGCCGGTCGAGCGCAGGACAGCGCTCGAGCGCATGACCGAGCGCCAGCCCAACCCGGTCTCCCTCGAACGTGAACGTCTCGACGTAGGCGCTGGTGTGGGCACTCCGCAGATCGTCCTGCAGCCGTGCCCAGAACTCGGTGGCACCCACCAGGAGCTCGAAGCGCATGGTCAGTCTCCGATCGGTGCGGCGGTGAGGATCTCGGCACCGACGTAGCGGGCCACCCAGGCGACTAGAGCAAACCGCACGAGGCGCCCGGCCCCTCC
This sequence comes from Gemmatimonadota bacterium, assembly GCA_016873995.1. Taxonomy (GTDB): domain Bacteria; phylum Gemmatimonadota; class Gemmatimonadetes; order Longimicrobiales; family Gaopeijiaceae; genus UBA2982. The sequence continues at coordinate 28,221 of VGVR01000023.1, forward strand.
ACTCAGCAGGAAGCTCTGGAGGCGCATACCCAGCGCGCCGGCGGCCAGGCTGGTTCCGTAGAAGGGCGGAATGCCGGTGACCGCGCTCGCGAACACCAGCGAGCCCACGCTACCACCGCGGGCCGCCACGACCTCCGCTGCGCGGTCGAGCGCGACGCGCGCTTTGCCCCCCAACCGGCCGGGTGCCCAGCGCGCGACGCCGAAGAGGGCTGTCTTGGTCGCCATCTGACCGGTGGTGGATACCAACGCGACCAACGGGATGCCGATCTTTGGAACTGCGATCACCACGCCCGCCACGAGCAGCTCGGCGTTCACGAGCGGCACGAGCCCACTCACCGCCGTGCCTACCAGGAGCCCTGCGAGGACCTCCCACATCGGACCTCCTTCCCCATCGGAGCCCGGAGCCCGTGCGGCCCACGGTGAGGAAAGGATGGCTTCTAGAGCTGATCCGCAACCGTACGCGGAAACGCGTAGACGGCCCGGCACCGCGACGTATCCGGATTGTAACAGGATTGTAACAGGATTGTGACAACCCGCGGCGGGACGCCGCGTCGTGGCCGGCAGTGGTCCGGCTACTTGCGGACCTGCCCCTCTCCAAAGACCACGAACTTCCGCGTGGTCAGTTCGCGCGCTCCCATCGGCCCGTACGCATGCAGCTTGGACGTCGAGATGCCGATCTCGGCCCCCAACCCCAGCTCGCCGCCATCGGCGAACCGGGTGCTCGCGTTGACGAGCACCGTCGACGACTGCACCGCCGACACGAAGCGCTCGGCGCGCTCAGTATCGTCAGTGACGATGGCCTCGGTGTGGTTCGAGCCGTAGCGCGCGATGTGGTCGAGCGCTGCCTCCAGATCGTCTACGATGCGGACCGCGAGCGTGAGGTCGAGGTATTCCGCATACCAGTCCTCCTCGGTCGCCATCTTCACGGGTACGCCCCCGAGCAGCGCGACTACGTCCGGGCTGCCGCGCAACTCGACGCCGGCCTGCACCAGCTTATCAGCTACGGGCGGGAGCACTCTCGCGGCCGCGTCGCGGTGCACCAGCAACGTCTCGAGGGCGTTGCACACGCCCGGGCGCTGCACCTTCGAGTTCACGACGATGTCGATCGAGCGCTGCACTGGAGCGTCCTCGTCCAGGAAGACGTGGCAGACACCCTTGTAGTGCTGCAGCACCGGAATCCTGCTCTTGGCCGTCACGGCTCGGATCAGGCTCTCGCCCCCGCGCGGAATCACGAGGTCGATGAACTGCTCCTGCTCGAGCAGCACGTCGATGGCCTTGCGGTCCGTGGTCGGAACGAGCTGCACGGCGTCTTGCGGGACTTGGCTTCCGGTCAGCCCTTCACGCAGCGCGTCGGCAATGGCCCGATTCGAGTGCTGGGCCTCGGATCCGCCCCGCAGGATGACGGCGTTGCCTGCCTTGAGGCAGAGTGCCGCGGCGTCCGCCGTGACGTTCGGCCGACTCTCGTAGATCATCGCGACGACGCCGAGCGGGATGCGCATGCGGCCCACGCGGAGTCCGTTCGGCCGCACGAGCTCCTCCTCGATGGTGCCGAGATGGTCATCCTGGCCTGCGACTTCCCGGACCGCGGCCGCGAGCTTCTTCACGGCTCGCTCGTCCAACCTGAGCCGGTCCAGCATCGGACCACTGACCCGGTTGCGCTCGGCGGTGGAGAGGTCCAGAGCGTTGGCCGCCAGGATCTGTTCGCGGTGGGTGTCGATGGCGTCGGCCATTGCCTCGAGTGCCCGCCGCCGAGCCGCCGCATCGAGTCGCGCAGACGACAGGGCCGCTGCACGGGCGCGCCGCGCCATCCCCTCGATGGTGGCAGCGATTTCGGACTCGGCCGCGACGGTCACTTCTCTTCCTCCAGGTCCTCCCCCGCCTCCAATTCGGAGATCAGCACCATGCGGTCGGGCCTCATCACGACGTGTCCGAGACCGTCGCCCAGCACCTCTCGAACCTCGAGCGTGTGCAGGCCGCGAATCCTCTCTACGTCCCGGTCGTCGAAGCGCACGATACCACGGGCGTGCTCCCGCCCCTCGAGGTCGATCACCGACACCACGTCGCCGCGCCGGAAACGGCCCTCGACACGCACGACGCCGCGGGGCAGCAAGCTGGCCTTGCGCTTGATCGCCTTCACCGCGCCTTCGTCGACGACGAGGGCACCGGTCAGCCCACGCTGTGCGGCCATCCACTGCTCGACCGCGTCGAGCGGACGCTTCTGCGCCGAGATGAGCGTGCCGGCTGGTTCCCCCCGCACGATCGAAGCGAGCACAGCGTCGTCCATGCCCGAGGCGATGACCGTCGGAATGCCGAAGTGTCCGGCGCGCTCGGCAGCCTCGAGCTTGGTGATCATACCGCCGGTGGAGACACCGGCCTTCTTGGCATAACAGTACCGGCGCAGCTCGTCGGCGCTCTCAGCCTGCTCGATGAGTCGGGCCGTCGGATCCCGCGACGGATCGCCGGTGAAGACACCCGGGACGTCTGTGAGCAGCGCCAGCAGGTCCGCGTCGACGAGCGCTGCAGTCATGGCGGCGAGATTGTCGTTATCGCCGACCACGATCTCGTCCACGCTCACCGTGTCGTTCTCGTTGACGATCGGTACGACTCCGGCTTCGAGGAGCGCGCCCAGCGCCTGGCTCGCCGCGACGTAGCGCCTCCGGTCGGTGAGGCAATCGTTCGTCAGGAGCACCTGGGCCACGACCAGCCCCACCTCCTCGAACGCCGCCCCCCACATGCTCATCAGCCTGCCCTGCCCCACGGCGGCTGCGGCCTGGCGATCACGGATCCGCTTCGGCGGATGCGCGTGCCCCAGCGCGCGCCAACCGGCGGCGATTGCGCCGCTGGAGACGATCACGACCTCGGTGGTCGGTTGCGCGGCGACGGCCCGGGCCACCGATAGAAGCCGCTCGGGGTCGAGGGTCGTCGTGTTCCCGGTGAGCAAGCGGCTCCCGAACTTGAGCACCACGCGGCGCTCCGACAGCCCGGGGGTCTGCGGATCCTTCAGCTCGATCGCCTGGGTCGAGGAATTATGCATGCGAGTTGCATAAAGCATCATGCCGATCGGCCCGGCCGACAAGGGGCCGGCGAGCCACCGTGTCGACCTCAAGCGCCTCCCCGCACCGACGCCTATACGTCCAACAGGCGTCCGTGGTTGGTATGGTTGAGGTCGATCCCCGTGAGGCGCGACACGGTCGTGAGCGCGCGGTAGAGGAACCGCTCGTCCTTGTGAATCAGAGTTCGCGCTTGGCCCGGTGCGTCCGTCTCCCGCAACGCCCCTCGCCAGTCCATCGCAGCGATGCGCGAAGACATCACCGCCGGATGGGATCCCGCCCAGCGAGGCAGCCTTCCCAAGGGGCCGTAGTCGTAGCCCCGATCACCCGTTTTCGGAGCGGATCGGCCGCGGTGTTCCCAGAACGCTTCGGTCTTGGCCCGCATGCGCGCAGGGTGCCGGGCCCAACCGTAGTGGAACACCCGCGCCCCCGCTCTCGCCACCGTCAGCCGCTCCTGGCCCTGTCGCCGAAATGACTGAGCGTCTCGCACCGAGCGGACCCCGATCCCGTTCCGCACCACCCTGATCTCGCGCGCATACCACCCCTGACCGCGCTGCACATGCCAGTAGTCGCCGAAGAAGTGGAGGTACTCGAAGAGCAGCCCTTCGACCCGACTGTCGGGCTGGAGCTCTTCGCAGCGTCGCCGCACGGTCGGCGCGTCCTCCTCGTGCAGGACCTCGTCGGCTTGCACGTACAGGCACCAGTCACCCGTACACGCGTCCAGGGCGGCGTTCGTCAGATCGGAGTACGCAAGATGACCCCTGGACTCGTCCCAGACGGCATCCACGATGCGGATGCGAGGGTCGTCGATCGACTCCACGAGTCCTTTCGTCTCGTCGGTCGGGCTCCCGGGTGCTATGGCCACGACGAGCTCGTCGACGATCGGGAGCACCGAGAGCAACGCTTCCCGCAACGGATAGTCGAGCACGGTCGCATTGCGGGCGAACGAGAACCCCGAGATGCGTACAGCTCCCGATGCGCCCCGCATCAGGTCAATCGTCGAGCAATTTCGGCGGCTCTCCGGTGTCCTTCACGCCGAGGGCAACACCCGTGCCGACTCCCGCGCCGATCACGATGGCGGTCGTAGCACCCACGATCGGCAGCACGGCGACCACGGGCGCTGCCACGAGCGTCGCGCCGACACCCGCCCAGAGCCCGAGCGCCGGCTTCTCGACGATGCTGGTGTAGCGCAGTCGCTGACCGACGAACTGCCGCGACTTGAGGTGCCCGTACACGGCGGCGGCGCCGGTTCTGTCGCAACGTCGTCCTGCGTGGGCTGGTCGCTGGATCCTGTCGACGACGTGAGCAAGTCTGGTCCGAAGTAGACGCCCGCCCCTCCCAACACGAGTACAATGATGACGAAGGGTGCGTAGCGCCGCGCGGCACCAGAGCCCACCTTGCGCTGCTTCGGCGGCGCCGAGCGCACGGGCTCCTCTTCGCGGCGTGGCGGCTCGTAGCGCGGCTCGGGAACGTACTCTGGGGGTTCCTGGCGCTCGACTGGAGCGGGCCGCGGCTCGACACGACGCGGCGGCGCGGCGGGCTGCAGGACTTGGCTCCCCATCCCGCCCGATTCCATGGTGAACCCCTGCATCGGCGCCTCGTCGCCGACTTCGATCTCCGCCGCCCGCTCGGCCTCCATCTTGGCGACGAAAGCCGCCGCCTCCTGTTCGGGCGTGAGCTGACTCGGTGCCGGGGCCAGGTCGAGCCCGATGTCCTGCATCTGCAGCGTCGCGGGTGCGCCGGGAACCCCATCGGAGTCCGACGCTGCGGGCCCGGAGGGCTTGCTCGCTTCCTCTGCGTCGAGCTGGATCTGCAGCACCACCGGGTGCGTAAGCGCCGACGACCACTCCTTGGTTTCGGCGTCGTACACGACGTCGTCCGGCGCGACGTCACCGGATCGCACGAATTCGCTGAATACGTCGAGCGAGGCGAAGGAGATCTCCTGCCCGGACGACGTACGAATGCGGAAGCGAGCCGACATGGCGGGAATGTAGACAAATTCAGCCTGCTCTGCGCTGGGACAGCCCCTCCGCTGAGCCTCCCCAACCAGGCTGTCAGCGCTTGTCGATCAGGTCGTCCACGAGGAACAAGTCGGTGAGCAGCGCCCTCAGGTGGATGTTCGCGTTGAGGTTGTCGATCAGCTGAGAGCTGATCCCGGAACGCGAGGCCACCAGTCGGACCGCCGCCAGCGCGTCCGAGGCATCGTTCGCCACCACGCGCAACATGTCGTCCCAGGCTCCGCGTGGCTCGAGCGACTCCGAAGCGGCCAGCTCGCGAAAGCTGTCGCCCAAACCGTCGAGAGCCCGCTCGATCTTCTTGATGAAGTCACGGAGCATCGCACCCGACTTGGCACCTTGATCGGAGGTCAACCCCTGCGCAGCATACGCGAGGAAGAACTCGTAGCTCTCCTCGATCGCCTCGATGCGCGCTTTGACGTCTTCGCGGGGCGTAGCCATCGGAGTCACGGGACCCAAAGACGGGAGGGCTCGCGGCGTCATCCGCCGCGAGCCCTCCGCACCTTCAGGGCCTACGCGTCCTCTTTGGGCGCGCTGACGGAGGCGTCCGCCAACGCACCGGTCGCTGCCGTGCCCGGCCTCGACGAGTCGCCCGTGGCCTTCCACTTCGTGGGATCGAAGTGCTCGGCGTACACGTCGCGAGAAATCCAGCCGCGCACCATCGACCAGAACAGCCAGCGCTTGTCAGGCCGCAGCGCGAAGTAAATGTGCGAGGCGATCAGCAGGATGAACATCACGCCCGCGATCCCGTGGATCGCGAAGACGACGCCTGTCGTTTCGTCCGTCAGTAGATACGGATTGTGAGCGAAGAACGGCGTGTCGATGCGCATCATCATGATGACGCCCGTCACCACCGCCGCGAGCGAAAACACCAGCACGGCGTGGTGATAGAGCCGGTGGTCGAGCGGGTACTTCCCACCCTTCGGCTCCGGAGCGCTGGCCGACATCAAGTGCTTCGTCTGCGCAAACAGGTCGCGGAAGAAGCTCGGCCCGAAGTTCATCATCGACCAGAAGTCCTGCCATCCGATCGCATGGATGATGTGGTAAATGATTGCCGCAATCAGCGCGACGCCCGCAATCCAGTGGATGGTCACCCAAGCCGGAATCTCCAGACCCATCACCGGCACGAACGCGGTGATGACCAGCGCCAGCATCGCTGCCGACATGGACCAGTGGAAGATCCGCGAGGCGAGCGTGTGCCGCACCACCCGCTCCGGCGTGCCCGGTGGGACGGCGGCCGGGGCTGCATGGGCTGCCCCGGCGCGCGAGCGGAACCAAATCGCGTGTCCGACCATGAACAAAGCGGCGAGCACGAGAGCCATCCACATGAGATCCCACGACACCCCGATGAGGATGTCCTGACCCCATGGGTTCTGATCCCTCCTGAACAGCTCGATCACGCGGCTACGCTCCTCACGGCCCTACGGACCAGGTTGCGCATCATGACGATCTTGTAGTCGTTGTGCCTGAGCGCCCTCGTGCCCTGGATCGCCAGCTCGCCAGCCGCGTTCTGCAGCGACTCGCTCGCCGCCTCACCGCGCACGAGCCGCTCGACCGCGTCGAGGCGGACCGGGTACGGCGCCACGCCATTCACGGCGATGCGCGCGTCCTCGATCGTGCTGCCCGACATGCGGAAGGCAGCTGCAACACTGACCAGCTGGAAGTCCCACGAGCCGCGGTCGCGCACCTTCTCGAAGTAGAAGTTCGAGTTGGCCCAGAAGGCCGGCACGAAGACCTGCGTGAGCAGATCGCCCGGCTCGAGGACCGTCATGCGCGTGATGTCGACCGAGGGTCCGATGAAGTAGTCCTCGGCGTCGTACAGACGGCGCCGCGGGCTCTGCACGACCATCTTCGCGTCGAGCGCGATCAGCGCCGGCGCGGTGTCGGACGGGTTTACCGCCACGCAGCGGCTGCGGCCCAGGATGCAGTGCTCGCGGTTCATAGCGAGCGGCGCCGACGCGTAGCAGACGTTGCCGCCGGCGCGATAGCAGGGCCACCCGCTCCGGTAGTACCAGCAGCGCGTGTCCTGGGTGATGTTGCCGCCCAGGGTGCCCTGATTGCGGATTTGCGGCGTCGCCACGTGCTCGGCGGCCGTCGCCAGCACCCCGAACTCGGAGCGCACCCGCGCGTGATTCGCGACTTCGGTCAGCGTCGTCATGGCGCCGATCTCGATACCGCCCGCTTCGTCACGGAAACCCCGCATCTCTTCGATGCCGCCGATGTCGATGACGACTCGGGGCCGCTTGATGCGGTCCTTGAACCAGTCGAAGGTGTCGAGACCGCCGGCGAGCACCCATCCCTCGTCCCCGGCATCCTTCATGAGGTCCACCGCGTCCTCGACCGTCGTCGGTTGGACGAGGTCGAACGCCGGGATCATGTCTTTCATGTTGGCCATGTATCGGTCTCCCTAGCCGACGTGCTGGTCGAGTCGACCAAACGGAAGTGGACGTCCCTCGAGCTCCGCCACGATGAGGTCGGGCGTCAGCGGAGTCCTGCACAGGCACCGCCCGCCCATCGCGTCGGCGATGGCGGTGGTCAGAACGGCCGATCCCGCACCGACGGACGGCTCGCCGATACCCTTGGCGCCGGTCGGCGTCTGTGGATCGGGGATGCCGACGGCGTCCCAGGCCATGCTGCGCGGCGCGTCCATGATCGACGGCGGCCGCGCCGTGTAGAGCCGGTTCGCGAACGGCACCCCGTACTGCGGGTCGAAGACCCAGCGCTGAGACATCGCCATGCCCATACCCTGGATCGCGCCGCCGTAGCACTGCGCTCCGAGGCTCCGCGGGTGGACCACCGTGCCGACGTCCGTCGCGCACACCAGCTCCTTGGTCTCGAACTGGCCGGTCTCGACGTCGAGCTCGATCAGCCCGAACACGGCGAGCCAGCTGTAGATGCCGCCCTCGCCGCCGAAGTTGTCGCGCGCCACACCCATCAGGCCCGTGCCGACGTGCATGTTGGCCGCGGGAACCGTGGCTGCATTGAGGTCACCCGGCAGCGTGTGCCCGTCGTACTCGCCGCCCAGCGCGATGGCGCGCTGTGCGACCTGGGCGAACGTCATGCTGCCACCCGGTCCGAGCACGCGTCCATTGTCCACGCGATACTGATTCGCATTGCCACCGAGCTGCCGCGCTGCGATCGCGCGGATCTTCCGGAGCGCGTCCTGCGCCGCCGCGTAGTTGGCGCGGCTGTGTGCGTGCGTGGTCTGGCTTCCGGCCTGCACCGAGCTGTTCGGCATCCCTCGGCTCGAGTCACCCCAGATGATCTCGACTTGGTCCCAGTTGAGACCGAGCAGCTCGGCCGCTGGCCGCGCCGTGTCGGAGATCGAGTGCGTGCCCAGGTTACCGATGCCCTGGTAGACGTACAGCTTCCCGTCCGGCCGGATGACCATGAGACCGTCGTACCCGCGCGAGCCGGCGGTGTACGTCGAGAGCCCCAAGCCGATGCCGGTGACCTTCGAGCCGTTCCGCTGGCCCGAGAGCTGGATCTTGTTCTCGTAGTCGAACAGCTCCGCACCCAGCCGGAGCGCTTCCTTGGCGCGGGTGCTGGTCATCCGCTGGCTGCGCGGCCCCATGCCGTACTCCACCGTCGGCGCGTTCAGGATCCGGATTGCCAAGCGGTCCATGTTCAGCTCGCGCGCCGCCTGGTCGATGAGCGGCTCGAGCATGCCATTGATCTGCGCGCCGCCCGGACCGCGCTGCGCGGCCTTCGGCGGGGTGTTGGTGTACATCGGGAACCCGCGGTAGCGCATGTTCCCGGGCGTGTACGTGATGTCGGCAATGTTCGAGGCCGTGTTGTGGTCACCGGCACCGTACGGGCCGCTGTCTTGCACGATCATGAGGTCGATCGCCGTGCACTTGCCGTCCGCACGGAAGCCCATCTTCGCCCAGGCCTGGAAGCCGGGACGGGCGCGACCGATGTAGTTCTCCTCGTAGCGCGTCACGCGGTGCATGACGGGGCGCCCGATCTTTCTCGACATCAACGGCGCCAGCGACATGTGCGTGTGGCCCGGGATCTTCGAGCCGAAGCCGCCGCCCGTGAACTCGGAGACGAACGTGATCTCCTCGGGATCGACCTCGAGCGCACCGGCCATGCCCATCTTGGTCCTCTGGGCGCTCTGGGTCGAGACGAACGCGTGCAGCCGTCCGTTCTCCCAGTAGGCCATCGTGGAGCGAGGCTCCATCGGATGGTGCGTCACGGACTGGTGGACGATCGCCTCTTCGATGATCACCGTCGCCTCGGCGAAGCCGGCCTCGATGTCACCCTTGGTCCACTCGACGAGCGGGTTCGCCGGGTTGGGCATGCGACCCGCGTCGACCTCGGCGAAGTCCGCGTCCGTCCACTTGTAGGTGCTCCAGCCGTCCTGGCCGGAGAACTGATTGCCCTCGGTGTAGGCGTTGGGGCCGTTCGGACGGAGCCCCTGGAGCGGATCGAGCACGAACGGAAGCGGCTCGAGGTCCAGCTCGATCGCCTCGATCGCCGCGGCGCACGCCTCTTCGCTCTCCGCGGCCACCGCGAGGATGGGCTCGCCCTCGTACTTGGGCTCGTCCGTGAGCATCGCCTCGGTCGGGCCTTCGGGCTGGTTGACCTCACTCGCCCGCATGATGTCGATGAATCCGGGCACCCGACGCGCACGGCTGTCGTCGACCCCACGCACCCGGCAGTGCGGCATCGGGCTGAGGAGGAGCTTCATGAAGACCATGCCCTGCGCGCGGAAGTCCTCCGCGTAGCGGGCGCGGCCCGTGATCTTCGCGCGGAGGTCCGGCGGGGCGTAGTTGACGCCTACGAGTTTCTCTGCCATGTTGTTTGCCTCCCCTTACACGCTGCGAGCGAGCTCGGCAGCTCGCATCGCGCAGTTGAGGATCTTGTCGTAGTCGGCGCAGCGGCAGAGGTTGCCCGACAGAGCGACCCTGGCCTCCTCGCGCGTGACGTTGGGATTGTTCGCGACCATCGCCGTCATGCTCATCACGAAGCCGGGGGCGCAGAACGCGCACTGGAACCCGCCCTCGTCCATGACGGCCTGCTGCACCACGGAGAGCTCGCCCGTGTCGGCGTTCTCGAGGCCCTCGATCGTGGTGACCGAGCGCCCGCGCAGCTGGTGCGTGAGGATCGAGCACGAGTACTGGTTCACGCCATCGACCAGCACCGTACACGCGCCGCACTCGGCACGGTCGCACCCCAGCTTGGTGCCCGTGAGGTTGAGCTTGTAGCGCAGCGTCATCGCCAACGTCTCGTTGGGAAGTACGTCGACCCTGCGCTCCTGCCCATTCACGGTGAGCGTCAGCAGACGCTCGGTCGTGGACTGGAGGGTGGCGGCACCGAGGATGTTCGGTCCCCTGAACAGATAGTTCGCGGAGGAGACCGTGGCCCCCGTCGCGATCACGCCCTTGATGAAGGTGCGCCTGGAGTACTTCTTCTCCAGGACACCTACGGATTCGACATCGTGCATCGAGCAGCTCCTCCGTCTGAGGCACCTAGGATCTGGCCAAAATAGGGATGGCGGCCCGACTTGGCGAGTCCTGTCTTCGTGACTGCCCGGTGAACGGAAGATGGGCGGTCGTATTGGTTCTGGTGGCGTTTGGGGCGCCGGACCCGGGGGCGTCACAGCAGCCTCCTTACGGACCTCTGACGTGGGAGGAGGGCTCGCCCCTCCAGCGGCTCGCGCTCGCCCCGCCCTTCGAGCGAGCCGACCCGGTGGGCGCCGGCGTGGTTTCAGCCGACCTCTGGCTCGGCTACTCCAACATCTTCGAGCAGGATTCGAGCGCCACCCACCAAGTCTTCCTCGATACCGAGCGGCTGCTCACGGCTCTCACAGTCCGTTGGGGCGCCGCCGAGCGCGTGGAGCTGGGGGGACGCGTGACCCTAGAAACCACGGGAGGCGGCATCCTCGACGGGTTCGTGCACTGGTATCACGAAGCCCTCGGCTTCGGGCAGGCGAACCGGGACCGCTTCCCACAGGACGGATACAGCCAAGAGCTCTCCGACGGGGGCCCGGACCTGCTCCTGGACATCCCCCGGCGGACGCTCGGCGTCGAGGACGTGCAGGTCTTCGGAACGTGGCTGCTCGCCCGTGGGGCAGACGGACGGGGCGCCCTGAGCCTGAGAGGCACGCTGCGGGCGCCGGTAGCCACGAACACCGTCGGCACGGAGAGGGCAGACGGTGCCCTGCTGGCGCTCGCTCGCGTGCCGGCGGGTGCCTGGTACCTGCACGGCATGCTCGGCGCCGGCGCGGTGCGGGCCTCGCCCGAGCTCGACGGCGTGCTCCGCTCGTGGAGCGGCTTCTTCGGCGTGGCGGTAGAACGGTCACTCGGCGCGCACGTCGCGGCGGTCGCGCAGGTCCAGCTCGCCTCGCCACTGCTCGCTGGCTTCGACCACCGCGAGCTCGACTGGCCCGCGAGCAACCTCGTGCTCGGGCTCGCGGGGGCGTGGCGTGAGGGGTGGAGCTGGGACGCGAGCTTCCAGGAGGACGTGCCGGCCGACACGCCGGCGATCGATTTCACGCTGTCGGTGCGGGTGAGCCGGAGGTGGCGGTGACGCGAGGGGCGCCGGCCGAGGCTGGCGCTCGTCCGCATGGCGTCAGAGGACGCTGACGCGAGTCTCGCGCCTCACCTAGAGGTACGCCCGGGCGTCCAGGAGCACGGGGACCCCGCGTGCGACGTATTTGGGCGGGCTCCTGGCACGAACCTCGGCGGTCGTGCGAGCGTTGCCCATGCGTCGCGTGACGTAGGCCCTTTGTAACGACTGACCCCTGCCCCCCAGAGCCCCCATGCACCACCCCACCACGATTCGCCCGGAAGACCACGCCGTGTTCGGCCCGACGAAGATGGGCAAGGCCGCGCTCTTTCAGTCAGCGCGCTTGCTCGTCGGCCTCAACTGCTTCGAACCGGGGCAGGAGCACGGGCTCCACAGCCACGCCGGAATGGACAAGGTCTACCACGTGGTATCCGGACGGGGACGCTTCTTGCTGGCCGACCGCGAGCTCGACATGGAGGCGGGCACGATGCTCGTGGCTCCCGAGGGCGTCCCCCACGGGATCCGCAATACCGGGGCGGAGCGCCTCGTGGTTCTCGCGATCCTCGCGCCGTCGCCTTGACGGCACTCGTGCCGCCGCCGGGACGGCACACGGTCCGTCTCCGGGACGGACGCTAGTTGAGCCCCACCAGCCGCAGGCTGAGCTCGTGCAGCCGGCGGCGCGCCTCGAGGTCGTACGCCTGCGCCTGCGCGCGTGCGTTGGTCGCCTGCCGCCAGTAGTTCCCGCTCCCCGCCAGCGGCGACATGATCACCTGCATGACCGGGTCGGCGCCCTCGTCGATCGTCGCCATGGGCGTGCCGCCGCGGTTGAGCACCATGCTGGTCGCCATGTAGATCGCGGGGTGGACCGCGTTGGCCGTGACGCCCGTGCCCTCGAGCTCCACGGCCAGATCCATGGTCATCATGATCTGCGCCAGCTTGCTCTGGCCGTACGCCCGCGCGCCGTCGTAGGGGCCCCGCTCGAGCATGACGTTTTCGAAGTCGATCGCGTTCTGCGCGGTCGACGTGATGCTGACGATGCGCGCCGGGGCGCTCTCGCGCAGGAGCGGCAGGAGCGTACGCGTGAGGTAGAAGTGCGAGAGGTAGTTCACGGCGAAGCGGAGCTCGTGCCCGTCTTGGCTCTCCTCGCGCGTCGCGCCGTCGGGCCCGCGCCCGATGCCGGCGTTGTTCACGAGCACGTCCAGACGCGTGTAGTCGGCCAGCACCTTCGCGGCGAGTTGGCGCACGTTCGCGAGCGACGCGAAGTCCGCGATGATGAGGCTCGCCGAGCCCTCGGTCGACTGGATCTCCTCGACTACCGCGCGTCCGCGCTCTTCGTTACGGCCGTGCACGATCACGTGATACCCAGCCGCACCGAGCCGAAGCGCGACATCGCGGCCGAGCCCATCGGTCGAGCCCGTGACGAGCGCCACGGGGCGGATGCCCGTATCGACCGCCTGGGCGGTCGCGGTTTCGCCGCTCACCAGCGCTGCAACCGACGCGAGGACGAGCGTGGCGAGCAAGGAGCGTGGGCGGATCGACATCTTGGACCTCGGCATTCGGGTTCGCCTCGAAGACTACTCCAGGTACGTATACCCCTGCAGGCTGTCGTCGAGGAAGCGTCGGAAGCTCGCGCCCTCCGCCAGCGTGAGCCGCTCCGCCTGGAGCGCACTCTCGAGGTCGTGGCGCAGCTGCACGCGCATCTCGTCGGGATCGAACTGCACGTACGAGAGCACCTCGCGCACCGTGTCCCCTTCGACCACCGTGTCGATACGCCAACGCCCGTCGGGCCCAACGGTCACGTGCACGGCGTGCGTGTCGCCGAGCAGGTTGTGCAGATCGCCCAGGGTCTCCTGGTACGCGCCAGTCAGGAAGAACGCGAGGTAGTAGGGCTTCTCGCCCCCGACCCCGGGCTCCGACCCCGGCTCGGACTCGTGCAGCTCGAGCGTGGTCTTGGCCCCCCACTCGCCCGGGAACTGGTCGACCTTTCCGTCCGAGTCGCAGGTGATGTCCGCGAGGATGCCGCGGCGCGTCGGCTCCTCACCGAGCCGGTGGATCGGCATGACCGGGAAGAGCTGCTCGATACCCCACGAGTCGAGCAGCGACTGGAAGATGCTCAGGTTCAGGAAGTAGAGATCCGCCAGCTGGTCCGGCAGGCTGCTCAGGTCTTCGGGCAGCTCGTCGCCGTAGGCGTCGAGCACCGCCTTCCCCATGGCCCAGTAGATCTCCTCGCAAGCGGCGCGCGCGTTCAGGTCCATGTAGCCGAGGCTGAACAGCGTCGTCGCCTCCGCGAGCGCGTGCTCGGCGTCGGCATACGCGCCGAGCAGGTCGTCGCCGTTGCGCTGATGATAGGCGTCGACGGCGTCGAGCAGGGGCTGCGGCGGCTGCTCCTGAGCGAGCGCCGCATCGAGCAGCTTCTGGTCCGGGCGGCCCGGGAACACGCGGCTGCCGATGACCTCGCAGACCACCACGCTCGAGTGCGCGATGAGCGCGCGCCCCGACTCGCTCATGACGTTCGGGTGCGGCACGCCAGCCTCGTCGCAAATCGACTGTACGCGATAGAGCACGTCGGCCGCGTACTGCTCGAGCGTGTAGTTGATCGACGAGCCCGTGGCGGACTGGGTGCCGTCGTAGTCGACGCCGAGCCCGCCGCCGATGTCGATCGCCTCGATGGGCGCTCCTGCGCGGCGCAGCGCCACGTACAAGTGGGCGAGCTCGCTGACCATGGCCTTCACGGCGCGGATGTCGAACACCTGCGAGCCCATGTGACAGTGCAGCAGGTGGAACCCCGAGATCATGTCGTTGGCGCGGAGGTGATCCACCGAGTGCAGGATCTCACCTACCGTGAGACCGAACTTGCCCCGGTATCCGGAGGAGCCCGCCCACCGACCCACGCCCGCGGCGGCGAGTTTGGCGCGGATGCCGAAGCGCGGCACCACGTTGTGCGCGCGAGCGGACCTGCTGATGAGGTTCAGCTCGTGCGCCTGCTCGACCACCGGGATGATGTTCCGCCCCATCTTGGCCGCGAGCGTGACGAGCTCGAGGTACTCGGCGTCCTTGAAGCCGTTACAGACGAGCGGCATCCCGTTCATGCCCTGTGTCAGCGCCAAGCCAGCGAGCAGCTCGGGCTTCGAGCCGACCTCGAGACCGAAGCCGAGGTCGTAGCCGAACGTACGGATCGCCTCGCAGACGTGCCGCTCCTGGTTCACCTTGATCGGGTAGAGGCAGTGGTACTTGCCTCGGTACCCCAGCTCCGCGATCGCCTTGTCGAAGACGCGGCGGATGTTTCCCATGCGATGCTGCAGGATCCCCGGGAAGCGCACGATGACCGGCGGGGTCAGATCACGTGCCGCGAGCCCTAGCGCCACATCATATAGATCGATGCACTTCGTCGGGTCCGTGTCGGGGTAGACGCCGAGCGTCCCCCGGGGCGTGACCCCGAAGTAGCCCGCGCCCCATTCCTCGACGCGATAGAGCTTCGCGGAGTCGTGCGGAGACCAGAGGTTGAGCTGGTCTTTGAGCGCCGATCGCGAGGGATCGATCCGGACCGCGGGTTTAGTTGTCACCGAGCCCCGCTCTGGCGCACTCCGCCGCCACGGTGAGGTACCGCCAGATGCTCTCTGGGCCCACTACATAAGGATGGGCTTCGCCCGGCCGACGCCGAGCCAGAGCCGGAAGCTTGACGGTCGACCCGTCGTAGCGCGTGTGGTTCGAGAGGATCACGTCCGCACCCCGCTGTGAGGCCAAGAGGCGGAGTCGCTCCGCCGAGGCGATGTACTCACGGAACCATCGGGCGTCGTCGCCCCTGCCCATGAAGTTGAACGCGGTGCCGCCGACGAGCACAGCCGTGTGCGGCGTGCCGTTGTCGGTCACCGGAATGAACGTCGAGATGGTGCCGGGTGTGTGCCCCGGCGTGGCCACGAGCTCGAGCGTCGTGTCACCCAAACGGAGCTCGTAGCCGTCCGTGGCTTCGATGTCCCGGCGTGGCTTCGGCCAGTCCCCACCCGTGGTCTCGAGCAGCTCCCAGTCGGGCGCCGACACGATCACGCGTGCCCGGAACTCGTCCTGCAGGTAACGCGCTCCGCCGGCGTGGTCGCTGTGTCCGTGGCTCACCACCACGTAGCGGATGTCGGCCGGGTTGAGACCGAGCTTCTGGAGGCCCTGCGTGACTTCCGCCTCGACCGAGTAGTCGAAGATGGGATCGATGATGATGATCCCCTCCGATGTGGTCACCGCCCACGCCGAGTACTCGGTCTGCCCCACGTAGTAGAGGTTGTCGAAGACCTTCACCGGCGCCGCGTACCACTCGGGCATTCCCCCGCCCAGCGGCGTGAGCCCGTCCGGCACGTCGCTGACCATCCCCTCGAGGAGTCCGCGTGCGCTCGGCGCCGCCTGCGTGCAGATGCGCAGGAGGAGCGGAAGGTGCTCGTTACCGGCCGCAGCGACCGCGGCCGCGACGTGGGACTCGACCGGGCCGAGCGGCGACTGCGTGTCGAGTTGGATCTGCGCGTCGAGTGGACCGAATCCGACCGCGACGGCGAGGCTCGTCAGGGCAGCGCCGGGGAGCGACGTCCCCGCCAGCCCAAGCCCGCGATGTCGCGCGTTCAGTTGTCGCGCGGCTGGGGTACGATGCGCATGTACGGCAGGGGCTGCTTCCATCCACCGGGGAAGCGCTTCTTCGCTTCCTCGTCGGAGACCGCGGCCGTGATGATCACGTCGTCACCAGAGCGCCAGTCGGCGGGCGTCGCGAGCTGCTTCTTCGCCGTGAGCTGGAGCGAATCGAGCAGCCGCAGGATCTCCGCGAAGTTCCGCCCCGTGCTCATCGGGTACGTGATCGTCGCTTTGATCTTCTTGTCCGGCCCGATCACGAACACCGAGCGGGCCGTGGCGTTGTCCGCCGGCGTGCGGCCGACGGAGCTATCCCCCGCATCTCCGGGGAGCATGTCGTACTTCTTCACGATCTCGAGCGTGGGGTCGCCGATGAGCGGATAAGTCACCGCGTGGCCCTGCGTGGCCTGAATGTCCTTCGACCACTTGTGATGGTCGCTGACGCCGTCGACGCTGATCCCGATCACCTTGCAGTTGCGCGCGCGGAACTCGTCCTGCAGGCCGGCCACCGCGCCGAGCTCGGTGGTGCATACGGGCGTGAAGTCCTTCGGGTGCGAGAAGAGCACGGCCCAGCCGTCACCGATCCACTCGTGGAAGTCGACCTTCCCCTGCGTGGTCTCGGCCGTGAAGTTCGGCGCCGTCTGGTTGATGCGCAGCGACATGTGCGTCCTCCTTTATCTACTGCGGTGCGAATACTACGGCCTCGCGCGCCGCAGTCCAGGGGTGTCCGCCCTCTCCCGAGTCGTCACCACTTGCCCGCGTACTCGGGTGAGTTGCCGGGAAGGGACGCGACGAGGTACTCCCGATGCAGCCGGTTGATCTGACGGATGTGGATGTGGTCGTGCGCGACCCAGGAGATCATCAGGTCGCCTGCGCGGATCGGACCGAAGCGCGGGTGCTGGTGCGCCTGCTCCCAGTTGGGTGCCTGGAGGCCGGCGAGCCAGGTCACGTTGTCGGCTCGACGCGCCAGGAAGCGCGCGAGCGACTCCGCGAGGTCGCGCTCGTTGTAGCGGCGCTCCACGGCCCATTTCTGCGGATCGATGCGTGGCCACTCGGCTTTAGGCCGGTGAAGCGTCAGGTCGAGGCGCGTGCGGAAGTCGTCGACTTCCTCGTCGGCGAGGTGGTTCACGACCTCCAGGATCGACCACTGGGCAGGCTCCGGCTTCCAGCGAGCCTGCTCGTCACCGACGCCCACCACCAACGCCGCGAAGACGTCGGCGTTCGCGCTGAGGCGGGCGCCAAGGTCGTCGAGTCGCACGTCAGGTCACCGTCCTTCCCGTCGCGGCGGCCGCGGTCGGGGGCTGCGGTGCGGCGTGGCTGTCGGGGGCGCAGCCGCGATCGGCGGCGTGGCGGCCGAGTCCGTCGGTGCGCCCGCTAGTCCAGCCGTAGCGCCTCGCGGAGTTGCGCCGCGGTCAGTCCGCGCACGTAGACCGGAGTGCCGCGATCGAACTCGCGCGCGCGTGAGAGCGGTCCGACGATCACCGGATCGAAGCCCGAGTCGACCACGAGCTCGGCGGTCACGCGGACCGCCTCCGCATCGTCGGCCGCGATCGGCACGCCGATCTTCGGGTCCGGCCGGTGCGCCTCGCGCTCCATCTGCTGCGCGCTCATGCAGTTGAACGCGCGCACCAGCCGCACGCCCGGGAGGTACTCGGCCGAGGCCACGCCCGTGCCGCGCGCAATCGCGTCGTCCGCCATCGGACCGTCGCGATCGGCGCGCGGGTTGCCGCAGTCGATCACGATCTTGCCCGCCATCAGCGCCGCGTAGTCGCGCCCCACCTGCGGGAGGGCGCCGTACGGAACGGCGATCAGGACCACCTGCCCGAACTCGGCCGCTTCTTGGGGATATCCCGCCCGAGCGCGCGAGCCCGCCGCGCCCACCAGCTCCGTCAGCTCCTGCGGGTTGCGGGAGCTGAACAGGATCTCATGGCCCGCGCGCGCCCATTGGAGTCCCGTAGCGCCGCCCATCGCTCCCGAGCCGATGATGCCGATGCGCATCGAGCCACGTGCGGCGGCGAGACGCTCGGGGAGCGCGGCGGCGAGCGACAGTCCGGCGGCTGCGGCCCCGGCGGTCACGATGAAGTCGCGGCGAGATACGTGGCTCGTCATGTCTGGTAACTCCGGAGGCTGGGGTCTGCGCGACCGCGCGTTGTACGTATCGAATACACGTGGCACCGTCAAAGCGTTGCGGCGACCTGGCGCATCCGACGCCGCAGCTCCTCGTTCGGGAGGCGTCCGCCCTCGCCCCGATTCTGCGGCGTGTCGGAGGGGCCTGGCGCGGCCCCGACTGGTCGTTTGACTGCCGCATCGCGCCATCAGTACTCTTCACGCGCTTGGCCCCAGAGTGCCCCCCACCCGAGGTTTCGACAGCGCACGTGGCCCGCATTCTAGTGGTCGACGACGAGGAGGCCGATCGCGTCGTGCTGCGCACCATTCTCGAGCGCGCGAATCATCAGGTGTGGGTCGCGAAAGATGGCGCCGAAGCCCTCTCACAGTTCCAGGGGAACGGGATCGACGTCGTCGTCACCGACCTGCAGATGTCGAACGTGCACGGGCTCGAGCTGATCACGATCCTGCGCGAGCTGAGCCCGAAGCCCGAGATCATCGCGATCTCCGGTACCGGGGAGTCCCAGCTCGACATGGCTCGGCTCATGGGTGCGAGCCGCACGCTCCAGAAGCCCGTGCGACCTGAGGTTCTCTTGGCGATGGTGGCTGACCTCTCGACCCCCAAAGCCAGCGCGTGAAGGGGACGACTCGGGTTGTCGCGCTTCTGGCCGTCGCGAGCTTGGCCGCGGCCGTGCCCTCGAGCGCCCAAACCGGCCTGCCACGCGCCGCCCCGGAGACGCTGGGGCTGGCGGCCGATGCCCTGGCGGGCATTACGGACGTGCTGAATGCCGTGGTCGCGGAGGGACGTCTGGCCGGTGCCGTCGTCGGAGTGGCGAGGGACGGTCGGGTCGCGTACCTGGAGGGAGTCGGCTTCCAGGACGTGGCGACGCGTACGCCCATGACCGAGCGCTCACTCTTCCGCGTCTACTCGATGACGAAGGCCGTGACGGCGGTGGCGGTGATGATGCTGCACGAAGAGGGCCGCTTCGAGCTCTCGGACCCCGTGTCGCGCTATCTCCCCGTGTTCGACCGCGCGGTGGTCCTGAACGGCGATGGATCCACGCGTCCACCGGAGCGCCCGATCACCGTCGAGCACCTCCTGCTGCACACTTCCGGACTGAGCCACCGCACGTCTCCTGAGTACCGTGGAGCTCGCGTGCGCGCCCGTGACATGACGCTCGACCAATTGATCGAAAACATGGTCCGCGTACCCCTTCGCTTCGACCCGGGCGAGGGGTACCTGTACAGCGAGTCGTCGAGCGTGTTAGGTCGGCTCGTCGAGATCTGGTCGGGACGGCCTTTGGACTAATTCCTGCAGGACCGCGTGTTCGCCCCGCTCGGCATGGTGGACACGGGCTTCTGGGTCGAGCCCGCCCGGCAAGGCCGCCTGACCACGGTGTATGCGCAGTCCGAGGGACCCGAGCTCCGCCCGGTCGAGATCGAGGAGATTCCGTTCACGGTTCGGCCGACGCTGCTCGAGGGTGCCGTCGGCCTGGTCTCGACCGTGCCGGACTTCCTTCGCTTCACGTCGATGCTCGCCAACGGGGGCGAGCTGGGCGGGACCCGGCTGCTGCGAGCGAGCACCGTCGCGGAGATCACGCGCAATGGCCTCTCCGACGACCTGCTTCGCAGCCGGCGCGGCGTCGGCTGGGGAATCGCGAACGTGTCTGTGCTCGTGGATGCGGCCGCAGCAGCCGACGGCGCGCGCGCTGGTGAGTACCGCTGGGACGGAAGCGCCGGCACGGAGCTCTGGGTCGACCCGGCTTCACGAACGGTCCTGGTGACGGCTTGGCAGAGCCAGCCGGCCAACCCCGTGCAGCTCCGGCAGCGTATCACCGCGCAGGTGCGCCAGGCGATCGTCCAACCATGACCGCGCCGAACGAGCGGGCCCCGGAAGCGGCCGCGCCGCCCGCCGCGACGGACGGGCCGGCGCCGACACCCGCACCGCACAAGCCGGCGCCCGCGACAGACACACAGACGACGGCCCCCGGCAAGCAGGCTCCTGCCCACACCGCTGGCACAGCCACAGCGGGGACGCCCAAGACGCGCGCCCCCAGGGCCTTGAGCGCGGTCGGACTCGACAGCATCAAGAACCGGATCCTCGCGCTCGCCCTGGTTGCCACGCTCGTCCCCGCCCTGAGCACGGCCGTTCTCTCCTACCGGCAGAACCGCGCCGCGCTCACGGCGAACCTCAATGGCGAATTGACGAGCCGGGGCTCCCAGGCGGCGCGAGAGGTCGACCTCTGGGTGAAGGAGCGCTCGTACGACGTACGCATCTTCACCGGCTCCTTCGAGGTCTCCGAAAACCTGGAGCGCATCCCTCTAGGGGGAGCGGGTGGGTCGGTCGCACGAACGCGCCTTGCCGACTACCTGGCCGGTGTGAGAAGCCGCTTCACCGACTACGTAGAACTGCAGGTTCTCGACGGCGATGCGAGGTCGATTGCGTCGAGCAATGACAACGCTGGCGAGCTCGAAGTGTCGGCCGAATGGATGACTCGCCTGGAACGCGGCGAGACCGTGCTCGGGTAGCCGCAGCGTGATGAAACGGGGCGTACATGGACGACGTTGGCTGCGCCGATCTACTCGGCGGACGGACGGTTCCTCGGGGTTCTCGCGGCAACGCTCGTGTTCGATGCCGTGCAGAGCATCCTCGAGGGACTCTCGTCCTCGGAGGGCGGCAGCATCGATCTGGTGACCGGAGCCGCGGAGATCATCGCCAGCTCCGACGGCAGCACCAGTCGAGTGGACCCCGGCGTGTTGGAGCGGCTGGCCGCCGCGGCCGGCCGGTCCTCGGAGTACTCCGACGCCACTGGAACGCCGATGGTCGGAACCTCGACGCCGGTCCCGGGGCTCGCCTGGGCCGTCGTCGTGCAGGTGCCATCGGCGGTGGCGTACGCGCAGGTTGCGCAGCTTCGCAACTCCGCGTTCGTCCTCGTGTCGGCGCCGCTCGTGATCGTGGGGCTCGTCGCCTACTTCCTGGGCTCGGTCATCGTGCGGCCGCTCGTGCGCCTCACCGCAGCCGCGGGAGCGGTGGCTTCGGGCGACCTGTCCGTCGACCTACCTGTGACCGGTCGAGGTGAGGTCGGCTACCTGACGCAGGTCTTCAACGACATGGTCGGCAAGCTCCGCCAGAACCGGCAGGAGCTCGACGCGCGCAACAAGGAGCTCGAGAAGCTCGCGGTCACGGACCTCCTCACCGGCCTCCACAACCGCCGCTACCTGCTGGATGCTTTCGACAAGGAGATCCTAAGGGCAGACCGCCACGACCGTGCGTTCTGTGTGATGATGATCGACGTGGACCGCTTCAAGCAGTACAACGACACGTACGGACACCAGGCAGGAGACAAGGTTCTCGCGGGCATGGGGCGTGTCATCACCGAAGCGACGCGCGATCTCGACACGCCCGCTCGGTACGGCGGCGAGGAGTTCATCGTCCTGCTACCCGAGTGCAACCTCGCCAACGGAATCCTCGCGGGTGAGCGCATCCGCACGAGACTCGCTCGCGAGGAGTTCGATGGCCGGAAGGTCACGATCAGCGTGGGCGTGGCGGAGTTCCCCATGCACGGCGACACCGCCGCGGCCGTGATCGCCGAGGCCGACGCCGCGCTCTACGAGTCGAAGCACCACGGCCGGGACCAGGTGCGCGGTGCGCCACCGAAGGCACCGCCGGAGGGTCAGGCCGAGAAGCGGACCCTCTCCGCGAAGAAGAAGAAGAGCCCCGAGGCCGCTATCGGCTCGTAACGAGGGTGTTGAAGATCCACCCCTCGCGTCGCTGGCCGTCCACGATCCGCACCCACTGACTCGTGTACGACTGCCCGGTCACGGGCGTCGGCGGGTCGAGCGTGAACGCAACGGCGAAGGTCGTTCCCGGGCCGGACCGGACGTTGGCCCGGCCGGTGGTCTGGAGCGGGACCGGTACCGCGAAGAGCGACTCGCCCGCAGCCAGCGCGCCGCCCCTCCCCTGGAGGCGCGCCTGCCCGGTTCTCACCAGCGAGCGGACCTGCGTGGCGAGGTAGAGCGCGCCGCCGTAGTTCTCACCCGTGAACTCGGACGTGCTCTGGCGGAAGAGGTCTTCCGCTTCGGTGAGCTCCGGTAGACGCGTCGTGCCTGCGCTCCGCCGGAGTGTGCCCAGGGCGATCTCGGCCTCGGCCATCCCGGACGCCGCCTCGGCTCGACTCGCCTGCGTCTGCAGGCGTGCCAGGTTGCGCACCAGCTCCACCCGGGTAGCGTCGAGCTGCTCCTCGAGCTCGCGGATCTGGACGTCGCGCTCCAGCAGCTGGATCTGCAGACGCGACACCCGATCCTGTACTTGCGGGTCGGGCGCAGCGGGCGTTTCGACACGCACGGTGTCCACTCGCGTCACCGTGACCGTGTCCACCATCACCACCGGCGCCGGCGGAGGCGGCGCGGGAGCGGGCTGCGCGCACGCGGCGGCGAGAAGGGGAAGAGCCGCGACAGTCAGAGGGTGTATTCTCATGACGAGCCCCCTGGGAAGAAGCGCCAGCCAATGTATGCTTCCCGACCCACGCCGTTCAATCGGAATCAGCCGGGCTCAGGGGATGCCCCTGCCCCTGACGCACCCTACATTCGGCCTTTCGGCCCTCTGGGCCTGCACTCTCGACGAGGCTCGCGTATGACAAAGGCACTCCGCCTGGCAGCGCTACTCCTCTTCCTCTCGATCCACGCCCCAGTCGCCGAGGCCCAGACGCCGCACCCTGCAACCCCTCCGGTCGCCACCGACGTCACGGCGGCCGACATCCGAAAGTTCCTCGACGAGCTTCCGCGCGACGCGGTGAGCGACCTGCCCATCCGCGTGGTCGGAGTTACGGGGGACTACCGTGTCGGCGTGTTCGGCGTCTTCCGGCCCAAAGCAGTGGGCGGCGACGCGAACCTGCATCGCGTGAACACGACCGAGATCTACTACATGCTCTCGGGGTCGGCGACGCTCGTCACCGGAGGGACGATGGTGAACCCGGTCGATGTGCCCACGAATCCGACGAACCAGCGTGCCCCGCGCATCGAGGGCGGGGTGAGCAGGCGCGTCGTCCCGGGCGACGTGGTCATCATCCCCGGGCACACGCCGCATTGGTGGTCCGAGCTCGACTCGGACATCGAGTACTTGATCTTCCGGCCGGACCCCGACAACCGACTGCGCCTGCGTTGAACGCTGCAACGCTTCGCAGGGCACGGGTCGGCGGCGCGTTCGCAGCCATGCTGACGTTCGCTACCGCCGCCTCCGCACAGGCCCCCGCACGCATCGTGGTCGAGAGCCCCACGATGTCCGCAGGCCAGCCGATGCCGCGCGAGTATACACCCGATGGTCGCAACGTCTCGCCGCCGCTCACCTGGCGGAGCCTGCCGACGGGCAGGAGGCAGATCGCAGTCATCTGCCAAGACCACGGAGCCGGCAACCCACTGCCTTGGGTGCACTGGATCATCTACAACATCCCGGCCAGCGTGCGCGGGCTACCCGAGGGAATCCCTTTCGACCGCGCGGATGCGATGCCGGCGGGGCTCGAGCGCGCGACCCAAGGCAACAACGGCTGGGGACTCGCCATGTACCGGGGACCGGCTCCGCCGGCGGGTACGGTGCACGACTACGACTTCACCGTCTTCGCGCTCGACGCCGAGTTGAACCTTCCGGCCGGTCTCACCCGCGCCGAGCTGCTCGCCGCGATCGAGGGGCACGTACTGGGCCAAGGAAGCCTCGTGCCCACCTACACCCGGCAGCCGGCGGAAGCTGGCGCGACCTTCCAGTGAGCGAGGAGCAGAGCATGTCCGACGCGCCCCGTTCGTCCCAGATCTCGCGACGCGAACTTCTCAAGGCGGCAGGTGCTGCCGGAGCGGCGGCGCTCGCGCCCGCGGCG
>VGVR01000024.1 GCA_016873995.1 Gemmatimonadota bacterium
GCTCGGTCCCATCGGCCATGTTCCCCCGGCCGAGTTCGAAGAGCAGTATTATCGCAGTCTCGAGTCCGCTCCTGCGGCACTCGAGACACTCAACTCACCAAGTCTCCGGTAAAGCCGGCGCGGTTCAGTCGGCGAAGACGGTCCCCTTCACGCAGGTCGCCGGGTAGCGTTACGGCACAAGCGCGGCACAATACGACGGCCCGGAGCCCTTGGCTGGGTTCCGGGCTGTTCGCGTAAGTGCTTGTGCTGCAAGAGTGCCGGGGGTGGGATTTGAACCCACACGGGAGTTACCCCAGGGGGTTTTAAGCCCCCAGCGTCTGCCAGTTTCGCCACCCCGGCCTCGCCTGGGAACCTAGTCCATCGGAAGAGCGCTAGATACCGACGGTCCGTCCGGGTCGCAGTGGGCCGGAGGCGACCCTACGAGCTGCCCACCGGCGTCTCGACTTCGACCTCCAACCGTGTGGCGCGCCGCTCCGGTGCGCGCACCCTCAGAGCAAGCAGGACCAACAGGCACGCCCCCAGCGCGATGGGGAGCCGCGTGTCGGCCTTCACCAGCCAGTAGAAGTGGATGACCCCGAGTGTCGCGGCGACGTAGATCCCCTTATGGATGGTCGACCACCTCTTGCCGAGTCGACGAATGGCGCCTTTGGTCGACGTCGCGGCCAACGGGACCAGGATCACGAACGCTGTCATCCCCACGGTGATGTAGGGTCGCTCGGCCACGTCCGCGATCATGTAGCCGACGTTGAACACGTTGTAGAACGCGAACCAGATCGTGAAGTGTGTGAGCGCGTACGCGAACGCGAAGAGGCCGAGCGGTCGCCGCAGCTTGATCACCGCGTTCCAGCCGGTGAAGCGGCGCACCGGCGTGACGGCGAGCGTGATGAGCAGAAGCGAGAGCGTCGTCATGCCGGTCACGTGGGTGAGCGTCTCGGCGGGGTTGGCGCCGAGCCACCCGCGGAAGATCCCCCCCACGAGCCATGCGCCCGGCGCCAGCGCGCCGAGCCAGAGCACCACCTTCAGCGCCAGGATCGCCCGGTCGTGCTTCATCTCGTGTGAGGTCCGATCAGGTGACGACCGATCCGGCGGCTACTTCCAGCGCTCGAGGTCCATCCCCGCGTAGAGGTGCGCCACCTGATCCCCGTAGCTGTTGAACATCTGCGTCGGGCGGTTGGCGAACAGGCTGGGCAGGCGGCGCTCGCGCGCCTGACTCCAACGCGGGTGATCGACCTGCGGGTTCACGTTCGCGTAGAACCCGTACTCGAACGAGTTCTCCTGCTGCCAGGTGTTGAGCGGCATCTCCTCGACGAAGCGCATGCTCACGATCGACTTCACGCCCTTGAAGCCGTACTTCCACGGCACGATGAGCCGGAGAGGTGCGCCGTTCTGGTTCGGCAGATCCATGCCATACACGCCGGTCACCATGAGCGTGAGCGGATGCATGGCCTCGTCCATCCTGAGGCCCTCAACATATGGCCACTGCAGGATGGAGTAGCGCTGGCCCGTCATCTCGGACGGGCGGACGACGGTGCGGAACTCGACGAACTTCGCGTTCCCGGTCGGCTCGACCCGATTGATGATCTCGTAGAGCGGAATTCCTCTCCACGGGATCACCATCGACCACGCTTCCACGCAGCGTAGCCGGTAGACGCGGTCCTCCATGGCGGCCGGGCGGAGGAAGTCCTCGAGCTGATAGTCGCCCGGCTTGTTGACCTCGCCGGTGACCGACACGGTCCACGGACGCGGGCGGAACTCGCCCGAGTTCTTCGCGGGATCTCCCTTGTCGGTGCCGAACTCGTAGAAGTTGTTGTACGTCGTGACGTCGCGATACGAGTTCAGCTGCTCGTTCTGCTCGGAGCGCATGTTCTGGAAGCGCTCGGGGATCTCCTGCTCTTGGCTCGCGTCCAAGGCGCGGAGTGCCGACGGAGCGGCGGTGAGTCCTGCAGCTCCGAAGCCGGCGGCAGCGATGAACTGTCGACGATTGAAGTAGACGCTCTCGGGTGTGATCTCCGAGGATGGAACGTCGGACGGGCGCCGGATGATCATGGAGGTCCCCTGTAGGCTCGACCCAGTGGGTGGATCTCGGGGTCGATACGTACCTGACGCACAATATGCACTGCGATCTGCACTTCCGCCGCGGTCGAACACCCGCACGCGGCCGCGGTTCCGGGGGCTCGCCCGAACCGCTTATTATCGTGGCCGACGTCCCCGACCCGCTCCTCGCCGACCCGACCGGAGGCCCCTCTGAAGCCCTTTCTGCGGGCGGTCGTCCCGGGTCTGATCGTGGTGGCACCGGCGGTGGCGGCGGCGGTGGCGGTTCCGGTCGACAGGTTGGACACGCTCACCGGCCCCTATGCCCCGATCGTCTACGGCGCCGGCGCGCTGCTCGCCGCTGTCTTTCACCGGAGCCGGGTCGTACTGGCGGTGGTCGCGCTCGGGCTCCTGGACCTCGGGGCACCCGGCAGCGGCAACCTCTTCGTCGCGTTGGGAGCGTTCCACGTCGGCCTCTTCGGCGCCCTCGCGAACACCCGCGACCGGGGCGTACGCTCCCGTGCCGGGCTCCTGCAATTCGGCATCGGAGCCGCGCTCATCACGCTCGTGGGTGCCGTCCTGCAGGACCCCGTCGCGCTCGCCACGTTCGGCGATGCGCGTCTGCTCCCGGACGGTTGGTCTGCGTGGTCGAGGCTTCCGGACGTGGTTTTGGTCGGCGGTGTGGTGAGCCTTCTGCTCGGCGTGCTCGCGGTCCATCGTTTTCGCGGGCCCGTGGAGCGCGGGCTGCTCTGGTCGCAGGCACTCGTGTTCGTCGCGCTCCATCCATCGGTGGGCGAGTACCGGTCCTCGTTTCTGCTCATGGCGGCGGGTTTGGTGCTGACACTCTCTGTGCTGGAGCAGTCGTACTTCATGGCGTACCGGGATGAGCTCACCCGTCTCCCCGCTAGGCGTGCGCTGATGCGCGACCTCGCCGAGGCGAGCGGCGTCTACACGATTGCCATGGTCGACGTGGATCACTTCAAGAAGTTCAACGACACGCACGGCCACGACGTCGGCGACCAGGTGCTCCAGCTCGTCGCGACGCGGCTCGCGACGTCCCGTGTCGGCAGCGCGTATCGCTACGGCGGTGAGGAGTTCACGCTCGTCTTTGCGGGGCTCGCGCGGGAGGACGCGGTCGCTCCAGCCGACGAGGTCCGCCAGGCGGTGGAGGAGGCGACGTTCTCGCTGCGCTCGTGGAGGCGTCCCCGGAAGCGCCCGAGCGGAGCGAAGGACGCGAAGCCGAAGCCGAAGAAGCGGGCGCGCACGCTGTCGGTGACGGTGAGCATCGGGCTCGCGGACTCCAGCGCCGGCGACGGTTCTCCCGAGGCGATCCTGAAGAAGGCGGACCAGGCGCTCTACCGCGCCAAAGAGAACGGGCGGAACCGGGTGTCTGTATAGGTCTGTCCGGTGCCCTCGCGTGCGGACGCTCCCGGCCGCCCGCCGCCCCCCGTGGCCGAGACGTTTCGATCGGGTTGGAGCCCCCCCCGCGCCCGGCTACTTTGCAGGCCGAACCAGCCCCGCGAGCCCGCATGATTCGTCTCACCTTCCTCGGCACCGCCGCCGCCCGCCCTACGGTCGGACGGAACGTGAGCTCGCTCGCCGTCCAGCGCGAAGGTGACCTCTTTCTCTTCGACTGCGGCGAGGGGTCGCAGCGTCAGATGATGCGCTACGCGACGGGGTTCGACGTGCGCGCGATCTTCGTCACGCACACGCACGCGGACCATCTCCTGGGGATCCCGGGCCTGCTCCGGACCATGGCGCTGCAGGGGCGCGTCGAGCCGATCACCCTGTACGGTCCGGTCGGTTCGACGCGTGTACTGAAGACGCTCGCCGCCCTCGGCGCAGATCGCGTTAAGTTCGCCGTGGACGTGGTCGAGTGTCGCGGGGGGGAGGGGTACCGCTCGGCGGAGTACGCCATACGAGCCTTCGACGTCGAGCACGGGATGACGGCGGCCGGGTGGGCCCTGGTGGAAGACGCGCGCCCTGGCCGCTTCGACGTGGATCGGGCGCGCGAGCTGGGTGTGCCGGAGGGCCCGCTCTTCGGCCGCCTGCACCGCGGCGAGGACGTTGTGGTCGACGGGAGAATCATTTCGGCGCGTGAGCTCGTCGGGCCGCCGCGCCCGGGCCGTGTGGTGGTGTACTCCGGAGATAGCCGCCCCTGTGCGTCTACAGTGCGTACCGCACAGGGTGCAGACGTGCTGGTACACGAGGCGACGTTCGGGGAGGAGGAGGCCGACCGCGCTGCCGAGACCTTCCACAGCACCGCGGCCGGCGCCGCACGCGTGGCCCGGGACGCGGGCGTCGGCAAGCTTCTTCTCACGCACGTCTCGGCTCGCTACTCTGACGATCCGCAGCCGCTCGAAGAGGAGGCCAAGCTGATCTTCCCGGAGTCGCGGGTCGCACGCGACGGGTTGATCGTCGAGATCCCGGTGCGCGGCGGCGTCGAGGCAGGCCAGACAGCGGCCGGGGGCGTGAACTAGACCATGAGCTCGACCGAACGCCCGTTCGCGAGCGTCGCGATCCTCGGCCTGGGCGTCATGGGCGGCTCGCTCGCGCGGGCGCTCACGTCGCTCGGGGACAAACCGCGCGTGACAGGGTGGTCGCCGAGCGCGGAGGAGCGAGCGCAGGCGGTCGCGGCGCGCGCGCTCGACGCGGCGCCCGCCGCCTGGGAGGACGCCGTGCGTGGCGCCGATCTCATCATCTTGGCCGCACCGCTCGCGGCGAGCTGTGCCATGCTCGCGCCGGTGGCCCGGGCCGCGCCTGCCGACGCGACGCTGTCGGACGTGGCGAGCCTCAAGGCGCCTCTGGCGAGCGCGGCCGCGTCTGCGGGGGTGAGCGCCCGCTGGGTGGGGTGCCATCCGATGGCAGGGAGCGAGGCGTCGGGCTTCGCTGCCTCCAGGCCCGATCTCTATCGGGAGGCCCGAGTCTGGGTCGTCGCCAGCGAGGAAGCCAGGTCGCGCGTCGCGCGCGTCCACGCCCTCTGGCGTAGCATCGGGGCGCGTCCGGCGGACGTCGAGGCAGGGTCGCACGACCGTCTGATGTCGCTGGCCAGCCATCTGCCCCAGCTCGCGTCCAACGCGCTCGCCACCGTGCTCGCCGACTCGGGAGTGCGGCCCGATCAGCTCGGGCCCGGCGGGCGGGACACCACCCGTCTCGCGGGGAGCAGCGCGGACCTCTGGAAGGACCTTCTGGGGTATGCGTCGCCGGGTTTGGCGCGCGGGCTTCGGGACCTGGCGGCCCAAGCCGACCGGCTGGCGGACCTGCTGGACCGGCGCGACATCGAGACGATCGCGGAGATCATGCGGACGACGCGGACCTGGAGGGAGTCGTGAAGGTGACCGTGCCAGGCGACAAATCGCTCACGCAGCGAGCCCTCATCCTGGCTTCGCTCGCCGAAGGGGAGAGCCGACTCTCCGGCCTGCTGCACGGCGGAGATGCCGCTTCGACCGCGGCGGCTCTCCGCTGCCTGGGTGCCGGGATCGGCGTGCTGCCGCCGGATGGCTCGGAGGTGGTGGTGGAGGGCGTCGGGTTCACCGGCCTCACGCCGTCCGATCGCCCTCTCGACCTCGGCAACAGCGGCACCGGGACGCGCCTCTTGCTCGGCGTCCTCGCCGGGAGCGGCATCACCGCGACGCTCACCGGAGACGAGTCACTGCGCTCGAGGCCCATGAGTCGCGTCACCGAACCGCTCTCGCGCATGGGCGCGCGCTTCGAGTACGCGGGTCAGGAGGGGAGGCTCCCGGTCACCGTGCACGGGCGTCACCCGCTCGACTCGCTCGACTGGATGAGCCCGGTCGCGAGCGCGCAGGTGAAGAGCGCCATTCTGCTGGCCGGCCTGGTCGGCGGCGCCGCCGTCCGCGTGCGCGAGCCCTCGCTGTCGCGCGACCACACCGAGCGGCTCCTGCAGAGCGTAGGGGTCAAATTGCAGAGCGGTGCCGTCGATAGCGGGTGGCAGGTCGAGCTCGCCGCACCCCCCGAGAGAATCTGGCCGTTCGACTTCGCCGTGCCGGGCGACATCTCCTCTGCGGCTTTCGTGCTGGCGTTCGCGGCGCTCGGGGGTGCGGGTGAGGAGCTCGCGGTGGAGCGCGTGGGTCTGAACCCGACCCGCACGGCATTTCTCGACGCGCTCGTCCGCATGGGCGCAAACGTGCGCGTGGAGGTGGACACCGCGGTCTGGGGCGTCGAGCGCGTGGGCACCGTATCTGCCGCAGCCGCGCGCTTGCGTGGCGTGTGCATCGGCGAGGACGAGGTCCCGGGACTCATCGACGAGCTCCCGCTGATTGCCGCACTCGGGGCACGGGCCGAAGGGGTGACGACGATCACGGGTGCCGAGGAGCTGCGCGCCAAGGAGTCCGATCGCATCGCCGCGATGGTCGAGAACCTGAGAGCGCTCGGCGTCCGCGCGGAGGAGCGCAGGGACGGGCTCGACGTGGAGGGCACCGACCGCCCCCTCCGCGGCCGCGTGCGCACGCGCGGCGACCATCGCATCGCCATGGCCTTCGGCGTCTTGGGTGCGATCGACGGGAACGATATCGAAGTCGACGATCGCGGCGCGGCCGACGTGAGTTTCCCGGGGTTCTGGGCGTTGCTGGAGAGCCTGGTGGCCGCCCGCTCGACCGCCTGAGCGAGGACAGCCTGAGCGAGACGGGCGGGAGCGAGTCCGGCGCGCCGATGCGCCGCGAAGGCCCGATCGTCACCCTCGACGGCCCGGCAGGGTCGGGAAAGTCGACGACCGCGCGTGAGGTGGCCCGCCGCCTGGGGTTCCGCCACCTGGACTCGGGAGCGCTCTACCGCGCCCTCACGTATGCGTTGCTGCAGGCGCACAGACCCGAGAGCACGTGGTCGACGCTGAAGGTCCAGGACCTCCGCGCGCTGGGCGTCTCCCTGCACGCGCTCGAGGGCGGCTTCGAGGTGCGACTCGGCGGACGTGTGCTCGCGGAGGAGCTGCGAACGACGGAGGTGACCGGCCGGGTGGCGGCGCTCGCGAAGCTTCCGGCGGCGCGTGCATGCCTGCTCGAGCTCCAGCGCCAGGCCGGCGCGACCGGACGATTGGTCGCCGACGGGCGCGACATGGGCACCGTGGTCTTCCCGGACGCCGAGGTGAAGGTCTTTCTGGTCGCCGACCTGCGCGAGCGTGCCCGCCGGCGCCTCCGAGAGACCCGCGCCGGAGACGCGGAGAGCGCGCGTCACGTGGCCGAGCAAGCCGAGGCGATCGCGGCGCGGGACGAGGTGGACTCCGCGCGCGACGTCTCGCCGCTGCGCCGCCCGGATGGGGCCGTCGAGATCGACACGACGGGGCTCTCCTTCGACGAGCAGGTGGCGAGGGTGGTCGCGATGGTGCAGGGGCGCGGCGTTGACGCCCCCAAGGCCCAGGCCTAGCTTCACCTGGCTATACATCAGTGCTGCACGGCTCTGCATCAGCCTTCGTGGCGGTGCGGAGCGGTCGACGAGCGGAGGGCCGCTCGCGGCATCCACCCCAGCCCGACGCTCGCCGTTCGCGAACTGCGCGAGCCCGGTCCGAGATCACGCGCTTCCCGCGCGAGGCAAAGGCTCCATGACTCCTACCCGCACGCATGACGCGTCCACCGACGACGAGAACGTCGTCGTCGATGCCCTGACCGGCGAGGTCAGCACGCTCACGGCCGCCGAGATGGCCGAGCTCGAGGGTATCTCCCCCGAGCTCTTCAACGACCCGTACGGCGAGGAGCAGCTCGAGACCTCGAAGGAAGAGTTCGAGGCGATGCTCTCGCGGTTCAGCGGAGAGTTCCAGGAATTACGCGAGGGCGAGATCGTCAACGCGAAGGTGTTGAGGGTCACCTCGTCCGCGGTCATCCTCGAGTTCGGCTTCAAGAGCGAGGGCGCGGTCCCGCTCGACGAGTTCAAGGAGCCGCCGGAGTCGGGCACCGAGATCGAGGTGTTGCTCGAGAGCCTGGAGGATGACGACGGCGTCGTGGTCCTCTCCAAGAAGAAGGCGGATTTCTTGCGTGTGTGGGAGAAGATCCGCGAGGCCCACGAGGCGGATCGCCCGGTCAAGGGCACGCTGGTGCGCAAGATCAAGGGCGGCGTCACCGTCGACCTCACGGGCGTCGACGCCTTCCTGCCCGGGTCGCAGATCGCCCTGCGCCGGGTCCCGAACATCGAGGACCTGATCGGCGAGTCGTACAAGTTCAAGATCATCAAGCTCAACAAGCGCCGCCGGAACATCGTGGTGTCGCGGCGCGTCATCCTCGAGGCCGAGCGCGAGTCCAAGCGCGGCACCCTCGTGAAGGAGCTGCTGGTTGGACAGGTGCGCGAGGGCGTGGTGAAGAACATCACCGACTTCGGCGCCTTCATCGACCTGGGTGGGCTCGACGGCCTGCTGCACATCACCGACATGTCTTGGGGCCGCGTCGGTCACCCGTCCGAGGTGGTGGACATCGGCCAGAGCATCGACGTGAAAGTGCTCGACATCGACTGGAACCGCGAACGGATCTCGCTCGGGCTCAAGCAGCTCCTGCCGTACCCGTGGACGGACATCGACAAGAAGTATCCGGTCGGCTCGCGCGTGCACGGTCGCGTCGTGTCCATCACCAACTACGGTGCGTTCGTCGAGCTCGAGAAGGGCGTCGAGGGCCTCGTCCACATCTCCGAGATGTCGTGGACGCGGAACGTGCGTCACCCGTCCAAGGTCGTCACCATCGGGGACGAGATCGAAGCAGTGGTGCTCAAGGTCGATCCGAAGGACGAGAAGATCTCGCTCGGCATGAAGCAGATCGAGGAAGATCCGTGGCTCGCGCTGCCGGCCAAGTACCCCACCGGCACGAAGCTGAACGGCAAGGTGCGCAACCTGACTTCGTTCGGCGCGTTCGTGGAGATCGAGCCGGGCATCGACGGGCTCGTGCACGTCTCCGACATGAGCTGGACGAAGCGCATCGAGCATCCAGCGGCGGTCGTGCAGAAGGGCCAGCAGCTCGACGTCATGGTCCTCGACGTGGACGCCGAGAACAAGCGCATCAGCCTGGGCATGAAGCAGCTGCAGGACGATCCGTGGCCGGCGATCTCGGAGCGGCTCGCGCCGCGCGTGGAGCTCGACGGCAAAGTCGTGCGGCTCCAGGAAAAGGGCTTCGTCGTGGACCTCGGCGACGACATCGAGGGGTTCGTGCCGGTCACCAGCTCCGGCGTCGAGGACGCGGCGCGACTCGAGGAGTACTTCAGCGCGGGCGATAGCGTGTCG
This sequence comes from Gemmatimonadota bacterium, assembly GCA_016873995.1. Taxonomy (GTDB): domain Bacteria; phylum Gemmatimonadota; class Gemmatimonadetes; order Longimicrobiales; family Gaopeijiaceae; genus UBA2982. Next base: position 9,245 of record VGVR01000024.1, read on the forward strand.
CTGCGCGTGTCGGAGTCGGACGCTGCCAACCGGCGCATCGTGCTCGAGATCACGGAGCGTCCGGCACGGAAATCGCAGGATCAGATCGAGGCCGCCCGGGCAGCAGCCGCAGCAGCTGCAGCAGCTGCAGAAGCAGCTGCGAAGGCCGGAGAGGCGGACGATGAGGAAGACGATGCGATCGCCGCCGCTCAGGTCGCCAAGCGGAACAAGTCCCCGAAGCCCGAGGGCTCGGGCTCTCGCGCTCCGCGCGAGCGCTGAGCTGCGCCGACGAGCGTGGTCGACGCGAGCGCCGGAGAGGCCGCGCCGAAGAAAGAGGCGTAGCCGAAGGGTTACGCGCATGCAGCAAGTGATCAGGCGCTGCGCCTGGGGCTGGGTCTTTCTGGCCCTGGGCGCGTGCCAGGTCTCGAGCGGGGTGGCGCCGGCACCTTCGCGTCCGCGCACCGTGCTCGCGGCGGGGGCGATCTCCCGCGCCGATCAGGCCGAGGCGGCGCGGCTGATGCGCAGCGCCGAAGCCTCGTTTGCGGCCGAGGAGTACCTCGAGGTCCTGCGGTCGACCGACGAGGTGACGCGGCGTTATCCGGCCGCAGACGTGTCCGGCGATGCACTTCTCCTGAACGCGCGGGCGGAGCTCGCGCTGGGTTCGGGAGAGCGGGCGGACGCAGCGGCGGAACGATACGTGGAGCTGCTCCCGCCCGGGGACGCACGGGCAACCGCCGTTCGCCTGCTCCAAGTCGAGGCGCTGGAGAGGAGTCCAGCGCTCCAGCTCGATCGACTACTTCGCATCGACGCCGGTGCGACGCCCGAGGAGATCGCCTCGGCCGTCCCGCTGGCACGGGCCGCGGCAGATGCCGTGACTCCCGAGGAGCTGGGCGCCGTGCTCGCGGGTGCCCCGGGCACGGGGCCGCTCGCTCCCATCGCACAGGCACGCCACGCGGTGAACTTGCTCGAGCGCGGCGATGCCGGCTCGGCCACTCGCTTCGCCAGCGCGGCGATCGAGGGCGGCGCAGCCCCGCCGGAGCGCGCGTTGGCGGAGGGTGTGCTGCGGGGCGAGCTGCCCCCCGAGCGCCGGCGCGCCAGGCCGGTCTCGATTGCGACCGTGCTGCCCATGGGCGGACCACCGGCCCTTGCCGAGTTCGCTCAGCTGGTCGGCGAGGGTGTCGAGGTGGCGGCGGCTACGGTGCTGGGGGACGACTATCAGGTTACCGTCGTCCCGTACGACGACCTGGGAGACCCGCTCACCGCCGCCGGCTTCGTGGCGCAGCTCGAGACGGAGGCAGTGGCGGGTGTGGTCGGCTTCCTCGAGGACGAGGCCCTGGTGGCGGCGGGGAGGTCGCGGCAGAGCGCATTGCCCATCGTGTCACCCACCGCACGCAGCGCGGCGGAGGCGGGTGAGGGGGTCTATTCACTCGAGGGCGCGGACCCGGAGGCCGCCCGGACGGTGGCTCGCTACGCCGCGTCGCGGGCGCTGCAGCGCGTGGCGCTGCTCTATCCCGAGACTCCCACGGCCGTCGAGGAAGCGGATGCGTTCGAAGCGGAAGCCGAGAGGTTCGGCGTCCAGATCGTGGGCCACTTTCCCTATCCGCCGCTGGCGACGTTCTTCGAGGAGCAGATCATAGGGGCCCAGGACGCCTTGCGTGCTCTGGAGATCGCCGCCCTCGGGCTCGCTCCCGAGGATACACTGCGCGTCGAGATGCTCGAGCCGGTGGGACTCTTCGTGCCGATTCCCCCGGAAGACGTCGAGTACCTGGCGCCTCAGCTCGCGCACTTCGCGCTGGACACGCTCGCCATCGAGGTGATGGGGACGTCCGGTTGGACGGATCCGCAGGTGTTGGCTTCTCTCGATCGGCTCTATCTCGACGGCGTGGTGGCCACCGCGCCGGCCGGTGCCGGGCCCAACTCGCCCGGCCAACAGCGCTTCCGCGAGGCGTACGAGCGCCACTTCCAGCGCACGCTGGTCAGCTCCACGCCCGCGATCGGCTACGACGCCACACTCCTGCTGCTCGAGGCGCTCCGCGCGGGGCGACCGGCACCGGCGGACATGCGCGCTGCCTTCCAAGGCCTTAGCGACATCGAGGGCGCCACCGGTATCTTCTCCGTGACGGACGACCGCGTGGTGCGCCGCACCGACCTCGTCCGCATCGAAAACCGACGCACGATCCCGATCACGTACTGACCGAATGTCGATCGACGAGAAGCTCCGCCACCTCGACGAGCTCCGCCGTGCAGCGGCGCTGGGCGGTGGCGCCGAGCGGCTCGCCGCTCAGCACGAGCGCGGCAAGCTGTCGGCGCGCGAGCGACTGGACCTCCTCCTCGACGAAGGCTCGTTCGTGGAGCTCGACCGGTTCGTCACCCACCGCTCGACGGACTTCGGCTTGGACGAGAAGAAGTATCTCGGGGACGGGGTCGTCACCGGATACGGCACGGTCCACGGCCGCCTCGTCTACGTCTTCAGCCAGGACTTCACGGTTTTCGGCGGCTCACTCTCGGAGGCACACGCCGAGAAGATCGTGAAGACGCAGGAGATGGCGCTCAAGAACGGCGCTCCGCTCATTGGCCTGAACGACTCCGGCGGCGCCCGCATCCAGGAGGGCGTGGTCAGCCTGGGTGGCTACGCGGACATCTTCTTGCGCAACACGCTCGCCTCGGGCGTGATCCCACAGATCAGCGTTGTGCTCGGCCCGTGCGCGGGAGGCGCGGTGTACTCGCCGGCCATCACCGACTTCGTCTACATGGTGCGCGGCACGAGCTACATGTTCGTCACCGGCCCGAACGTGGTGAAGACCGTCACGCACGAGGACGTGGACATGGAAGGGCTGGGCGGCGCAGACGTGCACGCGTCCAAGTCGGGTGTCGCGCACTTCGCCTGTGACGCGGAGCCCGACTGCTTGGCGTCGGTGCGGGAGCTCTTCCGGTTCATCCCTCAGAACAACCGCGCGCTGCCGCCGGCCGGGCTGTCCACCGATCCGCACGACCGGCAGGACGAAAAGCTGCTCGGCGTCGTTCCCGAGAACGCCAATCAGCCCTACGACATGCACGACGTGATCCGCTGCATCGTCGACGACGGGGACTTCTACGAGGTGCACGCGCGCTTCGCGCCGAACATCCTGGTCGGGTTCGCGCACCTGGGCGGGCACGCCGTGGGGATCGTGGCCAACCAACCTTTCGTGCTCGCGGGCGTGCTCGACATCGACTCGTCCGACAAGGGCGCGCGTTTCGTGCGCTTCTGCGACGCGTTCAACGTGCCGCTCGTCGTGCTCGAGGACGTGCCCGGCTTCCTGCCCGGCGTGGCCCAGGAGCACGGGGGCATCATACGCCACGGGGCCAAGCTGCTCTACGCGTTCGCCGAGGCCACGGTGCCGAAAGTGACCGTGATCATGCGCAAGGCGTACGGCGGCGCCTACGACGTCATGAACTCGAAGCACATCCGTGGGGACGTGAACCTCGCCTGGCCCCAGGCGGAGATCGCCGTGATGGGCCCGAAGGGGGCGGTGGAGGTCCTCTTCCGTAAGGAGATCGAGTCCTCCGGCGACCCTGCCGCTGCGACGGAGCGGCGCATCCAGGAGTACCGTGAGAAGTTCGCCAATCCGTACATCGCCGCGGCGCGGGGCTACGTCGATGACGTGATCGACCCGCGTGAGACGCGACCGCGGCTCATCTCCGCGCTCGACATGCTGCGCGACAAGCGCGACGAGAACCCCAAGCGGAAGCACGGCAACATTCCGCTGTAGGGTGGGCCGCCGCCCCCGTCGGCGGGCGGTCGGCGCGGCACGCAGTGGGCTGCCGCCGGCATGACCGAGTTGCCGACTTCCGGCCGACGTGGTCATCGGCCGCACGCCCGTCATCGGCCGCATGCCCATCGTCGGCCGCACGCCCGTCGTCGGCCCCACGCCCGTCCATCGGCCGCACGCCCGTCGACGGACCCAGACGCGCGGCAACCCCGCCGCCCCCGTGAGGATCCAATCCGTAGGTGCGACGAATTCAATCCTTCGGGAGACGGGTGATGAAGACGGGTCGAAGAGTGGGAGTGGGGAGGTGGGGGGCGTTGATGCTGACAGTCGGCGCGCTCGGGGCGGCGGTGGCGGCGGCGCCAGTCACCGCGGCGATACCGGCTGCACAGCAGCAGTCCGACGACGACTGCCGTTGCGTAGATCGGGACGGGAACGCGATCGCGGATTGCACGTGCCTTCGCATGCCGCGCTTCGAGATGAGCATGCAGGCGATGACACCGGGGCGGCCGCGGCTCGGCATCTCCGTGACGACGGAGCAGGGCAGTGAAGTCGATGCGCAAGGCGCGCGCGTGACCAACGTGCTCGAGGACGGGCCCGCTTGGGACGCGGGCATCCGCGAGGGCGACATCATCACGAGCGTCGACGGGCACTCGCTCTTCGAACCGCTCGCCGCGGACGTGGAGGAGGAATTCGACCTCGACGAGTCGGTGCCCGTGCAGCGACTGCTTTCGATTGCGCGAAATCTCGAGCCGGGGGAGGACGTCGAGGTTGCGTATCGGCGGGATGGCCAGCGGCGCACGGTCAGCGTGTTGGCCGAGGATCTTTCGGGTCGGGGCTTCGGCATTGCCGTCCCGCCGTTCGATGCGGAGCGATTCCGCGAGCAGATGCGCGGCCTCGAGGGCCTGAGGGGGTTCGACGGGGGGCGCGGGTTCCAATGGCGCTCCGGGGAGCCGGGCGACGTCGACGTCCGCGTCTTCGACGGCTCACCCGGGGGGATGTTCTTCGGCGGAGCCGGGATGGGGCGCTACGGTGTCCAACTCGTGCCGCTCAACGAGGGGCTCGGCCAGTACTTCGGCACGACTGCAGGCGTGCTCGTGGTCGACGTAGCCGAAGACTCTGCGCTCGGTCTCGAGCCGGGCGACGTGATCCTGAGTATTGGCGGTCGCGCGGCGGCGACGCCGGACCGCGTGCGCTCGATTCTCGGCACGTACGACGAGGACGAGGACATCCAGATCCGCGTTCGTCGGGACGGGCGTGAGGTCGAGGTGCTGGGGAGGCTCGAGGGGTAGGGCCACCTGCCCGCGCGAGGCTGACGAGCTGACATCGCGGGGGTCCCGGGTGACCGGGGCCCCCGTTTGACTGCACACAGCGGCAAGCGCAAGGGACGGCGGGTTGGCGAAAACCACCGCCGCGCCGGATCGATGGCGCAGCGGCCGCGCGTCCGCTCGAGGGGCAGTCGCGGTGCTGTGGGGTGCGCGCCCACCCGGGTTCCCCCCTCCTCGCCCCGCGCCTAACTTCGCGGCGCCACGCGCCCAGTCGGCCCACCGCGCCCCAGGAGGCCCTTGATCCGCTCCGTGCTCGTCGCCAACCGTGGCGAGATCGCGCTCCGCATCATCCGGGCGGCGCGGGAGCGGGGCATCCGGTCGGTGGCGGTCTACTCGGCGCCGGACCGGATGGCGCCGCACGTGCTGGAAGCCGACGAGGCGTACCCGATCGGGCCGGCGCCCGCCTCCGAGAGCTATTTGCGGGGCGACGTCCTCATCGATGTGGCGAAGCGCGCGGGCGCCGAGGCGATCCATCCCGGCTACGGCTTCCTTTCCGAGCGCGCCGGATTCGCACGCGCGGTCGAGGAGGCCGGGCTCTGCTTCATCGGCCCCACCGCCGACACGATCGCGGCCATGGGCGACAAGACGGAGGCCCGGCGCAGGATGGCCGCGGCTGGCGTGCCAATCGTCCCGGGCATGACGGACGCAGTGGTGGATGCGGCTGCCGCGCGCCGCGCCGCGCAGGAGATCGGCTACCCGGTGCTGCTGAAGGCGTCCGCCGGGGGCGGTGGAAAGGGCATGCGCGTAGTCCGCGAGCCGAGCGGGGTCGAGCGCGCCTACGATGCCGCCTCGCGCGAGGCGCTCACGGCGTTCGGCGACGGACGGGTGTACCTGGAGCGCTACGTCGAGCGGCCGCGCCACATCGAGATCCAGGTCTTCGGGGATGCGCACGGGAACGTGGTGCACCTGGGCGAGCGCGAGTGCTCGGTGCAGCGGCGTCACCAGAAGCTGATCGAGGAGGCGCCCTCGCCGGTGCTCACGCCCGCCGAGCGCGAGGCGATGGGCACGGCTGCGGTGCGCGCGGCCGCCGCCGTCGACTATCGCGGCGCGGGTACGGTCGAATTCCTCTACCGCGGCGGCGAGTTCTTCTTCCTGGAGATGAACACGCGTCTGCAGGTGGAGCATCCCGTCACGGAGCTGGTCACCGGGATCGACCTGGTCGACTTGCAGTTCCGTGTCGCCTCGGGCGAGCCGCTCGGGTTCGCGCGGGCGGACGTGCGCATGACGGGTCACGCGATCGAGTGCCGCATCACTTCCGAAGATCCCTACGGGGGCTTCCTCCCCTCGACGGGACGGATCTCCCATCTGGAGATCCCTGCGGGCCCGGGTGTGCGCTGGGACGGAGGGATCCAGCGCGGCCAGGAAATCACGCTGCACTACGATCCGCTGCTGGCGAAGCTGATCGTGTCGGCGCCCAACCGCGCGACCGCGGTGACGCGCATGGCGCGTGCGCTCGACGAGCTGCTCGTGGTAGGGGTGGAGACGAGCGCGTCCTATCTGCGCAGCGTGATGGACGAGCCTGACTTCCGTGCCGGTGACCTCTCGATCGCGTACGTGGAGGAGCACCCCGACTTGCTGCGAGCCGACCTGGGCGAGCAGGAGCTCGTGGCCGCGGCGCTCGCGGGCGCCCTGCTCGAGGAGGAGCACCGGGAGCGGCACCGCGCGCCACGCATCGCATCGAGCCAGACGGGCATGTCGGCGTGGCGCGCCGCGGCCGGGCCCTGGCGGGAAGACGAGTGAGCGCGGGGACTGAAGTTGCCGTAACGGTGCGCGGCATCGCCGCGGGGGGCTCGGGAGTAGCCGACCTCCCGGACGGGCGCGTCGTGTTTGTGCCGCGCACCGCGCCGGGCGACCGCGTGAACATCCGCATCGAGAAGAGCAAGCCGCGCTGGGCCCTGGGGTCGCTCGCATCCGTGGTGCAGCCGGGGCCGGAGCGGCGCGACGCGCTGTGTGCGCTCTACGACAGCTGCGGAGGGTGCCAGCTCCAGCACTTACCGTACGAGCATCAGCTCGCATGGAAGGCGCGCTTCGTCCAGGACGCGCTCGCGCGGATCGGAGGGCTTGCTGCGATGGAGAGCCCCGAAGTCGTCCCGTCACCCCTCCAGACCGGGTACCGGAACCGCGTCACGTTCACGCTTCGTCGCCTGGGCGGCTCACGCGTGGTTGCGGGCTTCCATGCGCTGGGTCGTCCCGCTCACATCGTGGACGTACGACGCGAGTGCGTGCTGCCGCGACCGGCGATCGTCGACGCCTGGCAGGCGCTGCGGTCGTCCTGGGGGGAAGGCGCGCGACTCCTCCCCGAGGGAGGTCGGCTCCGCCTCACGCTGCGCGAGGAGGGAGGCAGCGTCGTCCTGGTCGTCGAGGGCGGGGGCGCGGCCTGGTCCGCCCAGCCGCTCGCCGAAGCCGTGCCCTCGCTGGCGGCGATCTGGCATTGGCCGAGCGGGGAAGATCCGACGCACAATCCGCGGCTCGTCGCGGGCTCGGCGGAAGCCGGAAGCACCGCGTTCGCCCAGGTGAACCCCGAGGCCGCCGCGCTCCTGGTCGACCACGTGGTCTCTCTGGCAGGCGACGCGAAGCACGTCGTCGATGCCTACTGCGGTGGCGGCCGCTACGCGAGGCCGCTCGCGGCGCGGGGGAGCTCGGTTACGGGAATCGAGCTCGATCCGGCCGCGTGTGCGGATGCCCGCCGCGGCGCCCCCGACGGGTTGCTCGTGCTCGAGGGGCGCGTCGAAGACCTGCTCGAGGACGTGCTGCCGGCGGACCTCCTCATCGTGAACCCACCGCGCTCGGGCCTCGACGGGGAAGTCGTGCGCATCGCCGCCGCTCAGCCGCCGCGGCGCATCCTCTATGTGAGCTGCGATCCGGCGACGCTCGCCCGCGACGTGGGTGCATTGGCGAACGTCTACGAGGCGAGGGCGGTCCGCTGCTTCGACCTCTTCCCGCAGACCGCGCACGTGGAGACCGTGCTCGAGCTGCGCGCACGGGAGGAGGCGTAGTGCGCTACTACGTCACGGTCGGCGCGCAGACGTTCGAGGTCGAGCTCGGCGCGGAGGGCATGCGCGTCGACGGACGCGCCGCAGAGGCGACGCTCGCGCACGCGGACGGCACGCCGGTGCGCGGGCTCGCGGTCGGTGTCGAGACGTATCGGCTCGTCGCCGAGCGGGGCGCGCGTGGGCGCTGGAAGCTCCACCTGAGAGGCCGGGCGCTGGAGGTGGACGTGCTGGACGAGCGTACCAAGGCGATTCGCGACATGACGGGCGCCGGAGTCGGTACGCTCGGTCCGCGGCCCATCGTGGCCCCCATGCCGGGGATGGTCGTCAAGGTAGAGGTCGCCGAGGGTGACGTGGTGCAGGCCGGTCAGGGGATCGTCATCGTAGAGGCGATGAAGATGGAGAACGAGCTGCGCGCACTCGGACCGGGGCGTGTCTCACGCGTGCACGTGCGCCGCGGCCAGGCCGTCGAGAAAGATCAGGTGCTCGTCGACTTGGAGTCCATCGAGGAGGCGCGCTGACGATGTCGGCTGACGAGAGGCGGCATCGCACGGACAGCGGCATCGAGGTCGATCGCGTGTACCGTGCGCCTTCGGACGCGGGTACGGCCGGCGGTGGGTCCGTGACAGCCGCTAGCGGTGAGCGCGCGGCCGCCGCTTCCGGTGAGCCCGCGTCCGACGCTCGCGGTGTGTCGGCCGCCGACGCTCGCGGCGAGCCGGGCGCATTCCCGTTCACGCGCGGCATCCACGCCGACATGTACCGGGGCCGGCCTTGGACGATGCGTCAGTATGCGGGGTTCGGGACCGCGGAGGAGACCAACACCCGCTTCCGCTATCTGCTCGCCCAGGGACAGACGGGTCTCTCGGTCGCGTTCGATCTCCCTACGCAGATGGGGTACGACTCGGACACGTCGATGGCGGCCGGTGAAGTGGGCAGGGTCGGCGTCGCGATCTCGTCGCTCGACGACATGCGGCGCCTCTTCCAGAACATCCGCCTCGACGAGGTGTCCACGTCGATGACGATCAACTCGACCGCGGCCATCCTGCTCGCTTTCTACGTTGCGCTCGGCGACGAGCAGGGCGTGCCGCGCTCGAAGCTCGCAGGGACCGTGCAGAACGACGTGCTCAAGGAATACGTGGCTCGCGGCACGTACGTGTACCCCGTCGAGCGGAGCCTCCGGCTGGTCGCGGACATCATCGCGTTCTGCTCGCGGGAGATCCCGAGGTGGAATCCGATCTCCATCTCGGGCTATCACATGCGCGAGGCAGGGTCGACCGCGCCGCAGGAGGTCGGGTTCACGCTCGCCAACGGGCTCGAGTACGTGGAGCGCGCGCGCCGCGCCGGCCTCGACATCGAGACCTTCGCGCCGCGCCTGTCGTTCTTCTTCGCCGCGCACAACGACCTGCTCGAGGAGATAGCGAAGTTCCGCGCGGCACGGCGGCTCTGGGCCAGGCTGCTGCGCGAGCGGTACCGCGCCTCCGATGCGGCGTGCAAGCTGCGCTTCCACACGCAGACGGGCGGCTCGACGCTCACCGCGCAGCAGCCACTCAACAACGTGGTGCGCGTCGCCGTACAGGCGCTAGCCGCCGTGCTCGGCGGAACGCAATCGCTGCACACGAACGGGTACGACGAGGCGCTCGCGCTTCCGTCGGAGGAGGCCGCCAAGCTCGCGCTGCGCACGCAGCAGATCCTGGCAGCGGAGTCGGGCGTCACACACACGGTCGATCCTCTGGCGGGATCGTACTACGTAGAGGCGCTCACGGACGAGGTGGAGCGGCGCGCCCGCGCATACGTCGAGGAGATCGACCGACGGGGAGGCGCGGCGCGTGCGATCGACTTCATGCAGGCGGAGATCGAGCGGGCAGCATACCGCTTCCAGCAGGAGATCGAGTCGGGGGAGCGCCTGGTGGTGGGCGTGAACGCGCACGTCGAAGCCGAGGAGCCGCTGCGCATCGAGCGCCCCGACTACCGCGCCCTCGAGCGCGGCCAGGCCGAGCGCCTGGGGGCCTTCCGCGCGGCCCGCGACGAGCGCGCCGCTCGCTCGGCGTTGGCGCGCGTGGGAGCCACCGCGCGAGGGGAGGACAACCTCGTGCAGCCCATGATCGACGCGGTTAAGGTGGGGGCGACGCTCGGCGAGATCAGCGACGCGCTGAGGGCCGAATGGGGCACCTTCGACGGGTAGGCGCCCGCATCCCTCAAGGTTAGCTTTCAAGGCTTTCGCGCTGCTGCTTTTCCGCCCCTTCCCGTAATGCCGACGTACGACTACGAGTGCCCCAAGGGCCACCGCTTCGAGGTGGTCCAGCGGATGACCGACAAGCCCGTGGCCTCGTGCCCGAGGTGCAAGGCGCGCGCGCGCCGTCAGATCTCGGGCGGTGCGGGCTTCCTCTTCAAGGGTGAGGGCTTCTACATCACCGACTACCGCTCCGAGGACTACAAGAAGAAGGCTTCCGCGGAGGCGGGTGCGTCATCCGAGAAGGCCGAGAAGTCAGAGACCGCGGCGAAGTCGGATGCGCCGTCGAAGTCGAAGTCCGAGGGGGCGAAGTCGGAGGGCTCGAAGCCGGAGAGCTCGAAGTCCGAGGGCTCGAAGGCGAAGGGCTCGAGGCCCAAGGCCACCAAGACCTCCTCGGACTCCTGACGTGCCTCAAGACGCCATCCGAGCCGCGCTCGGCGCGGTCCTGGTCGAGCTCGGCGGCTCGAGCGCCGACATCCGCCTCGAGCGCCCGCGCGAGAAGCAGCACGGCGACCTCTCCACGAACCTCGCGCTCGCGGTCGCTAAGCAGCTCGGGCGTCCGCCCCGCGAGGTGGCCCAGGAGATTGCGCGTCGCCTCGACCTCAAGGCCGCCGGCGTGGATGCGGTCGAGGTGGCCGGTCCGGGCTTCCTCAACTTCCGCCTCAGTCACGAGGCCGTCGCCTCCGTTCTGGACGAGATCCTCGAGGGGGATGCCGATTTCGGGAAGTCCCAGGTCGGCGGTGGGCGCACCGTCATGGTGGAGTTCGTCTCGGCCAACCCGACGGGCCCGCTCCACCTGGGGCATGGTCGCCAGGCCGCGCTCGGTGATGCCGTAGCGTCGCTGCTCGAGTGGACGGGGTGGGGCGTGCATCGCGAGTACTACTACAACGACAGCGGACGCCAGATGGAGCTGCTGGCGCTCTCCGTGCGCGCGCGCTATCGCCAGCGCCTCGGCCGCGACGAGATGCTCCCCGAGGACGGCTACCGCGGCGCGTACGTCGCGGAGGTGGCGGACGAGCTCATCGAGAAGGTCGGCGACAAGTACCTGAACGACGACTCGACCGAGGCGCTCGACGAGATCCGCCGCTTCGCGGTGCAGCTGCTGCGCGAGGAGCAGGACCGTGACCTGAGCGACTTCCGCGTGCACTTCGACGAGTACTTCCTGGAGTCTTCATTGTACTCCGACGGTCTCGTGGACGGCACCGTAGCCGCGCTGCGTGCGACCGGACTGGTCTACGAGATGGACGGAGCCACGTGGCTCAGGACGACCACGTTCGGGGACCAGAAGGACCGCGTCATGATCCGCAGCAACGGACAGCCGACGTACTTCCTGCCCGACGTCGCCTACCACAAGAACAAGTGGGACCGTGGCTACCACCGCGTCATCAACATCCAGGGCTCCGACCACCACGGGACCATGGCCCGCGTGCTGAGCGGCGTACGCGCGCTCGGGTTGCCCGAGGGATTCCCGGAGTACGTGCTCCACCAGATGGTGCGCGTGGAGCGAGATGGGCAGGAAGTGAAGTTCTCCAAGCGCGCGGGCTCGGGCGTCACGCTCCGCGAGCTCTACGAGGAAGTCGGCGTCGATGTGGCGCGCTTCTTCTTCCAGATGCGGAAGCCCGACGCCCAGCTGCTCTTCGACCTGGACGTCGCGCTCGACCAGTCGGAGAAGAATCCCGTCTACAAGGTGCAATACGCCCACGCGCGCATGTGCTCGATCTTCGCCAAGGCAGGGGTGGCGCCCGAGAGCGTACAGCCGGGCGCCGACCTGGAGCTGCTGTCGCAGGACCTCGAGCGCGAGTTGGTGAAGCGCCTCGGGGAGTTCCCGGCCGTCGTCGATCGCGCCGCCGCACAGGCGTCGCCGCACGTGCTCTGCGACTACCTGGAGCAGACCGCCGCGGCGGCGAACTCCTGGTACCACTCCGGGAACCCGACGCGGAACCCGGACCTGGCGGTGCTCGTGGAGGACGCGCGGCTGCGCGCCGCCCGCATGTCGCTTGCGCGGGCGGTGCAGATCGTGCTGCGCAACGGCCTCACCATCTTGGGCATCACCGCGCCGACGCGCATGGTCCGCCCGGTCGAGCAGGAGGCGGCCTGATGGCTGACGGGCGGAACGGGACGCCGATCCTCTGCGTGGGCAGCGTCGCGCTCGACTCGGTCGAGACGCCCTTCGGTCGCGCCGAGCGGGTGATCGGCGGCTCCGCCGTGTACTTTACTGCCGCAGCGAGCCTCTTCCATGCGGTGCAGGTGGTCGGCGTCGTCGGTGACGACTACCCGCTCGCCGAGCTGGACTTCCTGGCGCGACGGGGCGCGGATCTGTCCGGCATCGAGCGCCGGCCGGGCGAGAGCTTCTTCTGGGCAGGCCGCTACCACTTCGACCTCAACTCGCGGGACACGCTGGAGACGAAGCTCGGCGTGTTCGCCAGCTTCCAGCCCAAGATTCCGCCGTCGTTCCGGGCTGCGCGGTTCGTCTTCCTGGGCAACATCGATCCGGTGCTCCAGCACGAGGTGCTCGACCAGGTCGAGGCGCCGGACGTGGTCGCGTGCGACACCATGAACTACTGGATCGATGGGAGCCGCGACGCCCTCGTCGACCTGCTCGCCCGCGTGCGCATCCTGATCATCAACGACGAAGAGATCCGCCAGCTCGCCGGTGAGCCCAACCTGCCGAAAGCAGCGCGTTGGGTGCAGTCCCGCGGACCCGAGCTGGTCGTGGTGAAGAAGGGCGAGCACGGGGCCATGCTCTTAGCCAACGACTGGCTCTTCTTCGTGCCGGGCTTTCCGCTCGAGAGTGTCTTCGATCCGACGGGGGCGGGCGATGCGTTCGCGGGTGGCTTCGTGGGCTACCTCGCGCAAGCAGGCTCGCTCGCGCCGGAGGCGCTGCGCCGCGCCATGGTCTACGGGTCGGTCATGGGCTCGTACTCGGTCGAGCAGTTCAGCGTGCGCCGCTTGATAGACCTCCCGGTCGTCGACATCGAAAGGCGGATGGTGCAGTTCCGCGAGATCACCGCGTTCGAGACGCACGTCGACGCGGCCCCGGGTCGCTGAACGATGGCGGAAGGCCTTTCCTATCGAGACGCCGGCGTCGACCTCGACGCCGCCGAGCGCGCCAAAGAGCGCCTCCGGGAGCTGGTCGCCTCGACGCGCGACGCGAATACCCTGTCGGAGCTCGGGTCCTTCGGCGGCCTGTACTCGGTGCCGGCCGATCTCCAGTCACCGGTGCTGGTGTCCAGCGCGGACGGAGTCGGCACCAAGCTGAAGGTCGCGTTCGCCGCTGGCCGTCACGACACGGTGGGCCAGTGCCTGGTCAACCACTGCGTCAACGACATCCTCGTGCAGGGAGCCCGGCCGCTCTTCTTCCTGGACTACATCGCCGCCGGAAGCATGGACGAGAACGTGGTCCGCGAGATCGTGTGGGGGGTGGCCCAGGGGTGCCGCGACAACCGGTGCGCGCTCCTCGGCGGAGAGACAGCGCAGATGCAGGGCTTCTACGCCGAGGGCGAGTACGACCTGGCCGGCTTCATCGTGGGCGTGGTGGAGCGCGCGAAGCTGGTGGACGGGTCTGCGGTGCGTGCGGGCGATGCGCTGGTCGGCCTCGCCTCGACGGGCCTACACACGAACGGGTACACGCTGGCGCGCCGCATCGTCTTCGACGCGATGGGGCTCGGCGTGACGGACGAGCTCCCGGGCACAGGCACCTCGGTGGCGCATGCGCTGCTCGCGGTGCACCGAAGCTATCTGCCTGCGCTGCGTGAGCCGCTGCGACAGGGAATCGTTCACGGGCTGGCGCACATCACGGGAGGGGGCGTCCCCGGCAACTTGCCGCGCATCCTGCCGAGCGGGCTCGGGGCCACCGTGAAGCGGGCCTCCTGGCCGGTGCCGCCGCTCTTCCAGACGCTGCAGCGCGGCGGACGCGTCGAGCTCGAGGAGATGGACCGCGTCTTCAACATGGGGATCGGCATGATCGTGGTGGTCGATCCGAAGTCCGTCGCGGCCGTTGTCGAGGCGGCGAAGGCCGTCGGCGTGCAGGGGTGGGCCATCGGATCCATCGGTGCGGGTGAGGGTGTCACCTACGCATGATCCGACGCGTCGCCGCGGCGCTGGGCTTGCTCGGGCTGCTCGGGTCCTCCGGCGCCGTCCGCGCGCAGACCGCTGAGGCGCTCGCCGGCTCCTGCGCCGCAGCGGGCGGCGACGCGACCCTGTGCGCGCGGGGCGCCGGGGCAGGGCGCGACTTGGCGGTGTACATCGGCCTGCTGAGTGGACCCGGCGCGGAGCTCGCGGCGCAGCCTTCCACGCTCGGCCGTCGGCTGGGTGGTGCGCCGCGCATCGCGGCTTCCATGCGCGCCGCGGGCATGAGCGTCACGGTTCCTTCCCTGACGACGCTTGGCGGCACGGAGGCGTCGAGCGCAGTCCCGTCGGCGCAGGCGACGGTCGCGTTCGGCCTCTTCGACGGCTTCAGCCTGCTCCCGACGGTCGGAGGCTTCCTCTCGTTCGACGTGATCGGCTCGGGGAGCTTCGTCTTCTTCTCCGAAGGAGACGGGTTCGACGGCCGTGCGGAGGTCTACTCGCTGGGGGCTCGCGTCGGCTTGCTGCGTGAGTCGTTCACGCTTCCGGCGGTGACGGTGTCGGCGAGCCGGCGATTCGCGAGCGGCCTGCGCCTCGGCGACGTCGGTGGGAGCGACCTGGCCCAGGTGACCATCGATCCGGGGGTCACCTCCCTGCGCGCCACCGTGGGCAAAGATCTCTTCGCCTTCGGCGTGCTGGCCGGCGTAGGGTGGGACGACTTCTCGTCGGAGACCACGCTGCGGGCGAGCAACGGGGTGGGGGGATTCACCAGCCACACCGACACGCTCGAGGGGAGCCGGTGGAGCGCGTTCGGCGGGCTGTCGAAGCAGATCGGCGTGATCGCCTGGATCTCGGGCGAGGTCGGTTGGTCGAGCGCCTTCGCGCCCGTCACCGGCGGAGGCGGCAGCTCACCCGACCTGGGGCGGGTGTACTATGGCAGCGTCGCCCTCGTGCTCAAGCTATAGCCGACATGAGCAAGTCCGACGAACTCTCGCTCGCCGACGTGGCCCACCTCGAATGGGCCCGTAAGCTCGGCCGCCGGGGGTGGGGTCACGTGCACCCCAACCCGCTGGTCGGGTGCGTGATCGTGAACGGCAATCGCACCGTGGGAGAGGGGTGGCACCGCGCGTTCGGGGGTCCGCACGCGGAGATCGTCGCGCTCGAAGAGGCGCTCACGCAGGCCCGCGGCGGCACGGTGTACGTCTCGCTCGAGCCGTGCAACCACCACGGCAAGACGCCTCCGTGCGCGCAGGCGTTACTCGCCGCGGGCGTGCGCCGCGTGGTGTTCGGTGCGCGCGATCCGGGCTCAGAATCGGGAGGCGGGGCAGATAACTTGCGTGCGGGCGGCGTCGAGGTCATCGGCCCGGTTTGGTCGGAGGGCGTGGGGCGGGCGGAGAACCCCGCGTTCTTCCACACGGCCCGGCATGCCTCGCCGTTCATCGCGCTCAAGCTCGCCATGACGCTGGACGCGCGCATCGCGGCGCGCGCGGGGGAGCGCACGCGGGTCACGGGGCTCGAGGCCGAGCGCGAGGTGCACCGCCTCCGCACGGGCTTCGACGCCATCCTGGTGGGAGCGGGAACGGTGCGCGCGGACGACCCGCGGCTCACCGTGCGCCTCGTGCCGACCGGACGGGAAGCGCCGCGTCGCCTCGTCCTCGATCCCGACGTGACCATGCCGCGTGGCGCGGCGATTTTCCAAGATCACGCCACCGTGCCCGTGCACGTGTTCGTGCGCGAAGACGTGGCCGAAGCACAGATCGAGCGCCTCGAAAAGGCCGGGGCGCACGTGCACCCGGTCGGGAGGGCCGAGCGCGGGCTCGACCTGGACGCGGTGACGGCGATCTGCTGGGACGTCGGCGTGCGCTCGATCCTCTGTGAGGGTGGTTCTCGGCTCGCGGACACGCTCCTCCGGGAGCGGCGAGCCCACCGCCTGTACATGTTCGTGGCGCCCGACACCTACGGTGCGGAGGGCGTGGCCGCGTTTCCGCCGGATGCCGGGAGCCTGCGCTGGGACGACTTCGCGCCGGCGCACGCTCCCGAGCAGCACGGGCGCGACACGCTCATCACCTTGGACCGGGCGGAGGGCTGAGCCGTGTTCACCGGGATCGTCGAGGCCGTGGGTGTCGTTCGCGACGTCGAGGAGCGTACGACGACGCGCCGGTTCTGGGTCGAGTCGCCGTCTCTGGCCTCAGGCCTGCGGGCGGGCGACTCGGTGGCGGTCGACGGCGCCTGCCTGACCGTGGTGGAGCACACCCCCCGCCGATTCGCCGTCGACGTGATCGGCACCACGCTCGAGCGCACCATTGCCGGAACGTACGCCGAGGGGAGTCGCGTCAACCTGGAGCGGGCGCTCCGGGCCGACGGACGCATCGACGGGCATCTCGTTCAGGGACATGTCGATGGAATCGGACACCTCGTGCAGTGTATTATGGACGGTGAGTTCTGGAGAATGGACTTCAGGCTACCATCCGAAGTGGCCGACCTCACGGTCGAGCGCGGGTCGGTGGCCCTCAACGGGGTGAGCTTGACGGTGAGCCAAATGCCCGCACGCGACGTCTGCCGGATCGGCGTGATCCCCTACACCCACGAGCATACGAACCTCGGTGGCCTGCAGGCCGGCGCCCGAGTGAACGTCGAGGGCGACCTGATCGGCAGGTACGTGGCGAAGGTGCTCGCCCAGCGGGCCGGAGGACGGAGCGCATGAAGCTCGACCGGGTCGAGGACGCGATCGAGGCGATTCGCCGCGGCCAGATGGTTATCGTCGCCGACGACGAAGACCGCGAGAACGAGGGCGACCTGGTCATGGCCGCGGCCGCGATCACGCCGGACCACGTCAATTTCATGACCAAGCACGGCCGCGGGCTGATCTGCGTTGCGCTCACGGACGAGCGAGCCGACGCCCTCGAGCTCCCCCTCATGACCGACAAGAACACCGACCCGCAGGGTACGGCGTTCACGGTCTCGGTCGACGGCCACCGACGCTTCGGTGTCACCACCGGCATCAGCGCGCACGACCGGGCGCAGACCATCGAGCTGCTGGTGGACGAGGGCACCGCGCCGGGGGACCTGAGAAGGCCCGGCCACATCTTCCCGCTGCGCGCCAAGCCGGGTGGGGTGCTCAGACGCGTGGGTCAGACCGAAGCATCGGTGGATCTGGCGACGCTCGCAGGCTTTCCGTCGGTGGGCGTCATCTGCGAGATCCTGGACGCGGACGGGACCATGGCCCGCCGGCCCCAGCTCGAGGTGCTCGCGTCGGAGCACGACCTGCGCTTCATCACGGTGGCGCAGCTCGTCGCGTATCGACTCACCAAGACGCGCATCATCGAGCGGATCACGGAGGCGAGCCTGCCTACCCGTTTCGGCGACTTCCGCGTGATCGGCTACCAGAGCATCCTCGACGGCCGCGAGCACGTGGCGTTGGTCAAGGGAGACCTCGTCGGCAAGGCCAACGTGCTCGTGCGCATGCACTCGGAGTGCATGACTGGCGACGTGTTCGGCTCGCTGCGCTGCGACTGCGGCGAGCAGCTCGCGGCGGCCATGCAGCGCATCGAGGAAGAAGGGCTCGGGGCCGTCGTCTACCTCCGGCAGGAGGGACGTGGTATCGGGCTGGCGAACAAGCTGAAGGCATACCGCCTCCAGGACGAGGGCATGGACACCGTCGAGGCCAACGCCCAGCTCGGCTTCAAGCCGGACCTGCGGGACTACGGCATCGGCGCGCAGATCCTGCTCGACCTGGGCCTGCACTCGATTCGCCTGTTGACCAACAACCCGCGCAAGATCGTCGGTCTGGACGGCTACGACATCGAGGTGACGGGTCGTGAGCCGCTCAAGGTGGAGCCGGGCGAGCACAACGAGCGGTACCTCGACACCAAGCGCGCCAAGCTGGGACACATCCTGTGAAGGGTGCATCACCAGCCGCCTGGTCGCGGGACGGCCGCGAAGCGGCCGGCCTGCGTGTTGCCGTGATCGCTTCGCGCTTCAACGCGGACATCACCGACCGCCTCGTGGCGGGAGCGACCAAAGCGCTCCTCGAGCGGGGTGCCGCCGCCGCGGACGTCGAGACGATTCGCGTGCCGGGCGCCTGGGAGCTCCCCCAGGCGTCCGCGCGCGCCGTGGAAGCCGGTCGCTTCGACGCGATCGTGGCGCTGGGGTGCGTGATTCGCGGCGAGACGCCGCACTTCGACTACGTGTGCACCGAGGCGACGCTCGGGCTGGGCGCGGTGGCGCGGGGCGCGAAGATCCCCGTGGCGTTCGGCGTGCTGACCACCGACGACGTCGGTCAGGCGCGCGCGCGTGCCGGGGACGGGCCCGACAACAAAGGTTTCGAGGCCGCGCTGGCGGTGCTCGAGATGGTGTCCGTGTATCGTCGGCTGGGGGCCGGTTGAGCGAAGCTCGGCTGGACGCGCTCGAGCGACTGGACCGGAGCCGTGCGCGCGCGTGGATCTTGCAGATCCACTACCGCTGGGAGAGCGAGGGCGCGCGCGGCACGCTCGCCGAAGCGCTGCGCGCTACCATGGCCACCCGACGCGTGTCACCGCGGCGGCTCCCTTATGTGCGACTGGTGATCGGACTCCTCGAGCAGCACCTCGGCCAGGTCGACGACGCGCTGCGCTCCGCACTCGACAACTGGCGCCTCGAGCGGCTCTCGGCGATGGACCGAGGGGTGCTGCGGGTCGGCGCCACCGAGATCCTCTTCGTCGAGGATGTGCCGCCCAAGGTGGCGATCCAGGAGGCCATCCGGCTCGCCGAGGCCTACGGGGGCGACGAGTCGCCGCGCTTCGTGAACGGCGTGCTCGACGCGCTCTACAAAGGGACCGCGGCGCGGTGAGTCCGGCGCGAGGCGCGCCCGAGGGAGTCGGCCCGCTGCGCGTCCTGGTGGTGAACTGGCTCGACCGCGAGAACCCGCTCTCGGGTGGGGCGGAGACGCACCTGCACGCACTGTTCGGTCGCCTGGCGAGGCGCGGCCATCAGGTCACCGCGCTCGTCTCGAGGTGGGCGGGGTGCGCCCCGCGCGCGACGCTCGACGGCATCGATGTGCATCGCGCCGGAACCCGCTACACGTTTTCGCTCGCCGCACCGCGGTACTACAAGAGACATCTCGCCTCGCGCGGCTTCGACGTCGTGGTCGAGGACCTCAACAAGGTGCCGCTCTTCACGCCGTATTGGACCAGCGCCCCGGTGGTCCTGCTCGCACATCATCTCTTCGGGGGGAGCGCGTTCCATGCCGCATCCCCGCCGGTTGCGGCCGCGACCTGGCTGCTCGAGCGACCGGTGCCGACGGTGTTTCGCGGCCGAGCTGCGATCGCCGTGTCGGAGAGCACCAAGGCCGACCTCGTGAAGCGAGGGATGCGCGCGGACCTCATCCACGTGGTGCCGAACGGCATCGATCTCGAGTACTTCACGCCGGGGACGGGGCCGCGGGCCGCGCGACCCACGCTCCTCTTCGTGGGTCGGCTGAAGAAGTACAAGCGGGTGGACCTCGCCATCGACGCGCTCGAAATGCTGGTCAAACAGAACGTCGACGCGGAGCTGCACGTCCTCGGCGAGGGAGACGAGCGGTCCGCCCTCGAGGCCCACGTCCGCCGGCGGGGCCTGGAGGACCGTGTGAAGTTCCTCGGTTACGTGACCGAGTCCGAGAAGCGGGAGGCTCTCCGTTCGGCGTGGGTGCACGTGCTCACCTCCGAGAAGGAAGGCTGGGGGATCGCGAACCTCGAGGCGGCCGCCTGCGGGACACCGAGCGTGGCGAGCGACTCGCCTGGGCTGCGGGAGTCGGTGGTCGACGGGAAGACCGGGTTGCTCGTCCCACACGGCAGCGCCCAGGCCCTGGCCGCGGCCGTCCAGACCCTGATCGGAGCCCCGGACCGAGGTGCCGGGATGGGGCGCCAGGGGCGGGCATTCGCCGAGGCGTTCTCCTGGGATCGGGCGGCCGACGGCGTCGAGAAAGTGCTCCTCCAAGTGGTTGCCGAGGCCCGTCGTCACTAGCTTTTCCCGCTTTCCCGTTTCTAATCCGATCGACGCATCACCGAGAGGTCAGGTTTGCGCGTCAAGGTCACCGAGCGTCACTGCGAGGTTCCAGCCGAGACCCATGAGCGGGCCGAGCAGGCGGTGGCCGCACTCTCCAAGTACTCGCCGCGCGCCACGTCCGCCGAGGTCCTCTTCATGGAGGAGCGCGTCGACCGGATCGTCGAAGTCATCGTGCACGTCGACGGAGACGAGCCCGTGGTGGCCCGCGGAGAGGACCCTGAGTTCCGCATTGCCCTCGACAAGGTGTTGGACCGCATCGGGCGCCGACTGAAGAAGGAGCGGGATCAGCGTACCGAGCATCAGGCGCCGCCCCGTCGGGACCGCGCGGGCAGAGGGTGAACCCGCCGAGCGGGAGGCGCGCCTGACCGTCAAAGGCATCTCCGTTCGCAGGATTCTGGACGAGCGGGCCGAGGTTCTGGAGCTCGAGCTCCTCAATCAGGGCGTCTCGCTCGACCGGCTCACGCACGACGCGGACCTGACCTCGCCGGGTCTGGCGCTGGCGGGGCACACCGGTCGCGTTCCGGCCGGTAGGCTGTGGGTATTCGGGGAGACGGAGATGACCTTCTTGGCCACGCTCCCAGACGCTGAGGCTCGGGCGCGCGTCGCCGAGCTGTTCGCGTTCGACGTGCCGGGGGCCTTCGTCACCAAAGGACAGTCCGTCCCGCCGTACCTGTTGGAGGTGGCGGGTCAGTTCGACGTGCCCGTGTTGCGCTCCGCGAAGTCCACGAAGGACTTCTACCGGAGGATCAAGCCGTACCTCGAGGTCGCGCTCGCACCTTCGACCACACTGCACGGCTCACTCGCAGACGTGTACGGTGTGGGCGTGCTCTTCGTGGGCGAGAGCGGCGTAGGCAAGAGCGAGTGCGTGCTCGATCTGGTCGAGCGCGGGCACCGCCTCGTCGCGGATGACCTCGTGTTCGTCACCCGCCAAGGGAACGATCTCCTCATCGGCCGCGGCCACGAGCTGCAGCGCCACCACATGGAGATCCGCGGCATCGGCATCATCGACGTGCCGGGCCTGTTCGGGGTACGCGCCGTGCGGCAACAAAAGCGCATCGAGGTGATCGTTCGACTGGAGCTGTGGGATCCGAAGGCCGAATACTCACGCACCGGGCTCGACATCGAGCACGACGAAATCCTCGGCGTGCGCATCCCGAAGGTCACCATCCCTCTGAACCCCGGGAAGAACATCACGGTCATCTCCGAGGTCGTGGCGATGAACCATCTGCTGCGCTACACCGGAGTGGAGTCCGCGCAGGCGTTCGATCGCCGGCTCCGGCAGTACCTCGAGCAGGACTATGAGTGAGACGGGCCGGGTGCGCGGAGTGATCGTCGGCCACGGACAGATGCCGCAGGGGCTCGTGGATGCGGTGAGGCGCATCGCCGGGGATGCGGCCCAGGCGTTGGAGGCAGTCTCGAACGACGGGAAAGGGCCCGACCTTCTCCGGAGCGACGTGGATGCCGCGGCCGGGGAAGGCCCCGCGATCGTCTTCGTCGACCTGCAGACGGGGAGCTGCGGCGCGGCCGCAGCCTATGCGTGTCGCGGGGCCGAGCGGCGCGCTGTCATCTGCGGCGTGAACCTCCCGATGCTGCTCGACTTCGTCTTCCACCGTGAGCTCGCGCTCGACGCTTTGGTGACGCGCCTGGTGGAGAGCGGGCGCGCCGCCATCAAAGCCGCCCCTTTGGCGCGCTGACTCGCCGTGCCCATCGTGCTGTACCGGGTCGACGAGCGGCTCGTTCACGGCCAGGTCGTGATCGGGTGGGGGAGTCAGCTCCACCCCGACCGCTATGTGGTGGTGGACGACGACCTCTCGCAGAGCCAGTGGGAGCAGGACCTGTATCGGCTCGGGGCCGGGGGGGCCGAAGTGGTCTTCTCCGGCTGCACCGAGGCCCGCGGTCGCCTCGCGGAGTGGCGCGACGCGCCCCAGCGGACCATCCTACTCACGAGGGACGTGGCCACCATGAGCCGCCTGGCCGAAGGCGGCGCCCTGAATGGTGAGTCCATCGTCCTCGGGGGCGTGCACCCCGCTCCCGGGCGGCGGGAAGCACTCACCTATGTGCACCTGACCGAGAAGGAGATGGCGGACCTGGCTGTGATCGCTGCGGCCGGGGCCGACGTCTTCGGGGGCGACCTGCCGGATTCGCAGCGCGTGGATTTGGACCACCTGAGGCGCCGATGGAACTCCTCCAACTGACGTTGCTCGGGGGCGTGCTGGCCCTCGACGCGACCTCCGTCGGCCAGTTCATGATCTCCCGTCCGCTGGTGGCGGGGGCGCTCACGGGCTGGGTGATCGGTGCCCCGGAAGCCGGCGTCGCGGTCGGTGCGATCCTCGAGCTCTACCTCCTGGTCTCGTATCCCACTGGCGGCTCCCGCTTCCCCGAGGGTGCCACCGCCTCCGTCGTCGCCGCTGCCGCGGCGCACGAGGGCTCGGGCGGTGCGCTCGCGCTCGCGGTCGCCGTCGGGCTCGTCTGGGGGCAGCTCGCGGGCAGCACCGTCACTTGGCTTCGGCGGGTGAACGCTCGTTTGTTGCCCGATCCGGAGAAGGGCCCTGCCACGGCGGCCCGGGTGGTGGCGGCCCATCTCGCCGCCGTGCTCCTCGACTTCGCCCGTGGGGCGGCGGTGACGATCGTGGGCGTGCTGGTGGCGCGCCCGCTCGTGGCGAGGCTGGCGTCCACCTGGCCCATCGCAGCCGACGCCACGCTCGGCCTCCTGTTGATGGGTGGAGGCGTCTCGGTGGGCATCCTGCTCCGGGACCTCGGTGGCTTCCGCCGTCGCGTGGCTGCGTTCGTGGCCGGGTTCGTTCTCGTCGGGCTCGGCGTGGGTTTGCTATGAGCAATGGACTCCCGCGCGCCGCGGTCGTGTCGGCGTTCCTGCGCTCGTTCTTGATCCAGGGCTCCTGGAACTACCGCTCCATGCTCGGTGGCGGCTTCGCCTTCGCCATGCTGCCCACGCTCCGCCGCCTTTTCACGGAGCAGCCGGCGCGCCAAGCGGCCCTCGCGCGTCACCTGGAGCTCTTCAACGCGCATCCCTACATGAGCAACATGGCCCTGGGTGCCGCGGTCAAACTCGAGGCGGAGGGCGCTGATGCGGATACAGTGCGACGCTTCAAGCTCGCCGTGCGCGGGCCGCTCGGGAGTCTCGGTGATGGCTTGGTGTGGGCGACGTGGCTCCCGGGGGTCTCGCTGCTCGCCCTGACCCTCTACTGGATGGGCGCACCGGGGTGGGTGGCGGCAGCGACGTTCCTGGTCGTGTACAACGTCGGCCACGTGGGGCTCCGGCTGTGGGCGTTCCGGGTCGGACTCGCTCACGGGCGCGAGGTGGGGGGGAGGCTGGCCAAGGCCGACCTCGCGGGGTGGACGGAACGCCTGCAGGGCGTGGCGTCCATGCTCCTGGGCGGGCTCGTCGGTGCGGTGCTCCTCGGCGGCGACGGCCTGCGAGCCGCCGGCCCAGTGTGGGTCGGGGTCGCCGCGGCTGCGGGTGCGGCGGGCCTGCTGGTGGGGCACCGCTCGTGGCGACCCGCCGCAGTGACCGTGGTGGCCGCCGTCGTCGGACTGTCGGCGCTCGGGTGGCTCTCATGACCGACATGACCCTGGTGCAGTGCGAGGTCGAGATCGTGAACCGAGCGGGCATGCACGCGCGCCCCGCTGCGGAGTTCGTGAAGATCGCAGGCCGGTTCGCTGCGGACATTCGGGTGGAGAAGGACGGTCTCGAGGTGAACGGCAAGAGCATCATGGGTGTGCTGATGCTCGCCGCGGAGCGTGGCAGCAAGCTGCGCCTGTCGGCGCGCGGGAAAGACGCAGAGGCTGCGGTGTCCGCGCTCTCCGACCTGGTCGGGCGCGGCTTCGAAGAGATGGCGGGGCCCAAGGCATGAGGGCGTCATGACCGTCGTGCTCGACGGATCCCCCGCCGCGGAAGGGATCGCGGCCGGTAAGATCTTCCGCCTGCAGTGGGGGATGCCGATCGTGCCGCACGTCACGATCGCCGAGTCGCAGGTGGAGGCGGAGGTCGAGCGCTTCCATGCGGCGCGGTCGTGGGCCAAAGCTCGACTGCTCGAGCTGAAGCGCTCGACCGAGGTGCGACTGGGAGCCGTGGAGGCCCGCATCTTCGAGCCGCAGATCCTGATGCTCGACGACATCGAGGTCGTCGACGGCACGCTCCGGTACATCGGCGAGAACCGGCTCAGCGCAGAGCGCGCGTTCGAGTGGCGTATGCTCGAGCTGCAGGCGCTCTGGAGCCGCACCTCGCACCCCATGGTGCTCGATCGACTCAACGACCTCCAGGACCTGGTCGTGCGCGTGCTGCACAGGCTGCTCGGGCATCACGACCCGACGGATCTCGCCACGCTCGAGGAGGGCGTCATCATCGTCGCTCCCGACATGACGCCGAGCCTGATGATGCATCTCGATCCCAGGACCGTCCTCGGCATCGCGACCGACCACGGCACGCGCACCGCGCACTGGGCGATCCTGGCCCGCTCGCTCGAGCTTCCCGCGGTCGTCGGGCTCGGGGACGTCACGAGTCGGGCCAAGGAGGGACAGGAGGCGATCCTCGACGGCCGCATCGGGCGGATCGTGCTCGACCCGAGTCCCGAGGAGCGCGAAAGCTTCTCGTCGCGCCAGCGCCGTATCGACCTGTGGGAGGAGGACATCGCGCACATCGCCGCGCTCGAGTCCGTCACGGCGGACGGACAGTACGTGGAGCTGCGCGCCAACCTCGACCTACCAGAGGAAGCGGAGGAGGCGCAGCGGCACGGCGCCGTCGGCGTCGGGCTCTTCCGCACCGAATTCCTCGTCGTGGGTCGCAACACGATGCCGGGCGAAGAAGAGCAGTATCAAGCGTATCGTTCGGTGGCAGAGGCGTTCCCGAGCGGTGCGGTCTTCGTGCGCACGTTCGACTTGGGGGGTGACAAATTCCCCATGTTCCTCCACATGCCGAAAGAGGAGAACCCGTTCCTCGGCTGGCGAGCGATCCGCGTCTGTCTCGACCAGCCGGACCTCTTCCGCACCCAGCTGCGCGCGCTCCTGCGGGCCACCGCGCACGGCGACATGCGGTTGATGCTTCCGCTCGTCAACGACGTCGACGAGGTGCGGCGCGTGCGGGCGCTCCTCGGCGAGGAGTGCGAGCGGCTGTCGGAGCAGGGGATCCCGTTCAACCCCGGCTACAAGCTCGGGGTCATGATCGAGACGCCGGCCGCGGCGCTGGACGCGGCCGAGCTCGCCCGCTACTGCGACTTCTTCTCGATCGGCACGAACGATCTCATCCAGTACACCTTGGCAGTCGACCGCACCAACACGCGCCTCTCCAAGCTGTACAACCCGTTCCATCCGGCGGTGGTGCGACAGATCCACCAAGTGGCGCGCGTAGGTCGCGCGGCCGGCATCGAAGTGAGCGTGTGCGGCGAGATGGCATCGCATCCGCTCGGCGCGTTCCTTCTCTTCGGCCTGGACATCACCGTGCTGTCGATGGGGTGGCCCTCGCTCCCGGAGATCAAGAAGATGGTCCGCGACATCCGCATCGAGGACGCCCGGCGGGCCGCACGGAAAGCGCTCGCGGCCGACACGAGCCGTGACGTCACCGCGCGTCTGATGGAGGGGATCGGGAGCTCGGTGGACATGAAGGCGTTCTCCGGGCGCTGGAGCTTGTCGGTCCCCCAGTGATTCTCTAGCGTTCGGCCCGCGTTTCCCTTAGCTACGAATAGACGTTCTCTCGCCCCCTCCAAGAGTTCATCCGGTGCGTCACACCCTCTTCACGTCCGAATCGGTTACCGAAGGCCACCCCGACAAGATCGCGGACCAGATCTCCGACGCGGTCCTCGACCACATGCTCGCCGCCGACCCGCGCTCGCGCGTCGCCTGCGAGACACTGGTGACCACGGGCCTCGCGCTCGTCGCCGGCGAGGTGACCACGAAGGGGTACGTGCACCTGCCCGATATCGTGCGGGGGACGCTCCAGCGCATCGGCTACACGAACGCGGCGCTCGGCATCGACGCCACCACGTGCGCGGTGCTCACCAACCTCGACCAGCAGTCGCCCGACATCGCCATGGGCGTGGACACGGGCGGCGCCGGCGACCAGGGCATGATGTTCGGCTACGCTACGGACGAGACTCCGGAGCTGATGCCGGCCACGCTCCAGTTCGCGCACGCGATCACGCGCCGACTCGCCCAGGTGCGGAAGAGCGGCGAGGTGCCGTGGATCCGCCCCGACGGCAAGGCGCAGGTCACCGTGGAGTTCGACGGCGACAAGCCCGTGCGCGTGCACACCGTGGTCGTGAGCACACAGCACGATCCAGACGTCCGTGACGGGGAGATCAAGGAGATCGTGCGGCAGAAGGTCATCAAGCCCGTGCTCCCGCCGCATCTCTACAACGAGAAGGAATGCGTCCTGCACATCAACCCGACCGGCCGCTTCGTCATCGGCGGTCCGCACGGGGACTGCGGGCTCACCGGCCGCAAGATCATCGTGGATACGTACGGTGGGGTGGGCCGGCACGGCGGTGGAGCCTTCTCAGGCAAGGATCCGACGAAGGTGGACCGTTCCGGCGCGTACGCCGCGCGGTGGGCCGCCAAGAACGTGGTGGCCGCCGGCCTAGCGCACCGCTGCGAGATCCAGATCGCCTACGCGATCGGCGTGGTCGACCCGGTGTCGGTGCATCTGCAGACGTTCGGCACGGGCAAGGTGCCCGACCTGCAGCTCGCCGACGCGGTAGCCGACGTGTTCGAGTTCCGCCCGGGCGCGATCATCGAGCGGCTCGGGTTGCGCAGGCCCATCTACACGCCGACCGCGGCGTACGGCCACTTCGGCCGCACGCCCGAGAAGCGGGTTCCCGACGCGGGCGGTACCGAGGCCGTCCAGTTATTCCCTTGGGAGATGACCGACCGGATCGACGAGCTGAAGAGCGCCGTCGGAGGCTGAGTTTTCGGCGGGACCGCGGGGAGCGGAGCGGCGGTGGGCTTCCGGGCTCACGGGCGCTGCGGTGGCCCGTGAACCCGCCACACGCTCGGGAGTACTGGGGGAAACGCCCGGCGAAGGAATGCCGGGCACCCTTCGGCGGAGGTGCTCTCCAGGTGCTGGTCGAGGTCAAAGTCCAGAGTCTGGCGCTGGACCGCACGACGAACACGCCCGTCGTCATCCTGCAGGAGCTCGAGGGTGAGCGGGTTCTCCCCATCTGGATCGGGCCGGGGGAGGCGAGCGCGATCGCCATGCAGCTCGCTGACATGGAATTCTCGCGCCCGCTCACGCACGACCTGCTCTGCTCCGTGATGAAGGGGCTCGGCGGCAACCTGCAGAAGGTCATCATCACCCGGGTCGAGTCCAGCACGTACTACGCCGAGATGATCGTGCGGCGGAACGGCGAGGTGTTCTCGCTCGACGCGCGTCCCTCCGACTCCATCGCGGTCGCACTGCGCGTCTCGGCGCGCATCTTCGCGCAGGACGAGCTGCTCGAAGAGGCCGCCATCGAGGTCCCGGACGAGGCCTCCTCCACACCCTCCGAGGGCAAGGGCCCCATGGCGAAGCACGAGCCCATGAAGCCGGAGGAGCTCGAGGAGCACCTGCGGAAGCTCGATCCCGAGGACTTTGGGCGCTTCAAGCCGTAGCGTGCGGCCGTCTGCGGGCTGTCGCGTCTTTCTCGCTCTGCCGCTCCTGGCGGCTTGGTTGAGCGCGCACGCTGCCTCTGCGCAGGAAGTGGCTGCTCCGATTCTGAGCGGCAGGGTCATGGTGGCCGACTCCCCCCTCACGCGTGGTACCGTGGTCCTCCACCACGTCAGCGACGTGACCCAAGGGGAGGTCGACTCCACCCGCGTCGCCAGGGACGGCACGTTCAGCATCCGTCTCCCGAGCGTGCCTGACCCCAGGCGGGGGGACCTCTACTTCGCGTCGCTGCGCCACCAGGGCGTGCTGTACTTCGGGCAGGCGGTGGCCCAAGCCGTGCAGCTCGACTCGCTCTACCTCATCCAGGCGTACGACACGCTGCTGGCTCCGGCCGAGGGCATGCCGGTCGCGCTCGTGTCGCGCAGCCTCTTCGTCGAAGCGGAGGGCGCGACCTGGCGCATCACCGACGTCTTCCAGCTCCAAAACGACTTGGGCCGCACAGTGGTAGCGCGGCCGGATGGGCGCGTCTGGAGCTACCCGCTGCCGACGGCCGCGACCGACGTGGTCACCGGGGAGGGCGAGATGTCCTCGGACGCGATCGCGTACGAGGGCGGGGGGATCGTCGCGCGGGCGGCGCTGCCACCCGGCGAGAAGCTCATCGTGGTTCGCTACACGTTGGCGACGCCGGAGATGGAGATTCCGACGCCCGGCACGACGGGGATCTTCGACGTGCTCGTGCGCGAGCCAGCGCCACCGCTCGACGTCACCGGGCTGGCATTGGGCGACGCGATCGAGCTCGAGAACGGTGGGACCTATCGGCGCTATGCGGGTGAGGACGTGGCTGTACCGTCGGTCAGCGTGGCCTTGGGCGAGGAGAGCGGTCCGCCTCCGGTACAGTGGATCGCGGTCGCGCTCGCATTGGTGCTCGCCGCGGGTGGGTTGGTGGCGCTGCGTCGCGCTTCACCTCGTCCGGAGCCGGCGCGCACCGACCCGCGGCAGGCGCTGCTGCTCGAGTTGGCGCGCCTCGACGAGGACTTCGAGCGCAAGCGTTCCCCGTCCGCGGCCGCCAGGCAAGAGTATCAGACGCAGCGCGCGGAGCTCATCCGCCGCGTGAAGTCGAGCTCGTGACGTGTCCGCGGTCAGCACGCGGGCCGTGGTGCTGCGCGGGCACGACTACGGCGACTCGAGCCGGATCCTGCGCTTCTACACGGAAGCGTTCGGGGTCCTGAGCGTGGTCGCGCACGGCGTGCGCGGGAAGAGCGGGAAAGGGGCCGGCGTAGTTGCGAGCTTCACCTCGGGCGAGTTGACCGCCTACGTGCGTCCGCATCGCGACCTGCACACCATGAAGGACTTCGCCGCCACGCGCGCGCGCGTCGGGCTCGCCCGCGACACGCTGCGCTTCGCGGGCGCCTCCGTGGCGGCGGAGCTTGTGCTCTCGCATGCCGAGCAAGAGGCGCACGAGGGGCTCTTCCACGCGCTCGAGCATGCGCTCGACGAGCTCGATGCCGCGGACGTCACGAACGTGCCTGGGGTCGTGCTCGCGGGACTCTGGACGCTCGTCGAGGCGCTCGGCTTCGCTCCGCAGGTGGAGCTGTGCGTACAGTGCGGCAACCCGCTGGGCCCGGCCGACGTGGGTCGCTTCGACGTGGTCGCCGGCGGCGTGCGCTGTCCTTCCTGTGCCGACACGTCCACGGGACCCAGGATGGGGCCGGTGGCCCGTTTGCAGCTCGCCGAGATGCTCGCGGGGGCCGCGCCCGCGGCGCTGACGCATGCGCGGCAGCACTTCGGGCTCGTCTCCGACTTCATCTCCTACCACGTCGTGCCGAAGCCGCTCAAGTCGATTCCGTTCCTGAGCAGCTTGCTTCCCGTCGACGTGCAGGCGGTGCCTTGAGGAATCTGATCCTCGGAACCGCCGGGCACGTCGACCACGGCAAGACGTCACTGGTGCGGGGGCTGACCGGCGTCGACACCGATCGCCTCAAGGAAGAGAAGGCGCGAGGGATCACGATCGAGCTGGGCTTCGCCGAGCTCGATGTTCCCGGACGCGTGCGGTTCGGCGTGGTGGACGTGCCTGGGCACGAAGATTTCGTGCGCGCGATGGTGGCAGGAGCGGCGGGCATGGACGTGGTGCTCCTCGTGGTCGCAGCCGACGAGGGCGTCATGCCCCAGACCCGGGAGCACCTCGCGATCGTGGAGCTCCTCGGCGTGCCCGAGCTGGTGGTCGCCCTGACGAAGTGCGATCTGGTGGATGCAGACTGGCTGGAATTGGTCGACGCCGACGTGGAGTCCCTGCTCGCGAAGACGCCCTACGCCGGCGCGCCGCGTATCCCGACCTCGAGCGCGCGCTCCGAAGGGCTCGGCACCCTCGTCGGCGCGCTGGCCAGGGCCGCAGAACGCGTGCAGGCTGCGGCCGAGGACGACCTCGTGCGGCTGCCGCTCGACCGAGTGTTCACCCTCCAGGGCACCGGTACGGTGGCCACGGGCACGCTCTGGAGTGGGACGCTGAGGGCAGGAGATCGCGCGCGCATCCTGCCGCACGACCTGGAGGCCAAGGTGCGTAGCGTGCAAGTGCACGAGCGCGAGGTACAGACGGCGAGGGCCGGAGACCGAACTGCGGTCGCGCTCTCGGGTGCGGGGGCGGACCGCGCGTCGGTCGACCGAGGGGCGACGCTCGTCACCTCGCCGGACTGGGCGCCGACCTGGATGGCGACCGCGTGGGTGCGCGTGCTCCCGGACGCCGGTTGGAGCCTCGAGCAGCACCAGCGCGTCCATGTTCACCACGGCACGGCTGAAGTGCTCGCACGCTGCGTGCTTCTCGATGCCGACGAGATCGGCCCCGGGGAGTCGGGGTGGGTGCAGCTGCGGCTGGAGGCACCCCTCACGCTGCGCGCGAGAGACCGGGCA
Source organism: Gemmatimonadota bacterium (assembly GCA_016873995.1). Taxonomy (GTDB): domain Bacteria; phylum Gemmatimonadota; class Gemmatimonadetes; order Longimicrobiales; family Gaopeijiaceae; genus UBA2982. The sequence continues at coordinate 40,105 of VGVR01000024.1, forward strand.
GTCCTGCGGGCGTATTCGCCGGTGACCACGATTGCAGGCGCCGTCGTGGCGGAAGCCCGCGCCCCGAAGCGGAATCAGCTGGATGACGGCACGCGCGCGGCGCTCGACAGTCTGGTCGAGGGGACTCCCGCAGAGACGGTGACGGCGTACCTCGACCTGCAGGGGTGGGCCGGAGGGACGAGGAGCGCGCTGCCGGTGTTCACGGGGCTCACACCGGCCCAAGTCGACGACGCCCTCGCCGACCCCACGACGTCGGGTGTCCTGCACGCGCCGCAGCGACTGTTCGGAGCCTGGGTTCGCGCGGAGGCGGAAGAGCTGGTGGCTCGGGCGGTGGACGCAGGTCATGCGGCGGACCCGCTTCGCCCGGTGATCTCCCTCGCCGCGATTCGGGGGGCGTTGCCCAAGTGGGCGCCCGCGGAGCTCGCGGACGCAGCACTGACCAGCCTCGCGAGGGCCCGCGTGTTCGAGGAGGGGGAGGGGGGGGTGCGGCGCCCCGGCCATCGGCCGAGCCTCACGCCCGATCAGGCAGCGACCGCGGCCATACTCGAGGGGCTGATCGGCGCCGCCGGACTGGGGGCGCCTTCGGTGGAGGAGCTGCCGGAGGACGTCCGGGCCCGGGCCGACCTCTGGTCGATCCTCCGCCATCTCGAGTCCCGCGGCACCCTGCGGATGGTCGAGAACGGGCTCTACCTGTCCGCTTCGGAGCTGGATGCAGCGGCGGAGCGCATCCGCTGTAACCTCCGTGGCCAGAAGGCACTTGGGCCCGCCGCCTTCAAGGAAATCCTGCCTGTGACCAGGAAGCGCCTTCTGCCCCTGCTGGCCTACTTCGACGGCCTCGGCGTGACGGTGTGGCGGGGCGAAGCCCGGGACGTTCCGGAGTGAGCGATTCGCGAACGTGGCCCCGGCGGCCCCGTGCAACGAAATTGGGCAGGGAAGGTACCTAGACATCGAGGGCATCGAACCAACACGCGGAGCGCGATTGAAGCTTAGCTACGGTCTGCTGGTCCTCTTCACCGTCGTCTCGGCTGCGAGCGCCTCGGCCCAAGCCCCCACGGATCCACCGCGGGCGGGTCGGGGGCCCGGGTTCGATCTCGAGCAGAACTACCCGAACCCGTTCAATCCCGAGACGACCATTCCGTTCACGTTGAGCGACGAGCTCTTCGTGGACGGAAATCCGGTCGTCGTGTCGCTGCGCATCTTCAACTTGCTGTCGCAGCCCGTGGCGATCCCGGTCGCCCTCTCGCATCCAGCGGGCGCGGGGGTCGAGGTACGGAACCTCGAGTACTCGCAGCCCGGCCGGCACGAGGCCTTCTGGGACGGGACCGACCAGTCCGGGCGCCAAGTCGCTTCGGGGATCTACTTCATGCAGCTCACCGTGAACGAGCAGAGCGTGTCCCGCCGGATGTACGTCCTGAAGTAGCCCGCCGTCGAGCGACGCCCGTCAGGGCGCCTTGCTGTTCAGCATGTCGAGGAACTCCGAGGCGGTGCGCAGCTTCAGCAGCTCCTTCGGCACCTCGGGATCCTTGCAGAACTGAGCGATCTTGCCGAGCACCGGCAGGTACTGGTTCGATACCTCGAGGGGCGGCGCCACGATGAGGAAGAAGTGGTGGACCGGCGTGCCGTCGATCGCGTTGAAGTCCATTCCGGCGGGGAGTCGCCCGTACGCCAGCCGGAGGCGGTTGACGACCAGAGAGCGACAGTGGGGGATCGCGATGCCATGCCCGATCCCCGTGGATCCCAGGTTCTCGCGTCGCTTCAGTGTCTTGAAGAGCGTAGCCTCGGATTTCTTGTCGAGCCCGAGCAGAGTCACCAACTCCGCCAGCAGATCGTCCTTCGACTTCGCCTGCAGGTCGAGCTTGACGGCATCCTCGGTGAAGAGCTCTCTGAGGCGCATGTCGGGCCGGCGTCCGCTCCGTGGCTGCGAGTGCTGGATTGGCGGGACCCGAGAATACCGCGTCCTGCCTCGCGCGTCGATCCCTGGTGGGCCCTCGTGACCCCTGGGCTGCGGGCGCTCTTGCCTTCACGCGCCGAGGGGCCCCGCGCTAGCTTCCGCACCATGGCCCCCAACGTCCTCGCCTGGCTCAGCGACGGCTCCACGCCGCTCTATCTCGCGCCGCAGGCCGGCGTGAGCGAGTCGCCGTTCCGGAGGCTCTGCCGCCGGTTCGGGGCAGATGTCGTGGTGAGCGAGTTCGTGAGCGCCGCGGGCATCGTCAGGGATTCGCCCCGCTCGCGCGGATACCTCCGCTTCGACGACGCGGAGCGCCCCATCGGCATCCAGATCTTCGGTGCAGAGCCGGCGACCATGGCGGACGCCGCCGCGCTCGTAGCGGAGGTGTACGCCCCCGACTTCATCGACATCAACTTCGGATGTCCGGTGAAGAAGGTCGTGAAGCGCAACGGCGGCTCGGGGTGCCTGCGCGACCTCGATCTCGTCGAGCGGATCATCCGGGCCGTCGATGCGGCCACGCCGCTCCCCACGACCGTGAAGATCCGGAGCGGCTTCGACGAGGCGACGCGCGATCCCGTCGGCATCGCGCTGCGCTGTCAGGATGCAGGTGCGCGGGCGCTCTGCCTACATGCGCGCACGCGCGCCGACATGTACGGCGGGCATGCGAGGTGGTCGGAGATCGCGGCAGTGACGAACGCGCTCGAGATTCCCGTCATCGGGAACGGGGACGTCGTGACCGGTGAGGACGCGCGCCGTATGCGCGACGAGACCGGCTGCGCCGCCGTCATGATTGCGCGCGGGTCGCACGGCGACCCGTGGATCTTCCAGCGCGCGCGGGCGGCGCTCGATGGCTTGCCCGCGCCGGCCGAGCCCGACGTCGACGAGCGCTTCGCGGTCTGCCTCGAGCACGCGCGCAACGCCATCGAGTTCGAGAACGACTCCAAGCGCGCCATCATCGACTTCAGGAAGCACCTGGGCTGGTACACCAAGGGGCTTCCGGACGGGCGGCGCCTGCGCACCGAGCTCTTCCAGGCCACGTCGCTCGAGGACGTCGAGGAGATGCTGGCGCGGTATCGCCTGGAGCAGCCCGCGCCGGCGTACGCCTGACGGGGCGGGCCGTGGGCCTGCGTTGGGTTCGCGGCCGCACGTCGGCGACCGCGCGTTCGTGCCCGGCATCCGCACGTCGCTTCGATCTCGCGACGGGGCTGCCTCGCAAATGGCCCTTCCCGACAGGGTGGACCTGACCCCACCGATTCGTGTACCATGGAGCACGTACATCGGGGGCGTCACGGCTTCGACGTGTCTGGTGAACGTGGAGTAGCGTGCCGAGGACCCGGTCCTCGTTAATCCTCGGGAAACTTCATAGCTGCCAACTCAAACCTGGCGCTGGCCGCGTAAGCTTCGCTTACAAGCCCGTCTCTTGGATTGCCCGCCCGAGGCGGTCCCTGAGACGACGACGAGTCGGGCTGGTCCCCGGGCTGTGCCGCCGAGTTCGGGGATGAGACACCAGGTGGCTGGTTGCGGGGTCGGCTGTTCGCTGGCCGCCTGCGACGAGACCAATAGCGAGCTACGCACGTAGCGACTCTGCGGGACCCTTTCGCGGACGCGGGTTCAACTCCCGCCGCCTCCATGGTTGGCCCGGGGCCTCTGGCCCCGGGCCTTATCGTTATTCGGCGGGAGGCGAACCCGCGCGGACGGAGCGAAGCGACGGACGCCTGGCGTGTTCGAGCCGACGAGCCGAGGCGTCAGCTTTCAGTCTGGCCGCCTACCGAGGAGACCATCGAGGATCGGCGCGCAGCGCCGACCGCAGATCACTCCCGCCGCCTCCACTGATAAAGAATTCGAACCGCCGTCCGGGGCCGCGGCTCCGGGCGGCGGTTCGATTAGTAGGGCCAAGCAGTCGAGCGAGGTCCGGGCCATAGGGACTTCCTCCGTCCAACCCCCTTTCCCGGGTCACCGCGCGTGATGCGCGTCGTAGCCCACGGGTCTCCCGTCCGCGCTCAAATACGCAGCGTTACGTATGTCGCGCCTACACCCCGCCGAATATGCTCAGGCAGGCGGCGGTCACCATCGGGATCAAGACGTTGTCGTCGTGGCGGCCGGGCAGCACTTCAACAGACGCAGCCGCGACCGCGGTGGGGAGCGCGACCCCGATGCCGACGAACGGAATGAGCACGAGCAGGGCCGTGGCGGGGAACGCCACGGAACCCTCCAGGGTGCCCTTTCCCACGCGGCGCCTCCCCCACGCCCTCCCCACCACGCTGGCCGTGGGATCGGCCAAGGCCAGGACGAGCAGCGCTGGGACGACGGTCCGGACAGGAAACCAGAGGACCAGGAACACACCCAGAAGGAACCATGTGAGTGAAGGTCGGTCTGCCTCCCGTGGGCACAACAGTGCGGAAAAGACGCGGAAGGCGAACCGATTGAGCTCGGGCGAGCGGAGTCGGGCCAGGTCGCCCGCGCAGGCGACGCCGAGCGCGGCGCCGAAGAGCCACCGGGTCGACTCGGCGCTCGGACCGAGGGCGTAGACGACCCATGCGACGCCACACCCGCCCACGAGGTGGAACGCCCGCCGCCACGGCTGCGCGCCGTCGGTTCGCCGGACCAGCTCTGCCAGGGGCTGATCGGATCGCGCTTCGCTCATCACCCCGCAGCTTTCTCGAGAGGTCGCGTTGAACTCCGCCGCGAAGTCCACTACCGCCACTTCGTCGGTCCTGGACGTGCTCCGCGCCAACGCGGAGCGGCATCCGGACAAGCTCCTGTATGCCTTCCTCGACAAGCACGGACGGACGACGGAGTCCTACACGTACGAGTCGCTCCTTCGGCGCACGGAAGAGATCGCTTCGCACCTCTATGCTACGCACCGGCTCGAGTCCGGCCAACGAGTGATCCTGGTATATCCGCCGGGACTGGAGATGATCTGTGCCCTCTTCGCCTGTGTGCGGCTTGGAGTGATCCCCGTTCCGGTCTATCCGCCGGCGAGCCACGGCTTCGCGGCAGCCCTCTACAAGATGGACTTCATCGCGAAGGACTGCGCGGCGGCGGCGGCTTTGACGGACCGCTCCTATCTCTGGTCGCTCAAGCTGCATCGGGCGCGCCGGAGCCTGTCGTCCCTCGCGACGGAACGGAGCTACACCGCGCGACTTCCTTGGATCTCGACGGACACGGCCAAGGGGGACGCGGGCGTCGCCCCTCCTGCAGCTCACTCCGAGATCCTCTTCCTCCAGTACACGTCGGGCTCGACCAACGACCCCAAGGGCGTGATGGTCACGCATCGCAACGTGATCTCGAACTGCGATGCGGTGGTCGACCACGACCCAGTGACGGTGTCCTGGCTGCCCCAGTACCACGATATGGGGCTGATCGCCTTCTACTTCTTCATGGCGCTGAAGGGTGGCTCCAACTACGGCGCGTCACCGCTGGACTTCATCCAGCGGCCTGTGCTCTGGTTCGAGGCGATCAGTCGCTACCGGGCCACCGCCTCGGCTGCGCCAAACTTCGCCTAAGAGTACTGTCTTCGACGCGACAAGATCGACGACGCGGAGCTCGCCGGTATCGACCTGAGTTCGCTGCGCGTTCTCCTGAACGGAGCCGAGCCCGTGAAGGAGCACGTGTTCTGCGATTTCCTGCGGCGGTTCGAGCCGTGCGGCCTGAAGGCGGACAGCTTCTCCACAGCCTACGGCCTCGCCGAGTACACCCTCGCGGTCACGGGTCGTGGGCGCGACATCCAGGCGGTGGATGCCACAAGCCTCACCGGTGGCGCGGCCCTGCCCGTGGTGCTCGGCACCCGACCCGGACAGGAGAAAGCGCTGGTCAGCTGCGGGAAGGCGCTCGGCTCGACGGAGATCAAGATCGTCGACGTCGGCGCTGCGCCCAGCGAGGTCGGCGAAGGACGGGTCGGCGAGGTATGGGTCAGCGGTCCCAGCAAGTGCAACGGCTACTGGGGTCGGCCGGCGCTGAGTGACGAGATCTTCCGGGCTCGACTGCCGGGCGACTCGGATCCCGACCGCACATGGCTCCGGACCGGCGACCTCGGCTTCGTCCGAGACGGCGAACTCTTCATCTGCGGACGCGCCAAGGACGTGATCATCGTCCGCGGCGCCAACTACTATCCCCAGGACCTAGAGTCCATCGTCGAGGAGGACGCTGCGATACGGCGCGGTTGCGTCGCGGCCTTCCAGGCCGCTGACGACGGCGGCGACGTCGTCGTCGTGGCGGAGCTCAAGAAGCGGAACCACCGCCCCGACACGAAGGCATTGAATCAGGAGATCCGGAAGCGGCTGGGGATCACGGTCGACCTCTTCCTCTTAATTCCGAAGCGCACGCTTCCGAAGACGAGCTCGGGCAAGATCTCCCGCCACCGGGCGCACGGCCAGTGGCAGGCGGGCACCTTCTCCATTGTCGAGCGCGTGGAGATGCGCCGGACGCGCGAGAGCGACGATGCGGACGACGCGCTCGGCTGGGAGAGCAATCTCCAGCGGCTCTTCCAGCGGTACGGACTCACCGGCCAGGAAGACACGACCGTCGCCGAGGCTGGCCTCGACTCCTTGGCCCTCGTGGACTTCGCCCTCGATCTCGAGAAGCACGTCGAGGCCCGGGGCACCGGGGACCTGGCGAACGGCATCGACGTGCGCTGGCTCCAGAAGATTCCCGTCTCGGAGCTCTACGAGCTCGTCGGCCAACTGAGCGAAGCGGGGTCTCACTCGAAGCTCCGTTTCCGACAGGCGTTCTCGGCGCTCCGGCGCGCGCACCTGGAGGACGAGGGCCGCATGATGCGCCAAGACGCGTTGCTCCGGATCCAGAAGCCGTCCACCAACGGGTCGGTCCCGGGCAAGAGGGCGGGCCCGGGAGTCATCCTCCTCACCGGGGGCACCGGCTTCTTCGGACCCTTCCTGCTGCGGAGCCTGCTCGAGCAGACGGACGATCGCATACGCGTGCTCGTGCGTGCCGAGAGCGGGGAGCACGGCCTGGAGCGCCTCGAGTCGGCGCTCGCCGGCCTGGGGACCTCCGGCGCGGAAATCGCGGCGTGCCGCGGGCGCGTCGTCCCCGTATGCGGCGATCTCGCACGGCCCTCGCTCGGGCTGGACCCGGTCGACTGGGCACGGTTGAGCGAGGACGTGCACACCATCTACCACAACGGAGCGCTGGTGAACTACCTGCTCGACTACGCCAGCATACGGGACACCAACGTGGGCTCCACGAACGAGCTGATCCGCCTCGCCTGGAGCGGCCGGCCCAAGGTCTTCAACCACATCTCGTCGACGTTCGTGTTCGGCTGGTCGAGCAAGGAGATCCTCTACGAGAGCGACACCAACCCTGACATGGAGCTGCTCGACTTCGGCTACAGCCAGAGCAAGTGGGTGTCCGAGCAGCTCGTGCTCCAAGCGCTCGGGCAGGGCCTGTCCGGGCGCATCTTCCGGCCGGCCCTCATCGCACCCTCGACATCGGGCGGTGTGGACAACTTCGACATCGCCATCCGCCTGTTGGCGTTCATGCTGAACCACGGGATCACCGCGGACACGCAGAACCAGGTCAGCCTGACGCCCGCCGACGTCGCCGCCAACAACATCGTGGCGATCTCACGGCTGCCGGACACCATGGGTCGCACCTTCCACGTGACGCGGGACGCTTACTCGAGTCTCCTCGACGTCACCGGCCTGTTCGGGCAGCTCACGCAAACCGAGTTCTCGCTGCTCTCCGTGCAGGACTTCGTGCCGACCATGATCGAGCGGTGCCGGAAGGGGGACTTGCTCTTTCCCCTGGTGAACTTCTTCGTCCACTCCATCGACAACATCACCGCCATGGAGTTCAAGCGCTACGACAGCCTGGGCTATCAGGGCGCGCGCGGCCGGACGCCGTACGGCGTACCCGATCCGCCCCTCGAGGACGTCGTGCTCGGCATTCTCCGATTCATGGCGCGACGCGGGGTCATCGAGGGACGCAAGGCCGAGCTAGTGCTCGCGACCCGGTGAGCATGGCGCTTCGCTTCCGCATCACGAACGTGCCGCACGTGCCCCGCACCCGGGCGTTCCGAGAGGCGTGGGCACTCGTCAGGAATCCCGTCGCGGTCTTCGAGCAATACAGACAGGAGTACGGACGCACGTTCAGCGTGCACCTGGGGGGTGCCCGTCCCGCTATCGTCTCCACCGACCCCTCCTTCGTCCACCACGCCCTTCGCGACGTGACGACGTATCACGTGTCCACGGTGCGCGTCGATCGTATGGCCGAGTTCCAGGGCGAGGGGCTCATCAACAGCCACGGAGACGTCTGGGTCCGCAAGCGCCGACTCCTCAACCGCACCGTCCGACAGGAGCGACTCGCTCTTCTGCTGCCACGTCAGGAGCGACTGCTGCTCGACCTGCTGACGCGCTTCGAGGCGCAGGCCGGACTGGGCGCGGTCGACATCCACCAGCTGATGATCGACCTCACGTCGCATCTGGTGGCGAGATCGATCTTCGGTGCGCGCATGACCGACGCGCAGATTGATCACATCGTCACCGGCATCAGGACCGTTCAGAGCCTCGTTCTCCAGCAGATCTTCCAGCCCTACCTGATTACCTGGAACCGCCTGAGCGGACGGACCCGTCGCTACCAGGGGATCCGTCGCGTCGCCGACCAGATCGCGCGTGACTACATCGCGGCCCGTGCGCAGGACCCCGGCGAGGACGACGGCGAAGACGACGGCAACGTGTTAGCGACGCTGCTGACCACTCCCACCGAGGAGACCGGCGCGCCGATGGACAGGGAGCAGATCCTCACCGAGTGCATGCAGTTCTTGGTGGCCGGCTGCGAGACGTCACCGGTCGCGCTCTCCTGGACCCTCTACCTGCTAGCCAAGCACCCCCAGTTCATCGAGCGCATTCGCCAGGAGACCGACTCCGTCGTGGGAACCGGGCCGATCACTGTCGAGGCGCTGCCCCGGCTTCGCCTGACGCGACAGGTGATCGACGAGGCCATGCGCATCTACTCCCCGTTCTGGATGATCGACCGCCTCGCCGTCGCCGAAGACGTGATCGACGGCGTGCGCATTCCGCGCGGGGTCATGGTGCTGCCCTACATCTTCGGACTCCACCGCGATCCCGAGCTGTGGCCAAACCCTCTCGTGTTCGACCCGAGCCGCTTCGAAGACCAAGCCGTCGCCAGTCGCCACCCCGCCGCCCACATCCCCTTCGGCGGGGGACCGCGGAAATGCATCGGCTCCAACATGGCACTCCAGCAGATGCTGCTCCTCGTGGCCACGTTCACGCGTCGCTATGACTTCGAGCTCGCGACCGACCGCGAAGTCGAATTCGAGCCGCGAATGATCCTGCATCCCAAGGGGGCGATCGAGATGAGGGTTCGGCCGCGCTGAGTGCCGGGGGCCAATGGGCCCTGCCAGAGGCTCGCTTCGGAGATGCCGTCTTGCCCGAGGGGGGGCGATGGAGGACGCGCGCGCTGACATAGTAGTCCGGACGGACGGGATGCGGCGGGCCAGGCGCCATAGGAGGGCGTAGGTACTGGGCGGGAGTCAATCCCCCCGCGCCATCGAAGCCTCCCCGAGCCGAGAATGCCGGCCCGTGCTCCGTCGCTCGAGGGCCCGATCGCTTGGGCGTCCGCCTGGGGTTAGGTGCGCTTGTCAACCACATACCAGCCGAGAATACCGGACGCATCGGGCCGTCGTGTGAGGTGGCAGGCAAGCACGGCGTCGTGATGTGCGGCGCCGCATGACCGGCGTGGTGGGCGC
>VGVR01000025.1 GCA_016873995.1 Gemmatimonadota bacterium
TCTTTTTCAGCTCGAACGGCTTCCTGGTCGGACAGGTGCGTGAGAATCTCGATGCACCGGATCCGTTGAACATGTTCTCAGGGTCCGTGGGCCTGGTCGGTGACAACTCCTTCTTCGGCTTCGTCTCGCCGATCCGTGGCAACCGCTACCGCTTCGAGGTCGAGCAGACGCTGGGCACCGTGGACTTCACGACGGTGGTGGCGGACTACCGCCGCTACTTCGCTCCCTCGCTCGACTTGACCATCGGCTTCCGCGCGTTGCACTTCGGGCGCTACGGCGTCGGCAGCGGAAATCAGTCGAGCAACTTCCTGTACGGCGGACCGCTGAATCCGCTCTTCCTGGGCTACGAGACGCTCATGCGCGGCTACGCTTGGGAGAGCTTCGACGTCTCGGAGTGCATCGGAGCAACCTCGGCCAGCAGCTGCCCCGCCGTGGACCGCCTGATCGGCAACCGCATTGCGGTCAGCTCCCTCGAAGCGAGGATCCCGCTGCTCGGCGTCGAGCAATACGGTCTCATCAACTTCCCCTTCGTTCCGACCGAGCTGGTGTTCTTCACCGACGCCGGCCTGGCCTGGGATCCGACGTCACCGACCCTGGAATGGAGCCGCTCCGGCTCGGCCCGAGTGCCGGTGGTGTCGTCGGGTGTGTCGGCGCGCTTCAACGTGCTCGGGATCCTGATCCTCGAGGCGTACTACGCCTACCCGTGGCAGCGGCCCATGAAGAACTGGCACTGGGGCTTCCAGGTCGCCCCGGGCTGGTAAGGCGCACGCTGGTAGGGCGGCCCGGCGAGGGGCACCCGTTCTCCGGGCGCTGGCTCTCGGAGCGTTAGCGCTCGGGTACGGTAGGCGGCAATGCGGCTCCTCGAGATGCGCCCTCCGAACGGGTACCCCTCACCGGGCCGGGTCGCGCGGTAGGAAGAACCGCCGGGTGCACCGTGGGCCATGCGGCTCCTCGAGATGCGGCTCCGAACGGATACCCCTCACGGGGCCGCCTTCGCGCTCCCCGAGCTAGAAGATCGAGATGTTGATGTAGCGGTTGGGGTTTGCCTGCAGGTCTTGCAGGAGCGAGCTCAGGCTGGATGCGGCGTCGTTGAGGTTCTGGTAGAGCGCGTCGTCGGTCGAGAGCCGGCCGAGCGTCCCTTCCCCCGCTTCCACACGCGCGAGCACGGTGCGGAGCGAGGACGACACGGCATCCAAGTTCTCGCTCGCGGCGGCCAGCATGGCCATCGCGGAGTCGGCGCGGGCCACCGCGCTCGCCACGTTGGGACCGGCCGCCGTCGCCGTCTCGAGCCCCTGTGCAGAACGCGTGAGGCTCTCGGTAAGTCGCGCCAGCGCAGCGCGCTGCTCGTTGGTCACCGCGGACAGCCCTACAATGAGATCGTCGAGGTCTTTGACCGTCTGCTGCACGGACCCCACGGTCTCCCGACTCAGCAGCGAGTCGATGGAGGAGAGCACGGACCCCGCCTGCGCGGACAGCTCACCGACGGACCCCAGCAGACCGGCGGCCGCCCCTTCGCCAGGGATCGTGTCCCATTCGGAGACGAATTCGTCGGACGGGCCTCGAATCACCATCAGAGTGCGCCCTCCGAAGAGGCCGGCCTCGCCCATCTCGGTGCGCGATCCGCGCGGTATCCGCCACTCGCCCTCCACCTCGAGCGTGATGTAGATCGGCCCGTTGGGGATCATCTCGAAGCCGTTCACGCGCCCGATGTTGACCCCCTGCATCTGCACGGGGTCCCCAGCTCGTACGCCGCCGGCATTGTCGACGGTGGTGACCACCATGTAGCGGCCGCGCAGCGTCGCCGGGTCGGTCATCCAGAAGATGACGATGACGAAGGAGATCAGGCCGAGGAGCACGAAGAGGCCCACGCGAGCCTCCCTCCCCCCGGTGCCTCGCGGCACCGCCGCCAGTAGCTCTTCGTCCGAAAGGCGCCCAGAGGGTCCAGTCTGCATTCCGTCGGTCATCGGGTCTCCACCATCGCGTCGAGAGCGGCCTCGGCCGCCCGGCGGTCCACGAAAGCACGTACCACGGGATCCGAGCAACTCCTGAACTCCGATGGAGTGCCCACGAAGCGCAAGAAGCCGCCCTCGAGCATGGCTACTCGGCCGCACATCTGCAGCCCGCCCTCGACGTCGTGCGTCACCAGCACGGACGTCACCTTCAGCTCCTCGGAAAGGCGGTGGATGAGGCGCTCGATCGCCGCAGTGTTGATGGGGTCGAGGCCCGTGGTCGGCTCGTCCCACAGCAGGATCTCGGGGCGACCCACGATGGCACGCGCGATGCCCACGCGCTTCTTCATGCCACCCGACAGCTCGGACGGGGTCTTCGAGAGGACCTCGTGCGGATCGAGGTTCACGTTCTCCAGCACGTCCCATACCCTACGCGCTGTATCGCGCTTGGAGAGTCGTGCCAGCTCGTCTTCGGGGATACCCATGGCCACGTTGTCGAACACGTTGAGCGAGTCGAAGAGGGCGGCGTACTGAAAAACGTAACCAGTCTTCCTACGAACCGCGTCCAAGGCGCGCTTGGGGCCGTGGTACATGGAGACGCCATCCACTTCCACGTCTCCGCGGTCGGGTACGACGAGGCCGATCGTGGTCTTGAGCAGCACGCTCTTACCCGTTCCCGACGGTCCGAAAAGCGCGAACATCTCGCCGGTCTCGACCGTCATGGTGACGCCCCGCAGGACAGGCTTGTCGAACGCCTTGTGGACGGCGCGGTAGGTGATCATTGCAGCATGAGCGGCGGGAACATCGCGTCCATGATCAGGAGCGTGAGGATCATGAACATCACCGCGTTGGTCGTGGTCAGACCGACACCCTCCGCACCACCCGACGTGCGCAGACCCATGTGCACGGAGATCAACGGGATGACGAACCCGAATACCACCGCTTTGGAGAACCCGTAGAAGAGGTCCCAGTTGTGCCAGAAGAGGCGAGCACCATAGAGGAACGTCTCGAAGCCGAGGCCCCCGTCGAGGTTGGCGGCCACCATAGCGGCCGCGATGCCGATCACGTCGGCGAAGCCGACGAGTAGCGGCATCGTGATGATGCCGGCAATGACGCGCGGCGCGCCCAGCATGGCCACCGGATCGCGCCCGAGCGACTTGAACGCGTCGATCTGCTCGGACACGGCCATGGTGCCGAGCTCCGCGGTGATGCGCGCGCCGATCCGCCCCACCAAGACGATCGCGGTCAGCAGTGGACCGAGCTCGAGCACCACGCTCTGGACGACCAGGGTGCCGAGGAGATACCGGGGCGACGTCGAGACGATCTGGTAGCCGCCCTGCTGGCTGGTGACAATGCCCGCGAGCGAGGCGGTGACGAAGACGATGGGTAGACTCTGGATCCCCATCACGTACGTCTGCGTGAGCACGTCGCGGTACCGCACCCGAAAACGCACGATCGAGACGAGGATCTGCCATGTCAGGACGCCGAGAGCGCCCGCATGATCCAGAGTGACGTGGTAGGCACGGCCCCATCCCGCGAACCAACGCGTGAGCCGCGAAGGGGGAGTGAAGGCGTCAGCCAGCTGTCGTTCCACCGTCATGAGGTTGGGGACGCTCCGGGAGCTCGGAGAGCTAGGAACCATCGATCAAACACCCCGGAAAATCAACGCGCGCGACTACGCTCCCGCCCGCCGAATGGTAGCGCCCACCCGAGCGACGAAGAGCCGCGGATCGATGGGCTTGGACAAGTAGTCGTCGGCACCCTCCTCGATCAGCTTGGCCTCGAGCAGTTCGTCGGTCTCACCCGTGAGGACGATCACCGGGATGTGCGACCAAGCCGGTGAGTCTCGCATCTCCCAGATGAGCTCGAGTCCGTCCAGCTCCGGCATGTTCAAGTCGGCGACCACCAGCCCAACCGAGGAGTCCCGTCCCAGTTGTTCGAGAGCCTCCACGCCGTTGGCGGCTTCGACCACCGCGTGTCCATTCTTCTCGAGCATCGCCCGGGCTAGGAACCTGGTCGCGGCGTCGTCGACGACGAGCAGCACCTTGCCCGCCCCCCCCGCAGCGGCGCCCTCGTGCCCGGTCGCAGTCCGGCGCCGCGTGCCCGCCGCGGTCGCGTCGTCGTCGAGCAGAGCGTGTAACGCGCGCTCGATGTCGTCGGGCGGCGACACTCGAGGCACCGGCCGCCTGCCCGTGAGCCGCGACAGCTCGAGCTCCGTGGTGAGGGACGTGGGATCCGCGGTGGCGACGGTCACGGTCTCGCTGTCTTCGGCGAGCGGGAGCAACGGCCCGGCTCGCATGAGGGACTCCGGGACGAGCCGGAGCGGGGCGCGGGAGGGACGGGTCAAGTCGGCGACGCCGCATCCGAATCTCGCGGCCGCCCGCGCGGCGAGCGCGTCGTGCTCGAGTCCGCTGCGCGCAGCGACGTCGCTCCACGCCTCGGCGAGGCTCCTCGTCGCCCCCGACGCGGGGACGCCGGCGGCGCGAGCCAACCATTCTGCGTGGACCGCGGGCGGGGAGCCGTCCCCGCGACGAAGACCCTGGAGGTACTCGATGAGGCCCTCGACCCGGCGAAGCGTTTCGGCGTCGGCTGCGGTCTCGGTGAGCTGGGCGACCGCAGTCAGCTCCGAGTACCCGTACGTCCCACCGGATCCACGAAGCGCTTGGGCGACACGCCGAGCGGAGTCCAGGGCGGACAGGTCCCCTTCGACGATGCGCTCCCGAACCTCACGGAGCTCCTCGATCCTCCGACCCATCGCGTCGAGGTACCAACGCCTCAGGCTCTCGCGCTCGACGGGCATCGAGGCCGGCTAGGCGGAGGGCTCTCCGCCCGGCACGGGCGCGGGGGCTGCCGCCGCGCGAGCCCTTTCGTCCTGCTCCTCGAACCAGAAGCTGATCGCGAGCAGCACGGCCCCGCAGGTGATCGACATGTCCGCGACGTTGAAAATGGGGAAATCCCAGAGGCCGAGGTCGATGGGTCCGATGAAGTCGACCACGCCCCTACTCCACCGCACCCGATCGTAGAGGTTACCGATCGCGCCTGACACGACGAGGGAGATCGACACGATCCTCAGGAAATCCCGGTCGTGTGCCTGCCGAAAGAGCATGGCCAGCAGCAAGAGTGCGACGAGGGTCACGGGCACGAAGAACCAGCGCGAATCCTCCCCCAAGCGGATCCCGAAGGCGGCGCCCTTGTTGAACGCCAGGGTGAGGGGAATCAGCCCCCCGGCCAGTTCACCCCGCTCGACCGCGAGGGCCTCGAGCGCCCAGCGCTTGGTGATCAGGTCGAGCGCCATGATCACGGGGAAGATTCCAGCGAAGATGAGGTATTTCGGGCGCACGCGAGGCCGGCTCGGAGAGAAGGTCGTAGCAGTCTACGCACCCCATTCCGGTTGGTTCCCCCCGCCCGCAGACATTGCTTGACAGGCCAAGGATGCCGTGGGAAGCTTGGAAATAGTGGTTTTTGCTCGTCCGGCCGCGGGTTCGGGGGACCCACGGCTGTCCTTCTCGCTGTCGAATCCATGCCCCCCAGGAACGTGCATCATGGGCGCAGCGGGCTCGTCCGTGGGGCGTTCCTCTGGCTGAGTGCCTGCGGGGTGTACCCCCTTTCGGCACAAGAGCTTACCCTCCAGAGAGACTACCCAGTGCTCGGCCCGTTCGTGTGCCCGGCCCCTGCCGCCTACACGCAGCCCTCGACGGACGAGCGCGCGCAGGCCGGTCAGCTGGCATCCGATGCAGTTCAGGCGGTCATCCTCGGTGAGCTGCTCAGGGCCGAGGAGCTCCTCGGGCGCGCGATTGCGCTCGACCCCGAGTCCACCGAGCTCGCGTACCAGCACGCCCGAGTGCTGGAAGACCTCCAGCAGTCTGAGGGCGCCATGCTGGAGTACTGCCGCGCCCTCGCGCTCGGGGCCGAGGCCGCTGGCATCGACGACGCGAGGACGCGGCTCGAGGCGCTGTACGAAGTCGTGCGGGCCCGCATCCCCGAGCGTGCGCGCGAGGCATTCGTCTCGGGCGTCATGAACGCCGACCTCGAGATCTACGAGCAGTCCGTGGACTGGTTCAGCCAGGCCATCGAGGCCGCACCGGACTGGCCCCCACCCATCTACAATCGGGCCGTCGTGCTCGAGCGCATGGGGCGCGTCCCGGAGAGCCTCGCCGACTACCGGCGCTACCTGGAGCTGACCCCGGGCGACATCGACCCCGTCGTGGCTGCAGTCACCGAACGCGTCGGCATGCTCGAGGGCCTCGTCGCCCTCCCCACGCCGAACCCGAGTGGTGCGCTCACGCTCGGGGTGCTTTTCCCCGGCATGGGGCAGTACTACTCGGGCAGGACCTTCAGCGGCACGGTCGTGCTGGGCGTGGCTGCGGGGGCTATCACGGCAGGGTTCCTGTTCAGGAAGATCACGGATCACTGCATGGTCTCGGTTGGACCCGGCGAATCGTGCCCGACGAACCTGACCGCATACGAGACGACCAGCCGCCCCTATCCTGGTCGTCCTGACGCTCGGTGGCTTCCTGATCTACCGGAACATGGCTGCCCCGCCTGTCACGCTCGCGCCGCCGATCGTACAGCAGGTCGACGAAAACCAGGGCGTCGCGCTCACCGCGCCGGCCGGCGCCCGCCAACAAGGACAAGCGGGATCGTCCGTTCCGGTCGAGGTGCGCGCCACCGGCGAGGGGGGCGCGATCCTGGCCGACACGCTCATCCAGTTCCGAGTCACTCAGGGCGGCGCGCTGCTCGAGCTCGATGCCGCCCGCACGGACTCGGACGGCATCGCCCGCACGGTGCTGTATCTCCCCCGCCGGGCGGGCCTCGTCGCGGTGGTTGCGGAGCTGGCCGGGACGGAGGTGCGTACCACGATCGCAGTCGACGCTCTCGCGGGCGTGCCGGCGCAACTGGGATTGGCCGCCGGTAACGGACAGGAAGCCGAGGTGGGTGAGCTGCTCCCGAACCGCCTCGCGGTGACGGTGCTCGACGCCGACGGTAATCCGGTGGCCGGCGCGGACATCCGCTTCGAGGTGCTCGCCGGAGGAGGCATAGCCGCTCCGACGCGCGCTCGCACCGACTCGCTGGGCCAGGCCTCCGCGCTCTGGCGGCTGGGCCCAGAAGCCGGCACACAGCAGCTCCAGGCTGGATCGACGGTGCTGGGGACTTCAGTGACCTTCACGGCCACCGCACGCGGCCGCCCGCGGGCTGCAGACGGCACTCCGCTCCCGGTCGAGGCGGGACCGGTGACGGTCGAGCGTCGCGACTTCGTGATCGGCGGGAGCCTCGTGTGTCAGCTCCGCGGTTCGAGCACGGCTTGTCGCGGCGCGAACGACCGCGGCCAGCGCGGCGCCGAAGTGCCGCCGACGTTCCGCGCCTTGACTGCCGGCGTCTCGCACATGTGTGGGCTCGACGAGACCGGCGTCGCAATGTGCTGGGGAGCGAACGACGGCGGACAGCTCGGAGACGGCACCCGCACGGACCGCCCCTCGCCGGTGCTGGTGCGCACCGAGATCCACTTCGCGTCGCTCACTGCCGGCGCAACTCACACGTGCGGACTCGCGGGCGGGGGAGTCCCGCTCTGTTGGGGCCAGAACCTCAGCGGCCAGCTCGGGGACGGATCGGGAAACGACGCCCGCTTCCCCCGCGCCGTGGGCGGCGGCCTGACGTTCGGCACCCTGGTCGCCGGGTGGAACCACACGTGCGGACTCACCGCCAACGGGAACGCGTTCTGCGGGGGCTTGAACGGCGACGGCCAGCTCGGGGACGGCAGCCGGCTCGACCGACTGGTGCCGACGCTGGTGCGCGGCGCGATCGAGTCCCTCGCCGCAGGAAGTACACACACGTGCGGCGTCAGTGAGGGACAGGTCCTCTGCTGGGGTGACAACCGTTTCGGACAGCTGGGAGACGGCTCCACCGAAGGGAAGCCACAGCCGACGACGGTATCGGGCCTACCCGCAGCGCCCACGCAGGTGACGGCTGGAGCCGTCCACTCCAGCGCCCTGGTGGCGGGCGGAGCCGCCTACTGCTGGGGCCAGAACCTGCAGGGACAAGTGGGAGACGGCACGACCTCGAACCGCTCGACTGCCGTAGCGGTCGCCGGCGGTCATCGCTTCCGATCCATCCATGCGGGCGGTGCATTGACCTGCGGTATCACCACGAACGGGGCGCAGCTATGTTGGGGACTGAACCAGAGCGGCCAGCTGGGCGACGGAACGCGTCAGAGCCGCTCGAACCCGACCGCGGTGCCCAACTGACCTCCACCGCCGACAACAAAGGAGCCTTCACGTGAGCATTCGCCACGCACAAGCCCGCTGGGATGGCGACCTCCGGAGCGGCCAGGGGACGATGCGCCTGGGAAGCGGCGCGTTCGAGGGTCCGTTCAGCTTCAAGAGCCGCTTCGAGGAGGGGGCCGGCACGAATCCCGAGGAGCTGATCGGGGCTGCGCACGCCGGGTGCTTCTCGATGGCGTTCAGCAACATGCTCGCGGAGGCAGGGCACGTCCCGACCCGCGTCGAGACGAAGGCCCGCGTCCACCTCGAGCGCGTGGACGGCAAGCCGACGATCCACCGCATCGATCTCGATACGGAGGGAACCGTGCCGGGCATCTCCGCGGAGGTTTTCCAGGAGATCGCCCATAAGGCGAAGGCTGGTTGCCCGGTGTCCCGCGCGCTGGCTGCGGTCGACATCCACCTGACCGCCACGCTCAAGTAACGCGCGAGCGGGCGGTGCCGCAGGGCGGCTACGGCAGCGCGAACACCCAGACCGCCCCGCTCCCCGGCGGAACGTCGACGTCGGTGAGTCGGGCGTAGAACTGCGTCTGGGCGATGCGCCCCCCCGCACCCACGGCGACGTACTGCTTCCCGTCCACTTCGAACGTGACCGGAGCACCGGATACGTCGCCGTTCAGGCGCGCCTTCCAGAGGAGGTTCCCGTTGTCGGTGTCGAGCGCGAAGAACTCGCGGTCGGTGGTGCCGCCGAAGACCACCCCGCCGGCAGTGGCGAGCGCGGCCGCGGTCATCGCCGCGCCGCTCTCGGTCCGGTAGGACCACGCGCGGCGGCCGGTGACGGGATCGAATGCCACGAACTCGCCGACGTAGTCGTAGCCGGGGACCATCTTCGGCTGAGCGCGTAGCCCGCGGTATCCCCCCCCACCCACGGAGGAAGCCGGCTCCGACACGAACGTGACGTCCATGCAGGTGTTGTTCACGCCCAGGTAGTAATAGCGCGTGAGCGGGCTGTAACTCGGCGAGTTCAGATCCCTCCCGCCGTAGTAGAAGGGGCACACCTCGAAGCTCTTGCCCGTGTCGACGTCGGCGTCCGTCGGCACCCGAGACGGATCGAGGATGGGACGCCCCGTTTCGCTGAATCCCGTGATCAGGTTGTCGTACGAGGTGCGGAACGCCCGGATGAACTCGCCGGTGGCGCGATCGAGGACGATGCCCCACCCCGTCTTGCTGGTCTGGATGAGCGCGTTCCGCAGGCGGCCATCGATGACGAGATCGACGAGCATGCTCTCGAAGACGGCCCGGTCCCAAGAGTCCTCGGGCATGAGCTGGTAGTGCCAGACGAGCTCACCGGTGTCGATGTCGACGGCGAGGATCGAGTTGGTGTAGAGCGCGTCTCCCCACCCCCGCAGCGTGGCCGCCCACGGATAGGGCTGACCGGTGCCGAAGTAGACGAGGTGGAGCTCGGGGTCGTAGCTGATGGTGTTCCAGGGAGCACCCCCGAGCGGCGGCGTGGGCCCCGGCTCCCAGGTGTCGAAGCCCGGGTCGCCCTCCCGGGGTACCGTGTAGATCTCCCAGGCGAGGGTACCCGTCTCGGCATCGACGGCGGTGAAGCGTCCGCGCACGCCGGTGTCACCCCCCGTCTGACCGATGAGCACCTTACCCTCGGCGATGAGCGGCGCATGCGAGTGCCCGCCATCGGTGTGGTAGTCGCCCGTGCGGGTGGCCCACACCTGTTCACCGCTCCGGGCGTCGAGCGCCACCACATACGAGTCGGCGGTCCCCCAGTAGACTCGGTCCCCATACAGAGCCACCCCGCGCGCCTTGCCGAAGGCCTGCGACGCGCGCACGTCGTCCGGGTAGTCGCGCTCGTGCACCCACAGCACGTCGCCGGTAGTGGCCTCGAACGCGATCACCCGCCCCGTCCCCTCGGCGACGTACATGATCCCGTTCGCCACCACGGGCGTCGGGACCCAACGCGTGTTGTCGTTGACGGAGTATGCCCACACCAGCTGGAGGCCCGCGACGTTGGTGCGGTCGATCTCGTCGAGCGGGCTGAAGCCGGTCACGTCGTAGGTGCGCCGGTAGCTCATCCAATCCCCGTCTCGAGGATGAAGGAGCCGCTCCGCGGTCACCGGCTCCCAGTTCCGGGGCGCCGACTGGGCGGACGCCGAGTGCGCGTGCGAAAGCGCTACCGCGAGGACGACGCTCCAAACGCCCGCAACCCGTGATCTCATGCTCGTCCGAACGCCTCCGCAGGGGTGGTCGATGGGCGGACAGTATACGTCTGCCGCTGCCGTCCCGCCGCGCCCCCGCAGCTACTCGACGGTGAAGGTGACCGTGTCGACCACGAGCGGCTGGAGCGGAATGTGCGCGCCTTCCGCGACGACGGCGTGACCCGTGCCGGGCGTGACGTCCCCGGCAGGTACGATCGGGACGGTGGACCGGAGCCATACCACGACCTCGTGCTCCTCCTGGAAGGAGCCTCTGGCAGGGCTCAGGATCTCGACCGCGAAGGGGGCGCCGGGCGCAAGCTCGGCCGCTTCCGAAGCGCCCTCGGCAGATGCTTCGTCGGAGCCTCCACCGCATCCGGCGGCGTTGAAGCAAGACAAAATCGTAGCGGTCGCGCGCAGCGGGGAGCGCATGCGTCACCTGCCGTCGGGGAAGCGGATCCTCCCATGAGGAGACGTCCTCGGCCTCAGTCGGCAAGCGGGGTGCCAGGTCCAGGAGGGTCGCGCTGTGCGCTCGACCGATCACTCGGGCTCCCCGAAGGGCGACTCCCCCGCAGCTTACCAAATTGTCGGAACGCGCCTCACTTGAGGGATCGGCTCCGGACGGTACTTTCCTGTCCTCCCTTGCCGACAATCTCGCCCCATTCGCCCGTTCCCATGAGGAGGTAGCCGTCCCATGCCCCGTGTTCTCCCGCGCTTCGACGTGTTGGCCGCCGCTCGGTTCGCCCCGCCGACCGACGCCAACGGCAAGCGCAAGCGCATCGACCTCGAGAAGATCTTCGGAGAGAACGTCTTCACGCTGCACGAGATGAAGTCGCGCCTGCCCAAGCCGCAGTACAAGGCGCTGCTCTCCACCATCCAAAACGGCACCGACCTCGACCCCAACGTGGCCGACTCGGTCGCCATCGCGATGAAGGAGTGGGCACTCGAGAAGGGGGCGACGCACTTCACGCACTGGTTCCAGCCGCTCACGGGCTCGACGGCCGAGAAGCACGATTCGTTTCTGAAGCCCACGGGCGACGGACGGGCGATCGCGGAGTTCAGCGGCAAGGAGCTGGTCCAGGGCGAGCCCGATGCGTCCTCGTTCCCGTCGGGCGGACTGCGCGCGACGTTCGAGGCGCGCGGCTACACGGCTTGGGATCCAACGTCGCCGGCGTTCTTGATGGAGGGACCGGGCGGAGCGTACCTGTGCATCCCGACGGCGTTCGCCTCCTGGGCGGGTGACTCACTCGACGCCAAGACCCCCCTCCTCCGCTCCATGCACGCGGTCGACAAGCAGGCCCGCCGCGCGCTCGCCCTCTTCGGCTCCGAGCCGAAGGCGGTGCGCGCAACCTGCGGACCCGAGCAGGAGTACTTCCTGATCGACGAGGAGTTCTTCTATCGCCGCCCCGACCTGATCACGAGTGGCCGGACACTCTTCGGCACGAAGCCACCGAAGGGTCAGGAGATGGAGGATCACTACTTCGGCTCGATCCCGGCTCGCGTGCTCGAGTACATGAACGAGGTGGAGACGGAGCTGTACCGCCTCGGCGTGCCGGCTACGACGCGGCACAACGAGGTCGCGCCTGCCCAGTACGAGATGGCGCCGATCTACGAGGACGCCAATCAAGCCGCCGACCACCAGCAGCTCATGATGTCCACCATGCGCAGCGTGGCTCGGAAGTACGGCCTCGTCTGCCTGCTGCACGAAAAGCCCTTCCAGGGCATCAACGGGAGCGGCAAGCACCTCAACTGGTCGATGGGCACGGCCGATCAGAACCTGCTCGAGCCGGGCGACACACCACACCAGAACATGCAGTTCCTGTTCTTCTGCTCTGCCGTACTCAAGGCCGTCGCGCGCCACCAGGACCTCCTGCGCGCGTCCGTGGCGCACGCGGGCAACGACCACCGGTTGGGCGCCAACGAGGCGCCGCCGGCGATCATCTCGGCGTTCATGGGCGAGCAGCTCCAAGACGTCTTCAACCAGATCGAGAAGGCTGGTGAGGCCAAGACCAGCAAGCAGGGCGGCCTCATGGGCCTCGGCGTGAACGTGCTGCCGACGCTGCCCAAGCACGCGGGCGACCGTAACCGCACGTCACCCTTCGCGTTCACGGGCAACAAGTTCGAGTTCCGCGCGCTCGGCGGCGGCCAGAGCATCTCGTTTCCGGCCACCGTGCTCAACACGATCGTGGCCGAGTCGATCGATGAGCTGTGCACCAAGCTCGACGGGGCACTCAAGAAGAAGGGCGCCAAGTTCGACGTCGAGCTCCGAAAGCTCCTCGCCAAGGAGATCCACGAGTTCAAGCACATCATGTTCAACGGGGACAACTACACGGCCGAGTGGGTGAAGGAAGCCAAGAAGCGCGGCCTGCTCAACCTGAAGAGCACGATGGAGGCGCTCCCCAAGCTCGTCGACAAGAAGAACCTCGCGCTCTTCAAGAAGTACGGCGTGATGTCGCACCGCGAGGTCGAGTCGCGCTTCGAGATCTGTCTCGATCAGTACTTCAAGACCGTGAACATCGAGGGCGAGACCGGACAGCACATGGCGCAGACGATGTACCTGCCCGCGGCCCAGCGCTACCTGAGCGACCTGCTCGCGACGGCCGAGGCTGCGGAGGACGTTGGCGTGAAGACGAAGGGCGTCGTCACGACCGCCAAGCGCGTCAACGACCTCATCGATCAGCTGGTCGAGAAGATCGACGCGCTGGCCAAGCGGAATCAGGAGCTCGGCGGCGACGACGTGCACTCGAAAGCCGAGCACATGCACAAGCACATCGTGCCGGCGCTCAAGGACGTGCGTGACGTGGTCGATCGTCTGGAGCGCATCGTGCCGGACGACTACTGGCCCGTGCCGACCTACCGCGACATGCTGTTCGTGAAGTAACCGACGCGGTAACTGCTCGAGGGGCGGGCCCGCGCGACGCGAGTCGCGCGGGCCCGTTCATTTGCGCGGGCGCCGAACTAGCCGCCATCGCCTCGGCCCGAGCCCGCCACCCGAAGCGCGGACGCCCCAGGCCCCCACGCCCACGACTACGTAGTCCGCCCGCCGCTCTACAGTCCTTCGACGCAGAGCCCCGCACCCCCGCCCGGGCGATGGTTCACGTGCACCGACACGGCCGCAGCATGTCAACGCCGCACGGAGGACACGATGGCCATGAGTCTGATCGCGGGATGGGCGGGAATGCTCGGGGGCGTGGTGGCCGGAGCCGTCATCGGCCTCTTCTTCGAGAATGAGGACTGGATGGGCGGATACGCTTCCTTCCGCCGCCGCCTCACCCGCCTGGGTCACGTCGCGTTCTTCGGCCTGGGCTACGTGAACATCCTCTTCGCGCTCACGACCCGCGGCCTTCCCGAGAGCGCGTGGGTGTAGCTGGCGTCGTGGTCGCTGATCCTCGGCGCCGCCGCGATGCCGGTCTGCTGCTTCCTCACTGCGTGGAAAAAGGGCTTCGCGCGTCTCTTCCCCATTCCCGTGGTCGCGGTCGGCACCGGGGTCGTAACGCTACTCGTCAACATCGGAGAAGTACTGCCATGAGGATCGGTCTGATCGCCATGAGTGGGCTCAGGATCTGCAAGCCCGAGCTTCTGGAGTTGAGGTTCACGTTCCCCCGCGTGCAGGAGCGCGCCCGCGAGATCGAGGCGCTGCCGTCGCTCGGGCTGCTGACGCTCGCAGGCATGACGCCCGCGGACGTCGAGGTCGAGTACCTCGAGGTGCGCGACGTCGACCAGTGGTCGCTCCCGACGCGCTTCGACGCGGTGGCAATGTCCACGCTCACGGCGGTGTCGTGCGAAGCCTTCCGCCTGGCCGCGCGATTCCGGGCCATGGGTGTGCCCGTGATCCTGGGCGGCCTGGGCGTCACCCTCTCACCGACCGAGGCGATGAAGCACGCCGACGCGGTCGTGCTGGGCGAAGGAGAGGTCGTGTGGCCAGACGTGGTGCGCGACCTGCGGCGTGGCGCGCTTCAGCCCGTCTACGATGCTCGCGCGCGCGGTCCTTTCGACATGAGCCAGGCGCCGATGCCCCGCTTCGACCTCCTGAGCCCCGAGCGCTACCCGCGCTTCTCCGTGCAAACACAGCGTGGGTGCCCGTGGGCGTGCGAGTTCTGCGCGTCGTCCATCCGACTCGAGCCGCGGTTCCGGGTGAAGCCGGTCGAACACGTGATCGCGGAGATCCGCCGGCTGAAGGAGCTGTTCGGCAGCCCGTTCATCGAGTTCGCAGACGACAACACGTTCGTCAATCGCGTTCGCGCCAAAGAGCTGCTGCGTGCCCTCGAGAAGGAGAGCGTGCGCTGGTTCACCGAGTCGGATCTGTCGATCGCCTGGGACGACGACCTGCTCTCTTTGATGCGCGACGCAGGTTGTGCGCAGGTCATCATCGGCTTCGAGCATCCCAAGTACGCAGCGCTCGACGGCGTGGAGCAGAAGGTCAACTGGAAAGCGAGAATGGTCGGCCGCTACGAAGAAGCCGTTCGGCGCATCCAGCGCCATGGCATCACCGTCAACGGCTGCTTCGTGCTCGGGCTCGACGGAACCGGGACGGAGAGCGCGGAGGACATCCTGCGTTTCGTCCGGGAGAGCGGGATGTACGACGTGCAGGTGACGTATCTGACGCCCTTCCCCGGAACGCCGCTCTGGGACCGCATGGCTCGCGAAGGCCGGATTCTGGACGAGAGCGCGACCGAGCGGTGCACGCTCTTCGACGTGAACTTCCGACCGGACCGCATGACGGTCGCCGAGCTCGAGGAAGCGTTCCTCGGCCTCGTCGGGCGACTGTACGAGGAGACCGCAGTGCAGGAGCGCTCCCGCGCGTTCCGCGAGCACCTGCGGAGCGCACGGCGTCGACCTGCTGCCGCGTGACCGGTTGTCCGGCGGCGGCGAGTGCCGCCGCCGCCGGATCCCGACTACGCCCTGAGGACCTCGCGGAATACGTTCATCGCCTGCTGCATCTCTTCCATCGTGCCGAACGAGATGCGCGAATGCGTCTGCTCGAGCGGCGGGAAGTCGCGCCCGACGGTGACCTTTCTCTGCGAGCACTGGTCGCGGAACCAGGAGGCGGGACGACCGAGATCGACCAGAACGAAGTTCGCGTGCGGCATGGGTACGTCGTACCCCATCTCTCGGAACGTGGAGACGACGAACGAACGGACGCGCGCGTTCTCGGCGGCCTCGTCGGCGATGTGCGCCCGGTCCTCGATCGAGGCGACGCCAGCCGCAGCGGAGAGCGTGTTCATGCTGCCCAGGTGCCACGCCTGCGAGATCTTCTGCAGCGTCTCCCGCTGTCCGATCGCGTACCCGACGCGCAGGCCGGCCATGCCATGCGCCTTGGAGAGCGAGCGCGTGATGAACACGCCGGGCAACTCCTGTCCGAGTGCACGCACCGTACTCACGGAGGCGTCGTAGGCGTAGTCGATGTACGCTTCGTCCACGAGGATCGCCGTTTCGGGCGAGCGCTCTTTGACGCGACGCACGAACGCCTCGACCTCGCTCCGCGGATGTGCGGTGCCGGTGGGGTTGTTCGGGTTGCAGAAGAACACGAGCCCCGCCCCCCGCGCAGCGTCGGCCATGGCGTCGAGGTCGAGCGCCAGCCCCGCATCGACTCGGATGGCCGACACAGGGTAACCGAGGCCGCGGGCCGTGCTCTCGCACGTGGCGTACGTCGGCGCGGCGGTGACGAGACCTCTCTCACGCGAGCAGAAAGCGTGCACCGCGCCGGCGAGAATCGGACCCGACCCGGTCGCGGTAATCACATTGCCGGCGGGCACGCCGTGCGCGGTCGCGATCGCGTCGACCAATGCATTCGTGTGGTCGGGGGGATACCCGCGACCAGCGCGCGGTGAGATCACGCGGTGGAGCGCCTGAATGGCGCTCGGCCCCGGACCGCGGGCGTTCTCGTTCGACGAGATCCGGATGAAGCCATCGTCGAATACTTGGGCCTGGGCCTGCTGTTGTTCGTCGGGTGAGAAGGCCCATGCCTCCCGGCCACGACCGATGACGAACGAACTCGAGACGACCCCGACCGTCCCCGCTCCGACGGACCTCACGAAACCGCGGCGACTCACCGACATTGCCTTACCTCCTCGCATGTCATGTATAGGGCGAGAACGACGTCGGAGCAGTATAGGCGTGGCCGCGGCCGGCCGCCAAGAGACGTCGCCAGCCCAACCTTGCCGCGCCGTCCCCCACCCCGGATCTTGCCCCGAGCCCCGCGCCGCTCCGGCGGTGCCGGGCCTGCCCTCTCTAGCGGGAGGTACCGCGATGCGCCACGACACGGGGATCGGCCGCAGGACGTTCCTGGAGGGCGCCGGCCTGGCAGCCCTTCTCGGAGCGGTTGGCGCGAAGAGCCCCCTCTCGGCCTCCAGCCTGCGACAGCTGGCTCAGGTCCCGGACCACTTCGACTTCGACGAGATCTACGATCGTTCCGGAACGCTGAGCACCAAATGGGACGGCGCGCGGCGCACGTTCGGTCCTCAGGTCGAGGTCGGCATGGGCATCGCGGACATGGACTTCCGCGCACCGCCGTGCATCACGCGCGCAATCGCCGAGCGGTGCACGCACGAGAACTGGGGGTACATCGACGTCCCGCCGTCGCTCACGGAGTCCATTGTAGCGTGGGAGCGCAGCCGGCACGGGGTCGAGGTCGATCCCTCCATGGTCACGCTACACGCGGGCGTGCACTCGGCGCTCATCTCCGGATATCACGCGTTCGTCCCCCCGGGCGCGCCGGTGCTCATGACCACGCCGATCTACAACGGGTTCTACGGGAGCCAGCGCTTCGCGCGCGTGGTCGCCGAGGAGAGCCCCATGGTCCAGGAGAATGGGCGCTACTCGATCGACTGGGACGACTTCCAGCGCCGCATCGGCCGCGCCAACGTCTTCCTGCTCTGCAACCCGCAGAACCCTACCGGCAACTGTTGGTCGCAGGAGGACCTGCTCCGGCTCGGCGAGATCTGCCTGGAGCGCCGGGTGATCGTGTTCGCCGACGAGATCCACTCCGACCTCGTGCCACCCGGTGCGCGCCACACCCCGTTCGCCAGCCTCCCCAACCGCGCCGTCGTGAACAACAGCATCACGTTCCGTGCGGTGAGCAAGACGTTCAACCTGCCCGGACTCAAGCTGGCGTGGTACTACTCGACCAACCCCGACCTGCTCGCGCGCATCCGCGCGCACACACGGGCAGACCTGGGAACGCTCGCCGTCATCGCGACCGAGGCCGGCCTGCGCGAGGGTCACACCTGGCTAGACCGGTTGCTCCCCTACCTGGGCGAGAACCACGTCGTCGCCGAGCGTGCTATCGCCGAAGACGTCCCGCTGGTGAAGTACCGCGCGGCACAGGGCACGTACTTGGCCTGGCTCGACGTGGGTGGGCTCGCGGAAAGGATCGGCGCCCGCAGGATCGCAGCCGAGGAGACGTCGCGGGGGACTGCGGTAGTCACGCCCGAGCAGGTGGTACAGCGCTGGCTCGCGGAGCGCGCGCGCATCGCGGTGAGCCCCGGCCACACCTTCGGCGTCGGGGGCGCAGACCACATGCGCATGAACCTCGCCACGCGACGGGCGCTGGTGCGGCAGGCGATGGATAACTTGGCTGAGGCGGCGGCGCGGGCGTAGTCGGCGCGGGCCGTCCCTGGCGCTCGCCGTCCTGGGAAGAGTCGGCGGCACCATGGTCGGCGCTCTCGCCGTCCTTGCAGGAGTCGGCGAGGGCCGCCCCGCTCGACGTCGTCCCCACCGTTCGCCGACGACCGCCGCCGTTCGCTGACGGTCGCGCCGTTTCGCCGACGTTCGCCGACGTTGGCGAAGTCTAGACGCCCCCGAACAGCTCGCGCACCGGCACCGCGAAGCCGTCGAGCACGTCCTCGCCGCCGAGCGTGTAGTCCTCACGGAGAATCGCGCCTGTGCCGTCGGCACGGTAGACGGTCACGGTGTGGGCCTCCGCGTCGACGATCCACACGAGACGCGCCCCGGCATCGAGGTACTCGAGCACCTTCTCCTGCATGGCGCTGGCCGAGTCCGACGGCGAGAGCACTTCGACCGCGACGTCGGGCGCGCCCCGAACCCATCCGCCTGGCACCCCCTCCGTGGAGCGCCGCTCGAGCGTCGCGGCGACGTCCGGGCCCCGCACCGTCGCGGGCACCTCGGAGAGCATGTAGCCTGACTCGGCCGTCACCACGGCCCCCCGCGAGCGCGCCCAGGCCTTTATGTGGTAGGCAACCTCGATCTGCACCTCGCCATGCACATTGCGAGGACGGGGTTCGCGAACCACTCGTCCGCGCACCAGCTCGGTCACGTACTCGTGCGCAAGCTCGTCGAGCGCCGCGTACTCTGAGAGCGTCAGCAGCTTGGGCTCCACACGCGCGGGAGCAGAGGTCGCCATGTCATCGAATCTACGGCTCGGGTAGCCCCCCGCCATGCTTCGATGGGCCTACCGCGGTGCCCGCTGTCTAAGCTCCTCGAAGAAGTTCTGCACGAGCACGAGTCTGGGCGTCTCGTCGTCGGACGTGTCGCCGAACGTCAGTGACCGCCCCATGAGGAAGCGCGACGGCGGCCAGCTCCGGCTTGAGCACCTTGAGTGCGACTTTCCGGTTGTGCCGGACGTCCCGGGCCAGGTACACGGTCGGCATGCCGCCCTACCCGAGCTCCCGCTCGATGGCGTAGCGGCCGGTCAGGGCGGCGTTCAGGCGTTCGGCGGGCGTGGGAGTCACGGGCAGCGCGGCACCGGTCGGATTACGTAGGCAGTCACAAGGGCGCAACATCAGCCGGTGGACGGGCGACGGCAAGGCTGGGTCGGAGCGCGGCACCTACCTACGTCACCTCATCCACCGCGGTCCGACACACCAGTCGGGACAGTCTCTACCGCGAGCATGCTGCGAGTGGCTGACCTACGCTCGAAGCCCTGGCTCGCGACGAGCGTCCGGAGCGGCGTAGGGAGAAGACGAAGACGGCAGTCAGGGCTGGGCGCATGGGCGCGACCTCCCCGGACCAAGCCGGCCCGCCCCACCCCGCGGGCGCGAGAATCGGCGTCGGGCAGGCATTGCCCGCGCCCATCCGCGGGACGGCGCGCCCACCTCGAACCTGTCGCTCGACCTTCGCCTACCCTAGAATCGACCTCACCACGCCTCGAGCCAACAAAGGAGCGCGGATGATCATGCCGGAGGGAATGCGTCTTGGGATCGTCGCCGGCGTCCTCGCGTTTGTCGCGTCGCCCGCCGTCGTTTCCGCCCAGGTGGACGATCTGGAGCCGGCCGACGTTCCCGACCTGGTCGGCGTCTGGGACGGCGGGGCACGCATACGCCCGATCAACGGGCCGAACCAACCGTGGACGCGCGAGAACTTCCCGGTGCTGAACGAGCGGGGCCTGGCCTTCCAGTCCATCTTCGACGAGGCGATCGCACCGAAGTACGACTGCGTCGCGTCGTCCTCCCCCGCCCTCCAGTACGATCCGTACTCGATGGAGGTCGTGCAGTGGCCCGACCGGGTGCTCCTCCGCTACGAGAAAGACGATGTGCTCCGCACCGTCTGGCTGGACGGACGCGAGCCACCGGTGAACGAATACACGCTCCAAGGCTTCTCGGTGGGCCACTACGAGGACGGAGCACTGATCGTCGAAACCACGCAGTTCCTCTTCGACATCACCGGCTTCGACGACTACAACGGCATCCCGTCCTCGCAGTTGAAGCACGTTACCGAGCGCTATTGGCGCGAGGGCGACGAGCTGCGCATGACGATCACCGTCGAGGACCCGCTCTTCCTGCGGCAGCCCGCGTCGTACACGACGCGCTGGGTACGCATGCCCGCCGGGTACAAGCTGGGAACGTTCGGGTGCGACGCCTACGACGCGCGCCGCGCCGTGCGGTTCATGGTTCCGCGATACAACTGAGAATCGATTCTACCGAGAATAGATGGAGGCAGACTCATGAAGAGACTTCTCTGGATCGCCGCGGTCGCAACCGTGGCCGTGGTTGTGCTCGTCGTCGCCAAGCAACCCGCATCGGCGCACCACAGCTCCGCGCCCTTCTACGACGACACCAAGAGGGTGG
The DNA here is from genome assembly GCA_016873995.1 of Gemmatimonadota bacterium. Classification (GTDB taxonomy): domain Bacteria; phylum Gemmatimonadota; class Gemmatimonadetes; order Longimicrobiales; family Gaopeijiaceae; genus UBA2982. The sequence goes on from VGVR01000025.1 coordinate 20,400, forward strand.
AGGCAGTCGGTGAGGTGGTCCGGTTCGTCTTCCGGAATCCACACTCGTTCCTCTTCATCAGCGCCCCGAACGCGAGCGGTGACGTGGTCGAGTGGGAGATCGAAATGGGCGCGGCAGTGAGCATGCGCCGGACCGGCTGGACGCCCGAGACCATCCGGGCGGGAGACCCCATCAAAGCGGTCGGGCAGCCCTCACGCGCGCCGGGCACCTATGGCATGTGCTGCGCGCAGATCACGCGCCCGGACGGGAGTCCGATTCGGCCGTAGAGTCCGCGAGGCTCGGGTACCAGAACGTGGTGTGGCAGTTCTCGCACGCCAAGTCCAACCCGTCCCCCGCGACCAAGAGCGCTTCGACGTCCTGACGGTCGACCGCGTCGAGCACCGTGAGCGCGCTCGCGTGTAGGCCGCTCACGAACTGCGTCCACGCGCCTGGGTTGCCGGCGCGAAGCGCCTCGATTTGCTCGGGCTCGAGGTCGACTCCCGGCAAGTCCGACCGAGACCCCTCCGCGGCGATGCGCCGGCCAGGCATCAACAGCAGGTTGGTGGATTCGACCAGCGCGATGGCGCTGCGCCGGAGCGCCGCCCAGTCCTCCTCGGTCGAGGGCGCGTGCTCCGTGACCCCCGCAGCCGTCACCTCAGTGACGACCGCGTCCCAGACCGCGTCGGCAGGAGGATCGACCAGCGAGCGCATGATGTCCTCGACGGTCGCCGTGATCTGATAGGGAGGCGCCGCCGCCTCCGCGTCGCCCCGAGGCGCGGGCTCGATCCGGCACGCGCCCGCGTAGGCGACCACAGATGCAGCGGTCAATGCCCGCGCAGCCCTTCGAATCTCCACGCGTTCCTCCATCGTCGTCCGGTACCCGCCGTGGCTTGGTTGTACCACAGCCAAGGACGCGGCGCAAACTCGGCACCGTCCGACACCGCCGCGCCGGCCGCCCAGTGTCCCGAATCGGAGGTTCGCCTTTCTTCGGGGCTCTCGGACTCAGGACCCTGCTCCTCCCGGTTGCTGGCCCCGCGAGCCCTGCTCTACCTTGCGCCCCCGAGTCAACGGGGTGTTTGGATAGTCAACAGGGTGTTTGGATCACCAGCCCCTGAGGAGGAGTGCGCGACAGTGCGTCCGCTCGGAGTCGCAGGCCTGTGCGCGATGTCGTTCGTCGCGGGCGTCTTGCTGAAGGGACTGTACGATCAGCGCAGCGTCGCGAACGGGGACGTCACCTCCGCTGCCGAATCCGAGTCATTGCTGGCCCCACCGACGGACCTCCCACGCGCCGTCGACTTCGCCAACCAGCCCCTCTGGGCCTACGGCTTCCTCGAGCCACCCAAGCCGGGTGAGGTGGCGTCGCCCCAGGCGCTACCGACGCGCAACCTGCGGACCAACGAAGATCCGGCGGAGCAGACGCGGCCTCGACAGCTTCCCGGAAGCTCGGCATCGTACTCGCTGGTGGATATCCGCGATGCCAGCAACGTCGCAGACTGGTACCCTGAGGATCACCCTCCCATGCCGGACATCATCCGGTCGGGTCCGGCCGGCGCTGGACCGGCGCGGCGGGGGTGCGGCTTCTGTCATCTGCCGAACGGAATGGGTCGCCCCGAGAACGCGCCCGTGGCCGCCCTCTCTCGGGGCTACTTCGTCCAGCAGCTTCGCGACTTCAGTGCGGGGGTGCGCCGCAGCGCAGACCCCCGGAAACCGAACACGAACACGATGATCGACTTGGCGCGGGCCATGACCGACGAGGAAATGCAGCAGGCCGCCGACTATTCGCCGCGATCGAGTGGAAGCCCCGGGTCACGGTGATCGAGTCGGATCTGGTGCCCAAGACGCGGATCGTCGGGAACCTGTTCATCGCTACCGAGGCCGAGAGGACCGAGCCCATCGCCGGTCGCATCATCGAGGTGGCCGAGGACGAGTCGCGCTCGGAGACCCTGCGCGACCAGCGTGCCGGCTTCATTGCTTACGTGCCGCCGGGCAGCCTGGCGCGGGGCCGAGCCCTGGTCACGCTGGGCGGCGCCACGATCGTCGACGACGAGATCGTGCCGGGCAACACAACGGCGTGCGCGGCCTGTCACGCGCCCGACCTGCTGGGTGTGGGCGACGTGCCGCCCATCGCCGGGCGGTCGCCGAGCTACCTGGCCCGGCAGCTGTTCGACATCCAGTCGGGCATGCGGCGAGGACCTGCGGCGGAGTTGATGAAGCCGGTCGTGGCCCGACTGACCGCCGACGACATCACGGCCATCTCTGCGTACGTCGGGTCGAAGTTTCCGCCCGATCCGGCAGACGTCGAGGCTGCTCGGCCCCTCCGCGGCGTGCGCTAGCCGAGTAGCATCGGTCGCAACACTTCTCCGGGGCGCGCTGTCATGGGGCGATGGCCCGGTGAGAGGACCCGAGCCCGAATCCCACGACCGCCGAATCGACTAAAATATGCATCGAGTAGGAATCGATCTCACGTCAATTGCCCGCCGCGCGTGCATGGCCGCAGCAAGCACGCTCTCGATGCTCGTTCTGTTGGCCGTGCCTGCCACCGGCCAGTCGGCAGGCTCCGGTGCAGCGACGGGAGTGCGGAACGGTACCGCGGCGCGAGTGGACGCGAGCCCCACCATCGACGGCCGCCTCGACGAGGCTCAGTGGGCCACCGCCGATCCGTTGACCGGTTTCGTGCAGTACGAGCCTGGTGAGGGCACTCCCGCTACGGAGCGCACGGAAGTCCGAATCCTGATGGACGACGAGGCTCTCTACATCGGTGCGTGGATGCTCGACCGCGATGCCGGGGGCATCATCGTCGGGGAGCGTCGGCGCGACGCTAACCTCGGCGACTCTGACGCGTTCCTGGTCGTGCTGGACACCTACCTCGACCAGCAGACGGGCTTCGTCTTCGGCACGAATCCGGGCGCCATCGAATACGACGGACAGGTCCGTGGCGAAGGCGGAGCGAACACGAGTTGGGACGGCAGTTGGACGGTGGCAACCTCACAGGACGCATCGGGCTGGTACGCCGAGATGCGGATCCCTTTCTCGACGCTTCGCTACGGCGCCGGCGACCAGCAGACCTGGGGACTCAACCTCACGCGGTACATCCGCCGGAAGAACGAACAGGTGGTGTGGTCACCCGTGGCGCGTCAATACAGCTTCTATCGACTCACCGAGGCCGGGCGCCTGGCCCAGGTACAGCCGCCTCCCCGCCGCATCACCACGGTCACTCCCTACGCCCTGGGCGCCGCGAGTAGGGTTCCGCGCGTCGATCCGGACGTCGAGTACCCGTACGAGTTCGGGGCCGACGCGAAGATCGGCATCACGCAGAGCCTCGCCCTCGACCTCACCGTGAACACCGACTTCGCCCAGGTCGAAGTCGACGACCAGCAAGTCGATCTCACGCGCTTCAGCCTCTTCTTCCCCGAGAAGCGTCCGTTCTTCCTGGAGAACGCCGACCTCTTCGCGGTCGGACTCGACTTCCTCCCGGGTCGCACGAGCGGCCGCACGGCGCTCTTCCACAGTCGGCGCATCGGCGTGCAGAGCGGCGACCAGGTTCCGATTCAGTGGGGAAGCCGCTTGAGCGGCAGGGCAGCCGGTATGTCCGTGGGCGCGCTCTACATGCGAACGGAAGGTTTGACGGGGCTGCAAGACCCTACCGAGTGGACCTTGGCTCGCGTGGCGCGTGAGCTACCCAACCGCTCGCGTGTGGGCGTCATCTATACGTCTCGTGCCTCGACGACCACGTCCGACTTCGGTCGCACGTACGGTGCAGACGCGCGCGTCGGCATCGGGGAGCACTGGACGTTCTCGATGCTCGGGGGCTTCACGGAGCAACCGGGCATCACAGACAGCCGGCACATCCTGAGCGCCGTCGGCGAGTATCTCACGCGCAGCTGGTACCTCCGGACCTACCACGACCGCGTGGGCTGGAACTTCGACCCACAGATGGGCTTCATTCCCTACCGGGGCTTCAACGAGAGCAGTATGCGCGTCGAGCGCATGGAGCGCCCCCGTGAGCGCTCCTGGTGGCGGGAGTTCCGAACGCACGTGCGGCGCACCTGGTCGTACGACCTCTCGGGCTTCAAGGAGCTCGAGTTCCGCCACCTCCACTCGAATCTCAACTTCGAGGACGGCAGCCAGCTCTCGCCGGCCGTGCAGTGGGTCGAGGAGGGGCTGCGCGTCCCCTTCCGGATTCGGGGAACGTCCATCGTCGTGCCGGCCGGGAGCTACAAGGGCTGGAACACGTACGGGAACTTCCGCACGAACCCCGCGGCACGCGTCTCCTTCAACGGGCGCTGGGACATGGGCATGTACCTCAGCGGAAACCGCTGGGGCGGGCAGCTCGGCGTCGCGTACCGGCACGGCGACGTGCTCACCTCCAGCGTGAGCGTCTCGCACAACCGCATTCGTCTCCCTCAAGGGGACTACAACACCACGCTCACGCGGGTGGGCGCTCGCTACGGCTTCTCGCCGGACATCTTCCTCGAGGGCCTGGTCCAGTACAGCGACCAGAGCCGCATCTGGTCAGGAAACGTCCGCTTCGGATGGCTCGACACGGCTGGAACCGGGCTGTTCATCGTGTACAACGAGCGGCTCGAGATAGACGCCGTAGGAGTCCGAGGCATCCTGCCCGGTGACGCGCTCGCGCCCTCCGAGCGGACCTTCGCGATCAAGTACACCAAGCAGCTCGACCTCTCGGAGCTCACGCCCTTCTGACGCAGCGAGGGGCGACGCCCGACAGGGCGTCGCCCCAGCTCTGCTCGGATCGAGCGAAGCGCGAGCCGAGATGTGGCCGGCGCGCTCAGCGCATGGTCGCAGCGCGCTGCACGATCTCGATGTTGACCTGGTTCGGTCCGTCGATGAAGAAGACGCGGATGGTCCCATTCACGAACGTGAGGTCGTTCGGACCGGACGACACGTTCACGCCCCTGCCCCGCAGCTCGGCGAGCTTCGTATCGGAGACGAGCGCCCTCCACCCCAGGTGGTCGATCGCACTCCCCACGCTCGGGAATACCTCGCCGCGCGTGACGAGCAGCCAGACGTTCCCGGGATAGAGGATACCGTCGAGGCGTCCGCGGAGCGGCGTGCGAACGCCACCGAACAATGTCTGATACTGCTGCAGCGTCTGCTCCGGATCCGTGCTCCGCAGGTGGATGTGATGGAACCCCGGGTGATGCGGATCCTGGATGAGCTCGAGCCTCACGCCCCACGGGTCCACCACGAACGCCAGCGGGAAGAGCCCCTCGACGTCGCGTCTCGGCGACGTGACGCGCGCCCCGTCCGCCTCGAGCTCACGCAGCTTGGCGTCGAGATCGGCGAACGAGAAGCCGAGGTGGTCCACCGCCCCGCCTTCGGTCGGCCGGGCCTGAGCCTCCTGCCGGAAGATGAAGCGCGTGGTCCCCAGCAGCATACGCTCGTCCCGGCCGTCCACCTCCTCTCCCCCGAAGTGGCGGCGATACCAAGCAGCAGCGGCCGGAGGATCGGGGACAGCCATGTGCACGTGATCGTACATCATGGTCTCGGACTGCGCGCTCAGGGGCCCGCCCAGCGCGAGGAGCCCCAGAAGAGCGGCGAGCGATGTGCTGGGCCTCATATGCCCCCGTCGTATCGGTGTCAGGTGTGGACAGGTCCCCGGACCGCCCAACTGGCACTCGGGAACGCAGTGGATTCGCGCCAACATGCGCCGGGCGGCCCCGCTCGGCAACGTGTCCGCAGGCCGGCGTCTACCGGAGCTTCCGCTCAGCGCCCGCGCGCAGCCATGAGGGCGTCGCGGCTCGCTTCGAGCAGCTGGCGGGCCGTCGTCCCCGGGCGCCCGGTGAGGTCGGCCACGGCCGTCGACAACACCGTGCCCGACGGCGGAATCTCCGGGAGGCTGGCGATCTCATCGGGCGTGGCGTCGACGACTTCGATGTCGACCCCGGTGATCTCTGCCGCGAGCGCCGCAACGTCGCGCGTCCGAACCAGCTCGGGGCCCGTGATCTCGTAGACACGGTTCTCGTGCCCAGTCGTCGTGAGCACTGCCGCGGCAGCGGCAGCGCAGTCTTCCCGCGTGACGAACGCAGTCCCGGGATCGTTCGGATGCACGAGCACACGGCCCGTGGCGACCATTTGCGTGGCTTCGCCGATGATGCGATCCGCATACCACTGGTTGCGTAGTGACGTCCAGGCGACGCCACTCTCGCGCAGGTCGGCTTCGGTGGCGCGGTGGTCCACCGCAATCGGGGAGGTGTTGTTCTCGGCGTCCACGAACGAGGTGTAGACGATGTGTTGCACCCCAGCCGCCACCGCCGCCTCGATCGCCGTGCGTTGCAGCGCCACCCGCTCCGCCGCGACACGCGGGTTCGGGTTGCCACGCGTGTTGAGGCTTATGATCAATAGCTTGTCGCCACCCTCGTAGGCGGCCCGCAGGGACTCCGGCTCCGTGAAGTCGCCGAAGCGTGCGCTGGCACCCATCTCGGCGTAGCGCTCGAGCTCCTCGGGTGTCCGGCTCACCAGGATGAGGTCCGCATGCTCGACCCCTCGAGCGAGTAGCTCCTCGACGACGAGGCCTCCGAGCTGACCCGAGGCGCCGGACACGATGATGGTGGGCGCTCGATCCGACGTGCACGCCGAAACGGCGAGCATGGCTGCCGAAGCGAAGGCGAACGTCCGGGATGTCCTGGCTACCGGCATCATCTCATGTCCGTTGATGGGATGGCGTGACGCGTGCGTCAGGGCTGCCCGGAGCCCGTCCAGCGGGTGCGCAGCCCCGCTCGGTCGACTGGCTCGCCGCGGAGGTATACCTCCCGAATCCTGCGCGTGTTCGTGATGTCGTCCAAGGGGTTCGACTCGAGGACGATGAAGTCGGCGCTCCTTCCCGCCGCGACGGTTCCCATCCGCTCGAGCCTGAGGATCCGCGCGTTCGTGCTCGTGGCAGCGACGATCGCCTCGTGCGGCGTGAGCCCACACCGCGTGTAGTCCGCCAGCTCCTGGTGCACCCCGAATGCATCGCCCGTGCCGTCGGTCCCGAGCCCGAGGATCATGCCCGCATCGTGGATGCGGCGCAGGTTGCGGCATTGGAGCTGGAAGAGCTCGCTCGGCACGGTATCACCCTGCGCCATGCGGCGCTCCAGGTCCGCACGCATCTCCGCGACCTGCTCGGGAGGAAGCGTCTCGCTCAATGCGGCCAAATCGACCTGCGTCACCGGGGTGCCGGGCAAGTTGGGTCCGGTCCACACGTCGGGGTGCTGGCGTACGAGCCTCAGGTACTCCTCGTCGACATCGCGATCGCGCACGGTGTGCACGAACCCGTCGACGCCAGCCACCAAGAGATCCTTGGCGTCCGCGAGCGCGCTCGCCTGCCCTACGTGGGCGAGCACCCGCATCCCAAGGCCGTGCGCCTCCGCAATGATCGCGCGGTACACCTCGGGTTGGAGCTTGGGAACCGACCCACCTCGGTCATCCACCCAGATCTTCACGAAGCTCACACCGCCGGCCCGGAGCTCCTGCACCGCCGCCCGCCCCTCCGCTTCAGTGGCCGCGCCGTAGGGAATGCCGAGCCGCGCCTCGGTGGGCGGGCCCGCCATGGGGGTCGCTGCGATTCCGCGCCCGACCGTCAGGAAACGGGCGGTACCGGGCATCACCTCGTCGCGCAGCTGATACGCTAGCTCGCGGTCGGCCTCGAGTCCCATGCTCAACGCGGCGCCGACGCCGTAGTAGGCGTAGCGGTCGAGTTGATCCACCAGGTTGTCACGCGTGTAGTTCGACTTGGCGTTGGTGCGGGTCCGAACGTCGACCAGGCCGATGTGGTTGTGGCCGTCGATGAGCGCCGGGATGACGGTCGCGCCCGTAAGGTCGACCCGCACCGCCCCGTCGGGCGGCTGCAGCTCGCCCTGCCTGCCCACCCAGACGAAGCTGTCAGCCTGCACCAGGAAGGCCGCCGACTCGATTGGCGCGGAGCCGTCTCCCACGATCAGCCGCGCGCCCTCGAACCAGAGGGCGCCCTCACCCACGCCCTCGATGCGCTCCCCCTGCGAGCACGCCAGGAACGCCGGAAGGAGTACGTGCAGCAGCAGCCTGGTCCGCGCCATAGCACCCCCACTGAAGACGAACGACGACCGGAGCGTCAACATGACGGACAGGGAACCCGTCGGGCCAGCCCCGATGCCCGGAACGCAGTCCCACCGTACCCCAATCGCGCCCGAGCCCGTATCATGACGGCCGCCCTCGGCGGCGCGCGGTGGAGCGCGGCGGCATTCCCGGTGGCATGGACCACCGGTGAGCCAGTGCGGATGAGACTTCCCACGAAGCCGTTGATCTTCAGCTTGGCCACCGTCGCGCTGCTACCGGTGGCCTCCCCGGCCCAGGAAATCACGGAGGCCGTCCAGCGCACCCTCTCCGCGTTGAGCACGGGAGACTCGCGCGCGGTGCGCACGGAGTACGCGCCGGGCGCACGGACGTTCGTGGTGGTGGGCGAGTTGAGGGAGCTCGGGGTGGACGAGTGGTTGGCCCTCGTCGGCGGCGTGGACTGGCGTGCGCAGGATATCCAGACTCGTGTGCTCGGCAGGACCGCGGTGACGACGGCGCAGGTGGATGGCAGCATCACGCTGGCCACGGGCGTCGTGCGCGGGCCGTTCGTCTACTCGGAGTCACGGGTCCGCGATGGCGCCAGCTGGAGGATCCTGCAGCAAGGGCTCGCGGCCATCGAAGTCGTAGCCGAGTCCCCGCCGGAGGCGCCTGCACCGCCACCGGGGGTGACCCCGGTTGTGCCCACCGCACCGACGCCGGCCCCCGCGGCGGAGGCTCTCGTGACCTCGGCACCCGCAGACACCCCCACTCCGGCGCGGCCCGCGATGGCAGACGCCTACCCGGCCCGGCGCATCGAAGGGCAGCTCGAGTTCGATGGCCGCGTCGACGACCCTGCCTGGAATGCGATCGAGCCGCTCACGGCCGTGATGCACTTCCCCACGTTCATGGCGCCCCTCACCGAGCCGACCGAGTTCCGGGTCGCCTACGACGACGAGTACATCTACTTCTCGTGCAAGGCGTACGACTCGGATCCGGAGGGGATCCGCGCGTACTCGTACGAGCGCGACGAGACGAGTTTCCGCAGCGACTTCTGTTCCGTGTACTTCGACACGCTCAACGACGACGAGAACGCCCTCCAGTTCAAGACAGGGCCGCTCGGCAACCGAAGCGACTCCCAGCGCTTCAACGACGGCCAACAGAGCGACAACAGCTGGAACGCGTTCTGGGACGCGGCCGTCTCACGAGACGAGCGCGGCTGGTACGCGGAGATCCGCATTCCGTTCGCGAGCTTGCTGTACCAGTCCGACGAAGGGCGCGTCGTCATGGGCGTGTCGATGCTCCGCAACATCTCGCGCAAGAACGAACGGCACGTGTATCCGGACATTCCGCCGGACCAGGGACAATCCGCGTACACGATGCCGTCGCTCATGCGGAAGATCGTCTTCGAGGGGATCGAGGCCCCCGGCACTCCGCTCTACGTGACGCCTTACGCCCTCGGTGGCGGCGGCTACACGCACGCGCTCGCCGCCTCCGGTACCGCCTACGATCGCAACGACGACCGCGTGACCGAAGGCGGACTCGACGTGCGCGTCGGCCTCACGTCGAATCTGACGCTCGACCTCACCGCCAACACCGACTTCGCGCAGGTCGAGGCAGACGACCAGCAGGTGAACCTCACGCGCTTCTCGCTCTTCTTCCCAGAAAAGCGCCGCTTCTTCCAGGAGCGCGCGCCGAACTTCGAGTTCGGGATCGGCGGGCAGGACCGACTCTTCCACTCTCGCACGGTGGGGCTCGCGCGCGGCCGGCCGGTCCGCATCTACGGCGGTGGTCGGGTGGTGGGGAGGATCGGGGACTGGGACGTCGGGCTCCTGAACCTCCAGACGGCCGAGTCCGAGGCGCTCCCGTCCGAGAACCTCGGCGTCGCCCGACTGCGCCGCCGGGTGTTCAACGCCAACTCCTACGTGGGCGGGATATTCACCAGCCGCGTCGCGGCAGGCGGCTATCACAACCTGGTCTACGGCGTGGACGGCATCTTCCGCATCGCGGGAGACGACTATCTCGCACTGAACTGGGCACAGAGCTTCGACGACACCGAGATTCCGCCCCCCGGAGGCACGACCGACGCGCTCGACCGCGGGGTGGCGCGGCTGAATTGGGAGCGCCGGGGACTGGACGGCCTCACCTACGCGCTCGACCTCTCCCGAACCGGCTGGAACTTCGACCCCGGGATGGGCTTCCTCCGCCAGCGCGACTACTCCAGGGGATCCGCAAACCTGGGATATGGATGGCGCATGGCCCCCGGCTCGCGCTTCTACACGTACAATCTGGGCCTCAACGGCGGGCTCGTGCGCAGGAACGAGGATGGCGTCGTCGAGGTCGTGCAGGTGGAGCCGAGCCTGGCGCTCCAGACCTGGGGCACGCACCAGCTCACCTTGTCCGCGCCGTTCAGCTACGAAAACCTCGACGCCCTGTTCCGGCTCCCCGAGTCCACTTCGGTTCCGGCAGGCGAATACCACTACTTGGCCGGCCGGGCGCAGTACTCGGGCCCGCAGGGCGACCCCTTCCGCGCGACCATCGCCGTGGAGGCGGGCCAGTTCTACGACGGGCGGCGCGCCACCGTGTCGTTCGGGCCCATCTGGGACCCCTCGGCGCACTTGAATCTGTCCGCCACCTACCGGCTAGACCGAGTCCAATTCGATGGTCGCAGCCAAGGCTTCACGGGCCACCTCGCACGGCTGCGTGCCCAGGTCATGCTCTCCAACACCACCTCGGCCGTCGGCTTCGTGCAGTACAACAGCACCGACAACGCCGTCATCGCGAATCTGCGCATAGGTTACAATCCGCGCGAGGGCAACGACTTCTACATCGTCTGGAACGAGGGCCTCGTCACGGATCGGACGTCGTTCGCGCCCGTGCGCCCGCTCTACAACGAGCGCACGATCCTGGTGAAGTACTCGCACACGTTCCAGATGGGGCTCTGAAGGGCGGCCCCGCCTCGAGGGCGCAGCCGTGTCCGCGCAAACCGGCCGCGCCCCCTTCCCCCCGGTCCGTCGCGAGGCTCACCTACCGCGACGTCCCCGCCAAGTACTGCCTCGACTGCACCGCCGTCTTGATCGGCGTGACCTTGTCCGGGTCGATGCGAATCATCAGGTAGCGGACGTGGTCGTCGATGCGCGTGAAGAGGTGGCCCGTGCCGGCCGGGATGATGACGACGTCACCCGCCCTGAGGTTGTACTCGATCCCGTTGCGAATCTCGTTGCCGTTGTGCCCCGGTCCGTTGAACTCCCGAACCGTTTGCATGGTGGCGGGCCGGCGCTCCTTCTGGGTGATGTCGGGGCCGAGCATCAGCGTCGCCGAGCCGGAGATGACGTGGTAGACCTCGCTCACCAAGTCGTGTTCGGCCACCGAGTTAGGCCGCGGACCTTCCAGTCTGCCCCGGTACACGAGACCGATACCGACGTGAGCCTTGCCGATATCATGCGCGCGGACCTGCTGGTCGGTCAGATCCTCGTTGATCGCCTTCTCCGTGTAGGCCTCGATCTCCGACAGGGGAATGAAGGCACCCTGGCACATGGTACACGACGGCTGCGGGTCGGTCGCATTGATTCTCGGCTGCTGGGCGGACGTCGCGAGGGGCCCCACGAGGAATGCGGCTGCCAGGATGGGAAACGCTCTCATGGTCGAACTCTCCTAAGTTGGTTCGCCTACGCTACGCAGGCAGCGTCCAGATCCCCATCTGGGCGGCGAGGTCGTGGAAATCGTTGGCTAGGAAGTCGAAGCGGCCCGGCGCGGGCCACTCCGGCGGATCCGCGTTGGGCCCGTTCTCCAGCGGACGATGCACGTACGCCGTCCGGAGTCCGAAGCTCTTCGCAGAGTCCAGGTCGCCAGGGTGCGCAGCGACGAGCATCACCTGCGAAGGCGGGATGTCGAAGAACTCGCAGGGGGCCAGGTACATCTCCCGGTCGGGCTTGTAGTGACGGACCACGTCGGAGCCCATGATGCAGTCCCAGGGAAGTCCGGCGAACTTCGCCATCTCCGTCAGCAACGCGACGTTCCCGTTCGACATGGGAGAGAGGATGTAGCGCGTACGGAGCCGCGTCAGTCCGGTCGGCGCATCGGGCCATCCGTGCAGCCGGTGCCACACCTCGTTGAGGTGCACCTTCTCCGGCTCGGTGAGACCCCTGAGGTCGAAGCGCACGAGGAGATCGTCGAGCGTCATCCGGTGGAGGGCATCCAGGTCCGTCCACGGCAGCTCACCGGTGCGCACGCGATTCCTCGACGGCCCGTAGTTGGCGCGCCAAGCGACCGCGAACGCCTCTGCGTCTAGGCTCCACCCCTTCTGGCGCGCGAGCTGCTCGACTTCGGCGATCACGGAGCCGCGCCAGTCGACGACGGTGCCGAAGGTGTCGAACCCCAGGTAGCGCACCGACTCCGCCACCTGGCGCTGCGCGTCCGTGACGGGCCGGCTCGGTGCCGAGCGCGCCCGTGACGCGTCCGATTCCAGGTCTGGTCTGCTCCCCAGCAGCTCACGGGGAAGTGCGGGCACCGTCGCGCCTGCAGTGAGTGCGGCGCCCACGAAGGTCCGTCGGTTCACGGCTCCCTCCTCTGTTCGGCGAGCAGGGCAAGCACCTGGGAGAGGTCGCCGGGAGCGTCGGGCCCAGTTGCGGTCACGGACTTCTTCACGAAGATCTCCATCACTGCGGCCGGTGTGGTGCCGAGGTTGCGAAATCCATGGCGCGTCCCGCGCGTCATGAAGAACGCCTGTCCAGGGACGGCAACCGAGGGGGCTGCGGTCCCGACGGTGATCTCGAGGCGCCCCTCTAGCGGCACCCAAACGTGGTACTCGACGTCATCGTGCGCGTGCACGGACCGCACGGCCCCGCCTTGCAGATCCACGCGATATACGCGGATCTCCTCACGGTCGATGAGCCGCGTCGGCCTGACACCCGGGTCCGCTTCACCCGGCGCCGGCGTCTGGGCTGCGGCGTTGGTCGCGGCGAGCACCGCGGCGGCGCCCGCGAATACCACGCTCCTGAATCTCATCGATCACCGTCCTTGGCGGCATAACCCCGACCTTCGCACTGCGCTACTGCGTGCACACGTTGCCGAGGCGGCCAGTTCCACCGCAGTAACTCACGTCCTGAATCTGGATACGCACGTTGTCCGGCCCGTCCACGAGCACCTCGGGCGTGACGCCTTCGCGCATCCTCACACGGGCCGACACTCCGTGCTCGGCGAGGCGGGCCATCACCCGATCCGCATCGAACCCCGCCACGCCGAAACCGACGTGCATGCGGGATGCCTCGGCGCCTGAGCCCTCCGCCAGCACCAGGTGCTGAGGCCCCGACCCGATCCTGAGAACCGGAAGCGGGCGCCCGCTATAGCCCTCGGTGCGTGGGCCTCCTTGGCGCTCCTGATACGTGACGACGCGCATGTCGGTCAGCCTGAGATACCACTCGAGCGCGCGGTCGAGGTCTGCGTGGTAGTACTTGATGTGGTTCATCGTCGCGACCTGGACCGGGGGCGGATCGCCCGGCCGCTGTACCGCTCGCGCGGACCCGTCGCATACCTCGCCGAGGAATCCCACTCCACCGCACGCGATCACCGGGTTGAACTGGAAGGGCTCGCCATCCGGGCCGTCGAAGTTCACCCCGTTGATGGTGGTGCCCTCGCGCAGCACCGACTCCGCCGGAATCTTCATCTCGGCGAGCCCCGCCAGGATGCGGTGCACGTTGAAGTCCTCGATGCCCCAGCAGAAGTGCGGCCGCCCACCCCTCGGAGTCCCGATCGCTTCGCGGGGCCGCTGCGAGAGCGCCATGTAGGCCGGCGGGTCGACCGAAGAGCGCAGGACGGTTTGGCCTTGGCCGCCGCCCAAGTAGTCCTGGAACGCGTGGCGGGGAATCCCGAGCACCCGCTCGAACCAAGCCACCGTGCTCGCGAGGTCGTCGCACACGAAGCTGATGTGGTTCAGCGTGAGCACGCGGAACGGAAGGACCGACTGGGCCGGCCCGACGTCTCCTGGAATCCCCGCTCCGAGGGGTCGCGGTCGCGCAGCGGCCGCCGCCAGAAGTCCCAGAACGAGCTCCCTCCGCGTGAGCGGCACTCCGGGCGACGGCCCGGACGACTCGCCCTTCTCGAGTCTCATCGGCGCTCCTCCCGTCTGCGTGCAGGCTGCTCGGCCTCGACGTCGCGAGCCGACGCGTGGGCCATAGTATCACGGGGTAGCGGTTCCCGCACCTTGCCGGGGTGCCCGCCGGCACGGAGAATGGGGCACCATGGTCAGCCTTCGAATCGTCGCGCTCCTCCTGCTCCTCGCCGGGGTTGCACCCCTCGGGCTCGACGCCCAGGACCGGCTCCGCATCTGGCTCATCGATGTCGAAGGGGGCGGCGCCACGCTCTTCGTGTCGCCCTCCGGAGAGAGCCTGCTCGTCGACACCGGGAATGGCGGGCCGAACGCGCAGCGGGATGCGGGGCGAATCCTCGACGCCATGCGCGACGCGGGCGTGAGCCGCATCGACCACCTGATCACCACGCATTGGCACGGCGACCACTACGGCGCGATGCAGGAGCTGGCGAGCCGCGTCCCCATCGCACACTTCATCGATCACGGCCCCACGGTCGAGACCGCCGCCGCTGCGGTCGAATTCGTCACCACGACGTACCCGCGCATCTACGCGTCGGCTCGGCACACCGTTGCGGCGCCCGGCGACCCGATCGCCGTGTCAGGGCTCGACGTCACCGTCCTCACGTCCGGGAAGCGAGTCATCGGCCGCGCCGTCCCTGGTGGCGGATCTGCGAATCCCTATTGCACGGGGTTCTTGCCGCAAGCCGAAGACATGGGCGAGAACGCGCAGTCGGTCGGCATTCTCGTCCGTTTCGGCGACTTCCGCGTGCTCCACCTCGGCGACCTGACCGCCAACACCGAGTACGAGCTCATGTGCCCGAACAACCCGATCGGGACGGTGGACCTCTGGGTGGTGACGCACCACGGCCAGCCGATCTCGAACGCCGCCGCACTCGTGCACGCGATCGCGCCGCGTGTCGCCCTCATGAACAACGGCACCCGCAAGGGCGGCCAGCCCGAGGCGATGCGCGTCATCCACTCCGCACCCGGCCTCGAAGATCTCTGGCAGCTCCACTTCTCGCAGCTGAGCGGCCAAGAATACACCGTGCCCGGGCTGTTCATCGCCAACGGCCTGGACGAGGATCTGGCGGCGATGCCGGTGGCACCCATCGCGCCGCCGCAGGGCCGAGGGGCGCCCCCTGCCCCCGTGCACAACGGGCGCGCCTACTGGATTCAGGTGTCCGCGCAGAGAGACGGTACCTTCACCGTGACCAACGCTCGCAACGGGTTCGCGAAGGCGTACAGGTAGCGACTCGAGCCACCTGCCCCGACGCCCCGCGGGATCGGTCGGGAACCGACCCGTGTATTTCTCAGGATGACACACACGCGCAGAGCCGTGGGCGCCATCGCCCTCGCCTGGGCCGCCATGACGGCCTGCTTCAGCGAAGGGGACGTCACCTTCGGACCGGAAGACGACGACACCATCCAGTTCGGGACCATCCTGGCCTCTACGAACACGTCGGGCTCCGCACCCGATGCGGACGGCTACAAGGTGCGACTGGACGAGGGACGCATCGAGCCCATCGACGTGAACGGCCTCGTGACGTTCAGCTCGGTGAAGCCAGGCACCTACAACGTGACGCTGAGCGACTACGCGGCAAACTGCCTGATCAGCGGATCGAACCCGGTACCCATCCTTCTGCAGACGGACAGTCTTCGCCAAGCGCACTTCGATCTCGTCTGCAACTGAGGCGCGGGGGAGGCGCCCGTGCAATCACGTGCTAGGACACTCCCGCCACGCCGACCGGAGTCGAGCTGTTGGGCTGATAGGGGTCACCATGGCCCAGTTGGCCGAAGCGATTGTCACCCCAGCAGGAGATGCGCCCATCCGCCGTGCGCGCGCAGGTGAACTGACGGCCCACTTGCAGCTGCACGAACTTCAGAGTCGTGTTCACGCGTACGGGAGTTGAACTCGGGGAGTTCGTGCCGTCACCCAACTGCCCCTGCACCTGGAGGCCCGTGTTCTGGCCCCAGCAGTAAGCGTCTCCGGCGGTCGTGAGCCCGCAGGTGTGCTCCAGTCCCGCACCCACGGACACGAATGACAGGCCACCAACCACCGCCTTCGGCGCGGCGGCGTTCGTCGTGGTGCCGTCGCCGAGTTGGCCGAACGAATTGTTTCCCCAGCAATACGCCGCCCCACCCATGGCGACGGCGCAGCTAGCGCCGAAGCTGAGGCCGAACTGCGGCATGAGGCTGCCAGCATTCACGGCGATGAACGTTTCCACACCGGAAGCGACAACCGGCCCTGGGTGCCACCCATCCCGGCTCCAGCAGTAGGCTCTGCCCGCGCTCGTGAGCCCACAGATACTGGCCGTGCCCGCGGCAATCGAAGTCAGGGCCAGGGCACCCGGCAGCGGCGCAGGTGCGCCGCTATCCCAACAGGAAGCCTGTCCCAATGCAGTCACGCCGCAGGTATATCCGCCACCCGCGCTGATGTCCGCGAAGACGACGCCACCGGGCACCTGCACAGGTGTCCGGCTGCAAGGAGTCCCGCCGACACCCGGTACTACACAGACAAATGAGCCACGTGGAGAAGGGCCCGGGTCCAGCGCCGTCATAGACTCGAAGCCGACGGAACTCCTCGGAGCGGAGACCCTCCAGGATGGCCGCGTAGCGATCCATGACCGCGTCGTGCCCGCCATCCATTCGCTTCGCGATGAAGAGGAGTATCGCGTGGTGCTCTGCGAGGAACGCATCCCATGCCTGGTCCTGAAGCGGCCCAGTGGGTGCGGCCAGAAGCCGAGTAAGCGATTCGGGCGGAGGGACGCTCACAGGCTGCGTTGGCGGATAGGTCGAGGGCCGGCGGCCAACGTAGCGACCAGAGCGGCGTGCGGCGAGAACCGGGTGAGTCACTTCTGACCACCCCGCCCACCCATCAACTCAGCGCAGTGGCGACCTCCGGTAGATCACGGTCATCTCGGTCTTCCAGCCTGCGCCGTCGCGGCCCCACAACAAACCACGAGGGGGGCCGAGGGAAGAATCCCTCGGCCCCCCAGTCACTCCCGTCAGCGCCCGTCAGGGCGCTGCACGTCCGACTTACTGGTCGGCGGCGGGCCGCTGGCGCGCTTGGCGCTCGGCGAGGAGCCGTTGGTACCCCTCCTCGTCGAGGTGCGTGACCGCGAGCCAGCCGTGGCCCATCTCGTCGGCGGTGCGCGCCCCGTAGTCGACCCACTGGTCCGGATCGGGATTGTTCGGGTTCGCCGCCGAGTTGTCGTACCAGTTCTTCTGGATCATGACCGCACCAGCCGGCACCAGCGGAGCCGAGTCGGCGCCGTAGATGTGGCTCTGGTGCCAAATGGCGCTCCAGTTGGAGACCATGCTGATGGTCTCGGTGCGACCGGTCTCCGGATAGAAGATCTCGAGCGAGGCTGCGCGCAGACGCAGGTGCCCGTGCGGCTGCCACGAGTCGATGCGCACGGGGTGATCCCAGGATGAGAGGCCCTGCGTCATGACCGTCCCGCCCGGCGGGATGATCATCTCGGTCGGACCTTCCTCGAAGCCGTAGTAGCCGAGGTCCTGCTTGTACTCGTACTCGTAGCCCTCGGGGTGCAGCCAGAGGCCCAGCTCCACCACGTTGTCCTCGATCACGGTGCCGGGCGCGTTCGCGCCGACCCCGCCGGGATAGAGATGGATGTCCCAACGGACATCGGAGTCGGCCGGTGCGATGCGGCAGACGCCGTCGGGGCTGATCTCCCCGTACTTGCCCATCGCGTACTCCGTCGCGCGCTCGAGCGTCTGCACGCTTCCGTCCGACTGCGTGCGCGTGAACGTCGGGATGGCGTGGTGCACCACGGTCGCAGCCCGAGCCGTCGCAGGCTTCACCTGTGACGCCTTGATGCAACGGTCTGACGTCAGACCCGTCGGAACGATCGGCCGGTGCCACATGTCGTTGCCCTCGGAGGGCACGTCGATCGGCGTCGAGCGGATGATGATGTCCGGCGGTCCGAGCTCCGCCTGGAGCGTGAACTCGTGCGCCGCGGGAAGGCTCGGCGGGGGCGGCACTGCCGATGCGTCGCCGAGCGCCGCACCCTGGTCCACCCAAGCGACGATCGTGTTGATCTCTTCGTCCGAGAGGCGCCAGTCCCCCTGGAGATCCTGGATGCCGATGTTCCGGTCGTAGGCATAGGGCGGCATGAGCCCGTTGCTCACCTGTGCCCTGATACGCGTGGCGTAGCGGCGCGCGTCCTCATAGGTGACGAGGTCCATGGGCCCGATCCCGCCGGGGCGGTGGCAGACGATGCAGTTCTGCTGGATGATCGCCGCGACGTCGCTGGAGTAGGTCACAGCGCGCGTCTCGCTCGTCGCGAACTGCACCTGAGCAGACGCTGGGGCGTGGACCGCGAGACCCGCCGCGATCGCAGCCGCAGCCAGAAGCCGGCCGTTCATCACCATATTCACTCCCGTACTCGGGTGGAGGGTAGTCAATCTATGGGACGCCTGTTTGGCAGACGCAAGCTGCGCGTCCCGGCCGGACACCCGGCTCAAGGAGAGACACGCACGCGCACGTAGGCGTTGGTCCAGCAGCACTGGTCGATCGACTGGCTGTCGGGCGCGTTCCAGTTGTTCGCTTCGGCGCGCAGGATATAGTCGCCCGGCGCCTCGAACGTCGCGATGACCCTGGCCGTGCCGCCGCCTTGGGAAAGCGCGACCGCGTCGCGCCCGAGGGGCGGAGCGCCGCGGCCCCTGGCAGTCGGACGCTGGCTGTCGGGGTGCGAGGGATGGCGCTCGAAGGTCACCGCGCCCGGCGGGCCCTGGTACTTCGACCACGACACGTTGACGGGAATCCCGTTCCGGAACCGAGGATCCGTCGCATCGCGGACGGAAGGGTCCTGCGTTTCGACGGTGAGCGTGAGCGGCTGTCCCACGCGCGTCGTGAGTGTCTCGGGCGCGTAAATGCCCTCGGGCCCGCGCCGGGCATCACGTTCGGAGGTGAACCACATCCACGGAGGTAGGCTCCCGTGCGGGCGCGGGTTCCAATCCAGCTGATAGCCTGAGGAACGCGCCCTTCCGGGCACTTTGTACTCGTTACCCCGATCGTCGGTCAGGTACCACCAAACGTCCAAGTCACGCCGGGAAGCGGGAATGGTCACCGCGAACATGCCGCGATTACGCGTTGGCAAGAAGTGCGACGGCTGCCTCCCGTCGAACTCGGCGGGCTCGATGCGGTTGCGCGCGCCGAGCGGAATCTCGACGACGTCGCGCGGGTTCCGATTGAGGTAGCCGAACGAGAGTGTCAGGGTCCCGTCGCCGTTGTCGTACCAGCCCTCGAAGAACGGAATCACGGGGTTCCCGGTGGCAGCAAGCGGGCTGTTGAGCCACTGCTGCTGCGCGAGGGCCCCGTCCGCACCTGCGGCCAGGCAAGCGGTGAGCAGGAAGGCGGCGATTCCGGCGCGATACCGGCGGTCCTGCATGGCAGTCGATCTCCTAGGTGAAACGACGGGTGGAGTGTGGACACAGCCCGCCAGGGGCGCAAGCGCACCGCGGTTCCGCGGTCGCTATGGGTGCCCAGGCGCTACCCGTTGCCGAATCCCCGTCCGCTCGGGTACCCTCGGTAACCGCTGCAGAACTGGGCGATCTTGCCGAGAACCAGCAGGTTGGAAACCTCGAGCGGTGGCGCCACGATCAGGAAGAAGTGAGGGAGGGGCCCGTCGTCGATCGCCTCGAAGTCCCTAGGGCAGGCATGCGTCCGTCAGGGTTGCACGACGACGGTGAGCGGAGACAGGGGGATGTCGTAGCCCGACCCCCCGCTGGGCTGAAATAGCCCCAGATACAGCGTCGTGGTCCCGGCAGACGTGCCGGTCAAGGTGCCGTCGAACGTGCCGCCTGTGACGAAAGTGATTCCCGGATCAGCCATATAGGAGATCTGATACTGGGGCCCAGCGACGCAGGACTGGACCTGCTGCGCGCCGTTCAGCACTTCGATGGAGAGGGTCGTGGGGACCCCCAGCGAAACGGTGACGGATCCACCCGCGCTCGCGGGACCGACGAGGACCGCAGACTGTCCGCTCACGCGGGCGCGGAGGAAGGTCAGGTCGGTCGCGGAGCACGGTGTCGTGGCTTCTTAGGGACAGCCGGGCAAGCAGAGTACGGTCAACGCGAGGACGAGTGCCTTGCGGCCCTTCGGAGTAGGGAGGTGCATGGATGACGTGTGGGCGGTAGGTGCGGAATCGGGTCCGAGTTGGTCGGGCAATACCGTGCTCAGTTTGGAGGCGGGGGTCCAGCGTAGCCAGGGGAGCTGACCCGCCCGGAGCCTCACACCCAGGGACCCGGAAGCCAGCTCGACCAGCGGGACCCTCTCGCCGCCTCCCGCGTCGACCTGGGTCGCCCCCTCACCGCCCCACGGGCGGCCACATTCTCTGGAGGACGGGATTCCCGTCGATGAGCTCGTGCCGGATCACCATCGCCACGTGTACCGCCACCAGCGCGACGAGGCCGAACACGGCGAACCGATGCACGACCAGGGCAGCCGCGGCGGCGCGCGGCATGGGCGGCAGGAGCGGCGGGATGCCGGCCGCGTCCAGCAGCTCGATCGGGAACTCTCCGCCGATCACGTGCACGTAGCCGCTCACGGTCATCGCGAGCAACAGCACATAGATGGTCACGTGGGTCGCGCCGGCGATACGCTGCTCGAGCGGCGGCATGAAGGCGGGGAACGGCGGCGGCCGGTGGGTCACGCGCCAAAGCAAACGACCGATCACGAGCGCCAGCAGGACGGCGCCCGCCCCCTTGTGATAGACATAGATGCCCAACCTCTCGACCACGCCAGCGAGCGGCTCGCTCGTCATGGCGATACCGGCCAGGACCTGAAGGACGACGAGCACCGCGATGGCCCAGTGGAAGAGTCGGGCCACGGTGCCGTAACGCGACCCGGCAGCCGATCCGCCTGTCTCGTCGGTGGTCATGGTAGCGACTTCTGCTCCGCGGGTCGTGGCCGAGATGCCGAGGCCGAGGTCGTACCATCCTAAGGGTTGCAGCGCCTCGGCGCCTGCTTGGCGTGGGAGCTCCCCCGCCGTCAAGCTCTTCGACCCCTCTCACCGGCACGTTTGGCCAAACCCGCCTTCCCCGCGTATGTTGCCAACGGTCTCGGCTGTCTGACCTACCTCAGCCTAGGAGGGATCGACCATGGCTTCGGAGCAACCAAACCGGAGGGCCTTCCTCAAGCGCGGCGCGGCCCTTGCGGGTGGGCTCACACTCGGCGGACCTGCGCTCGACGGAGCTGAGGCAGCTGCCCAGTCGGCCGAGACACAGGCCCAGGAGTTGCCCGACTATTCGAGCCCCGAGCTCATAGCCTACGGCGAGCGGTCGCCCTTCGTGACCTCGGTGCGGAGTCCGGTCAACGGGCGACCCTCACCCGACGACTTCGGGCTGGTCTTCCACATCGGCACCCCGCTCCAGGACCAGATCGGCGCGATCACACCGTCCTCGCTCCACTACTTCGGAACGACGCGCGGGTCGTTCGTGCCCATCATCGACCCGGCGGAACATCGGCTGATGATCCACGGCATGGTGGACCGCGAGCTGATCTACACGATGGACGAGCTGAAGCGCTTCCCGTCGGTGACCCGCCTGCACTTCCTGGAGTGCGCCGGAAACCGCTCGAGCCCGAGGCACAGGACCATCGTGGAGTCGCACGGGATGACGAGCTGCGCCGAGTGGACGGGCGTGCTCCTGCGTACGCTGCTCGAGGAAGCCGGCGTGCAGGAGGGCGGCAACTGGATCATCGCCGAGGGCATCGAGGAAGTGAAAGGCACGTCGAGCCTACCGATGGCCAAGGCGATGGACGACATCATCGTGGCGTACGGCATGAACGGCGAGCCGCTCAGACCCCAACAGGGATTCCCGCTGCGCATCATCGTGCCAGGGTTCGAGGGCATCCTGTCCGTGAAGTGGCTCCGGCGGATCAAGGTGGTCGACCAGTTCTACATGACCTACAACGACTACGGCCACCTCAGTCAGGAGCACCACGACGCCGCGCTCGGCTTCCAGATCGGGCCGAAGTCGGTGATCACCTGGCCTTCGGGAGGACAGCAGCTCCCTGGCACCGGCTTCTACGAAGTCAGGGGCCTCGCCTGGTCCGGCGGCGGCAAGGTGAGCCGCGTGGAGGCCTCCGTCGACGGCGGCCGCACCTGGTTCGACGCCGACATCCGCGGGACGCCGCAGCGCATGGCGCATACTGCGTTCAGCTTCAACTGGACCTGGGACGGCAGCGAGGCGGTGCTGATGTCGCGGTGCACGGACGAGATCGGCCAGATCCAGCCGTCGCGGGAGCAGGTGCGCGAGTTCTTCGAGGTACCCGAAGGGAGTCCCCTCAGCGTGCCCGGCCAAGACAACTCGATTCAGCCGTGGAGGATCGAGCGCGACGGGAGCGTGCACAATGCGGTCGCCTAGCGGTCTCGGGACGCTGGTGGTCCCGGCGCTCTTGGTCGTGGCGGCGGGGCCCGCGCTCGCGCAGTCGCCCACGTTCGGTCTCGGCCGCACTCCGACCCAGGAAGAGGTGCGCGCCTGGGACATCTCCATTCACCCCATCACGGGCGACGAGCTCCCGCCCGGACGCGGCACCGCCGTGGAGGGTGCGCTGGTCTACCGGCGGCAGTGCGCCCGCTGCCACGGAGCGGAGGGCTCGCAGGGCCGCGCGCCGCGCTTGGTGAAGCAGGACCGGCCGGAGGGTACGCACCCGTGGAACCTCGGGCGCATCCTCCCCATCCGCTCTCCCTATGCGCCGACGGTGTGGGACTACATCAACCGCGGCATGCCTCTCAACCGGGAAGGCACGCTCACTCCGGACGAGGTCTACGCGCTCACCGCGCTCCTCCTCTACTGGAACGGGATCATCGCGGAGGACGCGGTGATGGATCAGGAGAGCCTGCCGCAGGTGGTCATGCCGAACCGGGACGCGTGGGCTCCTTTGCCGGACTGGAAGCCGGATCAGCCGAGGTGGCCGGGGTACCCGCACTAGAAGGTATGCGTCGGGTGGGCGACCGACTCCGGGTGAACCACGAGATCTACGAACTGGCTCGCCGAAGTGCGGGGGCGGCTCGGGGGGTAGCGGGGTCGCGGCTTACCGCGAACCGGTCGACCCACCAACGAAAGAGCCCGAGCCGACCGCGTCGGCTCGGGCGTCCTTCGCCTAGCTGGAGTGGCAAACGGGCGCGCTCCGGCCCGTCTGACCTCAGCCCTCGATCGGAATACGCAGCATGGTGCTCGCCCACTCGAGCAGGATCTCCCCGCCGGGCTCACCGCCTGCGGCCTCCTCGAACTCGTAGGTGAGCCGCTCGACCATCTCAGGAAGCACCTGCGGGACAACCGTGAAGCTGCCGATCTCAGTCGACCGTACCGCAGCGTCGATCGGAATGCCCCAGCGCTGCCAGTTCGTATTGATGAAGAACTGCCACTCGCGCTCACCGGGAATCGCGTAGAGCGAGTAACTGCCGGGCGCCAGGGCCACCCCACCCACGTTGGCGCGAGCACTCAGGTGGAGGGTGGTGGGCTCGTCAGCTCCGATGCGCCATGGCTCGCCGTAAGGCACCAGGCCACCCATGATGTCCCGGTCCCGCACCGAGGGCGCGCCGTAGCAAAGGAGCGCGGGGTTGGGGCCGATGTTGAAGCCCAAGCTGGAATGTGGGCTGACGCGCGCACGCGCCTCCTCGGGGGTAGCGCCCGCGAGATAGCAGCTCAGCCCGCCCGCGGCGGCTGGCGCCGACGCAACGGATTCCGGTGCTGCGCCCATGTCTTGGTCGTCAGCGGGCGCTTCTTGGCCGCCGCAGGCCGCGAGCACGGCCAGCAGGGTGAGGGCCGGCAGCTGGGTGTAATTGCGCTTCATCGCCTCGTATCCTCGGGTCTGATCAGATCTGGGGTGGAAAAGGCGGAAGAAAGGTCGAAAAACTCCCGACCGGAGTCCAGGAGGAGTCGGGGCCGCCCCCCCTTCCGCCTCCGAGACGGACCCCCAGGACCAGGCCCGCCTTGCCCGGGCGTGCGAGGCAGAGCCCATTGGCTGGTAACTCGGCATCCGGAACTGAGATCGCCCCATGAACGTCCACAAGCCGACGCTCGACCTCACGACCTGCCTTGCCTGGTTGGAGCGCCACGGCAAGAAGCGCCACAGAGATCAGCTCGCCTCTCGCTTCGCCATTGTCACAGACAAGGCCTTCGGCACGTCAATGACGGACGTGAAGCGGCTAGCCAAGCGCATCGTCAAGAACCACGCGCTGGCGCCGGCGCTATGGGTCTCCGGCTGGCACGAAGCCAAGGCGCTTGCTGCGTTCGTCGCCGATCCCGAGCGGGTGACGCCCGCCATGATGGACAGGTGGTGCAAGGTCATGCGCAACTGGGCGGACTGCGACACCGTGTGCTTCGTCCTCTTCGACAAGACGCCCCACGCGCTCGCCAAGATCGAGCAATGGGCCAGACGCAGGCCGGAATTCGAGCGGCGTGCCGCCTTCGCGCTGTTCGCCAGCGTCGCCCTGCACGATAAGAAGGTCCCCGATACGTCGCTGATCGCCCTGCTACCGCTGTGTCTCGCCGCGGCGAACGACGAGCGCAACTTCGTCAAGAAGGCCGTGAGCTGGGCCATGCGCGCGATGGGCTCTCGTAGTCGCGCATGCCACGAGGCCGTCTTGCCACTCGCTGACGAGCTGGCGAATTCGAGCGACAAGACCAAGCGCTGGATCGGTAAGGATGTGCTCGAGGACCTGACTCGGCCCATGGTGACGAAGAGGTTGGAGCTGAAGGAGGCGCGGCGCCCGAAGCGGCGATGACGCAGCCGGACGTGGGCTGCGATCTCCTCCCGCGATCGGACTCGACGCGCGCGGTGCGCGCGCGCGCATCCCGGCCCCGGCTCAGCGGGGGAACGGCTCCAGCAACTGAGTCGCGTTCTCCGGCGCGGGAATGCGCGCCGTGTTCAGCACCATCGACACCAGAGTGTACCAGCCGCTCAGACCGATGACGTCCATGATGCCCTGCTCTCCGAGAAGCTCGCGCGCGCGCGCGTAGGTCGCGTCGCTGACGCTGCGGTTCTGGTGCAGCTCGATGCAGAAATCGTAGACGGCTGCCTCGTCCGCGGCCATGCCTTCGGGCCGCCGGCCCTCCGCCACCGCCGCGGCGATCTCGGGCCGGAGCCCTCCACGCATGGCGAGGCCGTGATGCGCGTTCCACTCGTACTGCGACGACCACTCACGGGCGGTGATCAGGATGGCGAACTCCGAGAGCCTCGCCGGAAGCGAGCTGTTGAACCTCACGTAGTCGGAGAGGGCGCGCGCCGGGTTCAGCATGCCGGGACTCCGCACGATCGCATGCCATGGCCCCGAAAGCTCACCACGAACCTCGCGGAACTCCGCGATCGCCGCCCTCTGCTCGGCGCTCAGCTGACTCTCCGGTATCGCGGGCAGCCTGGTCTGGGCGGCCAGCACGTCCACCATGGTGGCGGCCAGGACCAGCGCGGCCGCCCAGGTCGCGCGATGGCAGTTCGACCAGCACCCTACGCGGTGGTGCGAAATCATGAGGGACCTCCGTGGCGTTCGAGTCCAAGGCGAAGGAGAGTAGGCAGGCTCCTGGAGCGCACGCCAGGGCGGCACACCAACAGGAGTCCGTGGTCATCGTTCGAACCACATCCCAAGAACGCGAATGCCCGAGTCGAACGGGTCGACTCGGGCATCCTCAGTCCTACCGCCACAGAGCTACTTCAGATGATTCCCCACGAGCTTCGTCATCTCGAACATGCTCACCGGCTTATCGCCACCGAAGACCGCCGCGAGCTTCGCATCGGGGTTGATCATGCGCTTGTTCTTGGAATCCTGGAGTCCGTTCTTCTTGATGTAGTCCCAGAGCACTTTCGTGACCTCGGTCCTCGGCATCGGCTTGCTGCCGATCACGGCAGCCAGGGCGGCGTCGGGGGTCATCGGCTTCATGAATGCCGCACTCGGCTTGCGCTTGGCCTTTTCGGGCATCTTCGGGTTCCTCGGGGTTGGTGGGTCGAGTGGTTTGGTGGTGCGTTGGTGAGCGCTCTAGGCGAGGTTGGCAATTACTTCGCTGAGCAGCTCCCGGGAGAACTTGGCAAAATCAGGAACACTCCGCTTCATGTCACGCAAGGAGGCGCGACGCTCCTGTAGGTCGACGACCATAAGGTCGGTGAGCTTGGTCCGGCTTTCGATGCTCTTCTGCAGTGCTACAGCGATGCCAAGCGCCTCAGACGGATCGCTCACGGTACTCGTCGCCGTCTTGGTGACCAGGCGTTGGAATGAGTCGCGAGCGGTGTAGGAGTAGGTGATCTCAGCGGGGTAGATGGACCGTCCGTTCCCGGCCAACTCCCGCGCGTATGCCACCGTTTCTTCGAGCCGAGCGATCTCGGTCTGTTTCCTGACTCGCTCCTCCGCCAGCTCCTGCTCCAGGGAATCGACTCCGCAGTTCGTCAGCGCTATGACGTCCAACATCGCCGCGGCGACTGGATCCTCGCTACCCGCGCGAGTATCGGACCATCCCAGTGCCTCACCGGCCGTGGCCAGTGCCCTCCGGAGCTCCTCCCTCTGACGGTGAGTCAGAGGACCCCGCTGTTGGGCAACCGCGAGCCCGGCGAGCTGTCGAGACACCTCTTGGATCTCGGGAGAGGTCGGCAGCTCTCCGCCTGGGATCCTTCGCTTCTTCGCTCGAGTACGCGGCACAGGAGTTCTTCCGAGCAAGGAGGAGTACGTCGGCTCGGAAAGCTCGAAGTCCGAACGCACAAGTCTAACGGAATCCAGGATTTCGCGGGTGGGGCGGCCCTAACTGTCCTTGCCCATCATCGTCCACGGAGGTCGAGGCCTGAAACCCCGGACGGTCTGAGGTTCAGCGCTCGGCTCCACGAGGACGAGCATGACAGCAACGAACGAGCCGCGGAAGCGGCGGCAGTACAC
>VGVR01000026.1 GCA_016873995.1 Gemmatimonadota bacterium
GCGACCATCATCCGCAACAACTGCACGGTGTGCCACCGTCCGGGCGGAATCGGGCCGATGGACCTCATCACGTATGAGGATGCTCGTCGGTACGCGCGGCGTATCCGCGAGCAGGTGTCGAATCAGTTGATGCCCCCGTACTACTACGACCGGGACATCGGCATTCAGGAGCTGGAGCACGACTGGCGCCTGCCGCAGGAGCAGATCAACACGATCGTGGCTTGGGTCGATCAGGGTGCGCCGCTGGGTGATCCGGCGGACATGCCGACGTTCCCGCCGCTCACGGACTCCGATGAGTGGGCGTTCGCTCCGGATCTCGGCCAGCCGGACGTGATCGTGCGCTCGACGCCGATCGACATTCCGCCGGCGGGCCTCGACATGTGGCACCGCCCGATCGTTCCGACCGGGGTGACCGAGGACCGCTGCATCCGCGCGATCCAGGTGAAGCCGGCCGCTGGCCCAGCCAAGGCCGTAGTGCACCACGCGAACTCGACTTTCTCCCGTTCGACCGATGCCGGTTCGTTCGAGGCGACGGGTGACCGGGCGAGCGAGTACGCGATGGGCAAGCTGGGCGAGCTGATTCCGGATGGCGTGTGCCGGATCATCCCCGCCAATTCTTACGTCGCATGGGACATCCACCTCTTCCCCGGTGGTCTGGGCTCGAATGCAACGGACCAGGTGGTCGAGGACAACGTCGTCGAGATGGGTCTGTGGCTCTGGCCGGCCGACTATCAGTACGAGTACAAGCAGGACCTCGCGCTCTACGGCATCCGTGAGGGCGAGCTGGTCATGAAGCCGCATGGCACAGCCATGACGCAAGGCTTCGTGACCTTCGATCACCCCGTTCGTATCGACAGCTTCCAGCCGCACGGGCACCTGCGCCTTCGCTCTGCGTCGCTGGAGATCATGTACCCGGAGACGGGTCGGATCGAGGTGATCAGCATGGTCTCGAACTGGAGCGCGGTCTGGCACCAGAGCCACATCTACGCGCCGGACGTCGCTCCGCTCGTTCCTGCGGGTGGGGTGCTGATCATGAAGCAGTGGTATGACAACACCGAGAACAACCCGAACGTGCAGGACGCCGACCTTTGGGTGGACGGCGGCAGCCGTACGGGTGACGAGATGTCGCACGCCTGGATCGCGGTGACCCACCTCGACGAGGAGGGTTACCAGGAGCTGCTCGAGGAGCGCCAGGCGAACCAGGAGCGCAGGATCACGGATCAGGAGTAGACGCCTGAGGCGGTAAGGGTCTCCCGATGGGGGACCGAGGGCGATGCCCTCGGTCCCCTTTCGTTTTCCCAGGGAGGGAGCGTATGATGGCTCATTCGGTCCCTCAGCATCGGAGAGCCAGATGCACCTGCCCAAGAGGAATGGCCGTAGCCGCACGTGGGCGCGCACCCTATCGATTCTCGCCGCCGCGATCGGCACGACCTCGGTACTCAGCGGCCCAGTTCGGGCCCAAGTGACGTTCGCTTCCGCCGGGAACGTCGCGGAAGTGACGTATGCGAAGGACGTCGCGAGCATCGTCCAGAACAACTGTCTTGTCTGCCACCGTCCCGGCGGAATCGGTCCCATGGACCTCGCCACGTACGAGGACGCGCGGCGGTACGCGAGACGCATTCGCGAGCAGGTCGCGAACCGCTTGATGCCTCCGTACTACTACGACAACGATATCGGCATCCAAGACCTGGAGCACGATTGGCGTCTGTCGCAGGAGGACATCGACAAGGTGGTCGCGTGGGTCGACCAGGGCGCGCCGTTGGGCAACCCCGCTGACATGCCTCCCCCGCCGGACCTCTCGGACACTGACGAGTGGGTGTTCGCGCCCGAGTTCGGTCAACCCGATGTCATCGTCCGCTCTTCTCCCATCGACGTTCCGGCGAACGGGCTCGACATGTGGCATCGGCCGATCGTGCCCGTGGGAATCACGACCGATCGCTGCATCCGGGCGATTCAAGTGAAGCCCGCCGGCGACGCCAAGGGCGTCGTGCACCACGCGAATTCGACCTTCCAGCGTCAGCTCGATGACGGTGGCTTCGAGGGCACGGGTGACCGCGCGAGCGAGTACGCCATGGGCAAGCTCGGCGAGCTGATCCCGGATGGCGTGTGCCGCGTCGCGCCTGCGAACTCGTACATCGCGTGGGACATCCACCTCTTCCCGGGGGGCCTCGGTGCAGCGGCAGCGAATGCTGTGCTCCCGGGCAACGTGGTTGAAATGGGCCTGTGGCTGCACCCGGAGAACTACGAGTACAAGTACAAGCAGGACCTCGCGAGCTACGACATCGACGAGGGTGAGCTGGTCATGAAGCCGCACGGCACGGCCATGTCACAGGGCTTCCAGGTCTTCGATCACCCGGTGCGGATCGACAGCTTCCAGCCCCACGGGCACCTGCGCCTGCGCTCGGCGTCCCTCGAGATTCTGTATCCCGAGACGAACCGGATCGAGGTCATCAGCATGATTTCGAACTGGAGCGCGATCTGGCACCAGAGCCACATCTACGCGGCGGATGCCGCGCCCCTGCTTCCGGCCGGCGCGGTGCTCATCATGAAGCAGTGGTATGACAACTCCGCGAACAACCCGAACGTGGCCGACCCCGAGATGTGGGTCGACGCTGGTTCACGTACGGCCGACGAAATGGATCATGCCTGGATCGCAGTGACCCACCTCGACGAGGAGGGCTACCAGGAGTTGCTCGAGCAGCGCCGGGCCAACCAGGAGCGTAGGATTACCGACCAGTAGCACACGACGGCCGGTCTGGTGGGTTCCGAGGGGACCGGGGGCTTCGGCTTCCGGTCCCCTTCGTACGTACTCGAGAGAGAGGGGGGAAAAATGAGGCATGTTGGCGTTACGGTGCTGGCGTTCATCGCGACACTCGTCACCGGGGTCGGCGCGCAGTCCACGTTTTCGGTGCACCCCGCGACCCAGGATCCCGCTGTGCGGGTGACCCTGCCGTTGCTCGCGCGCTGGGAGCGGGAGCTCTCGAACTGGGGGCGGTGGGGCCCAGCGGATCAGCGCGGCACGCTGAACCTGATCACGCCGGAGAAGACCGCGCAGGCCGCGCGGCTCGTCCGTGAAGGCCTCAGCGTGACGCTCTCGCACTTCGTCAGCGAGGAGGAGGCGATGGACAGCCAGACGTTCAGCCCGACCGAGCACTGGATGACGTCCGTGGATCCGGCCACCGGGCTCCCGCGCTTCGCCCTGGACGCGATCAGCTTCTCCCTCCACGACGGCCAGCTCTCGCACCTCGACGCGCTCTGCCACTACCGCACCGAGGTCGACGGACGATTCGTCATCTTCAACGGGTATCCGCAGAACTTGGACGCGGACGGCTGCAAGGATCTCGCGATCGACCGCATGGCCGGGGGTTACGTCACGCGCGGCGTATTGATCGACATGCCGCTCATGAAGGGGGTCGATTGGCTCGAGCCGAGCACGCCCATCTTCGTCTCGGATCTGGAGGAGTGGGAGCGCTTCTCGGGCGTGCGTGTGCAGCCCGGGGACATGCTGTTGGTGAGGACGGGACGCTGGGCGAAGCGCGAGCGGGAAGGGCCGTGGGCGTACGGGCAGGGCGGGGCAGGCCTGCACGCCTCCGTGCTCCCCTGGCTGCACGAGCGCGGAGTCGCGGTGTTGGTCGGTGACGCCGTCAACGATGTGCAGCCGTCGGGTGTCGAGGGCATCAACCGACCTATCCATCAGCTCACGCAGGTCAACCTCGGGCTCCCAATTGTCGACAATGGGTACCTCGAGGACGTGGCGCGTGAGGCGGCGGCGCGTCGGCGGTGGGAGTTCATGGTCTCGCTGCAGATCCCTCGCATCGTCGGGGGAACCGCGGCGCCGTTCAACGCGATCGCGACGTTCTGAGCGATCCCAGCCACTGCGGTGTGCCCAGTCTGATGCGCTCGACCTCTACGGCCGTATTGTTCGCCCTTCTCGGGTCGTCCCATGCGCTCGCCCAAGTCCCGCAGGCCCAGGGCGCTGGCGGCGGGGGGTACGACCACGCCTCGGCGCCGACAGCGCGAGCGGCCCGGCTGTCGGGCTCCATTTCGGTGGACGGGGCGCTCTCGGAGCCAGCCTGGGCAGGCGCGCCGGCCATCACACAGCTACGGCAGACCGTGCCGACCGAGGGCGCGCCGGTGTCGGAGGCCACCGACGTGCGCATCGTCTACGACGAGGACGCGATCTACGTCGCGGCGCGTCTGGATGACCGTATCGCCGTCACCACGCGCCTGGCGCGGAGGGACAACGGGGTCGGTGACTCCGATCGCTTCACAGTCCTGCTCGACAGCTACCATGATCACGAGACGGCGTACCGCTTCTGGACCAATCCGTCGGGCGTGAAGGGCGACGCCATCGTCACGGGAAACGCGACGGGAGGTGGTGACTCGTCATGGGATCCGGTTTGGGATCTCGCCACCGGCGTGACCGCGACGGGGTGGGTGGTCGAGATGCGCATCCCGTTCAGTCAGCTTCGCTTCGGACGTCAGGACATCCAGACGTGGGGCATTCAGGTCGAGCGCACGATCCATCGCAATCAGGAGAACGCGACCTTTCCTTTCACGCCGGTGCTCGAGCGCGCCGGCGTCTCGCGATTCGCTCACCTGGAAGGGATTCAGGGGCTCGATCCTGGCCGGCGCCTCGAGCTGCTTCCCTATGCCGTGGCACGGGGCGAATACCTCAATCTGCCGACTCCGGCCGGGGTGTCCTTCGAGAACCCGTACCGGAGCGGCTCCGACCACTTCGGCGGGATCGGGCTCGACCTGAAGTACCGGCTCGCATCGAACGTGACGCTCGACGCCACGGTGAATCCGGACTTCGGGCAGGTCGAGGTCGACCCGTCGGTAATCAACCTCACGGCGTTCGAGACGCGCTACGAAGAGCGCCGTCCGTTCTTCGTGGAAGGTGCCGACATCTTCACGTTCGGGGAGGCGGGCCCGTCGGGCAGTGTCGGACGCCCCCCGGAGATCTTCTACTCGCGGCGCATCGGGAAGGCGCCAACGGGCTCGACGCCTTCGGCGGCTGTCTTCTCCGACATGCCGACCTCGACGACCATCTTGGGCGCCGCCAAGGTCACGGGTCGACTCGGCTCGGGGTGGTCGCTGGGCGTCATGGAGGCTGTGACCGGCGCTGAGTCCGCAGCCTACGTCGAAGCGACGCAGCTGCGCAATGAGGTCGAGGTCGAGCCTGGCACGAACCATCTCGTTGGTCGGCTGCGCCGACAGTTGAGGGGCGGGCGCACGCGCTTCGGCGTGATGGCGACCGCGATGAACCGCGATCTCGGAGCGAGCCCACTCGAGGCGAGGTTGCACAGCTCGGCTTATACGGGAGGCGTCGACTTCGCCTACGACTCGGACGATCGGGTGTGGCTCGTCACAGGAGCGGTGGCCGGAAGCCGAGTGGCGGGGAGCCGCAGCGCGATCGCGCGTACACAGCAGTCCTCCGCACGCTACTTCCAGCGCCCGGACGCCGACCACGTGGATCTCGACTCACTGGCGACGTCGCTCGGTGGCTTCTACGTGATGGGGTACCTCGGCAAGCAGGCGGGGACGTTCACCATGCGGAACGGATTCGCTTACGTGAGCCCTGGGTACGAGGTCAACGACCTCGGCTTCCAGTCGGACGCCGACCGCATCCTCTTCGACACGCACTACCAGTACAACCAGCCCAATCCGGGCCGCTTCCTGCGCAACTGGAGCGTCAACATCTCCCCGGATGGGAAGTGGAATACGGCGCGCGATATGGTCTTCGCGAACGTGAACACCCAGCTGAGCGTCGAGCTGCTCAACTACTGGCGCTCGAGCCTGCGTGTCCAGATCGACCCTTGGTACAACGACGACCGGCTCACACGCGGCGGACCGATCGCACGCACGCCCGGGAGCTGGCAGGCCCGCTTCAACCTCAGCTCCGATAGCCGCCGAAGGACTCGCGTCAACGGCAGCTACAATCACTTCACCGATCGCGTCGGGGGCTGGGGCCGCACCATCGATCTCGGCCTCACCGCGCGCTTCCGCGAGACCGTCCAGTTCAACGTGGGACCGACGTACTCGCGCTCCCGCTCGATAGCCCAGTACGTGAGGCGCGTGGCGGATCCGCTGGCCGCCTCGACGTTCGGTGCGCGCTACGTGTTCTCCGAGCTGGATCGCTCGACGTTCTCGCTCGATACGCGCCTCGATCTCACACTGTCCTCCGCACTTTCTCTCCAGCTCTACCTGGAGCCCTTCCTGTCGGTAGGGCAGTATCGCGGGCTCAAGGAGCTGCGGGCCCCCGGGACCTACGACTTCCTGGAGTATGGCGTCGATGGCGGCACACTCAGCAGGAACACCGCGGGAGACTACGACATCGACCCCGATGGGGCAGGCCCGGCGCCGGCGTTCCAGGTGCTAGATCGGAACCTGGACTTCAGCCAACGCAGCTTGATCGGCAACGCAGTCCTTCGCTGGGAGTGGCGACCGGGCTCGACGCTCTTCCTGGTGTGGCAGCAGCGGCGCGTGGACCGTGTGACGGGTCACGCGGCCGGCGCCAACCCTTGGGTCGGAAACCTGGAGCTCGGACGGGATGCCGGCGACATGTTCGACGCGCCCGCCGACAACATCCTCATGCTCAAGGTGAATTACTGGCTGAATCCCTGAGGAAGGGGTCGGCAGTCGACGGGCCGTGGCTCAGAGCAGTCCCTCGAGGGCCCTCACGCGGTGGCTCTCGCTGTCGGTGACGTAGACCACCCCTGCGTGCACGAAGACTCCGTGCGGGCGGGCCATGCGGCAGGCCAGGGGATCGCCATCCGGGCCGTCGCCGCGCTCTCCGGTCCCCAGCACCGTATCGACGACGCCAGTGCCGAGGCTCATGCGGCGGATGACGTGGTTCTCCGTGTCGACGATGTACAGGGAGTGGTCGGAGGCCGAGTAGGCGATCCCCTTGGGTCCGTTGAACATGGCGGTGAGCGCCGGCCCGCCGTCGCCCGAGTAGCCCGTCTCACCTGTGCCCGCGATGCGTGCCAGGCGGCCCGCTCGCAGGTCGAGACGGAACACCGCGTTCCCCTCGCGAAGGACGAGGTATGCGTTTCCTTCCGCGTCGGTGTCGATGGAGCGGGGGCCACGGAGCGGGGTGCCCGCCAGCGGGCCCTCGTCTGGCGTCGGCGTGCGCTCGCCGGTCCCAGAAAGCGTCGAGATGATGCCCGTGCGCCCGTCCACGCTGCGCACGCGGCCGTTGCCGATGTCACAGACGAGCAGATTACCCTGCGCGTCGAACGCGATGCTGTGGGGCTGCCGGAGCTGCGCAGCGGTTGCGGGGCCGCCGTCACCGGAGAACCCCGCCACGCCGGTTCCCGCCACCGTCGTGACCACGCGGGTGCGTGCATCGACGCGGCGGACGACGTGTGCGTCACGCTCCACGACGTACAGGTTCCCCGCCGCATCGAAGCGGATTTCATGCGGGGCGGAGAAGGATGCCTCGAGTGGGGGCCCGCCGTCCCCCGCGTACGCCTTGGTGCCGTTGCCGGCGTGCGTCGTGAGGCGGCCGGTGCCGAGGTCGAGCCGGCGAGTGCGTCCCGAGTCGACCTCGCAGAACCAGAGTCCGCCGTCCGGACCGACCACGACGCCGTACGGGTTGTTCACCGGAGTGGACGTTCCCGGGAGGCCGGCGGTGCCCTCGGGCTCGTATCCGGCGACCCCCGTGCCCGCGACCGTACGCACGCGCCCCACGGGGGCGAAACGCCGCGTGGGGAGCACCCCGGCTGCCGCGCCCACGGCGGCCAGGTGGACGAAGCAACGGCGGGAGACGCGGAGCATGCCTGAAAGTGCTGCCGGCTCCGGGGTCCCGCAAGCGAAGGGCCCGGCGCTGGAGGGCCGCTCCTTTCGCTCGCCCCCTGGGGTACCCATCATGACGCGCCACCCGCCAAAATCCGGAGTCCCATGATGACGAAGTTCGCCCTCCACCGCTTCTTCCCAGCGCTCCTCGCATGGGCGGTAGCGACCGCCGTCGGCGCCCAGGAGCGTCCCGCGCCGATCCGGGCCCGTGCGCCGGCAGCCGTCATGAGCTTCCGCGGTGCCGACTGGCTCGAGCGGCCCCAGCGGGTGGAGGAGGAGCGTCCCGCCGAAGTGCTCCGGGTGATGGCCCTCGAGCCGGGCAACGTGGTGGCCGACGTCGGGGCGGGGTCGGGGTACTTCACCCGCAGGATCGCCCCCTTGGTCGCGCCGAACGGAACGGTGTACGCGGTCGACGTCCAGGAGGAGATGCTCGAGATCCTGGCGGAGAACGTCCGGGAAGAAGGGCTCACCGGGATCGTGCCCGTGCTCGGCACCGATGTGGACCCCGGCCTCCCCGAGGGAGGCGTCGACTGGATCCTGCTGGTCGACGTCTACCACGAGCTGTCGCAGCCGGTGCCGATGCTCGAGGCGATGCGCCGCTCGCTGAAGCCGACGGGCAGAGTCGCGCTCATCGAGTACCGCGTCGAGGACGGCTCAGCCCAGAGCATCCGTTCCGAGCACCGCATGTCGGTCCTACAGGTGCTCATGGAGTGGGAGGCCGCAGGCTTCGAGCTGGAGGAGCTGCACGAGTTCCTTCCGAGGCAGCACCTGTTCGTGTTGCGCGCTACCGGGGGTGCGGCTCCGCAGCCCGGCGTTCGGCACTACGACCTGCTCGAGGCCATCGAAAACGGAGTGGTAGAGGTCTCGACGGCCACGGGGGGCGCCGAGAGCGTCGCTCTCACCCTACGTCGCACTCGCCCAGAGGATCTGGTCCTGACGTTCCCGGTGGGAACGTACTTCGAGGCTCCAGGGGCCCCGGGCGACATGATCGCGCGCCGCGACGGCTGGTTGCTCCTCCTCAGTGACGATGCCCGGCCGTGGTCGATTCCCGCGCGTCGCGTGAACCACTCGGCGCCGCCGCCCGGGGTGCGCGACCCCGTGGTGGTGCGATCCGCGGACGCGCGCCCTCAGCTGCGCGACCTCACCTGGCTCTTCCAGGGGCTCGACATATTTCCGGCCATCGCGCCGACGATTGAAGAACTCTCGATCTGGATCGTCGCGGAGGACCTGGGCTGGGAGGATCTCTCGGCACACGCGACGGCCAACTCGGTCCACGCGGCAAATGCCGTCGCGCTCGCATCCGCCCACGTGAACGCGATCGGCGTCGACATCAGGCAGAAGCGCATCTGGGCGGAGCGGTCGAACTTCGTGCCCAACATCACGGACCAGGGACTGCAGCGCATCTTCGCAGATCTGGAGCGCAATTGAGTCGCACGCCGGTCGTGTTGGCCGCGCTCTGGCTCCAAGCGCTGTCGGCTGCGTCCGCGCAGTCGCCGCTCGAGCGCTACACGCCGGTGACGGATGCGATGCTCCTCGACCCGCCTGGTGGCGAGTGGCTCATGTGGCGTCGCACCTATGATCACTGGGGGTACAGCCCGCTCGATCAGATCGACATCAGCAACGTCGGCTCGCTGCGGCTGGCATGGGCCTGGACCATGGAGGGCGGCATGCAGGAGACCACGCCGCTCGTGCACGACGGCGTGATGTTCCTGCCGCAGGCGTGTGACTTCGTCGAAGCGGTCGACGCGCGTGACGGCACGCTTCTCTGGGACTACCGGCGCGCCCGCGTCGAACACTCGGCTCCGCTCGCGTGCGCCAACCGCAACGCGACGCTCTACAAGGACCGCCTGTACATCGCCACGCACGACGCATACCTCGTCGCGCTGGAGGCACGCACGGGCGCGGTCGTCTGGGAACGGAAGGTCGGCGAGTGGGAGCTGGGTCAGCACTATTCCGGGGGCCCCATGATCATCAAGGGGCGCGTCGTCGCAGGGATGTCAGGGTGCTATCTCATCAACACGCGCTGCTGGATATCCGCGCACGACGCGGACACCGGCGAAGAGATCTGGCGGACGTATACCATTCCGGGAGACGGCGAGCCCGGTGAGGAGACCTGGAACGGAGTTCCCGCCGAGGAGCGACTCGGTGGCTCCGCGTGGATGCCACCGAGCTACGATCCCGAGCTCAACCTGATCTACTCGGGCGTCGGCGTGCCGATCCGGTGGGGAGCTGTCCAGCGGGGGACCGAAGACGGCGCGGTCCTCTACACGAACTCGACGCTCGCGCTCGACGCGGACACCGGGAAGCTGGTGTGGTACTTCCAGCACTTGCCCGGGGACGAGTGGGACCAGGACCATCCGTTCGCGCGTCTCATCGTCGAGACCGAGGTCGCGCCGTCCGCCGACGAAGTCGCGTGGGTGAACCCCGGCCTCGTCCCGGGCGAGCGCCGCAAGGTCGTCACGGGGCTGCCGGGGAAGCCGGCCCTCGTGTGGACCCTGGACGCTGCCACCGGGGAGTTCCTGTGGGCCCGCGAGACGAGCTACCAGAACGTGATTGTCGGCGTCGATGTGGCCAACCGGCACGGCATCGGCAATCCGGCGCTACAGCATCTGGAGATCGGGCAGGAGACCCTGGTGTGCCCGAGCCTCAACGGGGGCGGCATCAACTGGCAGTCGGTGGCCTACAGCCCCGACACCAATGCCCTCTATGCGCCCAGCAACGACACGTGCATGACCTACGCGCTCAACCCCAGCCAGCCGGGGCTCGGTGACTATCACGACTCGGCGGAGTACCGCCGTGTCGACATGCCGGGCTCCGACGGCCAGGT
Organism: Gemmatimonadota bacterium; assembly: GCA_016873995.1. GTDB lineage: Bacteria > Gemmatimonadota > Gemmatimonadetes > Longimicrobiales > Gaopeijiaceae > UBA2982. The sequence continues at coordinate 10,628 of VGVR01000026.1, forward strand.
GGGTCACTTCACCGCCGTCGACGTCCGCACCGGCCGGACCCTCTGGGCGCGGCAGCAGCGGGCCGGATTCGGCGGCTCGGTGCTCACCACCGGGGGCGGCCTCGTGTTCGCGACGGACGACGCCCGCCGCTTTCGAGCGTTCGATGCCCGCACCGGCGACGTCCTGTGGGACCAGCTGCTCAACTCGAGCGCAGGGGGCTTCCCGGTCAGCTATGAGGTGGACGGGGTTCAGTACATCGCCATCGCGGCCGGTGGGGGCCCGAACTACCGGACCCTCACGCCGGAGATCCGGCAGCGGCCGGGTGGCAACATGCTCTTCGTGTTCCGCTTGCCCTGATCCGCGTACAGGAGCTGTAAGCGGACTGTAAGCGTTCATATTGCCGGCCGTGGCGGGTGCGCTTAGATCCAAGCGCCGCACCAACCTTTTTCGGAGCCGTTTCCGATGAGTAGACGCTCGACGTGGACACCCCTGTTGGCGGCGCCGGCCTTGGCGTTTGCGTGGGCGGGCCCGCTGCACGCGCAGAGCCGCGCCACGGCTACCAACGTACCCGAGATCCCCATCCAGGCTGTCGAGGGCTTCTTCAAGCTGCCCGAGGGCCTCTACTTCGGCGAAGGCATCGGGGTCGCGACGAATTCCCAGGGCCACATCTTCGTCTATCACCGGAGCGGTGACACGCGGCTCTTCGAGTTCGATGCGGACGGCAACTTCATCCGCGAGCTCGGCGTCGGCCTCTACGGCTTCGAGATGGCGCACAAGGTGCGCGTCGACCGCGAGGACAACATCTGGGTGGTCGACGAGGGTGCCAACATGGTCATCAAGATGAACCCGGAGGGCCGGGTCACGATGGTGATCGGCCGCCGTCCGGAGCCGGTTCCTCCCGGCCAGGGTACATCGGTGCCGCCGACCGATAACTCCGGCCCGAATCACCGCTACTTGCTCGCTCGACCCACTGACGTCACGTGGGACAGGCAGGGCAACATCTTCATCTCCGACGGCTACTTCAACCATCGCGTGGTGAAGTACTCACCCGACGGCATCTACATGGGGCAGGCCGGCTCCGGTCAGGCCGGGAACGGCCCCGACCAGTTCAGCACGCCGCACACGATCGCCTCCGACGAGCAAGGCAACATCTACGTGGGCGACCGCGGTAACGCACGCGTGAAGGTCTACGACAGCAATCTGAACCTGCTGCGCATGTACACGAACGTCGGCAACCCCTGGGAGATCTGTGTCTCGCCCGGGCCGCACCAGTATCTGTTCGTGTCCAACTCGAATCCGGACTCGAACCCCGCCGCGTCGTGGAACCAGACGGGTGAGGTCTACAAGATGGAGCTGGACGGAACGATCCTCGGCCGCTTCGGCCGCGCCGGCAAGAACCCTGGCGAGTTCCAGACCATCCACGGCCTCGATTGCCGCAACCCCGACGAGCTGTATACGTCCGAGATCTCTGCTTGGCGTGCGCAGAAGATCCTGGTCGGTACGCGGCCCATTACCCAACAGTAGGCGGAGGAGAACATGGCAATGTATCAGCCTTTCAGGGTTGCCGCGATCGCAGCACTCGTTGCTGCTCCCTCGCTCTCGGCGCAGACCGCGCCGCAGATCCAGTACACCGCGGTCGAAGCGCTCAGCGGCTTTCCGGACGTCATCCACCTCGGCGAGGTGGCGGGCGTAGCCCGCAATTCGCGTAACGAGATTTACGTGTATACGCGCACCGGGGATCCGACGATGAGCCTCGGCACGTCACGGTACATGTCACACTTCGGCTCGCGCGTCTTCAAGTTCGATGCGCGCGGCCGTTACGAGCGCGAGATCGGACAACAGATCTACGGCGCACAGTTCGCGCAGCAGGTACGCATCGACCGGGACGACAACGTCTGGGTCGTGGACCGCATGTCGGGTCAGGTGATCAAGTTCGACACGCAGGGTCGCATCCAGATGGTGCTGTCGCGTAAGCCCGAGGCCATGGGCGGTGCTGTCGCGGCTCCTCCTCGCGGTGGTGGTGCGGGCGCCGGTGGTGGTGGTGGTGCCCAAGCCGGGCGAGGAGGAGGTGGGGGGGGCGGTGCGGGCCGGGGGGGCGCGCCGGCGATGCCCGAGGGGGAATCGTTCAACTCCCCGACCGACGTCGTATGGGACGCGCAGGGCAACATCTACGTGGCCGATGGCCTGGCACGGACGCGCATCGCCAAGTACGACCCGGAGGGTCGCTTCGTGCAGAACATCGCTGCGCCCGGTGCAGCGAACATCTTCGGCATGCAGATCGACGCGCAGAACAACCTGTACGTCGCGGACCACGGTAATCAGCGTATCCTGGTGTTGAACTCACAGACCGGTCAGCAGATTCGCGAGATCCGTGGCGTCGGCTCGCCGATGGCCATCTGCATCACGCCGGGCCCGAACCAGTTCCTGTACGTGTCGAACTCCAACCCGCCCGACAACCTCGAGGTGGGTGGCGAGATCTATAAGCTGCGGCTCGACGGCACGGTTGTGGGCCGCTTCGGCACGGTCGGCAAGCGCATCGGTCAGTTCGGCACCGTGAACGCGATCGACTGCCGCGTCGACAACGACCTCCTGGTGGGCGAGATCGGCAACTGGCGAGTGCAGCGGGTCACGCTCCGGGCAGAGTAGCGCACCGGTAACGGCAAAAGGAAGCGGCGGCGAGCTTGGCTACAGTTCTCATCGTTGATGACGACGAGACCGATCGGGTCGGGCTCGCCGCCGCTCTTCGCTCCCAGGGCCACGAGATCGTTCTGGCCCGCGACGGCGACGAGGCCCTGAGCGTGTACTTGGCGCAGCCGGTGCACGTCGTGGTGACGGACATGGTGATGCCGGGGCGCGACGGACTCAGCCTGATTTCCGCTCTGCGGGAAGTCGATCCGCGCGCTTCCATCGTGGCGGTGTCCGGCAAGAGCCGGAGCCAGCTCGAGGCGTCCAAGGTGTACGGCGCTTCGAGCATTCTCGAGAAGCCGATCGACCCGAAGGCGTTCTCCGCCGCGGTGGCGGAGGCGGTCGCGGCGCGCGGGCGGTGAATTGGGGCATGCGGTGGCGGGCGCGGCCGCGAGGTGGCGGGCCGTGGGCGCGAGGTGGCGGGCCGCGGCCGTGAGGTGGCAGGCCGTGGGCGTGGCGGCCGTTCTGGCGCTCGCATCCTGTACGTCAGAACGCTCGGAGGTGTCGACGCCGATCGAGGGTAACCCGGAAGCGATTCGCCCGTTCGAGATCGCGATTCCCGATGCGGTGCTGGCGGACCTGGACGAGCGCCTCGCGCGCACGCGTCTGCCGGATGCAGGGCCGGGTGAGCCGTGGGAGTACGGCACGGACCGCGCGTACCTCGGAGATCTGATCGCGTATTGGCGTGACGGCTTCGACTGGCGTGCCCAGGAACGCCGCCTGAACCAGCTCGATCACTTCACGACCGCGATCGATGGGCTCGAGGTGCACTTCATCCACGAGCGTTCGTCGAACCCCGACGCGACCGCGCTCCTGCTCACGCACGGGTGGCCGGGATCGTTCGTCGAGTTCGTGGACCTGGTGGGGCCGCTCACCGATCCAGCGGCGTACGGTGGCGACCCCGCGGATGCCTTCCATGTGGTCATCCCCTCGCTCCCCGGCTTCGGGTTCTCTGGGAAGCCAACAGAGCCCGGCTACAACCCGGAGACGATGGCCGACGTGCTCGCCGCGTTGATGGCGCGTCTGGGGTACGAACGCTACGGCGCGCAGGGCGGGGACTGGGGCGCGATCATCAGTCGCTCGTTGGCGGGTAATTACCCCGAGCACGTCGTCGGCCTGCACAGCAACTTCATGATCGGGGGCCCACCCGCGGGAGTCACAGACCCCAACGAGGGCGTTCCCGAGGCGGAGCTGGCGCTGCGTGCGGAGCGGACGGAAGCCTTCGCGGAGGGAAGCGCGTACCAGGACATCCAGGGGACGAAGCCGCAGACTCTCGGGTACGGGCTGAACGATTCCCCGGCAGGCCTCGCGGCGTGGATCGTGGAGAAATTCCATGGCTGGACCGACAACGACGGCAACCCGGAGAGCGCGATCGGGCGCGACGAGATCCTGACCAACGTGACCCTCTACTGGGTCACGGAGTCCATCGCGTCGTCGACTCGCATCTACTACGAGTCCCGGCATACGCCGGCTAGCCGCCCGGTCCGGTACGTCGAGGTGCCGACGGGGGTGGCGGTTTTCCCGAAGGAGATCTATTTCGTCCCGCGCCGGTGGGCTGAGTCCCGCTACAACATCGTGCGCTGGACGATGATGCCGCGGGGCGGCCACTTCGCCGCGCTCGAGGAGCCGGAGCTGTTGGTCGAGGATGTGCGCGCGTTCTTCCGTGAGCTGAGATAGGAAACCGAAGTAGCGAACTCAGATGGGAGGCACGATGTCGAAGCTGAAAACCGCAGTCGCTCTGCTCGCGTTGGCGATGCCGGGCCTCGCCGCGGCCCAGACCCCCGTCACCGTCGAGCGGGACGTCGTCTACGGCCGGCACCAGGGCTCGGGGCTGCTGGCGGACATCGCGTATCCTGTGGGCGGAGAAGACCTGCCCGTCATCATGTACGTGCACGGAGGCCGTTGGCGCGCCGGCGAGCGCCAGAACGACCAGGGTCTCCAGGTGGCCGACTGGGCGGGGCGCGGCTTCTTCGCCATGACGATCTCGTACCGACTCGTGGAGGCGACACCTGCGCCGTTCGCCTATCAGGACATGCAGACCGCGATCCGCTGGGTGCACGCGCACGCGGACGAGTACGGCATCGACACGAACAGGATCTACCTCATTGGCAATTCCGCCGGCGGACACATGGTCACGCTCGCGGCGACGCTCGGCGAAGGGCCGTACCCGCGCACCGGGGGGTGGGAGAACGAGCGCTCCGACATCCGCGCGGTCATCAGCGCGGCCGGCGCGTACGACCTCAACACGCTCTCGTGGGGGAACTTGTGGACGCCCGTGCAGGGCGACCCCATCGAGGCACGGCGCCTCGCCTCCCCGATCCACCACATCGGCCCGGGCACCAAGCCCATCTTGATCGTGCACTCGGACGACGACCGCTCCGTGCCGATACAGCAGGCCGTCGACATGGCGGCGGCGCTCCAGCGCGCCGGCGTGCGGCACCGTTTCGTCCATGAGCGGGACTGGGGCCATATGTCCGTCACGCCCCAGGTGATCGAGCACACGCTCGCCTTCATCGCCGAGGTGGAGGGGCGCGCGACGACGTCGCGATAGAGGGGTGACTGGGCGGTAGCCCAGGGCAACGCCGCCGCTGACGCCAAAAACGACAGCCGGCCCGGCCGTGATTGGCGGCCCGGCGGGGCCCTCCTACGCGCGCGAGCGCTCCAGCGCCTGGCGCAGGTCGGCGATCACGTCGTCGGGGTGCTCGAGCCCGACCGAGACGCGTACCAGCCCCGGCGGAATGCCGACGGCGAGCCGCTCGGGCTCGGTCAGCTTCGCGTGCGTCGTCGACGAGGGGTGACTCACGATCGTGCGCGTGTCGCCGAGGTTCGCCGTGAGCGAACACAACTCGCACGCGTCGAGGAAGCGCTTGCCTTGCGCGAGCCCACCCTCGAGCCGGAACGACAGCACCGCGCCGCCTCCGGTCATCTGACGCTTCGCCACCGCGTACTGAGGGTGCGACCTCAGGAACGGGTACTTCACGTCCGCGACACCCTTCTGCTTCTCCAGCCACTCCGCGACGGCGAGCGCGTTCTCCGCGTGCTTCTCCATGCGGATCTCGAGCGTCTCGATCGACTTCGACAGGATCCACGCGTTGAACGGCGACAGCGCCGGGCCGGTGGTGCGTGCGAAGTCGAAGACCGGCTTCACCAGGTCCGCACGGCCGACCACGACGCCACCCATCACGCGCCCCTGGCCGTCGATGAACTTGGTCGCGGAGTGGATGACGAGGTGCGCGCCGAAGTCGATCGGCTTCTGATGGATCGGCGTGGCGAATGCGTTGTCCACCGCGAGGAGCACGTTCTTCTTCTTGGCGAGCGCGCCGAGCCGCTCGAGGTCCACGAGGTCGACCGCGGGGTTGGTCGGCGTCTCCGCGAAAATCAGCTTCGTGTTCTTCCGGATCTGCGCGTCCCACGAGTCTGGATCTGCCGCGTCGAAATACGAGTGCTCGATGCCGAAGCGCGGCAAGATCTTCGAGAGCATCGTATGCGTAGCGCCGAAGATGGAGCGGCAGCAGAGCAGGTGATCGCCCGCCGAGAGCAGCGCGCCGAACGTGCAGAACACCGCGGCCATTCCGGTGGCGGTGGCGTGCCCTGCCTCGGCGCCCTCCAGGAGGCGGATCTTCTCCGCGAGCTCGGCCACGTTGGGGTTCGTGAACCGGCTGTAGATGTTCCGGTCGATCTCGTCCGCGAACGCCGCCCGCATCTCCTCGCTGTCGTCGAACACGAAGCTCGAGGTCGCGTAGATCGGCACCGAGTGCTCCCGGTGCGGCGTGACCGGCACCTGCGTCCGGACCGCCGAGGTCTGCGGCTTCGTGGCCTTCGGGTCCTTCTTCATCGCGCGGGTGGGCCTATCAGCGCGCCCGCTTCTTCGCGGCGCGCTTCGCCACCGGACGCCGCTTGGCCGCAGGCCTCGAGGCCTTCCGCTTCGCGGACTTCTTCTTCGCGGCCGCGGCCTTGCCGGCGCCGGGCCGGAGCGCGCGCACTGCCTTGCCCGCTCGCCAGATCTCCTCGCTGCCGAGCGCCGCGAGCTCCTTCTCCAGTCGCACCCGATAGTCCGGCGCGCTGCACGTCCGGATCACGATACGCGCTTCGTTTCCGGTGGCGACGCTCTGGTAGAGCTCCTCGTAAACAGGTGCCACGGCGTCACGGAACTTGTGGCGCCAGTCGAGCGCGCCGCGCTGCGCGGTGGTGGAGCAGTTCGCGTACATCCAGTCCATGCCGTTCTCGGCCACCAGCGGCATCAGGCTCTGCGTCAGCTCCTCGACGGTCTCGTTGAAGGCCTCGGAGGGGGAGTGGCCGTGAGCGCGCAGGCACTTGAACTGCGCCTCGAACACGCCCGCGATCGCGCCCATGAGCACGCCGCGCTCGCCCGTGAGGTCGGAAAGCACTTCCTTCTTGAAGTCGGTCTCGAACAGGTACCCGGAGCCCACGCCGATGCCGAGCGAGATCACGCGCTGCTTGGCGCGCCCCGTCGCGTCCTGGTAGATCGCGTAGCTGGAGTTGAGGCCCTTGCCGTCGAGGAAGAGACGGCGCAGTGACGTGCCCGAGCCCTTGGGCGCCACGAGCACGACGTCCACGTCCTTGGGCGGCACCACGCCGGTGTCGTCCTTGAACGTGATTGCGAACCCGTGCGAGAAGTAGAGGCACTTGCCTTTGGTGAGGTGCGGCTTGATGGTCGGCCAGAGCGCGATCTGGCCCGCGTCGGAGAGCAGGTACTGGATGATCGTCCCGCGCCTCGCGGCCTCCCCGATCTCGAAGAGCGTCTTGCCGGGCTTCCAGCCGTCCTCGACGGCCTTGTCCCACGTCTTGGTGCCTTTGCGCTGGCCGACGATGACGTTGAAGCCGTTGTCGCGCAGGTTGAGCGCCTGGCCCGGGCCCTGCACGCCGTACCCGATGATGGCGATCGTCTCGCCCTTCAGGGTCGCGAGGGCCTTCTTCAGCGGCCACTCCTCGCGTGTGACCACGTCTTCCGTCACGTCACCGAACTGGATCTTCGCCATTGTCGTCCTCAGGTGTGAATCGGGGCTACGCGTGCACCGCGTGCACGGGCGTGCCTCTCGCCATTGCCATCGCACCGCTGCGAACCACGCTTTCGATCTCGGCCAGGTCGGCGACCGCGTCCATGAAGCGGTCGATCTCCGGCCCGTTCCCCACCAACTCCAGCGTTCCATGCCCCTCGTCGTAGGAGAGCACATGGCCGCCGAACTGCTTCAGCAGCCCGGCCAGCTTGGCGCGTGAGCTCTCCGGGGTGCGGACCTTGAAGAGCGCGAGCTCGCGCTCGATGTGGTCCGTGCCCGTCATGTCCAAGATGCTCACCACGTCCACGAGCTTCCCGACCTGCTTGGCGATCTGCGCGATCACCTCGTCGGAGCCCGTCGTGACGACGGTGAGTCGCGACACGGCCTCGTTGTCCGTGGGGGCTACGTTGAGGCTCTCGATGTTGTAGCCGCGCGACGAGAAGAGGCCGGCGACGCGCGCGAGCGCGCCGGCCTGGTTCTCCAGCAGAATCGAGATGATATGCCGCATTTCGGGCTTCCCGGGCGGTCTCGCCCATGCTTCCTAGGGCGCGCCAAGTTCGCCCCAGATGCGCGACTATTGCAATGGGCCGGATCCTCTTCGACCTTGGGGCCTGACGCCCCGAAGAGCAGCGCCCGCGCGGCGCCCAGCGTAGAGCCATGGCCACCCAGGTCCAACAGCAGCCGATCCAGTCCAGCAGCCGCCGCGGCAAGTCCATGAGCGGAGCTGACATGATCGTAGAGGTGCTGGGGTCCGAGGGCGTCGACACGATCTTCGGCTACAGCGGCGGAGCCATTCTGCCCACCTACGACTCCGTGTTCCGGTACAACGCGGAGCATGCCCGCGGGGGCAAGGAGCCCATGCCCCTGATCGTTCCGGCGAACGAGCAGGGCGCCGGGTTCATGGCCGCCGGGTACGCGCGGGCGAGCGGCAAGCCAGGCGTGGTCCTGGTCACCTCCGGGCCGGGTGCCACGAACTGCGTGACCCCCATCCGGGACTCCATGGCCGACTCGATTCCCATGGTGGTGCTGTGTGGACAGGTGCCGCGTACAGCCATCGGGTCGGACGCGTTCCAGGAGGCTCCCGTCACTGCCGTCATGGGCTCGGTCGCCAAGCACGTCTTCCTGGTGACCGATCCGGAGAAGCTCGAGGCGACCATTCGCACCGCGTTCGAGATCGCGCGCACGGGACGTCCCGGGCCGGTCGTGGTCGACATCCCGAAGGACGTGCAGAACTGGGAAGGACCGTATCGGGGCGAGGGGCGGCTTCCTATCCCGGGATATCGGCAGCGCCTGGAGCTCGTCGACTCGAACTCCATCGGCGAGGAAGCATGTCGCGAGTTCTTCGAGATGCTGGCGGAGAGCAGGCGGCCGCTCATCTACGCCGGCGGCGGAGTGATTCGGGGCAACGCGAGCGAGCCTCTGCGCGCTCTCTCCGAGACGTTCGGCATCCCGGTGGTGACGACGCTCATGGGAATCGGCGCGGTGGATACCACGCGCCCGCTCTCCATGCACATGCTCGGCATGCACGGCACAGCCTACGCGAACTACGCCGTGGACGACTGCGACCTGCTCATCACCGTGGGTGCGCGCTTCGACGACCGCGTCGCTGCAGTGCCATCCAAGTTTGCGGCCAAGGCGCGGCGCGTGCTGCACTTCGACATCGATCCGTCGGAGATCGGCAAGGTGAAGCGCGCCGATTGGCACTACGTCGGCAGGATGCGTGAGGCGCTCGAGGCAGTCGTCGCGTACGGCAATCGAATGGGGTTCCGCAACGACTTCGGCACCTGGCACGCCGAGATCGCGACGCTGAAGAACAAGTACCCGCTCAACTACGATCGGACGAGCGCGCGCATTCAGCCGCATTATGTAATCGAGACCATGAACCGCATCACGCGGGGCGAGGCGATCGTCGCGACCGGCGTGGGGCAGCACCAGATGTGGGCCGCACAGTACTGCGACTTCCGGGAGCCCAACCTGTGGCTCACGTCGGGGAGCATGGGCACGATGGGCTTTGGCCTCCCGGCCGCCATCGGCGCCCAGTTCGCGCGGCCCGATCGGCTCGTCATCGACATCGATGGCGACGCGAGCATCCGCATGAACCTGGGCGAGCTCGAGACCGTCACCACCTACGACCTCCCCATCAAGGTCATGGTGCTGAACAACTTCGGCGACGGCATGGTCATGCAGTGGCAGCGACTCTTCTTCAAGGGCCGCCTGTCCGCGAGCGACAAGTCGCTCCGCAAGAAGGACTTCGTGAAAGCTGCGGAGTCCGACGGGTTCTCCTACGTCAAGCGGCTCGACCGGAAGGAGGACGTGCCGCGCGTGGTCGAGGAGTTCCTGTCGGCCGACGGGCCAGCGTTCCTGGACGTGATCATCGACCCCGAGGCGGGCGTCTACCCGATGGTGGGGCCGGGGCTGTCGTACCGTGAGATGATCACGGGGGACTTCATCCCGAACCGGTACGACACGAAGGAGTCGGTGGAGCCGGACGCGTCCGACCTGTTCTGACGGGTTAGCGACACCACCAGGTTGCCGACATCGCCGGTCTGCTGGGTGGTTGTGGGTCGGCTCGTTTGCGGCGACGTCGGCAACCCCCGCCGGCGGATACACGACGCCCGTAGGCGAGCGGGCTTTCGGTGTCCATGAAGCGGGTGTCGTGTATCCGCATCGTGTGCGACATGCTGCGCACGTCGCACACGGGGACGCCGCGGTCGTCGGGTTTGGCCGACCGTCGCCTTGCCTCCCCCGCCGCCCGCCGTCCAAGTTGCCCGCACGGCGACCAGACCGCCGAACCAGGAGCCAAACATGCCCTTCGAGTACTCGGACGCGAGTCGCGCCCTGCAGGACCGTTTCTATACGCGCCGCCTCGCCGACCGCCTTTCCGAAGTGAGGGTGCACGATCAGTTCACGGACGCGGACCGAGCGTTCATCGAGGCTCGCGACTCGTTCTTCCTCGCCACGGTCGACGAGCGGGGCCAGCCGACCTGCTCGTACAAGGGCGGCGACCCGGGCTTCGTGACCGTTCTCGACAGAACGACGCTGGCTTTCCCCAACTACGACGGCAACGGCATGTACCGGTCGATGGGGAACGTCAGCGGCAGCGGTCGCGTCGGCCTCCTGTTCCTCGACCTCGAGCGCCAGAGTCGCGTGCGCGTGGAGGGCGTCGCCGAGCTCGCCTTCGATCACGCGCTCATGCAGCGGCACCCGGAGTGCCAGTTCATCGTGCTGGTGCGCGCCGAGGCGATCTTCCCGAACTGCCCGCGCTACATCCATCGGTACCAGTTGATGGAGCGTTCGAGGTTCGTGCCCCGGAGCGGCGCCGCGACGCCCACCCCCGACTGGAAGCGATCGGAGTGGGCTCGCGACGTCCTGCCGGCCGGCGATCCGGCTGCCGGCGGCACTGCCGACTCGCCGTGAGAATCGAGCTCGACGACGTCAGCCGCCCTCAGGTGCTCGCGCTCCTGGAGGAACACCTGCGGAACATGCACGAGCTGACGCCTCCGGAACACGTGTTTGCTTTCGACGCGAGTAAATTGCGGGCGCCATGTGTGACGCTCTGGACCGCGTGGGAAGACGGAGATCTCCTCGGTTGCGCGGCGCTCAAGGAGCTCTCGCCCACCGAGGGAGAGGTGAAGTCGATGCGAACGCCTGTGAGCAGTCGCCGGCGTGGCGCGGGGCGCGCGCTTCTGAATCACATCCTCCACGAATCTCGCGCGCGTGGCTACCGTGAGCTGTTCCTCGAGACGGGTCGTCACCCGGCCTTCGGGGCGGCGCAGACGCTCTACCGCAGCGTCGGATTCCGACCATGCGGTCCGTTCGGCGCGTACAAAGAGAACGGCAACAGTGTCTTCATGTCTCTCGAACTGAGGGAAGGGCCTGTGCCTTGAAGGGGGAGGTCCGAGAGGCTGGAGCGCGTGCCTTGCCGCCCGCAGCGCGCTGCGGCCATGTTGCTCGCTGGCTCGCACCGAGGAGGCTGACGAGGACGCGATGACAATGCCCACCCGACGCGCCTGCGCGTCACTCGTCGTGCTCCTGGGGACGGCCTCGTTCACGGCCTTCGACGCCGTCGCACAACCGGCCCCCAAACGCCGCCTCTTCCTGACGCACGCCGGGCTCTACAAGCACACGAGCCTCGACGACGCGGAGGCGGCGGTCACGGCGTGGGGGCGCGAGGCGGGCTTCGAGGTGACGACGCTGCAGGGGTACCTCCAGACGGCGCCGAACCTGGATCTGTCGATGATCAGCGCCGAGTACCTGTCCCGCTTCGACGGCGTGATGATGATGACGAACGGCAACTTGCCGATGACCTCGGAGCAGCGGCGTGCGCTGGTGGACTTCGTGAGGCAGGGCGGGGGGTTCGTGGGCGTGCACAACGCCGCGCTCACCTTCTACGACTACCCGGACTTCGGAGAGATGCTCGGCGGGTACTTCCGGCGGGCGATCGCCCAGAACCGCGTGTTCGTGCTGCGCGTCGAGGACCGGTGACACCCCGCCACGCGGATGTTGGGTACGAGTTGGCCGATCGTGGACGAGTTCTACGAGTACGGCACGGCTCCGTGGAGCGCGGACCGACCCGAGGAGAACATCGACGTGCTCTTCGACAACCGCATCCCGATGGGCTTCTCACGCTAGCGGGTGCACGTGCTCCTCAGCATCGACACGGGCGCGACCGACCTCGAGGGTCTCGGTCTGCGGGCCGGCGGCGATTACCCGCAGTCGTGGGTGCGCGAGTTCGGGGAAGGGCGCTCGTTCTACACCTCGATCGGCCACCGCGACGACATCTGGTCGAACGACCCGGTCTTCCGGGCGCACGTGGTCGGCGGGATTCGCTGGGCGCTGGGGCTGGAGTAGGGTCCCGGTGCTGCGGTATTCGCGGCGCGGCTCCGGACCCGATGCGGTGTGGCGGCGCCGAAGGAGGGCCAGTGCCGCCTTCGCCGCGGCAGGTGCGCCGCGCCGCTGCACCGACCCGAAGTGCCGCGCCGCCGCGGTGCCGAAGTGCCGGCACCGCTTTATAAGTACCGCTGCGGCGGAGGCTCCCTGAGGTTGTAACGCGACGCCATCGCGAAGCCGTACGCCCCGGTGTTGGCGATGAGGAGCACGTCGCCTTCGGCGGTGGGCGGGAGCAGCCTGTCGAACCCGAGCGTGTCGCCGGTTTCGCAGATCGGGCCCACGATGTTGGCGCGCTCGGTCGGCTCGTCGCCGAGGCGCGTGAGGTTCACGATCTCGTGGTAGGAGCCATAGAGCGCCGGGCGGATGAGCGCGTTCATGCCGGTAGCGACCCCGACGTAGCGCACGGCGCCTTTTCCCTTGATCTGGGTGACGCGCGCGAGGATCACGCCGGATTCGGCCACCACGAACCTGCCCGGCTCGAGCCAGATGGACTTGCCGGGGTTGGCCGCTTTGAGCTGTGTGAGCCCCGCCGCAACGGCACCCAGATCGAGCGGGTCCTGGCCGGGCTTCTCCGGCACACCGAGCCCGCCGCCCACGTCGAGCACGCCCACCTCGGGGAAGAGTCGGGACGCTTCCGCGAGCGTTTGGCCGAGGTGCGCCCAGTGCTCGGGCGAGAGGATCCCGCTCCCGGAGTGGGCATGCAGCCCGACGACGCGCACTCCTTCGAGCGCCGCGATCTTGGCCGCATCCTCGAGCTCGAAGAGCGGCACGCCGAACTTCGCTTGCTGCCCGGCGGTGCGGACCTTGTCGTGATGGCCCCTGCCGACGCCGGGGTCGATGCGCAGGAAGACCTCGGCGCCGCGGAAGAGCTGCGGCCAGCTGCGGAGCGGATAGATCGAGTCGAGCGTGGTGTGCACGCCCAGCTCGAGCGCGGCTCGGTACTCGGAACGCGGCGCGAAGTTGGGCGTGAAGAGGATCTCGGTCGGGGCGATGCCGGGGAAGATCTCCATCACGCGCTGGATCTCGCCTGGCGAGACGCACTCGAAGGCGGCCCCAGCAGCGCGCACGCGCTGGAGAATCTCTGGGTTCGGGTTCGCCTTCATGGAGTAGAGCACGCGGTCCACGGACGCGAAGCTGCGCAACGCCGCGAGGCGCTCGTCGATGGTGGCGAGGTCGTAGACGTACGCGGCATCGTCGCTGCCGAGCGCGGCGAGCAGCGCGTCGCGCTTCCGCTCCCACCACGGCACCGCCCGTGGGGGCCGTTCGGCCTTGTCGGGCTGCAGCTCCTCCCAGCTGGGCCCGAAGACGTCCGGCGCGCCCGCCTGCGCGACGAGCTGCGCGTGCAGCAGGCGGACGAGCCGGTCCGCCTGATCCTCGTCGACGACCACGGTGAGGTTCAGATCGCTCGCCGCCTGAGACAGCAGGTGGATGCGCTGCTGCTCGAAGACCTGCAGAGCGGGTCCAAGCTTGTGCAGCAGCCCGCGGATGCGACGTCCCACGAGACTGACCGCGGCGCAGTTGTGGATGAGCGTGACGCGGCAGATGCGCCCCAGCTCCTCCTCCACGCGGTCGAGCGTCCGCGCCTCGAGCAGGTTGGCCTCGGTGTCGAGCGAGACCGTCACGTTGGTCTCGGAGGTCGACACCAGGTCGACGGAGAGACCGCAGCGCCCGATGACCGCGAACGCCTTGGCGAGGAAGCCCACCTCCTGCCACATGCCCACGGTCTCCATGGAGACGAGCACGATGCTCTTCTTGCAGGAGATGGCCTTGAGCTGGGCAGGCCCTTCCGCCGCGCCCCTCCGGATGAGCGTGCCCTCGACGTGCAGCATGCCAGTGCTGTGCACGCGAATCGGGATGCCGCGGTCGCGAAGCGCCGGAATGCAGCGGGGGTGCAGGACCTTGCTGCCGGTGGTCGCGATCTCCTGCGCCTCGCGGTAGTCGAGTTGCCGGAGGAGCCTGGCCGACGGCACTACGCGCGGGTCGGCCGTGAACATGCCGGGTACGTCGGTCCAGATCTCCAGATGCTCCGCGGACAGCTTGCCCGCGAAGTATGCGGCAGCGGTATCCGACCCACCACGCCCCAGCACGACGGTCTCGCCCGCGGCGTTCCTGGCGGTGAACCCCTGCGTCACCGGCACGCCCTCGACCTGGGCCAGCCGTGCGGCAAGCGCCGGCTCCGCGGAGGGATCGCACTCGGCGGAGAGGTAGGACCCGGGCTCGGAGCCGTTGCCACGATCGACGCTGGTCAGCAGCTCGCGCGCATCGAGCCAAGTCGTCGCGACGCCCGCGCCGCCCAGGTACGCGGCCCCTAGGCGCGTGGCCATGCGCTCGCCGAAGGCGAGCAGGCGAGCACGGGTGCGGGGGGTGAGCTCGGTCACGAGGGCGACGCCTTCGACCAGCTCCCTCAGCTCCGCGACGTCGGTGTCCAGCGCCGCCGCGGCCGCCCCGTCGAGCCCGAGGTCAGCAGCTAAGGACCGGTGGAGGGCTTCGATGTCGGCGAGGGTCTTGGCGTGCTCTCGAGTGATCGCCTGAGACGCCAGGGTATCGAGGGCCTGCGTGATGCCGCTCAGCGCGGAGTGCACGACGAGCGGCCGATATCCCTGAGCCAGGCGAGCCCGTAGGACCCCCGCGATGGTCTTCCAGTTCGCTGCAGTGGAAACGGAGGTGCCGCCGAACTTCAGGACGATCCAGCGGGGATGTTCGTGGGCCATGGACCCAGGGACGGGATATGGAGGGGTCGGACGTGCTCGACGCGGCGCGGCTCACAAGAGCGCCCTGCGCCCGCCTCCCGTCAAGGCGCCGCTGCGATCGACTCCAGGCGGATGCGCTCACCGACCCAAACGCCGCGCACGGTCACCCGCGATCCCGCGAGCGCGAGCAGCTGACTCTCGAACTCACGCGCGTTGGTGAATTGCACCGGCACCTGCACGCGGTTGCCGGCCAACAGGGCCAAATCGTCCACCGAGGAGATGCGGCTTCGCATCCACCCGGCACGGTTCGGCTCGCCGTCCGGGGGCAGCTGGCCGCCGCGGTCCCCGAGGAAGCCGGTGCGCGTGGTCTCGAACTCGTCACTCTCGTCGCCCACGTACATCAGCGTGCGGTGCTGGCGAAAGCCGGCGACCGTCTGCGTGCCGAGCGGGCTCGCGACCGTGCCCGTCAGGTCCTCGCCGTCCACGCGCAGTGTGTACAGGTAGTCCCCGAAGGCCACGCGCATGGTTCCGCGCTCGAAGGTGAACTCGTCCACCGGGGTGAACGTGTTCCGAATCGAGGTGATCTCGGCCGCGTACCCGCGGTTCGCCTGTGCGACGCGGAGCAGTATGACACGCACGCCGCCGGTGGCGCGGTCGGTCATGTCGTTGGAGCGGATGTTCCAAACGCCGACCGGGCCTTCTTGTGCGGCGAGGCCACCCACGGCGGGGAGCACCGCGGCCCCCGCCGCGAACAGCGCAGCGAGGGCCGTGGAGCGAAACACATCGTAAATTCTCATGCGTCCTGCAGCCTCCCTCACTGCTGGTCCGACACTCTGCGCACCGTGTTGGGCACGACCGGCTCCGGCAACGCGACGCGGTAGTCGAACCAACCTTCCATCATCTCGTCGCGCGAGTCATCGCCCCAGATCACCTGCACGCTCGGGTCGGGGTTCCACGGATTGTTCGTCGAGTTGTCGAAGTGCGCGACCACTTGGAGACGCGTGCCCGCGGGCACGGGAAGGGGCCGCGCGAGCTCGTACGAGATCTGCCAGTTCATGTCGTACTGTGGCACCGACAGGATCGTCTCACGACGCCCGTCGGGGAACACCAGATCGTAGCGCATGTCCTTGCCCCGATAGTGCATGTGGGGCTTCATGAGCGTGATCTCGGAGTCCTGGCGGAAGACGAACTCACCACGGCTCTCGTAGTTCGGATCGTTCGGCGGGATCACCAGCCCCGGGTCGGCCACCACGCTCGAGTACACGGCGTGCGTGATCGGCTTCCGCACGAGCCACACCGCCACACGCGAGACGTCCTGCTCCTCGGCGTTGCTCGCATGGTAGTGCAGGCTGAAGTTCATCGTCGAGCCCGCGGGGATGAACTTGGCCGCACCGTCCGGGAAGAGGTCCCACTGTTTGCCCGGCGTGGCGCTCGCGAGGCGTCCCGTGGGCTCCGGCGTGCCGTCGGGGAGGCGGACCGACACCACGTTGTGGTGCACGACGCGCGAGTTGCCGCGCACTTCCGCAGCCTGCACCCAGATGTCCTCGGTGTGCGTGGTCGGCACGCTGATGTTGATGTTGATGTCACCCGAGCCGACGGGCACGGCGAACGGCTCGCTCATCTCGAAGACGTAGTCGGGCTCGCCGAGGACGCCGCCCAGCAACCATCCCTCCGGGTAGTCCGGGGGTGTCCATTCACCGGGGCCGTGCGGGGCGCCGGCCTCGACCCACTCGGCGATCATGTCGATCTGCCGCTGCGTCATGCGGCGGTTGTTGCCGAACTCGCCGTACTGCGGGTCGGCGTGCCAGGGCGGCATGATGCGCTCGTCGGTCATGCGCCGGATCGAGCGCGCCCACGGCCGCACTTCCTCGTAGGTGAGCAGCGACATCGGCGCGACCTCGCCCGCGCGGTGGCAGTTCATGCATTTGTCCTGCATGAGCGGCGCGATGTTCTCAGTCCAGGTGGGCGTCTGAGCGTGCAGGCCGGCCGCGGCCACGCTCGCCGCGAGCGCCGCGCTGGCGAGCGCAATGGTGTGGGTCCTGGTCACGAGTCACCTCCTCTTCGTTGGATGCCTAGGCCTTGCGTCACTGCTGGATCTCGTTGCGATCCGCGCCCGCTGCACGGCGGCGCCGTGCCTCGGCATCCTGCGCGCGCCGCAGCAGGTCCTCGGGGATCGGCTCACCTACCACGATGCCCTGGGGCTTCGCCGGCGCGAAGTAGATGCGCGCGTTCGCCATCTCCTCCGTCGTCGCTTCGCCGTAGGTCACGTCGATGGTGGGATCCGGGTTCCACGGGTTGTTCGCGGAATTGTCGAACCACCACGTCATGTGGAGGGTGGAGCCCCCAGGGATGAACCGCGGCTCGTTGTACTCGTACAGGAACTGCCAATCGAAGTGATAGTTCGGGACCCAGAGCAGCGTCTCCATGCGGCCGTCCGGGTACTCGAGCTCGTACTTCACCGACTTGCCGCGGTAGTGCATGTGCGGCCCCATCGAGAGCAGGTACGTGTCCTCCGGGACGGGGCGTTCCTTGGTCACGACGTAGTTCGCGTCTCCGGCTGGGATCTTGAACTCGCGCTGCATGTTGATGTCGGTGTCGACGACGTAGTCGATCACGTCGCCGGGCTCGTAGAAGTCGAAACCGGCCCGCGTTTGGTCGACGATCGCGGTTCCCGGACCGGTGTCCTTGTGGTAGTGCATGTTGACCGTGATGTACGGATCCTCGGGGAGCAGGATGCCCCACCCCTCGGGGAAGCTGAACGGTCCGCGGCCGGGCACGCCGACGCCCATGTGGCTCGAGACAATGTGGTGCACCCAGGGGCCTCCCGCCTGGAGCTCCGCTCGCGAGACCCAGCGAGCCTCCTCGTGCTGTCCCTCGGGGATCGGCATCGCGAACGTCGGCTGCCAATCCTCGACGTCGTCGCCGACTTCGACGGGTTCCTCGAGCCCCACGACCAAGTCGGGCTCGCCGATCCACCAACCCGACTCGGGCACGCCGCCGCCCGCCGCAGCGAGCGCAGCGAGCTCAGCCTCCGAGGGCGCATCCGAAGGATTCCCCGCGGGGGCGCCGGCGTCGACCCAGGCGATCAGCGTCGCCCGGTCGGCCGCGTCGAGGTAGCGCTCACCCTTGAACTCGCCCTGGTGCTGTTCGTGCGCACCCCAGGGAGGCATGTAGCCTGTCTCCACGGCGTGCTTGATGCGGGTCGCCCACCGCCGGGCGTCCTCGAATCGCATGAGCGACATGGGGGCGAGCAGGCCGCCGACGTTGGGGCCGGCGGGCTGGTGGCACGAGACGCAGTTCTGGTAGAAGACCGGCAGGGCGTCCCGGTAGAACGTGGACGCTTCGCCGGACTGCGCGGTGGCCGGGCAGGGCAGGGCGAGCAGGCCCAGGGGGAGGAGGGCAATCGCTGCTCGGCGTGCGACGGTCATCGGTTCCTCCAGAATGACGGGTCGCCTCCCACGGTAGCCTGGAGAGCCGCCCCCCGCCAGATTGGGGCGATCCGGCCCGGACCCTCCTGGCCGGCCCATCTCGAGGAGGTATCTGGAAATGAGGCTCCTGCCTGTTGCCGCGTTGGCCGTTCTCTTGGCCGCGGCCCCCGCGAGTGCCCAGCAGGCGCGCTGGAACTCCGCCGACGTGACCTTCGCCCACGTCCACCTGAACGTGGCCGACATCGAGGTGCACAAGCGCCTCTGGGTCGAGCACTTCGATGGCGTGTTGGTCGAGAGGGGGCCGCTCACCGTCGTCAAGGTCCCGAACATGATCATCGCGCTCACGCAGCGCGCGCCGACGGGCCCGTCCCAGGGCTCGGCCATGGACCACTTCGGCTTCAAGGTGCGGAGCGTCGCCGACTTCGTCGCGGAGTGGAGGGCGGCGGGCTACGAGGTGCAGTCCGAGTTCACGGGCTCCGAGGGGTTCCCGAACGCGTATTTGCTCGCACCAGACGGCGTTCGCTTCGAGCTTCAGGAAGAAGCCACACTGCCGGTGAAGGTGTCGGCGTACCACATCCACTTCTGGGTGCCCGAAGCGCAGATCCAGCCGCTCATGGCGTGGTACGCTGAGAACTTCGGGATGGTGATCCGCCCGCGCGGCACGATCCAGACCGCGGGAGACGTGCCGGGGATGAACTTGAGCTTCGCTGCGTGCCCCGCGAACGCGGAGTGCGGACCGACCCAGGGTCGCGCCATCGACCACATCGGCTTCGAAGCGAACGGCCTGGTGCAGTTCGCGGATCGGCTCAAGGCCCGGGGGATCACCTTCCAGACCGAGCCCAGGGTCATCGATGCGATCGCGCTGACGATCTCTTACCTGATCGATCCGGCCGGCGTGCGCATCGAGGTGACCGAGGGGTACCACCTCTACTGAGTCAGGCACGGATGGGCGGCCTGCCCGGGCGCGCGACGCTGCTGGCGATAGCGACGTGCATGCTCGCGTCGCGCGCCTCGGCGCAGGCCGCCGCTCCCTCGGTCGCAAGGTCGATCGAGGTCGAGCGCCTCGGGATCATCATCACGCCCGACATGGACGGGCGGATGGGAGGCAACATCGCGGGACCCTCGCTCATTCGCGTGCCCGATTGGGTCGAGCGTCCGCTCGGCCGCTACTACCTCTACTTCGCCGACCACGAGGGGACGTACATCCGGTTGGCGTACGCCGACGCGGTGACAGGTCCGTGGCGCACCTACGAGCCGGGAACGCTGCAGCTCGCCGAGTCGCACTTCCCGACCACCTGCCCGCCGTGCGCCTCGCCCGGGGAGCGACCCTACGCGCACATCGCCTCGCCGGACGTGCACGTGGACGAGGCCCGCCGCGAGATCGTGATGTACGTGCACGGCCAGGAGGACGGCCGCCAGGTTACGCGCGCCGCGACCTCGACCGACGGCGTCCACTTCACCGGCAGGCCGGAGATCCTGGGGCGGCCCTACTTCCGGGCGTTCCAGTTCGGCGGGTACACCTACGCGCTCGCGATGCCGGGGTGGCTCTACCGCTCCCGCGACGGCCTGGCCGACTTCGAGGAGGGCCCGTCGGTCTTCAACCCGCGGATGCGCCACTCCGCGCTGCTGCTGCGTGGCGACACGCTGCACGTGTTCTACACGCAGGTGGGCGAGGCGCCGGAGCGCATCCTGCACGCGACCATCGAGCTCCGAGGGGATTGGACCTCGTGGAGGGCTTCAGCGCCGGTCGAGGTGCTGCGGCCCCAGTTGAGCTGGGAGGGCGCCGACCTTCCGATCGAGCCCTCGGAGCGCGGATCGATCAACGTGCCGGTGAACCAGCTTCGCGACCCCGCGATCTTCGAGGAGTACGGCGTGGTCTGGCTGCTCTACTCCGTGGCCGGAGAGCGCGGGATCGCGCTCGCACGCGTCGCGCTGGGGCGGTAGGAGCCGCGGCTACGCACTCGCGGGGGCGGCACGAGCCGCGGCCCGCACCTCCTGGGGTCGGCAGAACCCACGCCCCCGCACTCCGCGAGCTGCGGCGGTAACGCTGCGGCCCCGTCCCTAAGATCCAGGATTGATGGGGACGGGGCCGTCGCCCAGCCGCCGCTCGCCGCTCAGCCGTTGCAGATCTCGCCCAGGTAGCCCCCGCCGCCGCAGTAGCTCGGATCCTGCACCTGGATCGAGAGGCCGTCGGGGTCACTGAAGTAGAGCTCGGGCGTGCCGCCCTCGGCGCCGCCGCGGTTCGGCATGCGCATCGACACCCAGTGGAGCAGGGGACCGGTGGCGCTGGCTTCCGGACGCGGCCGAATCCGGTGGGCCTCGAGCGCAGCCTGCACGCCGGCGACGCTGAAGCCCGGGAGCGCGAGGCTGACGTGGTTGACGCGCGCCGGTGCCGGAGCGCCGCGGCCGCCCGCCGCGATGAACATGAGGAAGTCGGGGCCGGGTCCGACGCCGAGTAGCGGCGAGGCCGCCTGGTACTCCTGAATGTCGAACCCGAACACGCGCCTGTAGAAGGCATTGGTGGCGTCCGGTTCGGGCACGTTGATGGTGAGGTGGCTGAGCCCGGTCAACGACAGGGGCGCGCCCCGCGGCGCGGGCTCCGCGGCCTCGCAGCCGTCGCCGCGCGGACCGCTGCCGCCGCAGTAGGACGGATCCTGCAGCTGCATCACGAGCCCGTTGGGGTCGGCCATGTAGACCTCGCGGGTGTCACCGCGCGTGGAGACCTTCACGTGCATGGGTCCGCCGGCGAGGCCGGGCCCGGCGTCGGCGCGCGTGACGCCGTGCGCGCCGAGCATGTCCACCACGCGGTTCGGGTCGAAGCCCTCGACGGCGAGTCCCCAGTGGTCGATGCGCGGGCCCGCCGCGTCCGCCGGCATGAGCCCGAGGAAGTACGGTCCGTTGCCCAGCCGCAGCAGCACCTTGGATCCGTGGCGCGCCTGGATGGGGAGTCCGAACAGCTCCTGATAGAACGCGACCGAGCGCGCCACGTCCGACACGGCGAGCGTGACCGAGCTGATGCCCCGCACGCGGATCGCGGCGGGCCCCGCCTGTTGCGCGAGCAGCCTACCGGCCACCGCGACCCCGGGCACCGCGAGCAGCATCTCCCTACGCGTAACTGCGCTTCGCGTGATCCTCATGAGCCCTGCCTCCTCGTGAACTTCTTCAGGTTGCGGTAGATGACCTCGGCCACGTAGACGTCGCCTCGGCTGTCCACCGTCACGCCCTCGCCGAGCCCTTCGGGAATGAAGCCGATCTCCTGCAGGTCGCTCGCGCGCAGGATCACGATCCCTTCGCGGAGCTGGTAGTCGGCCACGTAGATGATGTCTTCTTCGGTGATGTAGAGCCCGCTCGCCATGATCGCCGGGATGACGCCGAGGAAGCGCGCGGCCTGATCGTAGATCTGGATCCGTTGGTTCATGCGGTCGCCGATGAAGAGCCGGCCGCGCGAATCGAACGCGAGCGAGTGCGGTTCGTTGAACTCGCCGAGGAGCGAGCCCTCCGTGCCCCAGTCCATGATGAACTCGCCGGTCGGCGAGAATTTGACGATGCGGTCGTTCCCGTGCCCGTCCGCGACGAAGATGTCCCCGTTGGGTGCCACCGCCACGTCGGCGGGACCGTTGAACATGTTTTCCGTGCGGCCTGCCTGTCCGGGCGTCCCGAGGGTCATGAGCACCCGGCCGTCCGGCGAGTACTTGGTCACCGTGTGGCCCTTCCCCTCGCCGCCGCGAGCATCGGTGGTCCAGACGTTTCCGTCCTCGTCGAGGAGAAAGCCGTGCGGCCACACGAAGGTGCCCTGGCCCCAGCTGCGCAGCAGGCGGCCGAAGGGGTCGTATTGAAGCACCGCCGGCACGTTCGCGCGCGGACCGACACAGTCCTGGCCGAAGCAGCGGTGGAAGACCCAGAGGTTGTCGTCCGGGTCGACCTCCACGCCGATCGTTTGGCCCCAGCCGGTGACGCCCTGGGGGAGCTGCGCCCACCCGTCGATGAGGCGGAAGGGAGGGACCTGGGCCGAGGCACGCGATGGCGCACCGAGAAGCGCGGCCGCGGCCAGGACTGCCAGGTGACGTAGGTGCGACATCGAACCCCCTCGGCGTAGAATGGCGGGAATGGAAAGGCCGATCGCGGGGTAAAGGTGGCGCGGGGAGCCAGCCGCCCGCAAACCGTGCGGTCCGCGCCGCTCCAACCGGGTCGGGCCCCCGCGTGTCG
This sequence comes from Gemmatimonadota bacterium, assembly GCA_016873995.1. Lineage (GTDB taxonomy): Bacteria > Gemmatimonadota > Gemmatimonadetes > Longimicrobiales > Gaopeijiaceae > UBA2982. The sequence continues at coordinate 33,525 of VGVR01000026.1, forward strand.
TACTCTCTGACCACGTGCTCGAATCGCTGAGGAAGAGACACCCCTTCATGAACAAGCGCATGGAACTTCGCGCGTTCGGCGCGCTGCTCGCGCTCGCGAGCCCGCTCGCCGCCCAGACCACCAACGATCCGTTTCCCGAGCCCATCGGGGATGGATGGGCGCCGCTCGTCGTCGACTACACCGAGTTCGCGCGCATTCCCGGTGCAGGGGGTGCCGCACCGCGCATGACGAACATCACGGACGAGCCCGGCACGCGGCGCCTATTCGTGAACGACATGGTCGGGCAGGTCACGAGCATCAGCTACGACGGGCGCACGGTCACGCAGTACGTCGATACCAACGACGCGCGTTGGGGACAGCGGGTACAGAGCGGGGGACAGGAGCGCGGCCTGCAGAGCTTCGCGTTCCACCCGCAGTTCGCGCAGCAGGGCGCGCCCGGGTACGGGAAGTTCTACACCTGGGTCGACGTGGTCGACACCGCTCCGCCGGCGGACTTCACGCCGCTCGGGGGCGGGGACACGCATGACACCGTGCTGCTCGAGTGGACGGCGCGTAACCCCGCCGCAGCCACGTACGACGGCGGGCCGCCGCGCGAGCTCTTCCGCCTACAGCAGCCGTATCCGAATCACAACGCCGGCCAGCTCGCGTTCAATCCGACTGCGGCGCCCGGAAGCCCGGACTTCGGCAAGCTCTACGTCGGCTCTGCGGACGGCGGCAGCGGCGGCGACCCCCACAACATGTCCCAGAACCTCGGGTCGATCTTCGGAAAGATCCTCCGCATCGACCCGCTGGGTACGAACAGCCGCAATGGCAAGTACGGCATCCCCGCCGACAACCCGTTCCTGAGCCGTGGCGGCGCGCTTCCCGAGATCTACGCCTACGGAGCGCGTAACCCGCAGAAGTTTGCGTGGGATCCGAACAACGGGAACTTCTTCATGACGGACATCGGCCAGAACACCGTCGAGGAGCTCACGCTCGTGCCGCGCGGCGCCAACCTGGGGTGGAACGTGTGGGAGGGGAGCTACCGATACGTCGGCCGCGACGGCGTCGACGCGCGCAACGCGCGCGGCGATGCGTCCGTGACCTACCCGGTCGCCGAGTACGCGCAGCCCGATCCGCTCCTGCTAGGGCAGTCGGCCGCGGTGGGCCTCGCGGTGTACCGCGCCAACCGAGTGCAGGCCATCGCCAACATGGTGATCTGGGGGGACAACCCGAGCGGCGAGGTGTTCGCGGTTCCGGCGGACAACCTGCCGCAGGGCGGTCAGGCTCCGATTCGTCGCGTGCTCTTCAACGACGGCGGGCAGGCGCGCACGCTGCTGCAGCTCATCCAGAAAGCGACGCCGGGCGCCACGCAGCCCGACCTGCGCCTGGGCGCTGGGCCGGAAGGCGCCATCTTCATGCTCAACAAGGCAGACGGGATCGTGCGGCGGATCGGGCGGTAGGGCGAGGGGCTGACGATGACGCGCGGCGTCCGGGGACCCGCCACGGTGGTCGCGCCACTCGAGGCGCTGCTGTTCGCGTCGCGCCTCGTCGCCATGCGCGCCGCGATCCCCCTCGCGGTGATGCTCGTCAGCGCCTCGAGCGCGGGCGTCGTCGTCGCCCAGCAACCCACCAACCTCCGCACTGTCGAGTTCCAGAGTCCGGCGGTGGACCGGACCATGAAGTACAACATCCTGCTGCCGCCGGACTACGAAGCGAGCGACGAGCGCTACCCGGTACTCTATCTGCTGCACGGCGTCGGCCAGAACTTCACCACGTGGAGCCGGCTCGGCGCGCCGTTCTACGCCGAGCAGATCGGCGACCTCATCGTCGTCATGCCCGACGGCGGCAACTCGTGGTACGTGAACTGGGCGGAGAGCGCGGGCGGGCAGAAGAACGCCTGGGAGGACCACATCGTGCAGGACGTGGTCGGCCATGTGGATGCCAACTACCGCACGATTGCCCGTCGTGAAGGTCGCGCGATCGCCGGCCTCTCCATGGGCGGCTTCGGTGCGCTCGCGCTCGGGCTGAAGAACTCGCAGATGTTCATCTCGCTGGGGAGCACGAGCGGCGCGCTCGAGCACGCGAGGACAGCCGCGGCGCGTCTGCGCGCCGGCATGCCCCCCGCGGCTGCGGATCCGTCGCAGCGGTCGGGTCAGGTCAACCCGCAGATCGGCATCCCCGGGTTCAGCAGCCAGGCGGAGCGCACGCCTCTCGGCATCGAGTTCCTCACCGAGGAGCAGGCCAGCGCGTACGACCCGTTCCAGCTGGTCAACACGATCCCGCGGCACCGCTTTCCGCACATCTATCTGGACTCGGGCACCGAGGACGGGCTCATCGAGCCCGCGCGCGAGCTGGCGATGGTCCTCATGCAGAAGGACTTCCCGTTCGACCTCATGCAGATGTCCGGCGACCACAACACCGCGTATTGGGCGCAGTCGATCGGGCACCTGCTGACGATTCAGTATGAGGTGATGCGGAGGGCGCTGGGGGAGAGGCCGAGGTAGGAGACCCCTTCGTCCGCGAGTCTGCGGGGCGTGGACATGGGTACCGCGCGACCGCCGGATCTTCGCCCAGGTTCGTGGGACGCGCCTCTCCCGTCGGGTTGGAAGGGGCGCCTGATTTTCCGCGGTAAGTGAGCGCCAAGGGGGCGCGCCGACCAACCTGTCGTGCTTCTAGGGCCCCTGACATGGCTGGATGGGCGGGCGGAGGCGGTCGAAACGTCGTGCGGCGTCCCGATCGAGAGCCGGGTCTCTCCCCGCGGACGGTGGCGTCTACAGCGCGAAGTGCCTGATCCCCTCGTACTCGATGGCGGTCTGGAGCAGCCCGAACACGTCGCGCAGGCGCATGTCGTTCTGGTCGGCGAACGCGGTCATCACGCGCGGCACGTCCGACTCGCTCGTGTCGCCCATGACGATCACCACGGGGGCTCCGTAGCGATTGCTGATCTCCTTGGCCGCCGCTTCGAGCTCACGCTCGATGGCGTGCGTCATGTGCTGATGCATGGCTCGATCTCTTGGGCTCGGGGCTCTACGGCAGCTTGAATGTCCACACGCGCGGCGGGAGCGCACCGGCCCCCGCACCCCCCATCACGGTCACGTACTGCACGCCGTCGAGCTCGTAGGTGACGGGCGTCGCGAGGCCGTTGCCGACCTGGTGCGACCAGAGCTCGCGGCCGTCGGTGGCGTTCAGCGCGACGAGACGGTCGCCCGAGCCCCAGAAGACGAGGTTGCCGCCGGTCGAGAGCGACCCGCCACTCCCGGCGTTGGCCGGCACCACCCACGCCTGCCGATTCGTTGCGGGGTTCCACGCCTTGAGCGCATTGCGGGGTCCCCGGATCTCCGGGCGCTCGACGCCGGCCGCTCCACGACCGGTGCCGGTGTTCCACTGGCCCTGGCGGTACTCCACCGGCGCCTGCACGTAGTAGAAGTTGGAGTTCTGCATGGGCAGGTACACGAGCCCGGTGCTCGGATTCCACGACATCGGCCACCAGTTGTGCGCGCCGATCGGCCCGGGGGCGAGGTACGCGCCTCGTCCGTTCATGCCGTAGCGCGCTTCGGGCGTCTCGATAGGCCGACCCGTCTCCCGGTCCACGCCCGACGCCCAGGTGAGGTCGTCCGCGAAGCCTTCGGCCGAGATGAACTGGCCGGTGATCCGGTCGATGACATAGAAGAACCCGTTCTTCGGTGCCTGCGTGATGACCGCGCGCTGCCGTCCATCGATGACGAGATCGAGCAGCATCAGCGGCTGAACCGCTGTGTAGTCCCAGTCGTCACCCGGCGTCGTCTGGTAGTGCCACACGTACTCACCGGTCTCCCCACGCAGAGCGACGATGGACGAGAGATAGAGGTTGTCGCCGCCCCCCGGGCTGCGCGCATCGCGGTTCCAAGGCGCGCCGTTGCCGGTGCCGATGTAGATGAGGTCGAGCGCCGGGTCGTACGCCATGCCGTCCCACACGGTGCCGCCGCCGCCGACGATCCACCACTGGCCGGTCCACGTCTCGGCCGCGCGGCGCATGGCGTCGTTCTCGAAGCCGTTGGCGGGATTGCCGGGCACGGTGTACCAACGCCACGCCATGTCGCCGGTCTCCGCATTGTATGCGCTGACGTACCCGCGCACGCCGTACTCGGCGCCGCTGTTGCCGATGATGACGTTCCCCTTCACCACGCGCGGAGCCATGGTGATGGAGTAGTCCGTGCCGGTCGGCGTCGTCTGCACGTTCCAGGCGACCGTGCCCGTCGCCCGGTCGAGCGCGACGAGCCGCCCGTCGAGCAGCCCGACGAACACCTTGTCGCCGTAGACGGCCACGCCGCGGTTCACGTCACCGCAGCAGATGCTGGGCCCGCCCTCGCTCTCGTCGGGGATGGCCGGGTCCCACGACCAGATGCGTTGGCCGGTACGCGCGTCGAGCGCGAACACGAAGCTCTTGGGTCCGGTGGCGTAGATCACGCCGTCGGCGACGATCGGGGTCGCCTCGAGGCGGGCTCCGGTCTTGGGAATGTCCCACGTCCACGCCACGGCGAGCCGCGACACGTTCCCCGCGGTCACCTGGGCGAGTGGGCTGTAGTGCGTCTCAGCATAGTCGCGGCCGTAGCTGAGCCATTCCGACGGGTCGGCGGCGACGATGCGGGCGTCGTCGACGTCCTGCGCGGCCGCCCGAGCGGAGGGGCCGACAGCGATGAGGGTGGCGAGAGCCGCGAGAAGTGCGCGCGCAGACATCCTACCTCCAGGTGCGTGGGTGACGCTTGATTATCCTCAGGTCGCTGGGCCGACGCCACCCCTCGAGCAATGTGTCGGGACACACTCGAATGTGCACGAGGGCGTGGCCAGCCCACGCGGGCGTGCCTAACTTAGGCCGCCCCCAGGTCGAGCCCGTCGGCACCCCATTGCCCGCCGGCGATCCATCCGGCAGGTGGCGACCACACACGGCGAGATGACCGAGACCAAGTACAGAATCCTCGTCGCCGACGACGACGAGATGATCCGTGAGCTCCACGCCGAGTTCGTGCGTGGGTTCGGATACGACGTCGAGCTGGCGGCCGACGGCATCGAGGCGATCGCCAAAGTCGGGCTCGGCGTCGACCTGGTGCTCACCGACGGCCACATGCCCAACATGGACGGCTTCGACGTGGCGCGCCGGATCCGCCAGACCAAGCGCTCGGACGAGCTGCCCATCGTCATGGTCACGAGCCTGGAGGCGCGCCAAGACCGGCTGCGCGCGTACGAGGTCGGCATCAATGACTTCATCAACAAGCCCGTCGACCACACCGAGCTCCGACTGCGGCTCAAGTGGCTGCTCGAGCTCAAGTCCGCACAGGACCAGCTGCGTCATCACAAGCGCACGCTCGAGGATACGGTGCAGCGCCGCACCACCGACCTGCGCCACGCGCTCGAGGAGGTGACGCGCGCTCAGCGGATGGTCCAGGAGGGGCACCTCGACACGATTCGACGGCTCACGGTCGCGGCGGAGTACAAGGACCACGACACCGCCGGACACATCGAGCGCATCGGCCGTTACTCCGAGGTGGTGGGGCAAGCCATGCACCTCGCACCAGGAATCGTGGACCTCCTCCTGCACGCGGCGCCCATGCACGACGTGGGCAAGCTCGGAATCCCTGACAACATTCTGCTCAAGGCTGGTCCGCTCACCGACGAAGAGCGCCGGGTCATGAACACGCACACCACCATCGGGGCTCAGATCCTGGCAGGCTCGACCTCGCCGGTGATCCAGATGGGGGAGCGCGTGGAGCTCGCACACCACGAAAAATTGGACGGATCAGGTTACCCGAACCGCCTCGCCCGCGAGGAGATCCCGATCGAAGCGCGGATTTGCAGCGTCGTCGATTTCTATGATGCGCTGACCATGGACCGCCCCTACCGCAAGGCGGTGCCTGCCGACGAAGTGGTGAAGATGATCCTCACGCAGGTCGACTCCCACTTCGATCCCGCGGTCGTCGAGATCTTCGTGGACGTGCGGCCGGAAATCGAAGAGATCCACGCCGAGTACTCTCGATGATCGGTCAGCGCGGCGGCGCGCGCACCGTGACGGTGATGCGGCGGCGCGGCGCAGACGTCACACGGACGCGCGACGCGCTCGCCGTCGAGGAACCCCTCGAGATCCGCGTGGCGTGGCGGGCATCCGATGGAAGCAGTCGCGTGGAGGCCCTCGCCGTGACGATGCGCACGCCCGGAGACGACTTCGAGCTCGTCGCCGGGTTCCTGCACTCCGAGGGCGTGGTGGGCGAGGTGGCGGACCTGGCCGAGATGACCTACTGCCGCGGCGGTGGTGACGCCCAGCAGTACAACGTCGTGGAGGCACGCCTCTCCGCCGGCGTGGAGTTCGACGTCGAGCGACTGCGCCGGAATTTCTACACGTCGTCGAGCTGCGGCGTATGTGGCAAGGCGTCGTTGGATGCTGTCGAGGCACGCGGGTGCCGCACGTTGTCCGCAGGACCGAGTATCGATGCCTCGCTACTGCCGGGGCTCCCCGACCGACTCCGAGAAGCACAGGCCGTCTTCGAGCGGACTGGTGGCCTGCACGCTGCCGGGCTCTTCGACCTGAGCGGCGAGCCCCTGCACGTGCGCGAGGACGTCGGTCGGCACAACGCGGTGGACAAGACGCTCGGGCGGGCCTTCCTGGATCGCGCGCTTCCCGCGGCGCAGAGCGTTTTGGTGGTGAGCGGGCGCGCCTCGTTCGAGCTGGTGCAGAAGGCGGTGGTCGCGGGCGTCCCCGCGCTGGTTGCGGTCGGAGCGCCGTCTACCTTGGCTGTCGACCTCGCCTCGCGGTTCAATCAGACCCTGGTGGGCTTCGCGCGCGACGGCGGCTACAACGTCTACTGCGGCGCGGAGCGCGTGGAGTAGGGCGTCGTGGCCATGCTGGGCGCGGTGCTCGCGGGCGGTGAGAGCCGGCGTTTCGGGTCCGACAAGGCCGCGGCGCTCGTGGGTGGAAGGACCCTCGTGGAGCGAGCCGCGACGACGCTCGCCGAGGTCTTCCCGGATGTGGTCGTCGTTTCGTCTGGGGCGCCCATCACGACTGCCTGGCCCTACGTCGCCGATCTGCGCCCCGGGGAAGGCCCCCTCGCTGGGATCGAGGCCGCCCTCCACCACGCCGCCGGGCGCGGCCTGGAGGGCGCGTTCGTGCTCGCGTGCGACCTCCCGCTCGTGGATGCGGACGTCGTGCGGGCGGTCGTGGCCGCCCTCGGTGACGGTCCCGCTGCGGCGCCCGGGCGCGCCGAGCCTCCGGGATGGGAGCCGCTCTGTGCCGCCTACCGCCTGCCGTGCCTTCGGGTTGCGGCCGCTGCCTTGGACCGAGGAGTGCGGTCCGCCCACAGGTTGCTGGAGGAGGTCCAGGCAGCCCGCGTGGCGGTTCCATCGGCCGCATTCCTCAACGTGAACACTCCCCCGGACCATGCGCGGGCCCTCGCGGTATTAGAGGGCGAAGCCGGGTAGGTACGCGGACGGGTTGCCCAACCGCGGAGGTCCGGCACATGTTTCCCTTCTCATTTCACCTCCTACAACCGACCGATGAGCCCGATTTCGAGAACCCTCAGTGTCGTTGCCGCGTTGGGTCTGGCCGCCTGCTCGTCCTCCGGTAGCCCCGCGGCGGCTCCCGCACCTGCCCCTGCTCCAGCAGCTGCTCCCGCGCCGTCCCGCCCCGCCGCTGCTCCGAGCCCTGCAGCTGCTGCTCCCGCACCTGCCGCCGCGGCTGGTTCGCTCGCGGGCGTCTATTCGACCGCGCAAGCGAACCGGGGTCGTGATCAGTTCCGCTCCATGTGCGCCGAGTGCCACACGGTGCCGGAGTTCTCCGACCCGGCGTTCAAGGCGAAGTGGGCACGCCGGTCGGTGGGTGACCTCTACGAGTTCATTCACACGAACATGCCGGACAGTGCGCCGGGGATCCTCACGGAGGCACAGGCCGTCGACCTCACGGCGTACATCCTGCAGCTCAACGGCATTGCTCCAGGCAGCGCCCAGCTCCCAGCAGATGCGGCACGGCTCCGCGGCCTCAGCCTCGCCTCGCTCCGCAGTTAAGCACTCGGCATTCCGTCACCTGAGGCCACCGGCCCCGGCCGCTTTCTGCGGCCGGGGCCGGTTTCGTCTCGGGCGGGTAGGAAATGGCCATGAGTGACCCGATTCGGCGGCCCGGCCGTGGCCTGTGGGCGGTCTGGTTCGTCGCCGCCGCGCTGATCGCTCTCGTCGCGCTTCCGGCTGTAGTGGAGCGCCGAGTCTCGGGGGTGCAGGCGCGCATCACTGATGTCCTGGAAGTGGCCGGGAGCCTGAGCTCGCGCATGACGCTTCTCAAGGCACAGCAGATGGCCCGCTTCGAGACCTTCGTGCTGACCGGAGATCCGTCCTACCGGGCGCCGTACGTGGCCGGTATCTCGCAGGAGGACTCCCTATTCGCGCACCTCGCGACTCTCGCGAGCGACCTGGACGTCGACGTGCGCGAGGAGCTCGCGCGGCTGCGGCTCGAGTCGATCAGTTGGCACGTGGAGAACCAGCGCGTCTTCGCCGGCGACTCGATCGCCACCATCGGCGCCCCGCTCGACACCAGCAGGCGCCGCTATCAGGAGCTCCAACGGGCGACGCTGGCGCTGGACCATGCCATTCAGGCCGAGGTGGCGGAAGGACGCCTCGAGATGCAGGCCGCGAGGACGCTGCAGTCTCGCCTCACGTACGGACTCGCGTTGCTCGCGCTCGGTGCCACCATCCTCGTGGCCCGCGTAGGATTCCGGCTCGAGGATCTGGGGGAAGAAGCCGAGTCCGGTCGGAGCGAGGCCTTGCTCGCCCGCAAGGAGACAGCCGCCGTACTAGAGGCGACGGAGGATGGCGTGCTGGGCATCGATCTCGAGGGACGCTGCACGTCACTGAACCCTGCGGGGGTGAGGCTGCTCGGGTTCAGCGAGCGGGAGATCCTCGGTCGCAACGTGCACGACATGCTCTTTCACACTGCGGCCAACGGCACGCCCTGTGGGCGCAACGAGTCCCCAATCCTCGGTGCGCTCGCGAGAGGTCAGGCAACCGACTCCACTGAGGGAGCGATGCTATCCAGGAGGTCGGGTAGCTTCCCGGCGCGCTGGTCACTCCGACCCCTCGTGAACGGGTCGGAGCTGCGCGGTGCGGTGCTCACCTTCACCGACATGACCGCCATCCGCGAGCACGAGGCGGCACTGCGCCGTGCGATCGCGCAGCGGGAAGAGGTCGTCTCCATCGTCTCTCACGACCTGAGGAATCCACTCGGGGTCGTGCTCGCTGCCTCGGATCTGCTGCTCGACCTGCCGCTCGATGAAGCGGAGCGGCGGCGTCAGACCGAGATCATCCAGCGCTCCGGGAAGCGTATGCAGAGCTTGATCGAGGATCTCCTCGACGTGGCGCGTATCGAGGCCGGTGCCTTCGTCGTGCGACCGTCGCTCGAGGACTTGGGCCCCATCGTCGAGTCGGCGCGCTCCTTGTTCGCCGATCAGGCCGAGCGTCGTCGGGTGTCGCTGCGAATCGATGCTTCGGACGGGTACCCGCGGGCCCGCGTGGACCGCGACCGCCTGCTGCAGGCCCTCGCGAATCTGCTCGACAATGCGCTGCGTCTGACGCCAGAGGGCGGTAGCGTCGTGATCGGCGTGGGCCAGCAGGGCGACGAGGTCTCGCTGAGCGTGTCCGATACGGGGCCGGGGATCGAGGACTCGGTCCGCGATCACCTCTTCGAACGGTTCGCCGACTCGAAAGCCGTCAGGGGAGGGGGCGCCGGCCTCGGGCTGGCGATCGTGAAGGGGGTGGTGGACGGGCACGGCGGTCGAGTCGTGGTCCACACGCAGATCGGAGCCGGCACGACCTTCGAGATCCTGCTTCCGCGCGCTTGAGCCGCGCGCGGGCACCGACCGGATCTACTCCGTCGGGACGGCGTGCTCCGCCGCAAGCTGCTGGTACGCTGCAATCTCGGCGTTTCGCCGGCCCTCGCTCCATCCCAGGATCGTCCCCATGATCCTGGCCGCCTCTTCTGCTCCCGCGAGGCCGAAGTCGGGCGAGAAGAGCAGGAGAGCCGAGCGCCGATCCATGAAGTCGACGAGCGTGTGCGCCATCTCGGTCTCGACCGCGAGCTTGACCTCGCCGCGCACGGCGGGCACCCCCTCGCCGAGGGGGGCGAGCCAGGACGCGTCTGCCCGTCCGAGCGCGAGTAGCTCGTCCAGCTGGCGCCCGTAGAGCCAGCACAGCCGCGCCACGGCCGCTTCAGGGACGCCCGCCGCGCTCAAAGCGCGCGCGCGGTCGGCGACGAACACGGCGACGTCTCCCCCGGGTGCGCCCGGGAGCGGCACGTCTGCGGTCCAGTCCTCGTCCTGTGGGGGAGGGCCCAGCTCGTCGCGCAACGCGTCCACGACTCGACCCGCCATGCGGCGGTACGTCGTGAGCTTCCCGCCCGCGATGGTGATGAGGCCCGGGGGCGTGCGCCACAGCTCGTCCTCACGGGAGGTGTCGCGGGTCGACTTGCCATCTTCGGCGATGAGGGGCCGCACTCCTGCCCAGGTCGCCAGCACGTCATCGATGGTCAGGTGGGCATCGGGGAAGGAGTCCTGCGCCATCGCCAGGACGTCGAGCACTTCGGCCCGGCTAGCGCGCGGCGTGTCCAGCGACCCCGTGTACTCTTCGTCGGTCGTCCCCACGTACACGTAGTCGAGCCGGCGCATCGCCAGCCCGCGGCGGCCGTACGACGTCTTGAGGAACGTGGCGCCGCGCAGGGGAAGCCGATCAGCGGAGAGCAGGATGTGGATGCCTTTGCTCGGCCGGAGCTGCTTGGGCACGGGGAGGCCCGAGTCCTCCAGCACGTGCTGCGCCCACGGCCCGCCCGCGTTGACGACGGCGCGCGCCTGGACTTCGTAGATGGTGTCGTCCAGCGCGTCGCGCACGCGCGCGCCCATCACGCGCACCGAGCTGTGGCGGAAGAGGGCCTCGGCGCGCGCGTGGTTCGCTACGAGGGCGCCGTGTTGCGCCGCGGACTGCACGTTCTCGAGGGTCAGGCGCCCGTCGTCGGTGATGTACTCGGGGTAGAGCACCGCACCCCGAAGCGGGTCCCTCAGCCCTGGCAGCTGTTCGCGTACCCGTTCGGGGTCGAGCGTCTCGTGCTTGTCCTCCCCTTCTGCGCTCGCCAGCCAATCGAAGACCGCGAGCCCCCCTCGTATCTTCACCAAGGAGTCCGGCTCGAACACGGGGTAGAGGAAGTCGAGGCGATGCACGAGGTGCGGGGCGATGGACTGGACGACGCGCCGCTCCCTGGCGGACTCGCGCACCAGCAGAAAGTGCCCGTACTCGAGATACCGCACGCCTCCGTGCACGATCTTCGAGGAGCGGCTGGAGGTCCCGAAGGCGAAGTCTTCCTTCTCGACCAGGGCTACCTGCCAGCCTCGGAGCGCAGCGTCGCGCGCGATACCCGCCCCCGTGATGCCACCCCCGATGATGAGCAGGTCCAGCTCACTCGTCGCCATGTCGCGAAGCGCGCGCCTTCGCCCCTCCGGCGAGAACGGGTGCACGCCTACGGGCCCGGTCAAAGCGTTCCCTTCCAGGCCACGAGTCTGGCCACCTCGTTGGTGGTGATGCGGCGCACGCCCATCGCGTGCAGTCGCGCCGCGACGGCGACGTCGTTCACTGTCCAAACCGCGAGCTCGACGCCGCGGCGCGCGGCCTCGTCGGCGAGGCTCGGGTCCGCGAGCAGGATGTTCGCGTCGAAGTCGACGATCGCGAGGGTATCATCTGCGGCACGCTCCAGGGCGTCCTGTGCACGCGACGCCTTCTCCACGATGAAGCCGATGCCCGCACCGTTGCTCCGCGAGCGCACGTGCGTGAGCGCATTCCAGTTCATGGAGATGAAGACGGTCCGCTCGACGAACTCCTGTTCGACGACGGACTCCACCATGCGGTCCAGCTCTTCGTCACTTGCGTGGCCCTTGATCTCCGGATAGACCCGCCCCAGCCGCCGATCGACGCGGGCGAGAGCTTCTGCAAACGTCGGCACGGGCTCGCCCGCGAACTCCGGTGCGAACCAGGCCCCCGCGTCGAAGGTGCGCAGCTCAGCGAGTGTGCGATCGCGGACCGCCCCTCGGCCATTGGTGGTCCGCTCGAGCCTGTCATCGTGGAAGAGCATGGGCACCCCGTCCGCGCTCACGTGCAGGTCGAACTCCACCGCATCGGCCCCCGCCACCACCGCAGCGTCGATCGCAACGAGCGTGTTCTCGGGTGCCCGCGCGCTGAACCCGCGGTGGGCGATGATCTCCGCCTCGCCCTCGAACGGAAAACTCCGCTGCGGTCCGTTGGGCGACCGCCCGCTCAACGGCCGGCCGCCGGATCCGCCGGACGGGGCGCCGCGAGCTGGCGGTCGAAGTCCTGTGTCTCGGTGATCTGCTTCATGGCGGCGAGGAGCGCATCCATCTGCTGCTCTTAGAGCTCCATACGTCGCTCCAGGACGCGTAGTGACTCGTCCGAGGAGCGGCTCTCGAAGACACGGCCGAGTGCCTCGACCACGGGCTTGAGCGCGAACCGGGCCGTGAGTCCGATCACCGGGACCAGAACCACCGATATGCCCAGAATGACAGAGACGAGCGCAACCAGATCGACGGGGAGGACTTGCATGGGAGTTCCTCGGAGTCAGCTGATGGCGAGGGTGTGAGCGGGGTCTCGCCCGCGCTCACCGGTGAGCGAGCGGGATCACGAGAGAGGTTCGCTCCCAAGAATAGACGAGCCCGCCCTCGAGCGCGCCATGCGGTTCGAAGCGAAACGTAAGCCGGTCCACATACTCCGGCAGAGGCGACGGGGTGGCCGCGAAGCTTCCCAGGTCGGCCGCGCGGACTTCCGCGTCGATGGGCAGACCCCAACGGCTCGGGTTGGCATTGACGACTACGGTCCAATCCCCGGCATCGGGAATCACGTACAAGCTGTAGGACCCAGGCTCGAGATCGACGGAGCCTACGCGCACCGGGAAGTCCACATGTAGGGTGGTGGGCTCGTTCGCGCCCATCTGCCAGGGGGCGCCGAAGGGAAACTCGCCGCCGATCTTCGCCACCCCGCCCGCCGCCGGTCGGCCGTAGCAGAGCTTCGCGTGTCCGGCGCCGAGCACGAAGGTGACGGAGTCGAGTGGACTGGAGCGCTCTCCGAGTGCGCCAGGAGCGCCACGAACGGGACAAGCGGGCACCTGGCCTGCGACGGCCGATGCGGCCAGGAGCAGCCACACACCTGCGACGACGGGGTATCTCACGATCTAGTGGACTGTAACACGTGAACGTTAAGCGACGCGGATGTGTCGGCTGGGGTCATCGTAGGTCCACTTGATTGGCCTGGGGTCGTCGTTGTAGCGGTGGATATAGGTCATGATGCGACGGGAGAGG
>VGVR01000027.1 GCA_016873995.1 Gemmatimonadota bacterium
GCGCACCGCCCCAGAGGCCGGCGCCTCCGCCTGCCGCGCCCGCGGCCGAGTCGGCGCCGGCCGGTGGCACGTTCCGCTTCGGCAAGCGCGATCCCACGGACAAGCCGAAGCGCCTGGCCCGCGTGCTCGTCTCGGACATGATCATGTACAACGCCGAGCGGCACCGGAACGCGCTCGAGAACGGCACGCTCGTGAAGGACTTCGAGGACGAGATCGACAAGTCCTGGAAGTAGTTCGTCGAGCAGGTAGGCGCGGAGCTGGCCGACGGAGCTGGCCGCGACTACTGGCGAGAGGCGCTCAACGACATCCTGGCAAAGGGCGAGAAGCTCTTCTGAGCACTGGGGTCCGCGGTTGCCGGGCTGCGTAGCCGGCTACCGAGGTACTCGGCGTCCGCAGAAGCCGGTATATTCCGCGTCGGTACGGGAGGGGCCGCCCGGCAAGGGCGGCCCCTTTTTCGTGAGTGATTCCACCGAGCCAGAACGATGAACAAAGAGCAGGCCCAGCAACTGACGAGGCTCGAGGGGCGCGTCCAGGAGCTCAGGGGGTACCTTTGACCTCGGTGCTCGCGAAGCACGGCTGAAGCTCCTCGACGAGGTCATGGCCGCCCCCGGCTTCTGGGACAAGTCGGACACGGCCCGCACGACTATCGAAGAGGCGAACCGGCTGAAGAGCTGGGTCGGACCTTGGGACGAGCTGGACCAGAAGGCCGCCGATCTCCGTGCGCTCGCCGACCTGCTCGAGGAGGAGGCGGACGAAGACTTGGCCGCGGAGTTCGCCGGGTCGCTCGAGCAGCTGGAGCACGCGGTTGCGGCGCTCGAGCTCCGCACGATGCTCCAGGGCGAAGACGACCATCGCGAAGCGATCGTCACGATCCATCCTGGTGCCGGCGGCACCGAGTCCCAGGACTGGGCGGAGATGCTCGTACGCATGTACACGCGCTGGGCTGAGAGGCGCGGCTTCCAGTTGAACGTCCTCGACATGGAGCCGGCGCAGGAGGCCGGCATCAAGCGCGCCACCATCGAGATCAAGGGCGAGAGCGCGTACGGATTCTTGAAGGCCGAGCGTGGTGTCCACCGCCTCGTACGTATCTCGCCGTTCGACGCACAGTCGCGACGGCACACGTCGTTCGCCAGCGTCTTCGTCTATCCGTTGGTCGAGGACGACATCGAGGTCGAGATCAACGAGGGCGACCTGCGCATCGATACGTTTCGCGCGTCGGGTGCGGGCGGTCAGCACGTGAACAAGACGGACTCGGCCGTGCGCATCACGCACCTGCCCACGGGCGTCGTGGTGTCGTGCCAGCAGGAGCGCTCGCAGCACAAGAACAAGAGCACCGCGATGAAGATGCTGCGTGCGGCGCTCTATCAGCGGGCGCACGAGGAGAAGGAGAAGGAGCGCGCCGCCATCGAGGCGACCAAGGCGGACATCAACTTCGGCAGCCAGATTCGCTCGTACGTCTTCCAGCCGTACACGATGGTGAACGACCACCGCACCGAGGTGAAGATCTCCGACGTGTACAAGGTCATGGACGGCGATCTCGACCCGCTCATCGAGGCGTACCTCAAGTCGCACGCGCAACAGTCTACCGGGGCCTCCTGACGTGGCCCAGGATCCTCAGGACCTGAATCAAGTCCTTCGGGCGCGGCGCGAGAAGCTCGCCGCGATCCGGGGAAAAGGGATCCAGCCGTTCGCCTATTCGTTCGACGTCACGGCCACTTCGGCGCAGTCGGTCGCGTCCTTCGAGGAAGCCGAAAAGGCCGGGCGCCTGGGCGCTGACGGGCAGGGTGCGGGTACGGCGCTGGGCGGGCGTATCGTCGCATGGCGCGACATGGGCAAGAGCGTCTTCGCGCACGTGGAGGATCGGGCGGGCCGCATCCAGCTCTACTTCAAGAAGGATGTCGTGGGGCCGGAGGCGTTCGACCGGCTGACGCTGCTCGACTTGGGCGACTGGATTGGCGTAGAGGGCACGACGTTTCGCACGAAGACGGGTGAGGTGACTGTGCGCGTGACCGCGTGGGCGCTGCTCACGAAGTCACTCCGGCCGCTCCCGCTCGGCAAGGTGGAGACGGACGTCGCGTCGGGCGAGCGCGTCATCCACTCGGGGTTCGCCGACCAGGAGGCGCGCTATCGGCAGCGCTACGCCGACCTCGCCGTGCACCCGGACGTGCGAGAGGTCTTCCGGACGCGCGCGCGTGTGGTCACCGAGCTGCGTCGGTTCCTGGACGGCGAGGGGTTCCTCGAAGTGGAGACGCCGGTGCTGCAGCCGCTCTACGGCGGTGCTTCGGCGAAGCCGTTCGTCACGAAGCACAATGCGCTCGACCAGACGATGTACCTGCGCATCGCGGACGAGCTCTACCTGAAGCGGCTCATCGTGGGCGGGCTCGACCGGGTCTACGAGATGTCGAAGGACTTCCGGAACGAGGGACTCTCGCCGCGGCACAACCCCGAGTTCACGATGCTCGAGTGGTACCAGGCGTTCACGGACTACCACGCCCAGATGGATCTGTCGGAGCGCATGCTCCTGCACGTGCTCGACCACGTCCTGGGACGGCGCGCGCTCACCTGCTTCGGGCACGAGATCGAGTTCCGCCCGCCGTTCCCGCGCGTCCGCTTCATGGACGCCGTGTCGGAAGGGTTGGGCACCGAAGTGCACGCTCTCGACGACAAGCAGCTGCGGGCCCACGCCGAGCGGTTGCGTGTTCCGGATCTGAAGGGCGCGGGGCGGGGGAAGCTGCTCGACAAGCTCTTCTCGGCGTTGGTGGAGCCTCGGCTCGTGCAGCCGACGTTCGTGATCGACCACCCGAAAGAGCTGAGCCCGCTCGCCAAGGAGCATCGCGGCGACCCGCGCCTCACCGAGCGCTTCGAGATGTACATCGCGGGCACCGAGGTCTTCAACGGCTTCTCGGAGCTGAACGATCCGCTGGACCAACGCGCGCGCTTCGAGGCACAGGCCGGCTTGCGCGCCGCAGGAGACGAGGAGGCGCAGCAGATCGACGAGGACTACCTGCGCGCGCTCGAGTACGGCATGCCGCCGACAGGTGGGGTGGGGATGGGCGTGGACCGTTTGGTGATGGCGATCACGAACCAGCCCTCGATCCGGGACGTGCTGCTCTTCCCAGTGCTTCGCACCGAGGAGTGACGTGAAGCGCCTGCACTGGTACATCGCCAGGCACTACCTGGGATCGAGCCGAGGCGGGCTGCTCTCCCTCATCACCTGGATCGCGCTCGGCGGCGTCACCGTCGGCGTGACCGCGCTCATCGTCGTCATCGCCGTCATGACCGGCATGCAGAACGACCTACGCGCGAAGATCCTCGAGTCCTCGCCGCATGTGATCGTGCTCGAGCAGAGTGCGAGCCTGCGCCTGAACGACTGGGAGACGGTGATGGACAGCGCGCTCGCAGTCGAGGGCGTCGTGGGTGCCGCGCCGTTCGCGCTCTCGGACATCTCGGTGCTCCACCGAGGCCCTTCGGGCAACTACTCGCAGTCGGCTACGCTCTACGGGGTGCACATCGACACGACGCGCATCGCCCCGACCGAGATGGAGCGCCAGATCGTGGAGGGCTCGCTCGACCTCGCGCCGCCCGCCTCCGGGTTGCCGCCACTCCTGATGGGCAGCTTGCTCGCGGATCGCATGCAGATCTTCGCGGGTGACTCGGTGGTCATCATGTCCTTCGAGAACCTCAACCAGGACATCTTCGGCGGCTACACTCCGACCATCCGCGAGTTCGAGGTGACGGGCACGTTCACCACGGGGATGTACGACTACGACCTGAAGAACGTGTACACGACGCTCGCGGCCGGGCAGGATCTCATCGGGCTGGAGCCCGACGTGGCCAGCGGTATCGGCGTGCGGACGGCCGACCCCGAAACGGCTCCGCTCGTGGCGGCCGCACTGGGGGAACGCCTCGGCTTCCCGTACTACGTCGAGTCGTGGGTCACGACCAATCGGGCGCTCTTCAGCGCGCTCCGGCTCGAGAAGCTGGCCATGCAGCTGATCCTCTTCCTGATCGTGCTGGTGGCGGCCTTCAACATCGTGAGCACACTGGTGATGGTCGTGTCGGACCGCACGCGCGAGATCGGCATCCTCAAGGCGATGGGGATGACGCGCGCGGGAATCCTGCGGGTCTTCGTGCTGCAGGGAGCGTGGATCGGCGTCACGGGAACCGCGGTCGGAACGGTCGGCGGGCTCGGACTCTGCTTCCTGCTCGATCGCTACGAGATCATCAAGATTCCGCCCGACGTCTACTTCGTGGACCACTTGCCGGTGTCGGTGCAAGCGGCGGACGTCGTGCTGATCGTGGCGGCGAGCGTCGCGGTCGCTTTCCTCGCCACGATCTATCCGGCGGTGCAGGCGTCGAGGCTCGACCCGGTGGACGCGATTCGCCATGAGTGACGTCGCGTCGCTCGGGTTGGCACCGCTCGAGGCGCGTGATCTCTCGATGACGTACATGGGCGGCGACGGGACCCCGATCGAGGTGCTCAAAGGCGTGTCGCTGTCGTTGGCCAAGGGCGAGGCGGTGGCCATCACCGGAGCGAGCGGGGCCGGTAAGTCGACGCTGCTCCACTTGCTGGGGGCGCTCGACCGACCGACGGGTGGGGCGGTCTTCGTCGGAGGGCGTGATGTCTCGCGCCTGGAGGAGGACGAGCTCGCGGCGGTGCGCAACCGGCACATCGGCTTCGTCTTCCAGTTCCATCACCTCCTGCGTGAGTTCACGGCCCTCGAGAACGTGATGATGCCCGCGTTGCTCGCGGGGCTCGGCTTCGACGAGGCCGGGCGCGGGGCCCGGACGTTGCTTGGCGAGGTGGGGCTGTCAGCCAGAGAAGCCCACAAACCCCGCCAGCTCTCTGGGGGGGAGCAACAGCGCGTGGCCGTGGCGCGGGCGCTCGTGAACGACCCGTTGGTGCTGTTGGCGGACGAGCCGTCCGGCAACCTGGACACCCACACGGGCGAGCGGCTGCACGACCTCCTCTTCGGCCTCCGGGCCCAGCGGGACCTCTCCATGGTCCTGGTCACGCACAACGCAGATTTGGCCGGCCGGGCCGACAACATCCTGCGCCTGCAGGAGGGACGGCTCCAACCGGGAACTCGGGTGTAGCCAGGGCCAGAAGCCGGATTCGAGGCCGAGCGGGACCGAGGAGACCGATGCCGGACATGGTGTGCGACAACTGCGGGTCGACCGAGGCTGTGGTCCACCTCACGCAGATCGTCAACAACCAGATGACGACGCATCGCCTGTGCGAGAAGTGCGCCGCCGAGAAGGGCCTGGAGTCCGCGCCGGAGCCCGCCAACGTGCCGCTGACCGACTTCCTCGCTCAGATGGGCAAGGACTCCGTCGTGGAGCCCGACACCGCTGGGGTGCAGTGCTCCTTCTGTGGGCTCACCTTCCGCGACTTCCGGGATAGCGGGCGCCTCGGCTGCCCCCACTGCTACGAGACGTACGCTCCCCACTTGCAGCGCCTCCTGCGGAGGGTGCACGGGAGCACCCAGCACGTCGGCAAGGTCTACCTGCCCCCCGACCCGAGCGCTTCGGAGATGGAGCGGCGGTTGGACGCGCTGCGGCTGAAGCTCAACCGCGCCGTGGAGTCCGAGGACTTCGAGCGCGCTGCCGAGCTGCGCGACGAGATCAAGGCGTTGAGCCCGGCCTAGAGGCTTCCATGAACGAGCTGCCGACGATTCCGGACCACGGCCTCTCCTGGCTCGAGGCGAGCGGGGATCACCCCGACATCGTGCTTTCGACGCGGGTGCGCTTGGCGAGGAATCTCCAAGGCCATGCCTTCGGCCCTCGGGCGCGCGTGAACGACCGCGAGGCGGTGCTGCGGCGCTTCCGGGACTCGGCGAGTAGGACCGAGACTCTCCGTGGCGGAACGCTGCTGGACATGCCGAGCCTGTCGCCGCGGTCGCGGAAGATCCTGCTCGAGCGCCGCCTGGTCACCCGCGACCTCCTCGGCACCGATCCTTCGGGGCCCCCTCGTGGGGCGGCAGTGCACGTGTCCGGGTCGGCTCCCGTCAGCGTGATGATCAACGAGGAGGATCACTTCCGGGTGCAGGGCCTGCTTTCCGGCCTGCGTATCGAGCAGGCCTGGCAGCTCGTCGACCGGCTGGACGAGGAGCTCGGCCGCGAGCTCCCGTTCGCCTACCACCACGAGTTCGGGTTTCTGACCAGCTGTCCCACCAACGTGGGCTCGGGGCTGCGGGCGTCGGTGTTCATGCACCTGCCCGGGCTCGTGCTCACCAAGGAGATCGCCAAGGTCCTGCAGGGCCTCGGTCAGGTGGGCCTGACGTTCCGGGGCCTCTACGGCGAGGGCTCGGAGGTGGTCGGCAACTTCTTCCAGGTGTCCAACCAGACGACACTCGGGAAGACCGAGGAGGACCTGGTCGACCACCTGGACCGTATGGTCCGACAGGTGATCCAGCACGAAGTCCAGGCCCGGCAGGTGCTCCTGCGCGACGCGCGGGCGGTCACCGAGGACAAGATCTGGAGGGCCTACGGCCTCCTCCGCTACGCCAGAACGCTCTCTTTCGAGGAGCTGATGAACCTGCTTTCTGGCGTCCGGCTTGGGCTTTCGCTGAAACTACTTCCTGGACTTCGTGTATACTCGCTCAACAAGATGATGATATTCACGCAGCCGGCGCATCTCGAAGAAGCCGCCGGGCGTGACTTGAGCGTTTCCGAAAGCGACGCGCATCGGGCGGCATACGTGAGGCGTGTTCTGGCTACAGAGGGCGAGGTCACACCGGGCGACCGCCCGTCGGACGAGGGCGGCCCCTCCGATCGTTTCTGAGCGATGAACTACAACTTCACCGACCGAGTTCGAAAGGTACTGGCGATGGCCCGCGAGGAGGCCATCCGCCTGCAACACGACTACGTCGGCACCGAGCATCTTCTCCTCGGCCTCATCCGCGAGGGCGAGGGTGTCGCGGCCGCGGTGCTCACCAACCTCAACGTCGATCTGGAGCAGATCCACGAGCGCGTCGAGGAGTCGGTGCGGAAGGGGAAAGCGACCATCGCGCTCGGCGAGCTGCCGTACACGTCGCGTGCGAAGAAGGTGCTCGAGTTCGCCATGGCAGAGGCTCGTGACTTCAATCACTCCTACGTCGGCACCGAGCACCTATTGCTCGGGCTGCTGCGCGAGGAGAAGGGGATCGCGGCCCAGGTCCTCAACTCGCTCTCCGTCACGCTCGACGAAGCGCGTGAGGAGACGCTCAAGGTTCTCGGATCCGATGTCGCGCCCTCAGAGCCGGCGGGAATCGGCGGGGGCGGAGCGCCCAGCGCGGCCACGAAGGCGGGCGAGAAGAAGTCCAAGACGCCGGCGCTCGACCACTTCTGCCGCGACCTCACGGAGATCGCGCGCCAGGGCAAGCTCGACCCCACCATCGGACGCGCGTCGGAGATCGAGCGGGTCGTCGAGATCCTCTGCCGCCGCAAGAAGAACAACCCGGTCCTCATCGGCGAGCCTGGTGTCGGGAAGACCGCGATCGTCGAAGGACTCGCGCAGATCATCGCGGGCGGCGAGGTAACCGAGGCGCTGAAGGATCATCGAGTGCTCGCGCTGGACATGGCAGCGGTGATCGCGGGCACGAAGTACCGCGGTCAGTTCGAGGAGCGCCTGAAGGCGGTCATGAACGAGATCCAGCAGAGCCAGACCGTGATCTTGTTCATCGACGAGCTGCATACGCTGGTCGGAGCAGGCGCCGCCGAAGGGGCGATCGACGCGTCCAACATGCTCAAGCCAGCGCTCGCGCGCGGCGAGCTGCAGTGCATCGGCGCCTCCACGCTGAACGAGTACCGCAAGTACATCGAGAAGGACGGCGCACTCGAGCGGCGCTTCCAGCCGGTGATCGTGGAGCCGCCCGCGGTCGAGGAGACCGTGGAGATCCTCAAGGGGCTGCGCGGGAGCTACGAGTCGCACCATCGGGTGGTCATCCCCGACGAGGCCCTCGAGCACGCCGCCAAGCTCGCGGACCGCTACATCACCGACCGCTTCCTGCCGGACAAGGCCATCGACGTCATCGACGAGGCGGGAGCCCGCGCGCGCATCGCCAGTCAGGTGCCGCCGCCGGAGGTGGAGGAGCTCAAGACCCAGCTGGCCGAGATCGCGTCCAAGAAAGAGCAGGCGATCGGCGACCAGGATTTCGAGAAGGCGGCTGAGCTGCGGGACGAGGAACGCGAGTTCAGTCAGGCGATCCGCGAGCGTCAGGACTCCTGGGAAGAGGAGCGCAAGCGGCACCGTCCGCAGATCACTCCGGAAGACGTCGCGTTCATCGTCAGCCGCTGGACCGGGATTCCGGTGACCCGAATTCGCCAGACGGAGTCCGAGCGCCTCGTCCGTATGGAGGAGGAGCTGCACAAGCGCGTGGTCGGCCAGCAGGACGCGATCCAGGCCATCAGCCGCGCGATTCGCAGGAGCCGCGCCGGTCTCAAAGACCCGCGCCGCCCGATCGGCTCGTTCATCTTCTCCGGTCCCACGGGCGTCGGGAAGACCGAGCTCGCGCGCGCGCTCGCCGATTTCCTGTTCGCCGACCGTGAGGCGCTGATCCGCGTGGACATGAGCGAGTACATGGAGAAGTTCTCCGTCTCGCGTTTGATCGGCGCCCCGCCGGGGTACGTCGGCTACGAGGACTCCGGTGCGCTCACCAAAGCCGTGCGCCGGCGTCCGTATTCGGTGGTGCTGCTCGACGAGATCGAGAAGGCGCACCCGGACGTGTTCAACATCCTGCTCCAGGTGCTCGACGAAGGCCACCTCACCGACAACTACGGCCGGGTGATCGACTTCAAGAACACGGTCATCATCATGACGTCGAACCTCGGAGCACGCGACATCTCCAAGGGGAGCGGTCTCGGCTTCCACTCCGGCGAGACGCAGGACAACTACGCGTTCATGAAGGACAAGGTCGCCAAGGAGATCGAGCGCGCGTTCAACCCCGAGTTCCTCAACCGCGTCGACGACACGATCGTCTTCCACTCGCTGACCAGGGACGAGATCGGTCAGATCGTGCACATCCTGATGGCGGACGTGCGCAAGCGGTTGGAGGGCGAGGGCATCACGCTACGCCTGACGGAGCAAGCGGTCGACTTCCTCGTGAGAGAAGGGTACGACGAGAAGTTTGGCGCGCGTCCTCTGCGCCGCGCGATCCAGCGGTACCTCGAGGATCCGCTCTCCGAGAAGATCTTGCAGGCCGAGTTCAGCAGCGGAGACGAGATCGAGGTCGACCTCGGGCCCGATGGGGACGGCCTGACGTTGCAGGTGGAGTCGGCGACCAAGACGTGATGGAGCCGAAGTCACTCCTGCGGCCGCGGCGGCTCCTAGCGGCCTCGCTCGCGTTTGTGGCGTGGGGCTCGGTGCCCCGGCAGGCGAATGCGCAGGCGGCACGTACCCTGCGTGTCGACACCGTCGCCGTCGCGGGAAACCAGCGCCTGCAGGCGGAGTCGATCGTGGGCCTCTTCGGGGTGGTCCCGGGGGACGAGGTCGACTACCGCGACATCCAGCGCGGGATCAAGACGATCCTGCAGAGCGGGCAGTTCCGCGACATCGTCGTGAGGGCCCCCGCTGGACGGCCGGGCGTGCTGGTGCTCGAGGTGCAGGAGGAGCTCCGGGTCCGGCGCGTGACCTTCAACGGCCTGGACAACCTCGCTGATGCGACCGTGCGCGACACCACGGGGCTACAGCCAGGCTTTCCGCTGAATCGCCAAAGCATCCTCGACGCGCGCGCGTTCATTCGCGCGGAGCTCGCCGAGGACGGAATTCCCTTCGTGCGCATCGACGATCGCCTTCAGCCGGTGGAAGGGAGCGTCACCGAAGTCGACGTCATCTTCGACATCGACGAAGGACAGCGCGTGACGGTCGCCGACGTGGATTTCGTCGGCAACGCAGGGCTCACGGACGACGACCTCCGCGGCGCCATGACGGTGAAGCAGGAGGGCTTCTGGTGGTTCCGCACCGGGTCTTACAACCAGGCGGAGTTCGAGGAGGATCTCGAGGCGAATCTGCCCGCGCTCTACCGCTCCCGTGGGTACCTGGATGCGCGGGTGGTGTCCGACACCGTACTCGTCGATCCCAACACCGGGAAGGCGAGGGTGGAGGTCGCCCTCGAAGAGGGCGTGCAGTATCGCATGAACGACTTCGCGGTCGAGGGGAACACGGTCTTCGAGGACGAGACGTTCGAGTCCCTGTTCCTGACGCCGACGGGCGGCATTCTGCGCAGCCTCGGGTTCGGCGGCACGGAGCGGGCGAACGAGATGGGTGGCGTCTTCGACGCCGAGGCGTTCGAGGAAGCTCGACGCCGAGCGATGGAGAGGTACACGAACCAGGGGTACCTGTACGTGCAGATCACCCCGGTCATCGACCGTGTAGAAGCCGGGGACGGTGGGCCGCCCCTCGTGAACGCCTCCTGGCAGATCACCGAGGGTCCGCTCGCTTTGATCAACCGCATCAACATCGAGGGGAACGAGTACACGCACGAGTGGGTGATCCGCAATCAGCTCTCGGTGGTCCCAGGCGACGTCTATAGCCAGGACCGGCTGCTGCAGAGCTACCAGAGCATCTCCGGTCTCGGCTTCTTCGAGACGCCGATGCCGTTCCCGGACGTCGAGCCCAACGAGTCGGGCGACGTCGACATCACGTTCCGCGTCGTCGAGCGACAGACCGGCTCGATCAACTTCGGGACCTCCGTCGGCGGCGGTGTGGGCCTGTCGGGCTTCATCGGCTACGAGCAGCCGAACCTGTTCGGTCAGGCCAAGTCCGGCACGCTGCGTTGGGACTTCGGCCGCTTCTTGAACAGCTTCGAGGTGGGTTACACCGACCCGGCCCTGAATCAGGGCATGATGTCGGGCTCGATTTCGCTGTTCAATTCGCGCGACCGCTTCTACTCGTTCTCGTCGGGGCGCCGTAAGCGCATCGGTGCCAGCACGCGAGTCGGGTTTCCGTGGCGCGGCTCGCTCTTCACGAGAACGTTCGTCGGCTACTCGATCTCGCGCACGACCTACGAGCTGTTCAGTGACGTCGACGACACGTCGCTCTTCGGTCGCCCGCCGGGCATCCAGAGCCAGCTGTCGCTGGGCGTTACGCGCCAGACCCTCGACCATCCGATCTTCCCGACCGTCGGCTCACGCCAGAACCTGACGTTCGAGCTCAACGGCGGTTTGCTCGGAGGCGACGGCCGCTTCACGCGCGTCCTGACCGATGGGTCCTGGTGGCTGCCGGTCGGCAGGTTGGGAGGCGGTGATGATGCTCAAGGCGGACTGCGCATGTCGCTCGGCCTGACGCTGCGGGGCGGTGCGGTCTTCGGCAACGTGGATGCGTTCCCGTTCGATCGGTTCTGGATGGGCGGCGTGCAGTTCGGTCAGGCCCTGCGCGGTTATGACGAAACATCGATCACGCCGCTGGGCTGGTTCCCCGAGCGTGCGGCGGGTATCAGCGACATCCAACGTCTCGGCAACGCGTTCTTCAGCATGACAGCGGCCTACGCGTTGCGCCCGAGCGATCAGATCTCGCTGAACCTCTTCTACGACGCGGGTAACGTGTGGCGGCAAGCGGGCGACGTCGACCCGACCCGGCTCTACCGAGGCGCGGGCTTCGGCGTCCAGCTCGTCACCCCGTTCGGTCCGATCGGCCTCGACTACGCGTACGGCTTCGACAAGGCCGAACCAGGCTGGCAGCTCCACTTCCGCATGGGTCCGGGGAACTAGCCGGGATCCCGGGAACAAGGCCAGCGCTTCAGACTACGACTCACCGCAACGACCCGTTGCCGCCGGCACCACGCGACGCCGATCGGGCGGGGACATCACATACACGGAGTAGGACCATGCGTAGCTCACTCGCGATCTCCGCGTTGGCGTGCGCGCTCCTCGTCGGGCCCGCCGAGGCGCAGACTCTCAAGATCGGATACATCAACTCCCAGCAGATTCTCGCCGGCTCGGCGGAGGCAGCCGCCGCCCAGCAACAGTTCGACCGGGAGATGCAGGGGTATCAATCCGAGGTGCAGCAGTTGCAGCAGGAGATCACCGGCATGCAGCAGCGGCTGGAGCAGCAGCAGCTGACCCTCTCGCCGGAAGCGAAGGCGACCCGCGAGCAGCAGATTCAGACCAGGGTCACCGAGTACCAGACGCGGACCCAGCAGCTGCAGCAGCTGGCCGAGCAGCGCCGCGACGAGCTCATCCAGCCCGTCATGGACCGCATCACGGTCATCATCGAAGGCGTGCGCGAGGAAGGCCAGTACTCTCTGATCCTCGACGTGGCCGCAGGGGCCATCATCGCGGCGGATACCACGCTCGACCTGACCCCGGAAGTGATCCGGCGCCTTGGAGCCACCGCGGCTGCGCCGGCACCGGCAGCGCCCCGCTAGACAGCGCGTTTCTTCCGGCTCGTCACGGGGCCCACGTCGCATCGCGACGTGGGCCCCGCTTCACATGGAGGAGGAGGTAGACATGAGCCCATCAGGTGACGTGAGTTCCGGCGAGTCGCTCACGCTGCAAGCGGTGGCAGAACGGGTCGGTGGACGACTGCGAGGGCCCGCGAGCCTGTCGGTGAGCGGTGTCGCTCCCTTGGACCAGGCCGGACCTGGCCAGCTGGCGTTCTTCGCGTCGAAACGCTACGCGAAGCACCTGGGTGTGTCGCGGGCCAGCGCCTACCTCGTGGGTGCGGACCTGGAGGAGATTCTGGACGCCGGTTCGCCTCGTGTCGTCGTGGATGCGCCGCACGAGGCTCTGAGGGTATTGCTCACCCACTTCCACCCCGAGGTGCCCCGGCGGG
Organism: Gemmatimonadota bacterium; assembly: GCA_016873995.1. Classification (GTDB taxonomy): domain Bacteria; phylum Gemmatimonadota; class Gemmatimonadetes; order Longimicrobiales; family Gaopeijiaceae; genus UBA2982. The sequence continues at coordinate 12,752 of VGVR01000027.1, forward strand.
CGGACGTGCATCCCACGGTCGTCATGGGCAGAGGCGTGCGCCTGGGCGAGGGCGTGCGCATCGAGCCGTATGCCGTCCTGGGCGAGGGCGTCACGATCGGTGACGGGACGCACGTTGGTGCGCATTGCGTGCTGGGCGCGCACACGTCCGTGGGACCGCGGACCGTTCTCCATCCGCACGTAGTCACGTACGCTCGCTCGGTGATCGGCTCCGACGTGATCCTCCACGCGGGTGCACGAATCGGCTCGGACGGCTTCGGCTACACGACCGTGCAGGGCACGCACCGGAAGATGCCGCAGGTAGGACGCGCGGTGATCGAGGACGGCGTGGAGATCGGCGCCAACAGCACGATCGACCGGGGCTCGCTCGGCGACACGGTCGTGGGCCGCGGCGCGAAGATCGACAACCTGGTGCAGATCGCGCACAACGTGCGGGTGGGCGCGGCGACGATGATCGCGGCGCTGGTCGGGATCGCGGGCTCCACTCGGATTGGAAGCGGCGCCTGGCTCGGAGGGCGCGCCTGTGCGGCGAATCACCTCGAGATCGGTGACGGCGCCCGCGTCACCTTCGGGAGCACGGTGCTGCGGGACGTCCCCGCCCAGGAGACGGTGTCGGGGTATCCCGCCCGGCCGCATCGCGAGCAGCTGCGGACGCAGGCGCTCGCAGGACGCCTGCCGAGGCTGGCCGAGCGGGTGGGGCGCTTGGAGGCCGCGGTCGCCTCGCTCGAGGCCAAGTAGCGTCGGGCCCTGCCGATTCTCATTGGTTAGCTTTACGGGCCGTGGCCCCTGGTAACACTGGGGCGCCCAACTCCTCAGCGACCTGTTGACCCGCACGCCGATCAGCACCGACCCCGAGCGGCCATGAGCGTCCCGAAGCAGCGCACCGTCTCTCGCGAGATCACCCTGGAGGGTGTGGGCCTCCACTCGGGTGCGTCGTGCTCGCTGACGTTCCGCGCCGGCGAGCCCGGTACGGGTGTGCAATTCCGCAGGACCGATCTGGCCGGGTCGCCCCAGATTCCCGCTGACCTGGCGCACGTGCGGGCCACCGAGCTCGGGACCACGCTCGGCGCGGGCGAGGCGACGGTCATGACGGTGGAGCACGTGCTCGCGGCGCTGGCAGCGCTCGAGATCGACAACGCCGTGCTCGATGTCAGCGGACCGGAGGTCCCGATTCTCGACGGATCGTTTCAGACCTATGTCGCGGCGCTCGGCGATGCCCGCCCCGTCGAGCAGGCGGTCGACGCCCGGGTGGTGACCGTGTCCGAGCCCGTCGCGGTGTCAGGCAAGGACGGTCAGTCGTACGTGGCCACCCGCGGCGACGGCTTGCGCGTGTCTGCGTCGATCGACTTCGGGCATGCTGCGATAGGGCGGCAGTTCGGCTCCTTCGCTGTCGGCCGCGAAGTCTTTCGCGAGGCTCTCGCTCCGGCCCGCACGTTCGGGTTCGCAGCAGACGCGGAGCCGCTGCGCGCGCGCGGACTCGCGCGTGGTGCCTCGCTCGAGAACACCGTGGTGTTGGACGAGAACGGGGTGATGAACCCCCCGCTCCGGTTCCAAGATGAGTTCTTACGTCACAAGGTAGGGGACCTCGTCGGCGACCTCGCCCTGCTGGGTGCCCGCATCCATGCTCATGTGGTGGCCGAGCGACCGAGCCACAAAGGGAACATCACTTTGGCCAAAGCAATCGACTCGAGCGCGCGTCAAACCTCTCGCGTTCCGGTGCTCGACACAGCACAGATCATGAAGTTCCTCCCGCACCGATATCCCATGCTTCTCGTCGATCGCATCACGGAGATCGAGGAAGGGAAGCGGATCGTCGGCATCAAGAACGTCACCATCAACGAGCCATTCTTCCAAGGACACTACCCGGGCCACCCGATCATGCCGGGGGTGCTGATTGTGGAGGCCATGGCTCAGGTCGGAGGGCTCCTGCTGATGAAGGAGCTCGGGGACGCGGGTGACAAGGTCGTCTACTTCATGACGATGGATAACGTGAAGTTCCGTCGCCCCGTCGTTCCGGGGGACACGCTCGTGTTCGAGCTCGAAGTGCTGCAGCTGCGGCGAGGCGTCTGCAAGATGCGTGGGGAGGGTCGAGTGGAAGGGAAGGTTGCAGCCGAGGCCGAGTTCATGGCGAGCATCGTCGACAAGTGAAGATCGAGGAGACGCCGGTCGGCACCCGCGGCGAGACTCGCGTCCACCCTACCGCGATCGTCGACGCCGACGCGGAGCTCGGCGAGGGGGTTACCGTCGGTCCCTGGGTGCTCATTGGGCCGGGTGTTCGTGTGGGTGACGGCACCGAGGTCGGCCCACGCGTGTTGATCGAACGGGACACCATCGTCGGAGAAGACTGCCGACTGGCGAACGGCGCCGTGCTCGGCACCGACCCTCAAGACCTCAAGTACAAGGGGGAGCGCTCCACGCTCGAGATCGGGGATCGCACGGTCGTGCGGGAGTTCACAACCCTGAATCGCGGCACCGCGGCGTCCGGCCGGACGGTCGTCGGCACGGACTGCTTGCTGATGGCCTACACGCACGTGGCGCACGACTGCGTCATCGGCAATCACGTGGTCCTCGCCAACTCGGTGAACATGGCCGGGCACGTGCTCATCGAGGATTGGGCGATCGTGGGAGGCGTCACCCCCATCCACCAGTTCGTGCGCATCGGCGCGCACGCGTTCGTGGGTGGAGGCTCGCGCGTGCCGCAGGACGTTCCGCCCTACTGCCGCGCCGCGGGAAACCCACCCCGTCTGTACGGGCTGAACGGCGTGGGGCTCGAGCGGCGCGGGCTCTCCGAAGAGGTGCGGCGCGCGCTCAAGCACGCCTACCGGATCCTCTTCCAGGGCCCGGAGAACCTCTCGGCGGCGCTCGACCGCGCGGAGCGGGAGGTCGCTGGCATACCAGAGGTGAAGCATCTGATCCAGTTCGTGCGGTCGAGCGAGCGCGGGGTGACGACCTAGGCCACCGGGAGGACGCCCCATGTCTCTGATTCGCCAGCGTAAGCTGCGGAAGAAGAACTTCATCGATGCGCGCAAAGGCCTGCCCCTCGGGCAGATGCTCACCCTGCTGGTGATCACCGTGGGTCTGATCTGGTATCTGGGCTGGCGCTTCTGAGGGGTCGGCGCGTTCTCCTGCTCGCGGGGGAGCCGTCCGGCGACAGCTACGGTGGCGCGCTCGCGCTCGAGCTGCGGGCGAGGCTGCCTGGCGTCGCGATGCTGGGGATTGGCGGGCTGCGCATGCAGTCAGCCGGCGTGGAGCTGGTCGCGGACCTCCAGCGCCTTGCGGTGATGGGCTTCGCGGAGGTGCTGCCGCGGCTGCCGTATTTCTGGAGGCTGGAGCGGCGGCTCGTACGCGCGCTCGAGCGCGACAACGTGGACCTCGTGATCGCGATCGACTACCCGGGGTTCAACCTGCGCATCGCCCGCGCGGCGCACGTCCGCGGGGTGCCCGTGCTCTACTACGTCGCTCCGCAGGTGTGGGCGTGGCGCCCGGAGCGCGCGCGCACGCTCGCAGAGGTGGCCGATCGCGTGGCGGCCATCCTCCCGTTCGAGCCGGACTTCCTCGGGGGATTCGGCGTGCGGGCGACCTTCGTGGGCCACCCCTTGCTCGACGTTGGCGAAGGATCGACTCGCGAGGTCTTCTGCGCGCGCTGGGGGCTCGACGCCACGAGGCCGCTGCTCGCGCTCTTCCCCGGCTCGCGGTCGCAGGAACTTCGGCGGCACCTCCGCCTGTTCGCCGAAACAGCGAGGCTCGTGACGGAATCGCGCCCTGAGGTTCTGACGGTGATCGCGCGCGTGTCCGGACTCGACCGCGCAGCGTACGAGCGCGAGCACCTCCCGGTGGTGGACGAGGGGTGCGATCTGTTGCGGCACGCGCGTGCGGCGCTGGTGAAGTCGGGCACGGGGGCGCTCGAAGCTGCACTGTCCGGCACCCCGACCGTCGTGGCCTATCGCACGAGCCCCGCGACGTGGGCCGTCGCAAGGCGCGTCGTGCGCGTGCCGCACGTTGCGCTGCCGAACCTGATCGCGAACGCGCGCGTGGTGCCTGAGCACTTGCAGGACGAAGCCACGCCCGCCCTCCTCGCCGCCGACTTGCTCCCGCTCCTCGACGATGGACCGGAGCGGGCGCGCCAGCTCGACGCTTTCACGGGCATCCGTGCTGCGCTCGGGAGCCCCGGCGTGGCCGGGCGGGTGTCCGACCTCGCCGTCGAGCTACTCGGAGGGCAATGATGCCGATGAGCGGCCCGGCGCTGGCCGGTTTCGCGGGCAGCGCGCTCGTACGGGCGCTCTTCGCCACCACGCGTGTGGAGCGCGTCCACTTCGAGCGGCTCGAGCACTTCCGACGCCGCGCCGAGCCGGTGATCTTCGTCTTCTGGCACGGGCACCTCCTGCCGCTCGTGCACTACCACCGCCGGGAAGGGATCGTGGTGCTGGTGAGCGAGCACGCGGACGGCGAGCACATCGCGCGGATCCTGCACCGCCACGGATTCGGGACCGCGCGGGGGTCTAGCACCCGGGGAGGCGCGCGTGGCTTACGCGGGCTGGTGCGCGCGGCGCGGGACGGCAAGGACCTCGCGCTCACTCCTGACGGGCCGCGCGGACCACGCCACGAGGTGAAGCCAGGGGCGCTCGCCGCCGCGCAGATGACCGGCCTCCCGCTGCTCCCCTTGGCTGTGCGAGTGTCTTCGGCGTGGACGCTCGGGAGTTGGGATCATTTCCTAGTGCCGAAGCCATTCTCGACGGTCCGTATCGAGTACCTGCCCCCGCGGTACGTGCCGCGGGAGGCTACGCGGGAGCAACTCGACGCATTCGCGACGGAGCTGGCGACCGATCTGGGGCGCGACGCGGCGTGAGAGCGACCGCCGAGCGTTTCGCGCGCCGTTGGTGGGCGGGGGAGCTGGGGTTCGTCGGCCGCGCGCTCGACGTCGTCGCGGCTCCGGCGTCTTGGCTCTGGGCTGGGGCCAGCCGGGCTCGCGCGCGCAGCGGTCGCCCACCGCAGCGCGTGCAGGGACTCCGCGTGATCTCGGTCGGGAACCTCGCGGTGGGGGGAACGGGGAAGACCCCGTTCAGCGCGTGGGTGGTGGGTGCCTTGCGAGAGGCGGGCGCGCGCGCCGCGGTCTTGGTCGGGGAGGCCGGGGCGGACGAGGCTCTCCTGCATCGGGCGTGGAGCCCTGGCGTTTCGGTGCTCGTCGGTCGCGACCGGGTGTCGACCGCCCGGCAGGCCGTCACGCTCGGAGCCGGGGTCGCGGTGCTCGACGATGGTTTCCAGCATCGCGCCCTCGGTCGGGATCTCGATATCGTGCTTTTGTCTGCCGACGATCCCGACACTGTACACGTCCTTCCGCGTGGACCTTATCGCGAGTCACGCGCCGCTTTGGCGCGGGCAGACGTCGTGGTCGTGACTCGGCGCACCGCGGGGCCCGAGCGCGCTCGCGCGCTCGCCTCCGAGGTGGAGCATGAGCGGCCCGGCCTCGTCTTCGCGGGCGTACACCTCGCTCCGGGCGCGTGGAAGACACTCGAGGGCGGCGCGGTGAGCGCGCCGACAGACGATGTGCTGGTGGCTTGCGCGATCGCGCGCCCCGATGCGTTCCAGCGAGCCGTTGCCGAGCAGGTCGACGGTGCAGTCGAGGTCAGGTCCTTCGCGGACCACCACGCCTACACGGACCAGGACGTCGCGCGGTTGGCAAGCCAGGCCCGGGGTCGGTCCGTGGTCGTCACGGAGAAGGATGCGGCGAAGCTGAACCTACTGGCGAGTTCGGGCGTGCTGCTCGACCGGCTCGGTGACGTGCGCGTGCTCGCAGACGAGATCCGATGGGACTGGGGCGAGGAGTCGGTGCGGGCGGAGGTGCGTGGGGTCGCCGAAGCGGCGTGCATCGCGTGAAGCTCCTCGTCGTCGTCGTGGGCAAGGTGAAAGGATCCCTGGCGGAGGCCGTGCGCGAGTACGAGATGCGAGCGGGCCGGTACTGGAAGCTCGACGTGGTGGAGGTGGCTGCGGGCGGGCCCGGAAGTGGCGCTCCTGCGGAGCGCGTCCGAGAGCAGGAGGGGGCCCGCATCCTCGCGAAGATCCCAGCCGACCATGAGGTCGTGGCCCTCACGCGCGTCGGGGAGGCCTCGAGCTCGCGGAACCTTGCCGCGTATCTGGAGGAGAAGGGGACGCGCTCCGCTCCGGGCGTCACGTTCGTCATCGGCGGGGCATTCGGCCTGGCGGAGCCGGTGCTCCGACGGGCCAAGAAGCAGCTGTCGCTCTCGGCTCTGACGCTGCCGCACGAGATGGCGCGGCTCGTCTTGGCCGAGCAGCTTTACCGGGCCGGCACGATCGTCCGCGGCGAGCCCTACCACAAAGGTTGACCGATGGATCGTGCCCGACCGACAACGGCGCCGAGGAGCGCATGAGCGGCCCCCCACCGCTGGAGCTCCTGGTGGGCAGGCCGGGTGGCAGCCCGCTCGTGCGGGCGTACCTGGAACGCGATCCCGGCGCGACCGCCTTCTTCGGCCGCCCGTACGACGACTTCGCTTCGTTCGCCGCCAAGGCCCACGAAGTGGACAAGCGCTTCGATCGGGCGGCGCGCCAGCGCGCGGTCGAGTCCGTGATCGTGCCGCCGGGGGCCGACGCCAGCCGCCTCGACCGCTTCGTCGCCGAAGGCGGCTACATGGTGACGACGGGGCAGCAGCCCGGCCTCTTCGGGGGACCGCTCTACAACGTGTCCAAGGGGCTCACCTGCGTCCGCCTGGCACGGGCGCTCGAGGAGCGCATCGGCAAGCCGGTCCTGCCGGTCTTCTGGGTGTCGTCGGAGGACCACGACTGGGAGGAGGCCAGCCAGGCCAGCCTGGTCGGCGTCGGCAACCAGGTCCACACGCTGACGGTGCCGCGCCCCGCGGGCGCCGTCACGTCGTCGATCCATCGGCTCCCGCTCGGTCCCGAGTCCGCGGATGTGGTGCGGGCGTTCGTCGAGCTCCTGCCGAAGACGGACTTCAGCGCCGAGTACGTCCAGCTTCTCACGGATGCGTTCCGACCCGGGGCCACCATCGGAGATGGCTTCCACGCGACCATGCAAAAGCTGCTCGGCCGCTTTGGGCTCTTCTTCACCGACGGCGCGTTGCCCACCGTGAAGCGCGACTCGGCTTCGATCCTGTGGGCGGAGCTCGCGCGCGCCGCCGAGATGGAGGGAGTCCTCACGAATACTGCGCGCGCGCTCGAGGCGGCCGGGTACAGCCTGCAGGTGCCGATCCTGGAGGGGAGTGTGAACCTCTTCCTCGAGGGCCCGGCAGGCCGCGAGCGCGTCTACCGCCAGGACGGCGGGTACAGGCTGCGTGTATCGGGCGAGCAACTGACCGAGCAGCAGATCCGCGCGCGCGTCGCGGCCGACCCGAGAGCGCTGAGCCCCAACGTGCTCCTGCGACCGGTGGTCGAAAGCGCGCTCTTCCCGACGCTCGCATACGTGGGTGGTCCGGGAGAGATCGCGTACTTCGGCCAACTGCGGGCGTTCTTCACGGCCCACGGGATCGAGATGCCGGTGGTCTATCCGCGGTTGGCGGCGACGCCGGTCGAGGGGAAGATCCGCAAGGTGCTCGACAAGTTCGGCCTGGACGTGCCCGCGCTCGACCGGCCGTTCCATGAGATCGCGAGCGACGTGGCGCGGGAGGAAGTGCCGGCGGACGTGCGCGCCGCACTGGGGAAGCTGCGCGGCACCATCGCGGGCGGCGTGGCCGAGCTCAAGCGCGCCGCCACCGCCGTGGACAAGACGCTGTCCGCGCCGGTGCAGCAGGTGGCGGCCACCGCCAACTCCGCGCTGGACGACGTCGAGAAGAAGATCCTCCAGGCGGTGAAGCGGGAGAGCGAGATCTGCCTGGCCCAGCTGGAGAAGGCGCAGGTCCATCTCTTCCCGCAGGGCAAACCGGCCGAGCGGGTCCAGAGCCCCTTCTACTACTTGGCCCGATACGGCGGAACGCTCCTCGACACCCTGCACGACCGCTGCGAGGTGAATCTCTCCTGAGCGCCGCACGTAGGCACGAGTTGTCTCCGCGCGCACCTGGCCTAAGTTGACCCTATGTTCTTTCAGCTCATCCTGATTCTCGTCGTGTTGATCCCGCTCCTGGCGATCGTGCTCGACTCGCAGGTCGGGAGAGCGCTCGCGAACCGTCTCGAGCGCCGGGGGCTGGCACCGCCTGCTGACTCGACCGCGGAGCGCATCGCGTTCCTGGAGAGCGAGGTGGAGCGCCTCGGCGGGGAGATCCAGCGGCTGGACGAGCAGGGCGAGTTCGTGCAGCGACTCGTCGAGCAGCGGCGGCAGGAGGGAGCTGCGCTCCCACCCGGTGACGAACGGAACTGAGGCTTCGGCGGCCGAGCCCGCCGCGCTGGGTAGCGGCGCGGCGCGCGTCGGTGCCGGCATCTTCCTCAGCCGCGTCTTCGGGTTCGTTCGCGAGCGCTTCTTCGCGTACTACTTCGGCTCGAGCGATTTCGCGGACGCTTGGCGCGCGGCGCTCAGGCTCCCGAACGTCGTCCAGAACCTGCTCGGCGAGGGTACGCTCTCCGCCTCGCTCATTCCTGTCTACTCGGAGTTGATCGAGAAAGGGGAGTTGGAGAAAGCGGGCCGCTTCGCGGGCGCAGCGCTCGGCCTGCTCGCGGCGGTGGCTGCCGGTGTGGCCCTGGCTGGAACGGCGCTCGCGCCCGTGCTCGTGGCGATCTTCTTCGCGAGCTGGGACCCGGCGAAGCAGGCGCTGACCGTGGACCTCGTGCGCATCCTCTTTCCGATGACCGGCGTGCTCGTGCTGTCGGCGTGGGCACTCGGGATCCTGAACAGCCACCGCCGCTTCTTCGTCTCGTACGTGGCGCCGGTCTTTTGGAACCTCGCGATGATTGCCGCCATGGTGGCGGGTGCGGCCTACTTCGGCTCCGACGCCCCGTCGCGCGACCTGGTCGTTGCGCTTGCGTGGGGTGCGCTGGTCGGCGGCCTGATTCAGTTCGCCTGGCAGCTGCCGTTCGTGATGGGTCACGTGCGAGGGCTGCGACTCTCTTTCGGGCGTGGGGTCGAAGGCGTGCGCGAGGCCGTGCACAACTTCTGGCCGGTCGTGGCCGCGCGTGGGATCGTGAACGTGAGTGCATGGATCGATCTGTTCCTCGCCGGTTGGCTGCGCTCCGGCGCCGTCGCGGTGCTCGGGTACGCACAGACGTTCTACATGCTGCCGATCTCGCTTTTCGGCATGAGCATTGCCGCTTCGGAGCTCCCTGAGCTGTCGCGCATGCGGGGCGAGGCCGAGCGCATCGTGGCCGAGAGGGTGGGGAAGGCACTCCGGCGCATCGCTTACTTCATGGTGCCGTCGGCCCTCGCGTACGTCGTGCTCGGCGACGTGATTGTCGCCGCCCTCTACCAGACGGGTGAGTTCGACGCGAGCGCGACGCTGGTCACCTGGACGGTCCTCGGCGCTTATGCCCTGGGCCTTCCCGCGTCCGGGGCGTCACGCGTGATGTCGTCCGCGTTCTACGCGCTCCGCGACAGCCGCACGCCATCGCGCGTCGCGTACGTGCGCGTGACCGTGTCGCTGGTCGTCGGGCTCGCCCTCATGATCCCGCTCGACCGTATCGGTGTGGGTGGCCTCGCGCTCGGCGCGGCTGGCCTCGCCCTCGGGGCCACCTCGGGCGCTTGGGTGGAGTACGGGCTGCTCCGCCGAGCGCTCGGTGCGCGCATCGGGCGGCATGGGCCCGAAGGCGCGGCCAGCGAGCGCATCTGGCTCGCGGCGGCTGCTGCCAGTGCAGCCGGGGTGCTCGTGCAGATCGTTCTCCCCCCGGCGCACCCTGCGATCGTGGCGCTGGAAACGCTCGTTCCGTTCGGGGTAGTCTATATCGCCGGCGCCGCCCTCTTGGGCGAGCGGTTCGCCTGGCGCCCATCGAAGGGCGCCTGACGGGCCACGCTGCGCGCCGCAGCACCCGCTTCGAACCGTGCCCGTCGACATCGAACGTCTCGCCAAACTCGCCACCAAGCCGGGCGTCTACCTGTTCCGCGACGGCCGCGGCACCGTTCTCTACGTCGGCAAAGCGAAGTCGCTCAGGCCGAGGGTGCGCAGCTACTTCCAGCCCGGCGCGGACCTGAGCGCGAAGAACCGTGAGCTCGTGCGCGCGGTCGACTCGGTCGAGACCCTGGTGGTGGGATCGGAGGCCGAGGCGCTCATCCTCGAGGCGAACCTCATCAAGGAGCACCGGCCGCGCTTCAACATCTTGATGCGCGACGACAAGCAGTATCCCTATATCAAGGTGAGCGTACGCGAGCCGTTCCCGCGCGTGTACGTGACCCGCCGCGTGACCAACGACGGGAGCCGCTACTTCGGGCCGTACACGTCGGTAGGGCCGATGCGCCAGGCGCTCGAGATCGTGAAGCAGTTGCACACCGTGCGCTCGTGCCGGTACGACTTGCCGCGCGAGGCTCCCGAGCGTGCCTGCCTCGACTACCACATCGGCCGCTGCAAAGCTCCGTGTGTGGGCCTGCAGTCAGAGGCCGAGTACCGCGGCATGATCGACGAGATCCTGCGCATTCTGGAGGGCGACACCGAGGGGCTGCGGTCGGGCGTCGAGGAGCGCATGCGTCTCGCGGCGGAGCGCCTCGACTTCGAGCGCGCCGCGGAGCTGCGAGACGCCCTCGCCGGTCTCGATACCCTCGCTCGCGACCAGCGCGTGCACCGGGCGCAGGGCGGAGACCTCGACATCATCGGGCTCGCGCGCGACGGCGAGCTCGGTGCAGGGGTGGTGCTCCGCGTGCGCTCCGGCCTCCTGCTCGGGCGCCAAGCGCTCCGCTTCGGCAAGGTGCTGCGGGAGAGTGACGTCGATCTCCTCGCCTCGCTCCTCTCCCGTCACTATCTAGGCGGCGGCGACGCGGTGCTCGCGGACCTGCCGCGGCAGGTGCTGCTTCCCCACGACGTAGAGGACCGCGAGGTGCTCGGCGAGGTGCTGTCGGAAGCCGCCGGCCGCCGTGTCGAGGTCACGCTGCCGAAGAAAGGGGCCAACGTGCGGCTTCTGGAGCTGGCCGAGCAGAACGCCCGGCAGGTGCTCGAGGACCGCGTGACCGCCATGGCGTACGCGGCGGACCGAGCGGAGGATGCGCTGTTCAGCTTGCAGGAGGCGCTCGACCTCAAGGTCGTGCCCCGTCTGGTGGTGTGCTTCGACGTCTCGCATACCCAGGGGACGGAGACCGTCGCCAGCGTGGCGATGTTCGAGAACGGAGAGCCCAAGCGCGCAGGGTATCGGCACATGCGCATCAAAGGCGAGTGGGGGAACGATGATTTCCGTTCGATGCAGGAGGCCGTCACTCGTTACTTCAAGCGGCGCATCGACGAGGGAGCGCCGCTGCCGGACCTCACCGTGATCGACGGTGGTAAGGGGCAGCTCGGTGCGGCGCTCGCCGCTTTGGATGGCCTGCACGTCAGAGACGTCGCGGTGGTGTCGCTGGCAAAAAAGGAGGAAGAGGTCTTTCTGCCCGGCCGCGCCGAGTCGGTGCGACTCGACCGGCGGGACCGCGCGCTGCATCTCCTCCAGCGGGTGCGCGACGAAGCACATCGATTCGCGGTTCGCTACAACCGGAAGCTCAGGGCCCGGCGTACGCTGCGGAGCGACCTGGGCGACATCCCCGGGATTGGCCCACGGCGCCAGACGACGCTGCTGAAGCGATTCGGCTCGCTGCAGGGGGTGCGGGAGGCGACCCAGGAGGAGATTGCGCGTGTGCCGGGGTTCTCGGAGGCTCTCGCCAGCCGGGTCCTCACCTATCTTGGTCGGTGAGCGGCGTCGCGCATGCACCCCCGAAAGCCTGGAGCCCTGACCACGTGACCGTCCGCACCCGCTTCGCGCCCAGCCCCACGGGCAGGTTGCACCTGGGCAACGTCCGAGCGGCTGCCTTCAACTGGCTGCTCGCCCGCCAGAAAGGAGGCGCGTTCATCCTGCGCATCGAGGATACCGACGTTGCGCGGAACGTGGCGGGCGGCGAGGCGGCGATCATCGAGGATCTGAAGTGGCTCCGTCTCGACTGGGACGAGGGCCCGGACATCGGCGGCCCGCACGGGCCGTACAGGCAGAGTGAGCGCGATGCGTCTTACGGGCGGGCCGTGGAGCGCCTGGCTGCGTCGGGGGCAGCGTATCACTGCTTCTGCACCGAGCAGGAACTGGAGGAGGACGCCGAGGAGTTCGGGGAGGGGCGAACCGCGCAGCGCTACTCGGGGCGGTGCCGCGCGCTCGACCGAGCAGAGCGGGTCCGTCGCGTGGAGGCCGGGGAGCGGCACGTGATCCGCTTCGCGGTGCCCGACGGAACCACCTCGGTCGAGATTCACGACGAGATTTTCGGCGCGATCTCGTTTCCGACGAGTGACATCGACGACTTCGTCTTGCGGCGCTCGGACGGTCGCGTGACCTACAACTTCGCCGTGGTGGTGGACGACATCGAGATGGAGATCTCGCACGTCGTGCGCGGGGTCGGACACCTCTCCAACACGCCCAAGCAGGCGCTCTTGTTCGATGCATTCGGTGTGCCCCGACCCGTGTTCGGTCACCTTCCCACGGTTCTCGGGCCAGACGGGAAGAAGCTCTCCAAGCGCCTCGGAGCCACTGCGGTTACGGAGCTGCGTGGCCAGGGATACCCCCCGGATGCCGTGCTCAACTACCTGTCACTGCTCGGGTGGTCGCATCCCGAGGAGAAGGAAGTGCTGACGCGCAGCGAGCTGGTCGCTTCCATCGGGCTCGACCGAGTCGGCAGGAGCGACACTCAGCTCGACCTCGAGAAGCTGCGCTGGGTGTCGGCACAGCATCTGGCCACCGAGTCTCTCGCGGGTTTGGCGTCACACGTGCGCCCGTTCGTGGCTGTCGAGAGCTTCCCGGCGGCCACGGCGAACCTGGAAGCGGTGGTCGACACGCTGCGGACCCGGCTCTCGACCTACGGGGACATCAACGCCCATCTCGGCCTGCTCTATCCTCCGGAAGGCGAGTCGATGGAGAAGCGGAAGGCCCTGGGGGCCGACCCTGCGGTGCGGAAAGTCCTGGAGGCTGTCCGGGACCGCTTGGCGGGAGCCCCGGCGTGGGAGGCGGCGGCGCTGGACCAGGCCGTACGGGGTGCCGGCGCGGATGCCGGCGCCAAGGGCGCGTTACTGTTCCACCCGGTGCGTGTCCTGCTCATCGGCAGCGAGAAAGGCCCAGACCTCGGCAAGATCCTTGCAGCAATTGGCCGGGGCGAGGCACTTCGGCGCTTCGGCCAAGCCCTCGGCTGAGGGCCGCGGGGGGCCTACCGGGGTATCCCAGAGAGCCCTTGGCGGGTTTTTCGACCCCCTTTACGTTACCCGGTCTTTGCAGCAACCAGATCGCCTCGAACGGAGGTAGTGGCATGACGATGCGTAGCGGATTCGCCTTGACCCTGGTGCTCGGCCTCGCGCTGGGCGGGTGCGCCTCGGGCGGTGGCACCGCGGATACTTCATCCACGAGCCCGGCCGGCTCTGCGCAGGGTGCGCGCCCTCGGAACACGGACAACACCGAGGCAGCCGAGGAAGCCATCCAGCGCGCCGACGGGCTCGCGGCGCTCGGCCAGGCCGATGCCGCTCGCGCGCAATATGTGATCGCGCAGACGGCTGCCCAGGCTGAAATCGCCGCGGATTCCATCAACCCGCTCGGACACCGTCTCGCAGGGCGCGCGGCCCTCGGCCTGAAGGAGTACGAGGCTGCCGTGGAGCACTTCGACATGGCTGTTGAAATGCGGCCCGTCTACGAGATCGAGATCCGGCCGTTCCGGGAGAACGCGTACATCGACCTCTTCAGCGAGGCGTCGCCCCTGCTCCAGGAGGGCCAGTACATGGACGCCGCTGCGATTCTCGAGCGCGCCAACATGGTGTACCCGAACCGCGCGGAAGCCATCATCCTGCTCGCGCAGATCTACACGCAGGAGGGGCAGCACGAGCAGGCCCTCGAGAGCATCGACGAGGCGATTACCTTACTCGGCTCGGACCGCGTGAACGAGGTCGATTCGGCTACGGCGGCCGGATGGCGTGAGGATGGGGCCAATCTTCCCATGATGCGGGGTCAGGTTCTCTCCGACGCAAATCGCTACGACGAAGCCCTCGAGGCCTATCAGCAATTGGCAGCGGACGACCCGACCAATGTCGCGTTGGCCCAGAACGTTGCGGCGCTACTCATCCGCTTGAACCGCGAGAGCGAGGCGGTCGCGGTCTACGACGAGTTGCTCGGCCGCCCAGGGCTGTCCTCGACTGACTTCTATCGCATTGGTGTGGGCTTCTACAACGCGGCGGACTACGAACGCGCCGCTGATGCGTTCGGGCGGGGCGTCGCACTCTCCCCCCGTGATCGCGACGGCATCGAGATGTGGGCGCGTTCACTCCAGCTCGATTCCGCATACGCCGCTGTGCCCGACGTGGCGAACCGCTGGATCGAGCTCGACCCGGCGAGCCAAAACGCCATCGCGATCCTGGCGCAGGCCACCAACTACGGTGGTAACCCGCAGGGCGCTGCAGCAGCCATGCGTAGCGTCGAGCAGCTCTTCGTCATCGTCGACGACCTCGAGATGCGCGGGGGCGGCGGCAACTCCGTTACCGTCAGCGGCTCCGTGGCGAACCGTAACATCGCCGCGGGCGATACGGTCACGTTCACCTTCACGTTCTACTCGGCGTCGGGGCAGGCGCTCGGCACGGCGGAGACCACCGCGACCGTCCAGGGGACCGGCGAGAAGCAGGTCTTTCAGGTGGCGTTCGACGGCACCCAGCCCGTGGTCGGCTACGGCTACACCATCGTGAGGGGGTAGCCTCGCAACAGGGGAGGGGACGCGACTAGATTCGGCCCCGCGCGGGAGTAGCTCAGTTGGTAGAGCATCAGCTTCCCAAGCTGAGGGTCGCGGGTTCGAGTCCCGTCTCCCGCTCTGAGGGACGGTAGGTAGACAGGTCGGCGAGGAAGGCGAGGGGCCCGGTGCCGCGAGAGCGGTGCCGGGCCCTTCGGCGTCTTCGCGGGGGGCGATCTACCGCGGGAAATCGCGGGAGTCGCCTTGCCGGGGGTGTCCGAATCTGTCTGTGCAAGCGCTCATCGGCTCACTCGCGCCCCCGTACGCCGACCGTATCAGCTCGACATCCCGCCGCGCGTCCCCGAGACCGTAGAGCGGATCCCCTCCGACGGTCAGCACTCCCAGGAAGTCCGCCAGCATCGCCCGGTACCCCTGGATATCTCGGAGGCCGGGGACCTTCAGCCGACGTCCCCCGAGCAACGCGAACAGGCCGTTGGACTCGAAGAGGATCGACCGTTTCGTGCCGTAGATTCGGGACAGCCGGAGCCCCCGCAGTGTAGCAGGGATCTCCCACGAATAGGCCAGCACCCCCGCGGCGCCCTCCGCGTACTCGATCGTCAGGAGCGCCGTGCGCTCGTGGCCCGGCGGCGCATCCGGTAAACTGCCCGCGACGCGCTCGATGGTCAGGCCGAGACTCGCGAGGAAGCTCACCCAGTGGACTCCGCCCTCGAAGAGTGCGCCCCCACCGGACCGGGCCGGATCCGCGCGCCAGCCCTCGGTCGCCTGGCGCTTCACGGCGTCGATCGTGATCAGGCGCACCTCGCCGAGCGCACCCGAGTGGATGGCGTCGCGGAGGTATCGCAGCAGCGGCTTGTAGACGTAGTTCTCGGCGACCAACACCTGGCGATCCGCTCGGGCCGCCGCGGCCGCGACCTCGTCGAAGTCAGTGCGCTCCAGGAAGGCCGGCTTCTCGACGATCACGTGCTTGCGGGCGCCGAGGGCGGCCAGGGCCATGGCCCGATGCGTGTCGGGGGGCGTCGTGACGAACACCGCATCGATGCTCTCCGAGCCGACGGCGTCCTCCCATGGTCCTCGGAGCTGCTCGCAGTCGAACCGCTGGGTGAGCATCGCATCATGCCTGCGATTCCAATGCGCCAGTCGGACGTGCGGGTGATGCTTGGTCAGGAGCCTGGCGTGGCGGCGAGCGGCGACTCCCCCGCCGAGGATGAGAAGGCAGGGTAGTGTGCGCACTTGGTCACCCTCCCACGCCGCGCAGCCCTGCGAACGCGGCGAAGAACGTGATGCCCACGCCGGCCCAGATGAGGGCGTAGAGCGGGATGAAGTACTGACGGCGAGCGAGCATCTCCGGAAAGTGAATGGGCTTGCCTGCGAACTTTCCGCGCGGCGTCGACGGGAAGAAGCAGGTCTTCCACGTCTCGAGAGTCGCGACCGTGAACCCGACGGCGCAGAGCGCGATCAGCACATAGCTGTCCGTGAAGTTCGAGATCAGGAGCCCGTACAGCGTGGCCACCGCCGGGCTGCGGAAGAACTTGAGTGTCTCGAAGCCCTCGATTGGGGCATCCTTGAACGCCCCACCGAAAGCGGAGTACCAGCCGCCGGTGCTGGCGACGAGAGTCAGGGCGAGCAGGGACTCCCCGGCGCCCGGTTCGGGCTGCACCGACTGCACGAGTGCGAGCAGGCCCAGCGCCAGGCCCACGAGTCCGAGCCCGGCGGCCAGCCGCGCGCCGCGGTGGCGAATCACGCGCCCCATGACGTGAAACTGCATCGGGATGAAGTACTTCGACTGATCTTCGTCTCGGATGAACGTCTTCCAGAACTCGTTGGCCGCGCGCTCGAGTGCGTACGTGAGGCCGAACAGAACGAGCGCTCCCGAGGCCGTCGTCGCGTCGAGCCCGACGACCATCGCGGCCAGGGGCGCCAGCGTCACCCCGAGTAGGATGCTCCGAGCGTAGCGCCTGAGCGTGAAGCCTTCGTGAACGGCATCCTTGTACATCCCCCAGGTCGAGATGTGACAGCCGACCGCGAGACCCACGAGGACCGCGAATAGCGTGCTCATGCTTTCTCCCCGTTGAAGTGAGACTGCCGTAGTGCAAGCGTGGCAATCGCGCGCGACGTCTTTGGCGCTGCGAAGGCGTGCCGCCGAGGCGCACCCGCCTCGGCAATGTGCTCGGCCGCCATCAGCGCGTTGGCCGCAATGGTCAGGCTCGGGTTCACGGCCGCGGACCGCGGCATGAAGCTGCCGTCGGTCACCCAGAGGTTCTCGATGCCGCGGAAGCGCGAGGCGAGGTCGAGGGGTGACGTGCGAGGGTCGAGCCCCATGCGCAGCGTGCCGACCGCGTGCGAGAACGTCTTGATGCGAATCGTCTGCGTGTACAGCGCGCCGGCATGACGGAGAATCCCATGAGCGACCGAACTCAGTTCATGCCGCGCTTTGAGGTCGCGCCACGTGTAGCGATGCGTCACCACGGTGCGCGGCAGGCCGTACTCGTCGACCTCATGGGGGTGCACGCTCACGCGGTTCTCTCGGCGCGGCTGGTCCTCTGCGATCACCAGCAGGCCCGTCGAGCGGTCCGCGATCGTGTCCGCTGTGTCGCCGAGCCACTCCGGCATGTGTGCGCGCACGAGGCCGGTCGGCGGAGGATGGATCGACTGAATGCACCCAACCGGCGCATCCCCCGGGTCCCGCCGTAGAAGTCCATGATGCCGACTTGTTTGTGGAACTCCCGGCTCCCCTCGAGGCGATGCGGGAAGAGCCCGAACACGATCCCGTTGCAGTGTCGCATCAAGTAGCGACCCACGTGGGCGCGCGCGGGGCTCGACGAGTGCAGCCCGGACGCGAGGATGAGGTGGGGCGATCCGATCGCGCCGGCGGCCAGCACGTAGCGCTCGGCCGCGAAGACCGTGCGTCGTCCGGTGTGTCGATCGACGCACACGACTCCGGTCAGGCGTCCGCCGTGCCTGAGCAGCCGCACGACCACCGTGTCCGGCAAGAGGGTCATTCCCCGTCGCTCGAGCGCGGGGAGGATCGCGGACGGATCGCGCTTGGCCGCGACCGCGCAGGCGTAGCCGTCGCACGTACCACACCGCTCGCACGCGCGCCCCTCGGCGCCCGAGAAGTCGATCGCCAGAGGCAAGTGAGTCGGCCGTAGTCCGAGCGAGCGCGCCGTCTTCCAGATGAGCGCCGCCGGACCCTGCGCATCCAGTGCGGGAAACGGATAAGGTCCGGCCCGCGGGGGGTCGAGCGGATCGGTGTTGGGTCGACCGGCGACACCCAGCACTCGCTCGGCACGGGCGTAGAACGGCTCCAGATCGTCGTACGTGTAGGGCCACTCGGCCCCCGCGTCGCCGACGACCTCGGGGCACGGCTCGAAGTCGCTCACGCGCATTCGATACGAGACCGCGCCGAAGAACACGGCGGGCCCCCCGACGCACTGGAAGGTGCCCGCAACCCCGGGATCGTCACCACGCACCCGATAGTGGCCCGCCGTGGTGAAGTGCGGGCTCAGCTCGAGCGCAGCGTCGGGCGCCCAATTCGCCGGGCCCCGCGCCACGCGGGAGCCGCGTTCCAGCATGAGCACGTCTAGGCCGGCGTGAACGAGCAAGTGCGCCGCCATGGCACCGCCGACGCCGCTGCCGATGACGATCACGTCGAAGTGCCGGCGATCACGACCCAGTGGGAGCACGACGCCTCCTAGGTGGAGTGGTGCTCCAACGATGCCCGGGAGGCCTTTCACTATCCGTACGCTGACGTACGTACGCGGTTTGTAACGACGGCACATGGGGCTTGTAACAGCGGCGGGCCGTGGCTCGGGGAGGGAGGCGTCGCTGGCGTCGCATGGCGGCCCATCCCCCGAGCCCCCTCCGGGAGCCCCGACCTACCCGGCGGGTATTCCCAGGCCGTAGACTTGCTGAGGCCCAGGTAGGCCGGCCCAGAACCCGAGGCACCGTCATGAACCGCACGCTCTTGGCCCTGGCAACCTCGTTGGTCGCGCTCGGCGCACCCCTTGCCGGCCAAGTGCCACCTGACTCGGCGACAGCTCAGGTGCCGGATTCCGCCACGGCGCAGGCGCCCGATTCTGCTGGGCCGCGCGGGGGACGCCAGGAGCGCTCCGACTGGGATCGCCTGACGGAGAACGCGGCGTTCCGTGAGGGCTACTTCGACAGCTATCAGACGGACACGCGTCTCCTCTTCGTCGTCCCCGAGACCCGCCTCGGGGAGCGCTTCCTGCTCTCGTTCGAGGCCTCGCAGGGGCCGGGCGCAGGCGGGATCTACGGCGGCACGATGCTCGACATGGAGGCCCGCATCGTGTCGTTCGAGAAGCGCGCGGGGCGCATGTTCCTCATCCAGCACCAGAACCTCTATACGGCGGATGCTGATTCGCCGACGCAACGCGCGATCGAGCTGACGTTCGGCGAGTCCGTGCTCGCGACCGCCCGGATCGAGACGACGCGTGATTCGGTCGACCATCTCGTGGACGTGCACGACTGGTTCCTATCCGATATCTCCGAGGTGAGCGAGCGCCTGCGCGGAGCTCTGGCGGGAGACGGTGGGCGCGGTGGGGGAGGCGGAGCCAGCATCGACGACTCGCGCAGCTATTTGGAGCCGGTGCGCGCGTTCCCGCGGAACCTGACGATCGACGCGGCGCTCACCTTCCGCTCGGGCGGGGCCGTAGGGCTCCGCAGCGTACCCGACAGCCGCTATATCCCGGTGACGGTGCACGCGCGAGTGGCCGCGCTTCCGGAAGTCGCGATGGCCACGCGCGCGGCCGACGACCGGGTGGGCTACTTCCTGACGGCGCAAAAGGACTTCTCGCGCGACGACGGGCAGGACTATTTCCAGCGCTTCGTGAAGCGGTGGCGTCTCGAGTGCGCGGGCGCCCCCGATCGCCAGGGGATGTGCACACCTCGCCAGACGATCACGTATTACCTGGACCGCACGATTCCGGAGGAGTACCGACCGGCGATTCGCGAGGGGATCGAGGCCTGGAACGAGGCGTTCGAGGAGGCGGGCTTCCGCAACGCGATTCGCGCCGAGCTCCTTCCGGACAGCGCGGATGCAGAAGACATCCGCTATGCGACGATCCGCTGGAACGTGTCCGACCCACCGGGCTACAGCGCGATTGGACCAAGCATGATGGATCCGCGCACGGGTGAGATCCTCGACGCGGATATCCTGATGGAAGGGAACATGATCCTGGGCTTCCGCAACGCGTGGCGTTTCCAAGTGAGCCCGGCGGCAGCTGTACAGCAGATGTTGGGTGCGGACGACAGCGAATTAGCGCGACTTGCGGCGGGCGGCGAAAGCGCTTCGTTCGCCAGCGAGATGGCCGCGCAGGGCACGTTGATCCGCGCGATGCTCCAGGCGAGGGGCGAGCTCGGGCCGTCCGCGCCGGTCCCGATGGAGTACGTGAACGACGCGGTGCGGTGGATCACGATGCACGAGGTCGGCCACACGCTCGGGCTCCGTCATAACTTCCGGGCCTCGGTCGATACGCCCAACGAGCGGCTCGCCGATACCGATTGGACGCGCGAGCGAGGTCTGACGGGGTCCGTCATGGACTACCTGACGCCCAACATCGCGCCACCCGGTCAACCCAATGGCGACTTGTACACGAAGGGCCTGGGCACGTACGACCGCTGGGCCATCGCCTACGGGTACACGCGTGACGACGAACGGGCCGCCGAACTGGCCCGTGAGGCGGCTCAGCCCGGGCGCTCCTACGGGACCGACGAGGATACCTCGGGACGAGGCGTGCTCGATCCCACGACGAACATGTACGACCTCGGCCATGACCCGCTGCTCTGGGGAATGGAGCGCGCGCAGACGATCCGCAGTACGTGGGCCGACATCCCTTCGTTCGCGCTCGAGGACGGAACCTCGTACGCGACGGCCACGGCCGTCTTCGAGAGCCTGTTGAACCAGTACGCGCGCGCCCTGGCGACCGGCGTGAAGTACATCGGCGGCCAGTATCAGTACCGGGACCACGTAGGTGACCCGGGGGGCCGAGGGCCGTGGCAGAACGTTCCGCGGGAGCGCCAGGTCGCGGCGCTCGCATTCCTGGTCGAGCACGCGTTCAGCCAGGAGGCGTTCGCCCTGCCGGAAGAAGTGCTCCAGCAGTTCGGCGCCGATCGCTGGAACCACTGGGGGACCACGGGGACCATCGGGGGGCGCATCGACTACCCATATCACACCGAGATCCTCGACCTGCAGCGCATGTTGCTGGAGCAGATCACCGCGCCCACCGTGTTCGCTCGTATTCGGGATGCCGAGATGAAGTTCGGCGCCGCCGAAGTGCTCACGATTCCCGAGCTGCTCGAATCGCTCTCGGACGCCGTCTGGGCCGAGGTTCGCGCGGGTACGTCGGTGCCGTCCATGCGCCGCGATCTCCAGCGGGCGCACCTCGATCTGATGGTTCGGCTCGTGACCGACGCGCCCAACGGTACACCGGCGGACGCGCGTGCGGTGGCGCGCATGACGCTCGAGGCCCTCGGGAACGACCTCTTGGCGGCGATGGGATCCCGCGACCTGGATGCGTACACACGAGCCCATCTCAACGAGAGCAGGGTACGCGTGGAGCGTGCGCTCGACGCCGGCTTGGAGTTGGTGAACTGACGGTCGTCGCGGTCGGAGGACTATCGGGACGCTTGCCGCGCACGCTCGTCATGGGCGTGGTGAACGTCACACCCGACTCGTTCTCGGACGGGGGACGCTACCTCCGTGCGGAGGACGCCGTGCGGCACGGCCTACGGCTCGCCGAAGACGGCGCGGACATCCTCGACGTCGGCGGCGAGAGCACGCGACCCGGCTCGGATCCGGTGAGCGAGCAGGAAGAGCTGGATCGGGTGGTGCCGGTGGTGGAGAAGCTCGCGAGCGCGTCGGGTGCGCGCATCTCGATCGACACCTACAAGCCGCGCGTCGCAGCGGAGTGCCTCGCGCACGGGGCCACGCTGGTGAACGACGTCACCGGGCTCTCGGATGCCGAGATGGTGCGTGTGGCCCGCGGCAGCGGAGCCGGCGTCGTGATCATGCACATGCGTGGTCGGCCGAAGACCATGCAGCAGGACGTGAGCTATCGTGACGTGGTCGTCGAGGTGCGCGATTTCCTGTCCGAACGCGTGGCGCGCGCGCGGGCGGCGGGCATCGAAGAGGTGATCGTCGACCCGGGGATCGGCTTCGGTAAGACGGCGGCGCACAACTTCGAGCTGCTGCGCCGACTGCCCGAGCTGGCGATGCTCGGCTATCCCGTCCTCGTCGGCCCGTCGCGGAAGTCGTTCCTCGGCACGCTGGCGAGCAAGCTGCCGGCGGAGGAGAGGCTGGAAGGCACGCTCGCCGCGGTGGCGCTGGCGGCATGGAACGGCGCCTCGATCGTGCGCGTGCACGACGTGCACGCAGCCAAGCGGGTCGTAGAGGTCGTCGATGCGACCCGGGGCTCCTGACGTGGACAGGATCATCATCCCGGGCATCCCGCTCCGGGCTCATGTCGGCTGGACCGCCGCGGAGCGGGAGGCCGAGCAGGAGATCAGCGTGCACCTCGAGCTTCGGCTCGACCTCCGGCCCGCGGGGGCGAGCGACGAGTTGGCCCACACCCTCGACTACGACGACGTCTGCGAGCGCGTGGCCGTGCTCGTGCGCTCGAAGGATTTTCGCTTGATCGAGGCGGTCGCGGAATCCTGCGCGCGTGGATTGCTGGCGGACTTTTCGGGTGTGGACGAGGTGCGTGTGGAAGTGCGGAAGCCCGGCGCCCTGAGCTCGCGAGGGGTTCCGTATGCAGCCGTCGAGGTGACGCGCCGACGTGGCTGAGGTCTACGTCGGACTGGGCTCGAACCTCGGCGATCGCGTGGCTCTGCTGAGGAGCGCCGTGCAGGCCATCGGCGAGGTCATGGCGATCGAGCGTGTGTCGTCGCTCTGGGAGACGGAGCCAGTCGGGCTGCGCGACCAGCCCGCGTTCCTGAACGCGGTTCTGCGCGGCCGCACTGAGCTGCCCGCGCGTGAGCTGCTTGCAGCGCTCATCGACATCGAGGAACGGTTGGGTCGGCGGCGGGGTGCGCCCAACGCCCCGCGCACGATCGACTTGGACTTGCTCGCGTACGACGGTCTCCGCGTGAGCGAGTCGGGACTCGAGATCCCGCACCCCCGCATGGAAGGCCGCCGGTTCGTGCTCGCCCCCCTCGCCGAGATCGCGCCGACGCTGCGCTTGCGCCCGGGAGGCCCGACCGTGGCGGAGCTTCTGGCAGGGCTGCCTCCGGCGGAGGCCGTCGAGCGGCACCCCCACGTGGAGTGGCCGCCACCGGCCCGCTGAGCGCGCTGCAAAGATGTCCCATCCAGACATGGAGGGGACCCTTCGTCTGCCTCATTCTACGTGCGAGCGAAGGTGACCAGCGGAGACGAAACGATGACGGGACCGAGGTCAGGGAGCTTGCGGCGAGCATCGCCCGCGATGGTGGTGCTCGCCGCGGCTGCTTGCGCGGGGGATCCGGCGCCGGAGACGGCGTCCGCGGCTCCGGCGCAGCTGCCGCCGTGCGTGCTGGAGTGGCGTCCGCTTGTCGCCGCGGACAGCACCGAGATCTACGTGGAGTACGAGGATCTCATCCTGGTGGGGGACCAAGCCCTCGTTGCCGGGGCGCCTTCCTACCGCTGGCGGCCGGTCCCCGGACATACAGCTGAGCGTCTCTCCGCGAACGATTTCGCGGCGGCGTATGTCGGGCCGCCGGCCCGTCCGGTGCCCAAGCCGATCGAGGGGACTCTGACCAGCGTCCGCGTCACGGCCCTGGATGACGGTCGTTGGGGCGCGATCCTCCACGAGGTGGACCCGGATTCGCTACCTGCGCTCGACTTCTTTCGCGGCCTGTGGTACGGCGAATTCGATGGAGTGCGGTGGACGCACCTCGAGGCGCTGGAGTTCTCCGGCACCCGCCTCACGTCGAGAATCTCCTCCGGCCTCGTGCGTGCCGGTGAGCGGCTGGTGTGGGTCGCTTGGGAGTCGCTTCGGCCCGACCCGCGCAACCGAGTCACCATCTACGAGCGTGTCGGGTCCAGATGGACGCACTACGTGTTGCCGGACCAGGACCGAGTCGAGCAGATCGCGCTCGCCTACCAGGAGGGGTTGGGCCTCTTGATGCTCCTCTCGGGCTACGACGCGGCGCTGCCAGGCTTTCAGAAGTCATTGAGGTTGTATCGCGAGCGTCCGTCCGCCCCGGTCTCGAGCCCCGACCGCTGGGAGCTGATCAGTCGTGTGGCCGTTGCGGAGCCGGAAGTGAGGTTTCTGTTCGCCAAGCTCACGGTGCAACCCGGTGGCGCGACAGTGTCCTGGTTGGCGATCAGCCCCGACGCGTCTCGCGCGATGGCGCGCGTTGGCATCAGCTCCGAGTCCCCTGGCACACTGGTCACGCTCGACGAGATGGCCAGCGTCGTGAGTCCGGCGGCGATGCCTGACGGCACCGTGCTCTGGATCGTCGAGCATCGGCTGCTCGGTGTCGTTGGGGAGCTCAGGCTCCTGGGTTTCGAGGACGGGCAAGTGACGCAACTCACCTCGTTACCGAGCCCGTTCACCGCTGGACTCGCTGTACGCGCCGTCGCCCCGAACGAAGTACTCGTCGTCGGACCCGAGATGGACTCGGATTCGATCGGCGTGCCCGTCCGCAGCCTCCTCCTCCGGTTGAGCACGTCCTGCTAGCTATTCGCTGCGGACCTCCAGCAGGGCCAGCTCTACATCACTCATCTCCTGGAGGAGCGTATGTCAGCAAGACGAAGGACCATTACCCTGGGTGCCGCGCTGTGCGTCGTAGTCGCGTGCGCCGAAGAGCCAAGTACGGCGATTCCGCTGGGCGGCGGCGAGGCGCAGCCCGATCTGGACCTAGGGGTACCTCACCTGTCGAGCGACCAGTTCGCTACCTACGAGACGAGAGAGTTCAGCGAGCTCGGGGCACCGGCGCGCGTCCTCGCCGAGGGTGAAGCGGAGTACCCGGGGCAGGAGGAGTATCGAGACGAAGAGGACCTTGCGCCCTCGATCTGGAACGCCCGCACGTCGGCGATGTTCGTCCCAGGGTCGTTCGCGGTGTGGGGGTCACACGACTACATGGCGAACAAGGGCCGCGTAGACGTCACGGCCACCATTCGGCGTGATGGCACGGTGATCGGTACACGGCTGGGGACCACGGAGGAGACGTACCCCTTCATCCCTTGGTGGCACACCATAACCGGATTCGTGGAGATCGCCACGGACGTGGATTGCGGCCTCGCGGGCGATGGATCTTCGGATCATGCTGCGTGGTGGGAGGTCGCCCCAGGCGCCGGACCCAGCGTCTACGGAGCGTCGCGGATGTCGACCTCCTCCGGAATCGCCTATCAGAGGGCGTGCGAGCCGGGGGTCATCCCAACCACCAATACCGGCGGTGGCGGGAGCGGCGGTGGCGGCACGGACACCAGCGACTACTACTGCTGGCTCTACATCACCTACGACCTCTACACCCTCGAGGTGCTCGACATCCAAGTCCTGTGGTGCGGGGAGGGGGGCTGAGATGCGCTCGCAAGCGTCGCGTTCACGTACCGTCCTCACTCATCCCGGAGTCATTTCCATGATGCACGCTTCTCTTCTGCGCGCGGCCCTCGTCGGCTGCGTGGCGCTCGTGTCCGTTCTCTCGCCGGTGTCGGCTTCGGCTCAGGCGAACGCAGCCAACCCCATTTTCCTCACCATCCCCGAGTCCTATCCGGACTTGGGGGCGCGCGTGATCGTGATGCGCGAGCCGGGCCGTGAGATCGTCATGCTCGATCCGGCGGCCGCGACGGTCGACGAGCTGGGCGCTGGCCTCCGTATGCTCGCGAAGTTCCGCCGCGAGCGGCCGGAGCCCACCAACGGTGAGATGATCCCGATCATGGGATTCGCGCCTGCGCCCAACATCTCGGCCGACGAGAGAGCTCGGCTGGAAGCAGCGCTCGCGGAGCTGCAGCGTCGGCCCATCGCCAACGTCGGTAACCTCGGGCGCGGACGCTGGATGCGCCTGTCGATGCGTTAACAGGACGGTGGGGAACGTCAGCCGGGGCGCCGCGCAGGCGGCGCCTCGGCTACTCCTCCTCGAGCGTCGAGGTCCCGATCGCGCCCCGCAGCCAGCCGAGGTGTCCGTCCGGGGCCGACACGAAGAGGTAGCCGTCGTACCGTCCGAGAACGGGGATCTCGGCGTCCTCGTCGAGGGAGGCCATGACCGGCGAGTCGGCCTGGGGGCGCGCGTGCACGCTCTCGCCGCTATGGGCGATGCGCGACGCGAACGGCTGGTCCACGGGCTCGGTGAGCCGAGCTGCCAGGTAACCGCTGCGGCCATCGGGAAGGCGCACCCTGAAGTACTCGCCTGAGCCCCCGAGCACGCGCACAGGTGTGAACTGCTCGAGCTCTCGGAGAACCGGAGCGTGGGTGTCCGGAGCGGCGCGCAGACGCGTGCCTTCGCTCTCGAGCCTCACCCAGGCACCGAGCTGCTCGAGGTCCGCGGTCAGCTCGGCGAGCACGCCGGTCGGAGGCCTGAGGAACGGCGTCGGATCGATGGGGCCCTCTCCGGTGCGGTAGAGCCCGAAGTGCAGGTGGGGTGGGGTGGTGCGCGCGTTGCCCGTGTTGCCCACGAAGCCGAGCGTGTCCCCCACCTCGATGCGATCGCCGTTGCGCACGTGCTGGCTATCGAGGTGGGCGTAGTACAGTCGCGCGTTGCGGGCGGGGTCGCGCACCCACACCACCTTGCCCCCGAGGTTCGTGATCCCGATGCGATACGCAGTGCCGGGTGCCGCGGCGAGCACGGGTGTGCCGCGCGGAGCGAAGATGTCCACGCCGTCGTGGCTGCGCGCCCCACCGTCGCGCTCGGCGCCGAACACGCTCTGGATGGCGGGCATGTTGCGCCCGTCCACGGGGAATGCGAGCTGCGCCTCGAACCGTAGCGTGACGCGATACTGCCCGCCGCGCAGCAGCTCGGGCTGGAGCCGGAGGATGTAGTCGCCCTCGCGCCACGGCTCGTGCACGAACGTGCCGGGCACGGAATCGGTGGAGATGATCGGCCGGGGCGGATCCTCGGAGCTCTCGGGCACCCGGAAGAGGTCGACGAAGACGCGCGTGCCTTCCTCTGTGTCGAGCGTCACGTCGGCGGTGAGCCGGCGCCCTCGCGGCACCGAGATGCGGTACGCCGCGGCGTTCGGCGCCTCCGGGGTGATGTAGCCCTCTTCCTGGAAGGGGAGGGTGACGGGGACGGCTGCTTCGACGGCGCTGTCCCCGGCTCGAATCCAATCCCGCGCGAGCGCCGACTCGGCGAGCCCGGCCTGGACGAGGGATTCCCGATAGGCCTCGTAGGGAGTCAGGTCCCGGAAGCGGTCCTGCACCACCTCGACCTGCTCGCAAGCGGCGAGGCCGAGCAGGGCCATCCAGACGGGCGCGCGGGCGCGAGCGGGCGTCACGGACTCCTGGGTGGTTGGCGGGTCGGGACCTGACGGGCTGGTCGAACCTGCGGCTCCCCGGGCGGCCCGGTCAAGTGACCGGAAACTGTAGCCCGCGTAAGGCTTGCGTTAGGTTGATCCCCCTTCGTCGCAGGGTCCCAGCCGTGGTGCGCATCGCCAACATCGAAGCCGGCAGCATCGCCGACGAGCTCTCTCTGGAGATCGGCTCGCGGGTCGTGCGCATCAATGGAGAGCCGGTCCGGGACGGGATCGACCTGACCTTCCTCCTCGCCGACGAGCAGATCGAGCTGGAGGCGGTTACCCCGGGCGGCGAGTCGGTCGTCTACGCGTTCGAACGGGACCCGGGCGAGGCGGTGGGGATCGTGCCCGAGCCGGACGCGGTGCGCGAGTGCGCGAACAAGTGCGTGTTCTGCTTCATAGACGGGAACCCGGAGGGGGCGCGAACGCCCCTCTGGCTCAGAGACGATGACTTCCGGCTCTCGTTCACCTACGGGAGCTACGTGACGCTCACCAACCTGGGCCCCAAGGGGCTCGCCAGGCTGGTCGAGCAGCGCATCTCGCCGCTGTACGTGAGCGTGCACGCCACCGACCCGGTGGTGCGCGAGCGGCTCCTGGTGAACAAGCGCGCGGGGCTCATCCTCGACCAGCTGCGCGAGCTGATCGATGGGGGCCTCGAGGTCCACACGCAGGTCGTGCTCTGTCCCGAGTGGAACGACGGCCCCCACCTCGACCGCACAATCGACGACCTGTGGGCGCTCGGGCCGGCGGTTCGATCGCTCTCCGTCGTGCCGGTGGGCCTCACGCGCTACAACCTGGGGCGCCCCGTGCGGCTTCTCTCCGCCGACGAAGCGGTCGGTGCGATCGCGCAGGTAGACCGCGCCCGCGAGCGCGCCCTGCGCGAGCGCGGGTTGGGGTGGTGCTACGCGGCCGACGAGATGTACCTGATTGCCGGAGCGCCGCTCCCGCAGCGTGGCTACTACGACGACGGCGCGCTCTACGAGAACGGGGTGGGGCAGATTCGGCGGTTCGTGGAGCGCTTCGACGAAGGACTCGTGGACGTGCCCCGCTTCGAGGGTCGCCGGATTCGCATGGTGACGGGTCGCTCGATGGCGCCCTTCCTGCGTGAGCGTGCCGCGCGACTGGCCGAGGCGACCCGCGCGAGCGTCGAGGTCGTCGAGGTCGTGAACGACTACTTCGGCGAGACGGTCACGGTCGCGGGGCTCCTGGGAGGGCGTGACATCCTTCGCGCGCTCGGGCAGGGCGCGGCCGGTGACCTGGTGCTGCTTCCCGCCGAGGCGCTGAACGCCGACCAGCGCTTCATCGACGACCTGCCACTGGCCGAGCTGACGGCGGGCCTGGGCGCCGCCGAGGTCCGGTTCGGCTTCGAGGTCACCGAGACTCTGAGGGCCTCGTGAGCGGCCGCCTGCCGGTGGTCGCCGTGGTCGGGCGCCCGAACGTGGGGAAGTCGACGTTCTTCAACCGTGTCGTCGGCCGGCGGCTGGCGATCGTGGACGACCGCCCCGGGGTCACGCGTGACCGCAACTTCGCGCGGGCGGAGTGGGCTGGGCGCGGGTTCTACATCGTCGACACGGGGGGCATGGTCGAGGGGAGCGACGTGCCCCTCGACCGCGCCATCCGTGCGCAGGCGATGGCCGCGGTGGAGCAGGCAGACGTCGTGCTCTTCGTGGTGGACGCCCGCACGGGCGTGCACCCGCTCGACGAGATGGTCGCCGGCGTGCTGCGGAAGTCGGGGAAGCCGATCCTGCTCTTGGCGAACAAGCTGGACAACCTGCCGCACGACGAGGCCCGTCACGACTTCTGGGGACTCGGGCTCGGCGAGCCGATTCCCGTCAGCTCGATTTCCGGTAAGGGGTCGGGCGACCTGCTCGACCGCGTGATCGGCCTCTTTCCGGCCGAGGCCGAGGCGGGGGCCGGCGACGACGAGATCCGCGTGGCGGTCGTGGGGAAGCCGAACGTGGGCAAGTCGAGCTTCGTGAATCGGCTGCTCGGCGAAGAGCGCGTGGTCGTCTCGGAAATCGCGGGCACCACGCGCGACTCGGTGGACACGCCCTTCCAGTACCACGGCAGGACGCTCGTCTTCGTGGACACGGCGGGGCTCCGCCGTCAGAGCCGTGTGAAGGACAGCATCGAGTACTACAGCTCGCTCCGCACCGACCAGGCCGTGCACGACGCGGACGTCTGCATCGTGATGGTGGACGCCACCGAGACCGAGCTGCACGCGCAGGACGTGCGCATCGCCCAGACCGCGTGGGACGCCGGCAAGGGGATGATCCTCGCCGTGAACAAGTGGGACCTCGTCGAGAAGGAGACGATGACTGCCCCCGACTGGGAGAAGGCCGTGCGGGCGCGCATCCCATACTTGCAGTGGGTGCCGATCCTGTTCACCTCGGCGCTCACCGGGCAGCGCGTGCGCAGGTGCCTGGACCTCGTCCTCGAGGTTCAGGAGCAGAGGCTCCGGCGCATCGACACGCACGACGTGAACGAGGTGCTGGCCAAGCTCCTGGATCACCAGCCGCCCCCCGCGTACCGGGGCCGGCGCGCGAAGGTGCGGTACGCTACCCAGGTCGGCGTAGCCCCCCCGACGTTCGCCCTGTTCTGCAACTTTCCGAAGGCGCTCGCCGAGCACTACATTCGCTTCCTCCACAACGGCTTCCGGGAGGCGTGGACCTTCATGGGGACGCCGATTCGACTGCGGGTACGAGGCGGCAAGGGCGAGTGACCTACGCACTCGTCCTGGCGGCGTACCTGGCCGGCTCGATCCCGACGAGCTTCATCGTGGGGAAGATCTTCCACGGCATCGACTTGCTGGAGCACGGCTCAGGCAATCTCGGAGCCACGAACGCCTTCCGCGTGCTCGGAGCGAAGTCCGCGCTGCCGGTGGTCTTCATCGACGTGGGCAAGGGATTCGCCCCCGTCTGGCTCTTCCCGAACCTGGTCGCCAGCGGCTTCGGCTGGACGCTGGCCTACGCTGCGGGGGCGATCGTCGGCCACATGTTCAGCGTCTGGGTCGGCTTTCGCGGCGGCAAAGGGATCGCGACGAGCGCCGGGGCATTCCTGGGGCTGGCCCCCTGGGCGGTGCTCGGCGGTTTGCTCGTCTGGTGTGCCGTGACCTTCTCCAGCGGATACGTCTCCCTGGGATCGATCGTCACCGCGGCGGTGCTACCCATTCTGGTGGCGCTGACCCCGCACGCCGGTGGGTCTGGCCTGGTGTGGTTCGCGGCCGGGCTGGCCGTCGTGGTCATCTGGGCGCACCGCGCGAACGTGGGTCGTCTGCGCCGCCGCGAGGAGCATCGCTTCGGGCGACGCGGGCGCGAAGCGGCTGAGCGCGCAAAGGGGTTCAACGCGTGAGCGAGCCGACCCGCTGCACGGTGGTCGGGGCCGGCGCGTGGGGGACCGCGCTGGCGGTCGTCCTCGCCGAGAAGGGGCACGACGTCACGGTCTGGTGCTTCGAGCCCGAGGTGTCCAAGTCCCTCAATGAAGGGGGGCTAAATCCCTATCTGGAGGGCGTTTCGCTCCCGCGGGCGATCCGAGGCGAGACCGACCTCAAATCGGCGCTTCGTGGCGCGCAGCTCGTCGTGTCCGTGAGCCCGGCGCAGTTCGTTCGCGGCGTCATGGGTCGGGCTGCGCCGCACATCGAAGCGGGTGCGATGGTGCTGAGCGCTTCGAAGGGGATCGAGCTGGGATCGCTGCTGCGCATGGACGAGGTGCTCTTCGAAGTGCTCCCGGGGCACGCCATGAGGAACTTCTGCGTCCTCTCGGGCCCCAGCTTCGCGCGCGAGGTCGCCACCGGCCAGCCGACTGCGGTGGTGGTCGCAAGCCGGCAGCGGAGCGTCGCGGCTCGAGCCCAGGGTCTCTTCCAGACCCCGACGTTCCGCGTGTACACGAACACCGACGTGATCGGGGTGGAGCTGGCGGGCGCGCTGAAGAACGTGGTCGCGCTGGCCGCCGGAACCACCGCCGGCCTCGGCTTCGGGCACAACACCACCGCTGCGCTGATCACGCGGGGCCTCGCGGAGGCCACCCGGCTCGGTGTCGCGGTCGGCGCCGACAAGGCTACCTTCTACGGGCTCGCGGGCCTCGGCGATCTGGTGCTCACGTGCACGGGCTCTCTCTCACGGAACCGCGCGGTGGGGTATCGCCTGGGGCAGGGTGAGCCGCTGGAGCGAATCCTCGGAGACATGACCGCAGTCGCGGAAGGGGTGGAGACGACCCGCGCGGCGCTCGAGCTGGCGAAGCGGGTCGAGGTGGAGATGCCCATCGTGGAGCAGATGTACGCCATCTTGTACGAGGGACGGGCGCCCGCGGATGCGCTGCGGGCGCTGATGACACGAGATCCGAAGCCGGAAGAGTGGTCATGAGCGAGCCCATCGCGAGAAAGGTCTACTACTCCATCGGCGAGGTGTGCGACCTCACCGGGTTGAAGCCGCATGTGCTGCGCTACTGGGAAACGCAGTTCGAGGTGCTGAACCCCGGGAAGAATCGCGCCGGCAATCGCGTCTACCGTCCGCAGGACATCGAGCTGGTGATGCTCGTGAAGCATCTCCTGTACGAGGAGAAGTACACCATCGAGGGCGCGAGCAAGCGACTCCTGGAGCTGCGCCAGGCGGGCGAGCTCGAGGCCGGGCGCCACGAGGCGCTCGGACCGGAGTTCCTCGCGGGGATGAAGGCAGATCTCGAGGAGCTGCGCACCCTTCTCACGCCGACGTCCGAGGCCTGAGTCGATCCGCGCAGACAGCGACTGTCCGAAGATCCTCCCTCCGCTGACGCCGAAGGTTCTACGCTGAAGATCCTCTGCACGAACGACGACGGATACCTCGCATTGGGGATCCGCGTCCTCGCCTCCGCGGCGAGCGGGCTGGGCACCGTGACGACGGTTGCGCCCGACCGCGAGCAGAGCGCGACCAGCCACTCGCTCACGCTCCATCATCCGCTGCGCGCCAGGCGCACGACCGACGGGGCGTGGATCGTGGACGGCACGCCGACGGACTGCGTCCTGCTCGCCGTGAACGCGCTCCTGCCGGAGCGCCCCGACGTGTGCCTCTCGGGGATCAACCACGGGCCCAACATGGGCGAGGACGTGCTCTACTCGGGGACCGTCGCGGCGGCCATGGAGGCGACGGTGATCGGTATCCCAGCGCTTGCGCTCTCGTACTCCGGAGCGCTGTACGAAGAGCTGGAAGGTTGGGAGTCGGTGATCCAGCGGATCCTCGAGTCCATCCTGGGACGCGAAGGCGGGCTCCCGCGTGACACGCTCTTCAACGTGAACCTGCCCGCGACTCCACCCTCGGAGGTACGGGGCATCAAGGTCACTTCACTCGGGCAGCGTCGTTTCGCCGAAGCCATCACGAGAGCCAAGGATCCGCTGGGCCGCGAGTACTACTGGATCGGCGGGGGCGTGGCGACCTGGAAGGGGGCCGACGACTCGGATTTCCAGGCGGTCGAGGACGGATACGTCTCCGTGACGCCGCTCCACCTCGACTTGACGAACTACGCGCTCCTCGAGGAGATCAGGGGCTGGAATCTGCGGCTCTGACCCGCCGCCAGCCTCGAAAACCTTTGTTTCCGCGCGGAGCCGGGGCGTATATTGCGGTTCCGAGCGCCGGCGCCCCCAGTGTCCACGTGCCCCGACGGAGTGTTGGCTCCATGAGCGAGAACAACAGCAACAACAAGGGCGGGCGGCTTCCGCCTCCGGCATTCCCGCCCGGGAGCCGTCGCAAGGTCGTGAGGAGCCCGGCGCCGTCTGCGCCGCAGACGCCCGCGACGCCCAGCGTGTCCGAGGACGCGTTCATCTCGCCGGACGATCCCATGCCGGCGAGGGCGGACAAGGTCGCTTCGGCGTTCATTCAGCCCGACGATCCGATCCCAGAGCGCCGACCCGACTCGATGAAGAGCGCATTCATCGCGCCGGAGGATCCGATCCCCAAGCGCGACCTCCTCGGCGCACGCCGCACCATGGGCAAGCCCGAGGAAGGCGTGGTCACCGGAATCGGCTCGGACGCGCACATGGACAAGGGCGAGTTGGCTGCGGCCGGCGATCCCCACGTCATGGAGCTCATCGACGCGGTGGGCAAGCTGGCCCAGGCGCTGCGTAGGAAGGGTGAGGCCGGCCTGCGTTCGTCGCCCGAGATGACCCGGTTCGACGCTACGCTGCGCGCCTACTGCGTGGGGTACCTGGCGGGCCGAAGGGCCGAGGCTCCTCCCGATTTCCTCGATTGGGGCGAGGCGTCGAAGGAAGACGCGTAGGGGAGCGGGTCCGCGGGGCTGCAGGGTGGACACTCGACGGACCGCGGGCGACCTTGGTGCCCGATTTCGCCCTCGTAGCTCAGGTGGATAGAGCGACGGTTTCCTAAACCGTAGGTCCCGCGTTC
>VGVR01000028.1 GCA_016873995.1 Gemmatimonadota bacterium
CCGCATTCTGCGCGACGGCACCCGTGCCGGCCGCCAGGGCCCGCGCATCGAATACGATGTCCATCGAGGGCGCCGGAATCGAGCTCAAGATCACCGTGGGCATCTCGAGCTGCGAGATCACCGTGATATCCGGCATTTCGGCCTGGAGCTCCGGGGGAGGGGGAGGCGGAGGCGGCGGCGGAACCGACGTCTCCTCGACGATCTCGACGATCTGGGTGACCTCCTCTTCCTCTTGATCTCCCGCCCCGGCCGTAGTCCAGACCAGAGTCGCACCAATGGCGACATGGAGGATCGTCGACAGGACACCCGATGAGACGCCGCCCTTCGACTTCGGCGGCTGACTTGCCAAAAGCACGCCAAAAGGCTTGTGGGCGACATCGGCCTCAGGCGCCTTGCCAGCCTTCACGGGCGTGGGTGCGGCCTTCTCCGCCATGCTGGAACCTCCTCCTTCAGTATCGACCATCCGGTGGGCCAACCTAGCAACCTTTCCGGGCGACAGTCTAGGGCCAGCTCGAGGAGGTAGCTAGGGGCCCCGTCGTGGCACGTTGGAACGGTACTCGAATGCCTGCGTTCTATACGACGTTCGAGCGGATGAAACCGACACCGGCTGGTCGCTGAACCACCCGACCGCAGGGATGACTCGACTGGACGCGATCACACCTCAGCCGCCGCCAACGGGAACGCGCCCCAGATTCCGTCCCCGCTCAGCCATAGTCGTGCTCTTGGGTGCGTGTACGGCGGCAGCGCTGGCGGTCTGGTTCGTCGTCATCCCCTATCCGTGGAGGCTCACGGGCCGCAATCCTGAAGAGTCCGCCTTGATGACGCAACGCATGCGCGAGGCGCGCCGGGCGGGCACGGGCCTCACCATCGAGCACGAGTGGGTCGCCCTCGACGACATCTCGCCGGCCCTCCGCCGAGCGGTGGTCGTCGCGGAGGACTACCGGTTCAGGGAGCACCACGGCATCGACTGGGTGTCCCTCGCCGAAGAGGTCCACTGGACCGGCGACGAGCAATTCTCCTGGTGGAGCGGCGAGGACCGTCGGGCTCTCGCCGGCGCACTCGCGTACGTCTGGGAGCACCGCGCCGAGCTGCGGGGCCGCAGCACGATCACGCAGCAGCTCGCGAAGAACCTCTACTTCGGCACCGATCGGTCCTTCGTGCGGAAGGCCATGGAGTTCGTGGTCGCACGTCGACTCGAGAATCGCCTCGACAAGGACCGCATCCTCGAGCTGTACCTCAACATCGCGGAGTGGGGACCGGGAGTCTTCGGTGCCGAGGCGGCGGCTCAGACGTACTTCGGCAAGCCCGCGAGCGCGCTCACGCTCACGGAGGCGGCGGCATTGGCCGGCACGCTCCCGCATCCGCTCACCTCGAACCCCTCGCACAACCCGCGCCAAATGCAGTGGCGCCAGGGCCTCATTCTCGACCGACTCGACCCGTCGCGCGGGCTCCCACCGCCACCGGGCCCACTCCCCGACATCGAGATCGAGTTGATGACGCCCATGACGTCCGTGCCAGAAGAGGGGCCACTCGTGGATCCGTCGGAGCCGCCGACGGACTCGGCCACCACCCTCGCTCCGGACACCACACCGCCGTAGCTTGTCCGCTACTCGGTCCCGGAGGTCCCTCGTGAAGACTCGCTGGTACTGGGGGTGCGCTGCCGCCCTGACCTTGCTGTGCTTCGTCCCGGGCGCGGCCGACGCACAGGTTGCCCCGGCCTACGACCTACTTCTCCGCAACGCCCGGGTGGTGGACGGGTCTGGAAGTCCGTGGTATCGCGCCGACGTCGCGGTGCGCGCCGGCGTGATCGCGGCCGTGGGGCCGTCGCTCGCGGGTACTGCGCTTCGCGAGATCGACGTGGCCGACCAAGTCGTCGCCCCGGGCTTCATCGATGTGCACACGCACGCGGACCGTGCGCTCTTCCAGGTTCCCACGGCGGACAACTACATCCGTCAGGGTGTGACCACGATCATCGCGGGCCCCGACGGGAGCTCGGCGCTCCCGCTCGGACCCTGGCTGGACAGCGTGGCCGCGCTACCCCGCACGCTCAACGTGGGCAGCATGGTCGGCCAGGGCACCATCCGAGCCCGAGTGATCGGCTTGGCCGACCGGGCCGCCACGGCCGCGGAAATGGAGCGCATGCGTGCGCTCGCGGAGCAGGCCATGTACGACGGTGCCTTCGGCCTCTCGACGGGGCTCTTCTATGTGCCCGGTGCCTTCACGCCCACAGAAGAGGTCGTCGAGATCGCGCGCGTGGTCGGCCGTCTGGGTGGGTTCCACGTATCACACATGCGCGACGAAGCGTCTGGCGTCGTCGAGAGCGTGCGCGAAACCATCCGCATCGGCGAAGAAGGGGGGCTCGCGACGCAGGTCACCCATCACAAGGTGGTGGGCCAGGGCTACTGGGGCGCGACCGAGCAGACGCTCCGCCTCGTCGACGAAGCACGCGAGCGCGGCGTAGACGCCACCATCGATCAGTATCCCTACACGGCATCGTCCACGAGCATCCAAGCAGCGCTCCTGCCGCAGTGGGTGCTGGAAGGCGGGCTCCAGCGCGCACAGCAACGCTTGGCGGATCCATCGATTCGAGCGCGTATTCGCGAGGAGACCGTCCGCATTCTGCAATTGGAGCGCGGTGGCGGCGACCCCGACAACGTGGTCGTGGCCAACTGCGCGTGGGATCCGACGCTGGCTGGTAAGACGTTGGGCGACGTCATCGAGCTGCGAGGCCTCGAGCCGAGCTTGCAGGGCGCGGCCGAGGCCGCGTTCTGGCTCGTCGAGCGGGGCGGGTGCGCGGGCATCTTCCACGCAATCGGGGAGGAGGACATCGTCCGCATCATGCGCCACCCGGCCAGCATGATCGCGAGCGACGGCGAGATCGTGGTGTTCGGTCGAGCCAACCCACACCCGCGGAGCTACGGCACGTTCGCCCGGGTGCTGTCGGTGTACGTGCGCGAGCGCGCCCTGCTCACGCTCGAGGCAGCGGTGCGCAAGATGTCCGCCTTCCCTGCGCAGCGCCTCGGTCTCGCGGACCGAGGCTTGCTCCGGCCGGGCCTGGTCGCCGACCTCGTGGTGTTCGACCCCGCCCGTGTGCGGGATGCGGCAACGTTCGAGCAACCGCACCAATATGCGGAAGGCGTCTCGCTCGTGATCGTGAATGGAGAGGTTGTGCTCGAAGGCGATCGAGTCACCGCCGCCCGTCCCGGACGTGTGCTCTACGGCCCCGCGAAGCGCTGACGCCCAGGGACCAGCGCGGCACTCGCCTAGGCGACGACGCGGAAGTTCCGGATCGCGACCATCAGCATGAGCGCGCCGAACCCGAGCAGGATCGCCGCCTCGGCTGGCACCGGGAGGACGCTGCCGAACAGCTGGATGCCCATGCGGTCGACGATTTCCGTCGGCAGCGACGTCGACAGCACGACACGGCGGAGCGGGTCCATCCCGTACGCCGCCGGATCGAGCCGCGTGAGCACGTCCATCCACGCCGGTAGCCCCTGCAGCGGGAAGAGCGCCCCCGAGAGGAAGAACATCGGCATCATGAGGAACGTCATGACCATTTGAAATCCCTGCATCGACTTCATGCGCGACGCGATGGCGACGCCGAGCGAGCTGAGCGCGAACGCCAGCACGAACGTGAGCGGGATGAGCGTCAGAATCATGCCGATGGAGAGATCGATGCCGATCAGGGGCGCGAGAATCAGCAGCACGAGGCCCTGGATCATCGCTTGTGTCGCCCCGCCCAACGCCTTCCCGATTGCGACCGCCGAGCGGTCGATGGGCGCGACCAGCACTTCCTTCAGGAAGCCGAACTCGCGGTCCCAGACGATGCTCATGGCGCCGAAGATCGCCGAGAAGAGCACCGACATGCCGATGATGCCCGGAAAGATGAACTGCGTGTAGGTGAGCCCCCCGGGAGCCCCGGCCGCCTGGGCGCCCCCGATGCCGGCGCTCGCGCCGCGGAGTGCGGACGACAGGCCGGTCCCGAAGATCACGAGGTAGAGCAGCGGCTGCGCGAGCGACGCGACGAGCCGCGCGCGGTCCCGGCGGAACCGCAGGATATCCCGGTACCAGATGATATAGATGGCGCGCAGCGTGTCGGTCATCTGCGCCCCCAGGCGCGGCCCATCATGCGGGTCAAGTCCTTCTCGCTGCCTTCCTCGGCACGGATGGCGCGCCCCGTCAGCTTGAGGAATACGTCGTCGAGGCTCGGCCGCCGGAACGCGATGGACGTCACCTCGACGGGAAGCTCACGCACCAGCTTGGGCACGAATGCCGCTCCGTCGGCCACTTCGACCCGGAGCATGCCGTCGTCGGTCTTCGGCTGCGATCCGGCAATCGCCCCGATCAGCGGCGCGGCCGCCTGATCGTTGGCTGTCGTGATCGTCACGACGTCTCCGCCGACCATCCCCTTCAGCTCCTCGGGAGTCCCGATCGCTTGGATCTTGCCGTGATCGATGACCGCGATGCGATCACAGAACTCGGCCTCCTCCATGTAGTGCGTGGTCATGAAGATCGTGACGCCGCGCTTGGGCAGCTCGTTCAGGTATCCCCAGATGTGCCGCCGAGTCTGCGTGTCGAGTCCGATGGTGGGCTCGTCGAGGAAGAGCACCTCCGGCGTGTGCAGCATGCCGCGGGCGATCTCGAGCCGACGCTTCATACCGCCCGAGTACGTCATGACCATCGACTCGGCGCGATCGGTC
Organism: Gemmatimonadota bacterium; assembly: GCA_016873995.1. Lineage (GTDB taxonomy): Bacteria > Gemmatimonadota > Gemmatimonadetes > Longimicrobiales > Gaopeijiaceae > UBA2982. The sequence goes on from VGVR01000028.1 coordinate 4,701, forward strand.
AGCTGCACCATCTCCAGTACGTCGGCGATGCGTTTGGCGCGCTCCGCCTTCGGCACGCGGTACAGGAACGCGTGGAACTCGAGGTTCTCGCGGGCCGTGAGCTGGATGTCGAGCGAGGGGTCCTGGAAGACGAGCCCGAGACGTCTGCGCACTTCGTTGGGCTGACGCGCCACGTCGAATCCCGCCACGGACGCGGTGCCGGCGGTCGGCTGGAGAAGCGTGCAGAGGATGTTGATCGTGGTCGACTTGCCTGCCCCGTTGGGGCCGAGGAAGCCGAAGATCTCGCCGCGACGTACCTCCAGATCGATGCCCCGCACGGCTTCGATTGTCCCGAAGCGCTTCTCGAGCTGCCGAGCCCCGATGACGATGGGCTCGCTCATGCGCTGGCGTACTGAGCCATCAGGGTGTCGTGTGCCCGACGGAGTGCTCGAAAGCCGGCCTGCAGGGACTCCAGCTCCTCGATCGACAGCGAGTCGAGCATCAACTTGAAGTGCTCCCGCGCTCGGCCGTCGAGTTGATCGAGCGCGGCGTTTCCTCCCCGCGCCAGGCTCACGGTCACAACGCGACGGTCTTCGCGGCTGCGCGTGCGCTCGACCAGCTCGCGCTCCTCCATGCGCGTGACGATCCCCGTGGCGCTCGCGACCGATACGTCGAGCGTGCGGGCGAGTGTCCCGATGGTGAGGGGTCCCGCGGCGCGCAGCACCATGAGCACGTGGACGTGCTGCAGGCTCACGGACTGCTGGAGCAGGCGACGAACGCGACCCCGCTCGTCGGCGGCGCGGAACGCCCGCATGTGGGAGCGGATCTCTTCTATGCGCGCCTTACGTTCCGTGTCCGACCCTCTCGCACGATTCGCTCGTGCCGCGTTGATATTTAGCATGGCACTAAATATAGATGGTCGCGCAAGCGGACCGCGCAGGCGGCCGTCGGAAGGAGTGCACAGTGGGAGCGAGCGCGGACGTCGCTCCGCGGTGGATCTTGCCCTAGCTTCTTCCCGTCCCGGTCGGTCGCCCCCCTCTTCGGCATCCCCAAGTCCATGCGAGTTTTGAAGTTGCAGACGCGGAAGGGCGGACCGACTTGGTGAGGCGGGGGCGTACCGAGGTGCGGGAGGCCTTGGGAGGGTCGGCTACGCGAGAGCGTGAGGTCCACCTCCTGCGGGTCGGGGTGCTCCTGGTGTTCGGGACCGCGGCCGCGGTCCTTCTCGGCTTGATGCTCTGGCCCTTCCTCCCGGCGTTGGTGACGAGTGCCGTACTCGGCGTGCTCGCACTTCCGGCGCATCAGGGGATCCGCAGCAAGGTCAGGAACGAGGGAGTGGCCGCGTTCCTCAGCACCCTCCTGGTGGTCGTGGTGATCGTGCTCCCCATCCTGGGCGTGTCGATGATCGCGCTTCGGGACCTGGGCGCGGGAATCTCCTGGCTGGAGAATCAGCTGCGCTCGGGATTCCCCGTCCTGAACGACGTGATCGCCTGGATCGAGGGGATGCTCGCCGCGGTGGGAGTCACGAATCTCGACGTGTCCGCCCGCGTCACGGAGCGACTCGGCGACGTCCCCGAGCTCGTGGTCGGGCGCACGTTCCGCGTCGTCTCGGGCGTGGGCGGCGTCCTCCTCCAGGTCGGCGTCGGACTCTTCACGCTCTTCTATCTGTTCCGCGACGGCGAGCGGATGCTCGACGCGGGTAAGCGACTCGTACCGCTGGCGAGCGGACCCACCAACCTCCTCCTCCGCCGCACGAAAGAAGTCATCTTCGCGGCGGTATTCGGGCACGTGTTCGTCGCGATGGTGCAGGGCACCCTCGGGGGGCTGGCGTTCTGGGCGATCGGCGTGCCGACTCCAGCGGTCTGGGCCATGCTGATGGGGGCGCTCTCGCTCATCCCGATGGTGGGACCCGCGTTCGTGTGGGTTCCGGCTGGCGCCGTCCTCATCGCCACGGGTGCCACCACGCGAGGGGTGGTCCTTCTACTCTTCGGCCTCCTGGTCATCTCCACCGTGGACAACGTGATCCGCGCCATGCTGGTCAGCGCCCGCGCGCGTGTGCATCCGCTGGTCGTGTTCTTCGGCGTGCTCGGCGGGGTCCTCATGTTCGGGGCCGTCGGCATCCTGGTGGGACCGGTCCTCATCGTGGCCGCCGCGGCGCTCATGGAAATGGCGCGCCTCTCGCTCTTCCCGGACGAGCTGGCGCTTCAGGCCGCGGGCGCGCCGGCAGCTCCGACGGGGGCCCCTTCGCCTGCGGCCGCACCGCCTCCACCTTCGGCCACGGACGCCTCACCGTGACTCGTGCCGCTCGAATTTCCTGGAATTCCGGCAGCTCCGACCGATACTTTTGAGGAGAGACCTGCCCCCCCGGCCGCTCTTTCCGGGAGGGTATTGTCTTGTTTCCGAGCGATCCCACGCTGTTGGTGATCGAGGATGCGCGGGTCGATGCCATGCTCATCCGCGTGGCCGCGCGCCGTTCCGTGCCAGGGCTGGATGTCCGGGTAGCCGGCGACGGGCGCGAAGGGATCGCGTACCTCGAGGGACTCCCTCCCTTCCAGGACAGACTGTCCCACCCCTTCCCGGACCTCGTGATCCTCGATCTACTCATGCCTGAGGTGGACGGCTTCGGTGTTCTCGAGTGGCTCGGCCAGCGGAAGGCTCGGGCGGTGCCGGTGGTCGTGCTCACGGGATCGCCAGACCCCACCCACGAGGGACGCGCGATGGCTCTCGGCGCAACCGCCTTCTATCGGAAGCCGGGGGATTCCGAGGGACTGACGGGGGTGGTCCGCAAGATCGTCGAGGAGTATCTCAAGGATCAGACGGAGGGCGTCTCCTTCCTCCAACCCGGCGACCAGACGCGGCGGGCCGGAAGACCCGCGTCGACCGATCGCCTGTAGTCGCTAAGGACGATCGACCCGCTCCAGGAATCCGTAGCGGTCGCGGCGTCCGTGCCCGACGATGATGCCCAGCCCCAGCGGGATGAGGATTGCGGGCGAGTAGACCAGCCCGAGCACCACCGCCGCGTACCCGACGATACTGTGGTGCACGCGCATGCTACCGATGACGAGCCGCGGATAGTCGGCGCGCTCGAGGTCAGGGCCACGAACGATGCGCGCCCACAGCGCGTCGATCCCGAGTCCCGCGCCGAACGCAGTGAGGGCGAGGGAGCCTTTTGCGAGGCCGGCGCGTATCAACGCACGACGGCTCAGGTCGGGCTCGGGCTCGGAGGACTGGGGCGCGGGAGCGCCGGAAGAGCCCGAACCGCTTATGTTGAGATCCATCGCTTCCTATCGAGAGGTGCTGACACCATGAAGGTACTTTCTACGTTTGCCCGCGTCCTTCCGATGGTCGCGCTGCTCGCCGCCCCCGCGCTCGCGCAGGCGCCCGGCGCCGCCCCCGCGGGCCAGCGGGTCACCGTGCCGGGCGGCGCGTACTGGGACATCTCGCCCCAACAGCTGCAGGGGATGATGTCCAACAAGAACTTCCCGCTCATCAACGTGCACGTCCCCTTCCAGGGTGACCTGCCGCTCACGGATCGCTCGATCCCCTTCGACCAGATCCTGGCGAACCTGGGCCAGCTCCCGAGCGACAAGAACGCGCCCGTGGTCCTGTACTGCCGGAGCGGCGTGATGAGCATTCAAGCCGCCACCCAGCTCGCGGCGCAAGGCTACACGCAGATCTACAACCTCGCCGGGGGCATGCGGGCCTGGACCGCGGCCGGGCTGCCCATGGCGGAGACGCCGGGTCGTTAGCCGGTGACGCCGGCGGGCGTCCGCGCCTTGATGTGCACGAGGCGCGGGCGCACCTCCGCCATGTCGTGGCGGCAGACTCCGCTCTTCTCGACGAGCCGGATCTCGCACTGGTTGCAGCGCACGCACTCCTTGAAGTCGAGCACCGGGCCATCGATCGCGCCGGTCGGGCAGTGCTGCTCGCACACCTTGCAGTAGTCACACTGCTCGACGCGCGGGACACGGCGGATCGAGACTAGCGAAGCGACCGCAAGCGACGCACCCAGCGGACAGGCGTACCGGCAGTAGAACCGCGGCACGACCGCGCTGGCGACCAAGACCGAGCCCGCGATCACCCACAGGAGCGGGTTCCGGCCCACGAAGAACACGGTGCCGAACGGCTCGAAGTACTGATACAGGCTCGCATGCGAGCCAGCGATCGCCGGCAGCAGGATGACGGCGAGGATCACGTACTTCGCCTTGAGCGCGACACGGTGAACGTTTTTGGGCAGCGCGCGCTTGAAGCGAGCAGGCACCAACCGGTCGATGAAGTCCTGCAGCGCCCCGAACGGGCACAGGTTGCCGCAGAACACGCGTCCCCAGAGCAGGACCGAGACCAAGGTGACGCCGACCATGATGAGGAGCGGCAGATCGCTGGTGATGGCGGAAGGGCCAACCCAGATGAGGCCGGTGAGGTGCGAGATGGAGAGGAAGCCGCCGTCGACCCACCCGAGCACGACGAGCGTGGCGCCGAGCGACACCCAGCGCAGTGCCGCGATCTCGGTGAAGAATGCGAACGCGGCCAGTGTGATGACGAGCACTACCCAGCCCACGCGGAGCCATGACGTGGCAGCGAGCGGACCCACGCGGGTGACTTCGTCGTCGAGCTGCGAGAAATCGAACTGCACGAGCTGCTCCGCGGGGAGTTCGCTGGGCTCTTGGGCGGCCACCGCATCCGTGACCGTGGTGGGCGCAGGCGCCTCGGTCGACGGCACAACCGGCGGTGGCGAGGAAGCCTCCGGCGCGCTCGCGGCTACGGCGGCAGACGGCGCGACTGGCGTCGCGGGTCCGGCCGTCGCGGGTTCGGCCGTGGCGGGTCCGGCCGTCGCGGGAGTCGACAAGCGCTCGGCCAAGCGCCGGAGCGCGATCTGGCTCGTGTAGGCGACACGGAAGGTGCCCAGCTCGGGCCGCCCCCGATCGAACGCGATGGTGAGCGGCTCGGCGATATCCACGTCCTCGTCGTCGAGCAGGAGCGCTCCGACTAGGCTCGCCTCCTCGTAGAGGGCGCCTCCACCGGGAACTCCCGCCGAGACGACGTCGTCCGAGGGAACCGCGTAGGTCCCCCCGCCCTGCTCGATCGACCATCCTTCTCGCAGCGGAGGCTGGAAGCCCGTACCGGGCACCACGTACAAGATCACGTGGTCCGCCCCCCCTCTGCGCTCGACCGCGGTGACGACGGCTTCGTACCTGCGGCCCAAGAGGTACGCTCCGAATGCCTGCGTCGGCACGTGGATGAGCGCAACGTCGAACCTGGCGCGGCCCTGTTGCACCACCGACATCGACACGGCCACGCCACGCCGGCGCAATTCGTACCACGACAAGGACTCGAGCTCCGCGTCGGACATGGGTCGGACAGCACCTGAGTCGTCGCTCAGGTACGCGAGTGCCACCTCACGAGCGGCATCGCGCACTCCCCGCGCGAGCGCGCGTACCGAGATCGTGACCTGCGCGATTCCGTCGATGTCCTGGTTGACGCGGAAGCGCTCCTCGACGGATCTGCCCGGGAACTGGTCGAGGAGCCAGGGATCGGAGAGGAAGTCTCCCCAGTCGTAGCGACGGCTCTCGTTGTAGTCGGTCACCCGCACACCCGTCAGGATACCGGCGGTCGTGAGTCCCACCACGGCGCGAACGGGACCGCTATAGCCGGTCACCTCCGGCGGGAAGTCGGAGGTAGTGAAGACGTATCCGAGGAGCTGATCGCCCTGGTATGCCAGCTTCACGGGCGCGCTCTCGCCCCCCGACTCGAAGCGGTCTGCGCCCGGCATCACGTCCTCGAGCACGGATCGGGGCGCCGCGTCGATGTCCTGACCCTGAAGCGGGCTCGCAAGGGACGCGACTGCGACTCCGACGTGGGCAAGTAACGGGGCCGCGCCCCACACCACGCGGCGGACCCGCCCGAGGATTCGGATCAACTGTCGGCCCTCACGGGTGCCGGAAACGAGATTCACCATGAACGCGGCGCACGCCGCCCGAGTTCACGATAGCGGATGTCGAGAATGTGCGCCGCTGTCCCGCGGCCGGAAGGTGGCGCGCCCGGCCCGTCTCCCGGGTTCGCCCCGGACCGGGCAGAGCCCCGGCCCGAGGCGACCCCACGCCTACGTGGCGATCAGTGGTTCACCGCCCGCGGGAGTTTGCCGGCCTGAGTCACCCATTTGGCGACGGACTTCGACGAGGGGACGGCACGCACCAACTTCCGCGCGGCGTTCACCTCGCGCATCTGGCGCACCAGGTTCTCGGCGTTCCGCGCAGCCAGCTCGGGAACGCTGTCGACACCGGCGGCCTCGAGCAGCTCGGCGTACTCACCGCCGACTCCCTTGATGCGCATTAGGTCCGCGTGGTTCACGAACTTGAGCAGGCGGCGCTCGTCGATTCCCGAGCGCGCGGCGAGCTCTCGCCGACCGGCGGGCGTTCCTCCGGATTGCAGCAGGGCGTCGACGCTTCGGACTCCCGCGCCCGCCAGCTGCGCGGCCAACGCCGGTCCTATCCCTTCGATCGTGTCCAGCTTGCTCATGCGACTTCCTCGCCTCGATGGACTACGACCTCCGCGACCCCAACCGGGACGACCAGGACCTCCTTTCTTTCGGGACCGGCCACAAGGCCACAGGCCTCTATGCCATGTGGGCCATCCGCGACGAGCTCGCACGCTTGGGGGCGCCTGAGCTGCTCCCCCGCGAGACACGCCTGCGCCTCCGGCTCGAGGACCTGCTGGGCTTCCGCAAGAACCCGACCCAAGACACGCCGCTCTTCCGGCGCTTCGCGTCGACGCCGCTGGACGGGCACCCGACGCCCATGACTCCCTTCGTACGCATCGCGACCGGCCCGTCGGGCGTCGGTGTGGGCGCGTCGATCGGGCTCGCCCTCGCAGCCGCCGACTACTTCGGAGCCGACGCGCCGCGCGTGCACATCCTCGAGGGCGAAGGCGGGCTCACCCCCGGCCGCGTGGCCGAGGCCGTCGCCGCCGCAGGGGCGGCTGGGCTCGACAACGTCCTGTTCCATGTCGACTGGAACCAGTCTTCGATCGACTCGGACCGCGTGACGCGCGAGGGATCTTCGCCCGGAGACTACGTGCAATGGGACCCGATGGAATTCTCCTACCTGCACGACTGGAACGTCGTCCACGTGGCGGACGGGTTCGACATGGGGCAGGTCCTCACGGCTCAGAAGCGGGCGCTGGAGCTCCGCACCGGGCAGCCCACCGCGGTCGTGTATCGCACCGAGAAAGGCTGGCAGTACGGCATCACCGGCAAGAAATCCCACGGAGCGGGGCATAAACGCGACAGCGACGCATACGTTGCCGCGCTGCGACCCCTGCTCGGCGACGACGTCCGAGACCTGCCGGAGGTTACTGACCCCTCGGACGCGGTCGCCCTCGAGGCGTGCCATTGGGCTACGCTCGAGCTCGTGCGGGCCCGCCTCGCCGGAGAAAATGAGCTCTGCGGTGAAGCGGCTGCGCGTTTGGGGGCCGCTCGCGAGCGCTTGCACGCCCGCGGGAGAACTCCCCGGGCCGGCGTACCTCGGCTCGACCGCCTGTTCACCGCTGCCACGCGCGAGACGCCCCAGGGTCTCGAGCTCGCGGTCGGCTCGAAGACGCCGCTTCGTGCTCAGCTCGGTGCCGTACTGGGCCACTTCAACCGCGCTTCCGGCGGGGCCATGCTCATCGGCGCAGCAGATCTTCTGGGGTCCACGTCGATCGCCGGCGTCGGCGAGGGCTTCGCCCCCGGGTACTACCACCGCGTGGCGAACGCCACGAGCAGGACGCTGTCCCTGGGCGGCATCTGCGAGGACGGCATGGCATGCGTGCTCTCGGGCGTCTCGGGCTTCGGCAGGCACTGCGGGGTGGGCGCTTCCTACGGGGCCTTCCTCGCGCCGCTGGGACACATCCCGGCCCGCGTGCACGCGATCAGCCAGCAGATGCGCCAAGCGCTGGCACCGGGGCGCTACGCACCCTTCGTGCTCATCTGCGGGCACGCCGGCATGAAGACCGTTGAGGACGGACCAACGCACGCCGACCCGCAGGCCCTCCAGCTCCACAGCGAGAACTACCCGCCAGGCACCGCGGTTACGCTCACGCCGTGGGAGCCCCAGGAGATCTGGCCGCTCGTGGCGGCCGCGTTCCGCGCCGCCCCCGCCGTCATCGTGCCGTTCGTCACACGCCCCGCCGAGCCGGTTCTCGACCGCGAGGCGCTCGGGCTCGCGCCTGCCGCGGCCGCCGCGAGTGGCGTCTACCGTCTGCGCCCCGCCGCTCGGGGCTCGCGCGACGGGACCATCGTCCTCCAGGGGTCGGGGGTCACGTACGCGTTCATCCAAGGTGTGCTGCCGCGCCTCCTCGCCGAGGGCCTCAATCTCGAGGTCGTCTACGTGGCGAGCCCGGAGCTCTTCGATCGGCTCCCCGAACCCGAGAAACGTCCCACGTTCCCGGAGGAGCTCGCGCACGAAGCGATGGGCATCACGGACTTCACCCTACCGACCATGTACCGCTGGATCCGGTCCGACCTCGGCCGCGCGCACACCCTGCACCCGTTCATGAAAGGGCACTTCCTCGGCAGCGGCACCGGGGAGCGGGTGATGCTGGAGGCGGGGCTCGACCCCGACGGCCAGCTCGCGAGGATCCGCGAGTACCTGCGGGCACTCCGGCGAAGCGAGCGCAACGGAATCCGTGAGCGACTCGCTGTGAGCATGGCGGGCTGAGGGCTGCGCCCAAGCCTGCGCGTTGACGTCCGCCGCCCGAAATACAGCGCCCGCCGGCGAGAGAAGGTCTCTCGCCGGCGGGCGGAGTGGACGTAGTCGCGGACCGAGCCGCGTGGAAACGCTCTTACGAGCGCACGACGATCAGGTAGCGGCCGTTCGCCCAGAACCGCTGAGGGTCGGTGATGCTGAGCGCATCCCCCAGGACACGGCCTCGCTCATCGAGGGTCGATCCCACGGCCCCCAAGTCCTGCGACGTGACCACCGTCCACTTGGGCTCGTCGTCGCCGCCCTCTTCAGCGACAGGAAGCGGAATCCAGCTCAAAGTGCGCTGGTCGGCCGCCGTGAACATCGACGGATCCATGGTGCGCGAGGGCACGATCGTCTTGCCACGCTTGCCGAAGATGAAGAGTACGCGGCTACCCCCTTCCTCGCGGATGAGGCCGCGATCCAGTAGCTCGGCCTTCGTGCCGACGACGTACCAGACGGTGTTCGCGTCGTCCGTCATCGTCTCGACGGTGCGCTCCAGGTGCTGGTTCACCTCACCCTGACGGGTGATCTCCATCTCCAGTCCTGCGATCGCCGCCTCGAGCGACGAGACCCTCTCGCGCTGACCCTCGAGCGCCGCCCGCTCCTCGGCAATGGAGGTCTCGAGCTGCGTGATCCGCTGCACCTGTGTCGCAGACGTGGCGTTGAGCGACCGCAGGCGCGTCTGTGCAGACGAAAGCTGCTCTTCCATCTCGCTCACGTGCGCGACCAACTGGCCGACGGTCGCGGGCGTCGATGGAGGTGTGGCCTCCTGCGAGGTGGGCGTCCGCGTCATGGTCAGATTCGCCAGCTCACTCTCGATCTGACTGATTTCCGTCGTGAGCCGTTCGATCTCACCCTGCAGCCGCACCTTCTCCGCCGTGACGACCGGCAGCTCGGCCAGCTGCTGCAGCTGCTCCTCGGTCGGCCCACATGCCGCCAGCCCCAGCCCCATCGCCACTACCCACGTCGAGACTCTCATCCTACCCTGCATTGCGACCCCCTGAGCTTCCTGCTCTAGTCTTGGCATCCGCCTCTACCGTCGGTCCTCCAGCAGTAGCGTCGGACCCGAGGAACGAGGACGGACTCGTTGCCGGGTGAAAAAGCAAGAAGCGTACCAACCACGGCCGCGCGCTCGAGAGGGGCCGCGCTGGTCCAGGCGGGTCCTGCGGACGGACCTCAGGGCAGCGAGAGCACGAACAGGACGTTGCCCGCCGACATCGCCACCCGCTGACGCCCATCGAGCTCGAAAGAGATGGGATTGGAGCGCGCGGGGGCTCCGGCCTGCATGTCCCAGAGCGACTGACCCGTCTCGGCATCCAGCGCGAACAGGTTCCCTTCGTTCGACGAGCCGAAGACGAGGCCCCCGGCGGTCGCCATGACGCCGCTCCAAGGAGGCGTGAGGAGCCGGTACTCCCAGCGCAGAGCGCCGGTACGCACGTCGAGCGCCTTCACGTATCCCCAGGCATCGTCCCCCGTGATCGCCTGCTCGCCGCCGGCGACGTAGGGTCGCCCGGGGACGTACTCCGCGGACCCCTTGTAGTAGACCGCCCCCATGTGGCGCACCGGGACGTAGATCAGCTCGGTGAGCGGGCTGTAGCTCGGGCTGAACCAGTTGGTTGCGCCCTGGAGGCTCGGCCACACCAACGTGCCCTCGAGCGTCGGCTCGGTGTTCGGGAGCACGATCGGCCGCCCACGGGCGTCGAGGCCCTGAGCCCACGTCTGCTTCGAGTACTCCTGCCCGTGCAGGAACTCGCCAGTCACGCGGTCGAGCACGTAGTAGAACGCGTTCCTGTTCGCCATCACCACGAGCTGGCGGGGCCGCCCCTGCCATTCGAGATCGAGCAGCACGGGGATCTCATTCGAGTCCCAGTCGTGCGTGTCGTGCGGGGTGAACTGGAAGTACCACCGGATCTCGCCGGTATCGGCATCGAATGCGACGAGTGAGCAGGTGTACAGGTTGTCGCCGGGCCGGACGTCACCGTTCCAATCGGGACCGGGATTTCCTGTCCCATAGTAGATGAGGTCGAGCTCCGGGTCGTAGGAGCCGGTCAGCCAGGTCGAGCCGCCCCCGTGCTGCCACGAGTCACCACCCCACGTGTCGCCACCAGGCTCGCCCGGCGCCGGAACCGTGTAGGTGCGCCAAACGCGTTGGCCGGTCCGGGCATCATAGGCATCGAGGAATCCGCGAATGCCCGCTTCCGCACCCGAAATCCCGACGATGATCTTCCCGTCGATCGCCAGCGGTGCGCCGGAAATCCAATAACCCAGGCTGTTGTCGGCCACGACCGTCGACCAGCGCACGGCGCCCGACTCGGCATCGAGGGCGACGAGGCGCGCGTCGATGGTGCCGACGAAGACGCTTCCGTCCAGGATGGCCACGCCGCGATTCGATCTCGCTCCGCCGATGTTGAGCGCGGAGTCCGGCACGTTGGCATTCCAGCGCCATATACGCCGTCCAGTGCGTGCACCCAACGCAACCACGTTGCTCGGCGGCTCGGTGAGGTACATGATCCCGTCCGCCACGATGGGGCTGGACTCGACGACCCCCGGGCTGGCCTGATAGGCCCACTCCACGCGGAGCCTGGCCACGTTCGTGCGGTCGATCTGGGCGAGCTCCGAGTACCGCTCCGAGGAGTACGAGCCCGAGTACGTCAGCCAGCTCTGCGGCTCCGACTTGGAGGCCACCAACCGCTCGTAGGGCACCTGCGCTTCGGCGGAGACGTGGAGTAGCAGCGATGCCGCCAGCGCCGACGCCGTCGCCGACCAGGCTGCGCGCGCTCGCGCCGACGCCCTCATGACACGAGCCTCGCCGTGGAGCCCGTGAGCGACATCAGATAGGACACCAGGTCATCGACCTCCGGGTCGGTGAACGCGTCTCGGTAGCTCCGCATCAAGCTCCGGTCGAATTGTTTGTCGAGCTCGCGCAGGGATGGCTTGTAGAAGGAGTGGATCACGCCGCGGGCGTCCTTGATCTGGATCGTGTACGTATCCTCGTTCATGCGCATGCCGCGCACTTCGGTGCCGCGCTCGTCCACGACGCGCACCATGAGGTAGTCCGCGAAGCCGAGCGGGATCTGCGTGAGCCCACGCGGGAGCGCCGCCTCGGGCTCCAGGAGGGCTTCGCGCAGATACGTCGCACCGCGACGCGTGCCGACCGAGGTGAGGTCGGGTCCGCGGGCGGTCCCGAAGCCACCGACCGTGTGGCACCCGTCACAGCGACCCCGCTCGTAGAGCTCGCGCCCGCGCGAAGCATCCCCCGTCACGGTTGCGCTCCCGGACCGAGGCGCCAGCGATCGCACGTACGCCGCGAGCTCCGTGAGCTCGTCCGGAAGCAGCCAGCGGGTACCGTTCATCGCCGTGCCGGGGATTCCCAGGCTGATGATCTGAATCAGCGTCGCATCGTCGGGAGCTCGGTGCAGCTCGGGAATCGCCAGCGGCGGACCCTCACCGCCGAGGCCATCCACGCCGTGACAACGCCCGCAGATGGAGACGTAGTTGGACCGGGCGCTCTCGAGCTGGCGCGAGGTGAGCGCGGTCGCGGCTTGGGCCGCCAAGGGGGCCGTGACGGCCATGGCCGTGATCAACGCGGCAAGAGAAAGCGCCGTATGACGCGGGACCCGCGGAAGCGAGACGATCATCGCGAATCTCCTGGCGAAGTGCGTCGAAGATGCGGGACGGTCTCAGCGGTCGCCAGAGAACGGGCGCGCCAAGAACAAGAAGTGGAGCCAGCCGGGATCGAACCGGCGACCTCCTGGTTGCAAACCAGGCGCTCTCCCAGCTGAGCTATGGCCCCGTGGCGGAAAAAGCTGATGGAAGGGCGCCCTCCGCGCCACGCCCCAACCGGTGCGCCGATCGACGCCCGCGACACGCGAACCCAAGGAGGGCAAGACGCGACGCGCCGCCGCCACGCCGCGGGCTCCGCAGCGCTAGAACGCGTCTGCCGGATAGCCACTACCGGGATGCCAGGCGAGCCACTCGTTCAGGCCCGCGTCCTCGACGGCGCGGATCTGATCGTCGATCTGCGCCTTCCCGTAGGGGACGCCACCCTGGGTGAACGCCTAGATCCACGGACGGATGGTGGCGACGGCGCCGCTCGTGCGCGCGAGCCGCACGACGGCGCTGTCCATGGATGCACGCACGAGCGCGTACGGCGCGGCGTTGGGGTCGGATAGACCGAAGCTCCCCGCGGCGTAGAGCGCCGGATAGACCATCGGCAGCAGCACGTCACTGACGCGCACGAGTTGTTAGAAGTTCTGCCCGATACCGGTGTCTCCGGAGGCGGTCACGACGCGGCCGAAGACGTCGACGGTGATCGGCGCGGATGCTGACGCCAACGCCACCCTGGAGCCCGCGACGAATTCGGCGATGGCGTCGCCCGCCGCCCGCCCGGCCTGCGCGGGAAACACCATGGTGGCCCGCACGGAGTCCGTCACGTCGGGGAAGCGCACATAGTCCCACTGGATCTCGGCGAACCCGGCGGCCAGCGCCTCACGCGCGAGGTCTACGTTGTACGCCCACACGTTCGGGTTGTACGGATCCACCCACGACCTGTTCGTCTCGGGGTCGAGCCAGACACCGCCTGCCACGGTTCGGATGGCCCATTGCGGTCGCGCGTCGGCGAGCACCGGATCGCGGAAGCAGACGATGCGGGCAATCGGATAGACCCCATGGTCCCGCAGTGCCCGGAGCACCTGGCGAAGGTCGGGAATGAACGAGCGCGCAGCGCCAATCTGGCCGACGAGTGGCACTGTGCTCGCATAGCTGACCTCGCCGAACTCCTTCACGTCGATGACGAACGTGTTCACGGACGAGCGGTCGGCGAGGTCGAGCAGGCTGTCGAGCCGCACCGCGGAGCCCGCCGCGTGCGCGTTCACATAGATGCCTCGGACGCTCGCGGGCCGGGGCACCGGCGTGACCCTGTCGTCGGTGGCGGGTCCCGTCGGGCCGTCGCATCCGGCCACGATGAGCACCAGAGCCGTGGACCATGCAGACACCGACAGGACGGACCCGCACCTCCGAAGCGCGGCGGCCCGCATGAGAGTGAGTGGATTCGTCACAGGGCCTCAATGCATTGTCGGGAGATCGCCTGTCAAGCAATGCGCGCGCAGCCTCGTCCGCCCCGGCGAGAGAGCACGGGGGCGAGACGTAGGCGGGGGCCCACGGCCGCGCTAGGTTCCTACCCCCCCCTTTCGATCGGAGGCACGCGTGCCCGTCTTGGTCGAAGGAGCTCCTAGGTGGACCGTCAGCGACGTGCGTCGACTGCCTTGAAGGTCGGGCGCATGCACGAGTCCGCCCCCACCGCTCTCACCCGCATCCGCGCGCACCACACTCCACCGCGACCCGCCCATCCATGAGCATTCCGTTCAGCACTTTTGCGTCGTCCATCCGTGTCGAGACCGCCTTCTCGGTGCTGGCGGTCGCCAAGCTACTCAAGAGCGAGGGAAAGGACGTCGTCGAGCTCGAGATCGGGGACAGCCCCTTCTCGACGCCCGCTGTCGCCGTCGACGCGGCCGCGCGAGCGATCCGCGAAGGGCAGACGCGTTACGGACCCTCCCTCGGGATGCCCGAGTACCGCGCGGCCGCAGCCCGGTACGTGAATAGGGAGTATGGACTGAACGTGGCCGCGGAGAACGTCATCGCCGGCCAAGGCGCGAAGATCTTCGAGCAGCTCTTCTGCGAAGCGTTCCTGAACCCGGGCGACGGCGTGCTCGTCTTCAGCCCGCACTTCCCCACGTATCCGCCGAACATCGAGCGCCGCGGCGCGCGCGTCGTGCTCTCCCGTCTCGAGGCGGCGCGCGAGTTCCGGCCCGACCCGGCTGAGGTCCGGCGCTTCATCGACAGGGACCCGAGCCCGCGTGCGATCTTCCTGAACAGCCCACACAACCCGACCGGAGGCGTGGCGACGCTCGACGATTTCCGTGCCATCGCGGACGCCGTGCGCGACACCGAAGTGGTGATCCTGAGCGACGAGCCCTACGACCGCATGGTCTGGAAGGGCCGCCACCACTCGCCGCTCGAGGTGCCCGGGATGATGGAGCGCACCGTGGCGGCGTACACGTTCTCGAAGTCGTTCAGCATGAGCGGGTGGCGCCTCGGCTTCGCGGTCTCCGACGCGCGCATCATCGACATGATGGGGAAGCTGACCAACACCACGCTCTCCTGCGTGCCACCGTTCGTGCAGATGGCGGGGATCGCCGCGCTCGACAACGCAAGCGACGAGCGCGACCGCACCATGCAGGAATTCAAACGCAAGGTCGAGCTCCTCGTCACGGCACTGGGACGCCTGGACGGCATCACCTGCGCCATGCCCGTCGGAAGCTTCTACGTCTTTCCGTCCGTGGCCGGAGTGTGCAACCGCCTCGGCATCACCTCGCACGGTCTCGCCATGTACCTGCTCGAGGGCGCCGACGAGAAGCGCGGCGTCGCGTGCCTGGGTGGGGAGTGCTTCGGCGACGCGGGCGCGGGGTTCCTGCGCCTCAGCTGCGCCGAGCCTGACGAGCGGCTGACCCAGGCCGTCGACTTCATCGCGGACGCGGTGACGCGCGGCGACCGCGTGAAAAAGTATCTCGCCGCACACCCGGAGTACCGCCTCGCGGCAGGGTACCCGGCGAGCTAGACCCGCTGGAGACCCGGCACCGCGTCGAATCCGCTGTCGAAACTCAGGATGCGCGTCACGTCGTGGTGCTCCATCACGGCGACGTGGATCGCGTCGAGCGCAGACAGGGAGCGGCGCTCGAGGACCAGGCCTTTCGCCCTCTCGACGTTCTCCAGCTCGATCGGGTAGACGTCGTCGACGATGGCGAGTACCACGTCGAACGCCGGCTGGATCGCGTCACGGCGCTCGATCGCACCGTAGCGATGGAGGATCTCCTGGAGCACCCCGACGTCCGTGATGAGTCGCTCCCGAGCCTGCAGGGCGGCTTCCAACTTGCGCTTCGCTACCAGCTTGTTGGGGTGTTCGGCACCGACGAGGTACATCGGGACGTTCGCGTCGACGAAGATCACTCGCTGCCTGCGCGGTAGCCGCGCTCGATCTCGGCGTTCATCTGGTCGATGTCCGCCGTGGGGTACGCGTGCAGGGCCGCCTCGCGCACGGCCATCAGCTTCCCTTCGACAGGCGCCGTCGAAACGCCCCGGCGAGCATCCCGAAGCACTTGCCGCACCCACTCCGAGACGGTCATGCGTCGCTGTGCAGCCACCCCGCGGATTTCCTCGAACTCGTCCTCATCGAGGAGGACCTGGAGCCGTTGACTCATGGATATGAGTGTGATCGGCTCATAGGTGCGAGTCAACCATCTCGTCCCGCTCACCCCTTGCGGCCAGTGCGACAACATGTAAGTATTTTATTACATGAATGCCGTAGCGGACATGTCGCCCGTCTTCGATGCCCTCGGGAACGCCACGCGTAGGCGCATCCTCGACCTGATCAAGTCCGCGCCGGGATGCACGGTGGGGGAGCTGGCGTCTCACTTCGACACCACGCGCATCGCCGTCATGCATCACCTGCGTCAGCTGGAGGAGTGCGACTTGGTGATGTCGCGTAAGGTGGGGCGCACCCGGCGACTCTATCACAACCCGGTGCCGATCCAGCTCATCTACGACCGCTGGACGACGGAGTACAGCAGCTTCTGGGCGAGCAGGATGGCGGACGTGAAGTACGCGGTGGAGCACGATCAACCAAGGAGCGAACGACATGGCGGACACGGTGCGGCTGGTGTCGAAGATCCTCATCCAGGGTCGAATCGAGGACGTGTGGCGTGAGATCACCAAGACGGACGAGCCTCAGCTCGCCTTCTTCGGCGCACAGATGTACCGCCTGAGCCTCGGTCCTGGCTCGCCGGTGCAGATGCGCACGGCGGACGGCAAGTACACGTCGGTGGTCGGCGAAATCCTCGAGGCATCCCCGCCCCACCGCTTCTCGCACACGATGAAATTCACCCAGTACTACGATCCCTACTGCAAGGTCACGTACGAGCTGAAGGAAGTGTCGGGGGGCGTGGAGTTCACGTTGATATCCGAGGATGTGCCCGCCGCCACCAAGACCGAGAAGTCGATGCGTCAGGGAGGCGACCTCATCGTGAAGACGCTCAAGCAGGTGGTCGAGAGGGGAAAGCCGTCGCTCGGCACGCGGGCCATCTATGCGATGTTCGGCGTCCTCGGTCCGCTCATGACGCCCGCGAAGTGCGGAGCCGACCGGTGGCCGCTGGAGGCGCGCCGAGGAGCCTGAAGAGCCTCGAAACCGGGACCCGTTTCGCCGCGTAGGGGCCGGCGTCGAACCCGACCTCACGAGGGACCATGACGGGATTTCTGGGGGAACTTCGCTACGCCGGTCGGATGCTGCTCAAGCACCCGGCGGTCTCGGGCCTGGCCGTCGTGGCCATGGGCCTCGGCATCGGCCTGCCGGCGATCATGTTCAGCATCGTCTACGGCGGGCTGGTTCGCCCACTCCCCTTCGCCAACGGTGACCGACTGCTCGCGGTGGGGTGGGTGGACACCTCAGTCGACAGCGAGGTGCAAAGCGTATCCGCGCACGACTACTACGACTGGCAGGCCACCCAACGCTCCTTCGAGCACCTGGCCGGCAACTACGAGGGGACGGTCAACGTGCGCTGGACGGACCAGCCCGAGCGGTTCGACGGCGCGTTCGTGACCTCGAACTTCTTCGCGGCGCTCGGGGTGCAGCCCGCGTTGGGGCGGACCTTCCGCGACGACGAGGACGACTTCGGCTCGGCCGCCACCGTAATTCTCTCGCACGACACCTGGAGCGACCGCTTCGGGAGGAGCCCGGACGTCCTCGGTCAGGTGGTGACGGTGAACGGCGAGCCCGCCGAGATCGTCGGGGTCATGCCCCAAGGGTTCCACTTCCCCAACCGAGAGCAAATCTGGGTGCCGCTCCGGCGCGACCTGCTCGGCACGCCGCGCGGCCCCGGCGTCGCTCTGAGCGTGTTCGGCCCGTTGCTTGGAGGCGTTACCCGAGACGCAGCCTCAGTCGAGCTGGCCGGCATCATGTCCAGGCTCGCACAGGAGTACCCGGAGACCAACGAGCGGCTGCTTACGCCGGCGATCCTGCCGATCCAGGAGCGGTTCGTGGGCCCGGAAGGGAAGGCCCTCCTCTACAGCATGCTCGCTACCGTCTCACTCGTGCTCCTCATCGCGTGCTTCAACGTGGCCAACCTGCTGCTGGCCCGCGCGGCCGTCCGCACCCGCGAGGTCGGGATCCGTACGGCGATGGGCGCGAGCCGTGGGCGCGTAGTCCGCCAGATGCTGCTCGAGGCGCTGGCCATCGCCGCGGTGGCCACCCTGCTCGGTACCGGCGTGGCTTGGCTGGGCGTCGAGTACTTCTCGCGCGCGATGGCGCCTACGAACCCACCGACCTGAATGACCTTCCAGCTCGACGGCCCCATCCTCGGCTTCATCGCGGCCGCCACGGTCGTTGCCGCACTGGTCGCGGGTGGCATCCCCGCGCTGAAGGCCTCGGGTGCAGAAGTGAACTCCGTTCTCAAGGACGAGTCGCGCGGTTCGTCGAGCCTCCGGATCGGACGCCTGAGCCGCATCCTCGTGATCGGGCAGATCGCCATGTCGCTCGGTCTTCTCGTATCCGCAGGCCTCATGACCAAGAGCATCTCCAGGCTGAAGAACTACGACTATCAGTTCGAGACCGACGCCGTCTTCACCGCACGCGTCGGCCTCTTCGCGGCGGATTTCCCAGACACGCTCTCGCGGCGCGCATTCTACCGCGACGTCGAGCTGCGGCTGCGCGAGATCCCCGAGGCCCGCGCCGCCGCGCTCGGCACGGTGCTACCGGGGCTGGGCTCCGGGGGTGGATACGTCGCCGTCGAAGGTGAGACGTACGCGGACGATCGCAGCTTCCCCACGGCCCGGTCCGGCGTGGTCGGGCCGGGATACTTCGCTGCGGTCGGCGTCCAAGTCCTACGCGGGCGTGACTTGGAGATCCAAGACGACGACGCCGGGACTCCCGTCTCCATCGTGAACCAGAGCTTCGCCGAGCGCCACTTCCCGGGCGGCAGCGCGCTCGGCGGCAGATTCCGCGCGAGGGCGACTCGAGCAGCTCGGAGCCGTGGCGCACGATCGTGGGCGTGGTGCCGGACCTCCACATGCGCGGCATGAACGACCCCGACCCGGACGAGTCCGGGTACTACGTCCCGATCTCCCAGAGCGACGCGCAGTTCATGAGCATCCTCGCCATCGGACCCGCCGAGCCGATGTTGCTGGCGGCAGCGGTGCGGTCCGCGGTGGCCTCGGTCCACCCGGACACCCCCTCTACTTCGTGCAGACGCTGCAGTCGCGCATCGACGAAGAGACGTGGGTGTTCAGCATCTTCGGGACGCTGTTCCTCGCGTTCGGTGGCATCGCGCTCTTCCTCGCCGCAATCGGGCTGTATGGCGTGATGGCCTTCACGGTTGCGCGCCGCACACCCGAAGTGGGCATCCGCCTCGCGCTCATCCTCTTCGAGGTGAGCCCCTACGATCCCGTCGTGTTCGGCGGCATCGCGCTCGCGTTGGCGGCCACTGGTGCCCTTGCGACGCTGTTCCGGCGCGGCGCGCGAGCAGATCGGACCCGGCGCACGCGCTGCGTTACGACTGAGCTGCCCGGCAGCCTAGAGGAAGAGGTCGACGATCAGGATTACCATATAGCCTGCGATCGCGACCAGCGTGACGACTACGACGATCTTGTTCGCGAGCGAGATCTCGTCGAGCCACGAGCCCTTCGGCCCCTCCTCACGCTGTTCGCTCACTGCCGGCGCGGCGCGCCTCAGGCCTGCGGTCGGCCGGCGTTGATCAGGACTTCCGCGACGGTGATGTCCACCGTGCCACCGGCGACCTGCAGCGTCGTCTTGAACGGAACCCAGAGGCTCTCGATCGGCAGGTAGCTCTGCAGGTCGATCTGGATGGTGATCTCCGCTGGAACGGCAGCGGTCGCGACGTCGCCGACGAGCACGACCCGGCGCGGCACCATGAGTGTCGTGTCCACATAGAGCCGGAGAGACTTCAGCGTGAACTCGGCGTCGCTCGCCCCGCTCGGAGCGACGATGCCGAGCGCGCTCGCGTCGTCGACCCCCAGCACATGCACCGAAAAGTTGCCGATTTGCTCCGTTCCAGCATAACGCGCGTGCTCGATCAGCTGCGGGCCATACAGGAAGACGTCCCCGAGGCCGTAGTCTGCCCCAGCGAGGCTCAGGCTGAAGCCCGACCTGTCGGACAACTTCAGGCGAAACACGGGATGCCCTTCGTACAGCTCTCGCTCGAAGTAGCTGAAGGTCTCGGCACCCATGACCAACTGCGTCAGGGTGTAGTCGTCGACTCCGGTCGCCTGTCGTTCGGCGGCGGCGTACATGCCCTCGACCACTTCGGCGACCGACTGCGCGCGCACCGCCCCCGCGCGGGCCAGCACAAAGAGGAAGGCGAGCAGAATGGACTTCGCGCGACGCATGAGCTTCTCCTGAGGACCGGCAGCGGCCAATAGGATGACAGGCCGCGCTGGGACCGAGCAAGTGACGCGTCATGGCGTACTCGGCCGCACCTGGATCGACGGCGAGTCGGGTCGCTTCAAGACGGACGTCGGCGGCACCTACACGATGCAAGGGACGAGATCGACACGGTGGCGACGCTCACCCTAGTCATCGAGCTGCAAAAGCCGCCTCGCCGGGGCCCGCACAGGCCCCTGGCCCCCGGTGGTTCAGTACGCCGAGCCGAACGACCCGGCCAGCAGCTCTTCGCCCAGATGGGCCTCGACGATCTCGCGCACGATCTTGCCGAGCCCTTCGAGGTCTGTCGGCTTCAAGTAGAACGCGGAAGCGCCGAGCGCCATCGATTTGGTCTCCGCTCCCGGATCCGGCGAGCCCGTGAGCACGACCACCGGCATCTTCTCGGCGCCGTACTTCTCCTTGATCCAGCGGAGCACCTCGAAGCCGTCGATCTCCGGCATGATGAGATCGAGGATGATGAGCGACGGCAGCGGGTGCGAGCGGCGGTCCTGGAAAGGGGGCGTGCCCGCGAGATAGGCGATACCCTCGCGGCCGTCGCCGGCCACACGGACACCGAGCCCCGGGAGCGCCCTCCGTGCCGCCACTCGAACGAGGATCGCGTGCTCGCGTGCGTCCTCGATGACCAACAGGGTTGGGTCTGGCATCAGCACAAGGGTTCCCCCGCACGAAGGACACGCTCGTCGTGTACTCCTAGGGGGTTTGCGTATGATGCGCGGTCAGGGGGTCGGGTTCGAGCATTCCGTTTCCGCGGATGTCCCCTGGGGACAAGGTGTTCGGCCGCCCTAGCGGCCCACTCGGCGACGCACTCTATTGCGCCAGGACCTCATTCCACGGAGGTGTCGCATGGCGAAGAAGGCCGCAAAGAAGAAGCTGGCCAAGAGGAAGAAGGCGGCCCGGGCGAGCGCCAAGAAGCGGGTGGCGACCGCCGGGCGGAAGCTCAAGGCGGCTGCGAAGAAGGGGTTGGCCGGCGCCAAGAAGGCAGCCAAGAAGCTGGTGAAGCGGGCCAAGAAGGCGGCACCGAAGAAAGCTGCGCCAAAGAAGAGGGCGTCGCCGAAAAAGGCCGCGCCGACGAAGAAGGCCGCGCCGATGAAGCCAGTCGCGAAGCCGACCCCTTCGGCACCGGTTCCCGCGCCCCCAGCGCCTCGGCCGATGCCGACACCTGCCCTTCGACCCGCGATGCCCGCCCCGGCACCTCCACGCCCGGTGCCCGCGCCGCCCCCTCCACCGCCGGCCATGCCGACACCCAGACCGGTCACACCACCACCGGCGGCTCCGCCTCGGCCTGCTGCGCCGCCCTCGCCGTGGCCAAGGCCGACTCCGCCGCCGAGGGACGACACCTAGGGAGGCTCTGGACCGGTCTCGTGACCCGCGTGCAGGAATTCGCCGGCCTTCTCTGCGAACCCATGGGTGTCGGCGTAGTAGTAGGTGGAATGGGGACTCAACAGTCGAGTGTGCGATGAAGCCCGGCGGCTCTCGTGGTCGCCGGGCCCATCGCCTCCCGACGCCCTGTTGCGGACGGTTTCCGTCGATGCCGAGGCTGAGTCGGACTCGGTTCGGGCTGGTGGCGATGGCCCTCCTCGCGATTCCGCATCCGGGCCTTGCCCAGACAGGAACCCGCTCCGAGCAGCTCGGCGGACCGGCCGTCGCCGACGACGGCCCCGGCATCCAGCGTTATGTATTCGCCGGAGTGGCAATCGACTCATTTCGTGTCGGAGCGCCCTGGGAGACGCTGGCCAACGCGGTCAACGACCTCCGAGGCGTGCGCGAGATCCTGCGCGAGCAATACGAGTTCGAGTCGCCCGACGATTGGGTCCTGACGAACTCGGCGGCCACGGAGCGCGGCGTGGCCGGACTGCTCGACCAACTCTCCGACCCCAGCACCGGCGTGCGGGAAGGCGACGCCCTCGTCTTCTTCTATGCGGGACACGGGACCGCGCACAGCGGACGGAGGTTTCTCGTGCCCCACGATGTCTCGAAGGCCGTCGCACAGGCGCAGAGTCAGTATCTCGGGATCGGCCAGCTCGTCAAACGCCTGAGCGACCTACCCGCCACGCACGTCCTCCTCATCCTCGACGCCTGCAAGAGCGGTCTCGCGCCCACCAGTTCAGAGGGCCTAAAGGCAGACCTGAGCGCTGAATTGGAGATGTCGCAGGTGATCGACGAGATGATCGCCAACCGGAGCCGAATCGTGGTCACCTCCGCGGGTTCGGACCAACCCGCGGCTGACGGGAACGGGCCACTGGCCGGTCACTCCTTGTTCACCGGATACCTGATCGAGGGCCTCCAGCGTGCGGTCGAGGGCACGGCGCCGGAGGACAGCCTGCAGACCGAGCGCGGGCGGCCCACGGTCTGGAAAGCGTGCAGTTCATCGTCCCGTCCGAGGCCGGGACGCGCTTCGGTCCCGACGCGGGTTGGGGAGTCCTTCTTCTCCGCACCCGGCGCGCGGGACTCGCGGTGTCGCCCGGAGTCCCGATGGTCAGGAGAGGCGCGCCTCGGACCCCCTACGTGAGCTGGAGCGCCGAGACCGGCGAGTACCCGTGGGTGGGTGTGTACGCCTCGGCGTTCGTCGGAAACGCGGTTGGTTTGGTTGCTGCCTCCGCAGTCGCGAGCCAGTGCATGGATCTCGGTACGAGGCGCTTCTACCGTGGGCAGAACGCGTGTGGCGCGGGCCTCCTCCTCACGACCGGTGTCGTGATGGCGGTCCTGCCATCTTTTGGCGGGGCGCTAGGCGGACGCGTGGCGGGCTCGACTCCCCGCTCCCGATGAGCGGAGTCCCATGCTGCGATCCCCGTTCTTGGCCGTCTGTCTGCTCCTGGGCGTGCAAGCCGCCCTCTCGGCCCAGACGCCCCCGAACCTCGACCAGCTGGTCGAGCGGCGCGGCGTGCGGATAGGAAATCCAAACGGTCTAGAGTGGGAGGGGGCGCGAGGCATGACCCCGCGCAACGGTAAGGTCGGTCGCGATCTCACGCTCGAGCAGGCCCGCGAAGCGGCGCGGTATACCGAGATAGCCGTGCTGGCGACCGTACGCGGCGCGCTCGGCAGCCTGGATCGCGTGAACCGCCTGGTGCGCACGCTGGGAATGGTGAACACGATTCCGGAGTTCACCGAGCAGCCTCAGGTCATCAACGGATTCAGCGATCTCATCGTCGAGGTCTTCGGCGAGACCGCGGGCAAGGGCGCGCGCGCGGCTGTCGGCATGGGCTTACTGCCCGGCTCGATCCCGGTCGAGATCGAAACGATCTGGCAGGTCAGGGTCTGACCGTGTGTCGCCACGGGTTGACGTGCGCGGGGCCGCAACGACCCCTGGCGCGCGTGGTCGCGGACCCGACCTGCCCGTGATGCTCCGGCCGGCGAACTTCCGCGCTGGCCGCGCGTCATCGGATCACAAACCGCACCCGCGCATCTAGTGCGCGGGCCAGCCGACGCTGAGGGACGTGAAGACGACCAGGCTGATCTCATCGTCTTCGCCGCCGAACGGAATGCGGGTGAGGGGCTGAATGGTCAGCCGATCGCGGAAGCCAAAGCCGACGCCGAGGTCGGCAACGCCGGACGTGAAGGTCTCGGACAGCGAGCCGACGTCCCGTTCGTCGACGTCCTGCGACAGGTACTCGTAGCGGACCCCGGCGCTGGGGACGACGGTGAGCAGCGACAGGCGGATGGGCAGACCGAGCGCAACGCCCGCCGAAGCTCCCCAGGAGGTCACCTTGATGCCGGCGACGTCATCGTCCGGGCCGACTCCGAACGTGCCGCCCGCGATCGGGCACAGCTGCGCCCGGCCGAGCGGCCATTGGAGCCCGAACTCGAGAAACCCGAACGACGAGCTTTGAACGAGTCCGGCGTAGCTCACCCTGCCGCCCCCCAGATTCGCGAACAGGTTGTCCGGCCGGCCTGCTCCGATGCCCGCCGCGTAGACCGTTGCGGAATCCAGGAACTGAGCGGTCGCGTTGAGGTGGACCGAGCCCGCTGCGAACGAAGGGAGCCCCAGACACGCCTGAGCGCTCGCAAGCGACGCGCGTGTGGCCAGTGCCGCGAATACCAGCGTCAGTATCGTCAGCCGTTGCATGATGTTCTCTTGGCTACCGCACCTGCACCACGCCGCTCATGCCGGGGTGGAGTGTGCAGTCGTAGGGGAAGTTGCCCGCGACGGCGAACGTGCGAGTCACCACCCGATTGCTCGTCCGCTGAATGTCGGCCGGAGCTCCCGGCGTCCGCTCGAAGATCACGTTGTGCGGCTCGGCCGGGAAATCGAAGTTCACCGATCCGCCGGCTTTGACCGCCGTAATGAAGGGCACGAACGAGAAGCCGGGCATCGAGACGACGGCCGCGTCGGAAGCGCCGCTGTCGGGCTCCGTCCCGGCATCGCCACCGCAGGCTGCTGTGAGCGTGACGGCGGCCGCGAAAACCAGGAATCGCTTCGTCCGCATCTCGGCATCCTACCTGGTCACGCCCCACGTCTTCGGCACGTAATCCGGGAAGACGACCGAGAGGTTGGGGTTGCCGAGCCGGTTCTTGACGATCTCGGCCAGCACGTCGCGGTGATCGAGCGTGACCTTCAAGTCCTGTCCGTTCTCCAGGTTCTCACGAGCGAGGCCGGGCCAGTTGTTCAGGAGCACGCGGCCGCCCGTGATGTCGCGACCCATGGCGAACATGCAGCTGCCGCGACCGTGGTCGGTGCCGAAGCTGCCGTTCTGCCGCACGTTGCGTCCGAACTCGGAGAGGACCACCACGGTCACGTTCTGCGCCAGACCGCTGGCGATCACGTCGGCGTGGAAAGCGCCCAGCGAGCCGGCGAAGTTCACCATCGTGTTGTACATCGAGCCCGAGAGCGGATTCTGGTCGGAATGCGTGTCCCAGCCTCCGAGGTCGATCTGTATGGCCTCGACGCCGACGTCGGCCTTGATCAGAGCCGCGGCGGAGCGCAGGCCTCGACCATAGCTCGTATTCGGATACACCGCGCCGTTGGCCGGGCGATAGCCGGCGAAGTCGATCAGTCGCAGCAGCCCGATCGTGTTCAACACATCCAGCGACGCCGAGCGCACCGGCTCCGGACTCGGCGTGTAGTCGTTGCGCAGCCAGGTGGCGCGCTGGTCCCGAGTCGCGGCGGCGCCGCCGATGGCGAAGTTCGCCGGGTCGGGGATCGGCAGCGTGCGGGGCGCGCCGACCAGCGTCTTCGGCAAGCCGCTCGAGAGGCCGAGGGCTCGCAGCGGAGCGTTCGTGCGCATGGGTGTGGTCACGGCCAGATGCCGGCCGAGCCAACCCGTCACGATGCTCTGGTCACGCGGCTTGCCCACTTCCATGAAGCGCTGCGCGTCGAAGTGCGAGCGGGACGAATCGATCGAGCCGCTCGCGTGGATGATCAGCAGGTGTCCCGCCTGGAAAGCCGGCACCAGGGCGTTCATCGCTTGCGGGAACGCGAACCTGCTGTCCAACGCGATACCCCGGTTCGCGGCCGAGCTGTCGGGCCGCGGAATCGCGATCGTGGGGCGGCCCGCGTAGTAGTTCGCGTCGAAGAACGGCACGCAGAGCGTGAGCCCGTCCGCGCCGCCGCGCAGGAAGATAGACACGATGACGTCGCGCGTCGTATCCGCCGACTCGGCCAGCACGACCTTCGGAAGCCACGCCGGAAAGATCGGCACGACCGCGGTCGCGCCCGCCGCTGCTGCGCCGGCAAGGAAATGGCGCCGCGAAAGCTCTCTGTACTCGCTGCAGCCGCCGCAGTCTTCGTGATCGTTGACGCTCATGCTTGGTTGCCTCCGACAGGGTAAGGTCGTTCCCGGTGCCGCTGCCCGTCGCTCAGAACCACTGGAACGTGGCCGAGCTGAGCGCCAGCGCGAACGCTTCCCGAACGCGAGCCGCGTCTGCTCCGCCGGACAAATGCGCGCTGATCTGCTGCCTCAGCGTGGCGGGCATTTCGCCGCCGAACGCGCGCTGGTTGATCGCCTCCGTGATCCCGGCCGCCGTGTGCACCTTCATCAGCGGCGCCACGTCCACCACGACGTCACCCGCGCCGAGACCGGTCAGGAAGCTGCAGAAGTTCCAGCGCTGCAGAATCAGACCGGCCCACCAGTCTACCGTGTCCGGGTAGCCGTCCGGATCCTCCCACTGAAAGAGCGGCTGCCCCAGCACGTTGAGCTGCACGTTGAGCTGCCGCGTCCCGATGCCACCGATCGTCGTCACGGTGGGTTGGGTCGCACGTAGACCCGCGAGCACGAGCTGATAGGGCTGCCTGTATTTCGCCGGCGCCGCCAACAGATTCGCTGGCGTCAGGATGTCGCGGATCATCGCTGGAATGTCGCCGCCCGTACGCGTGAACGTCGCGGCCACCTTCTCGACCAGCGCGGGCGGCGGATCGTTCTGGAGCAGCCACTTGATCATCTTCGTGGCGATGAACCTCGCCGTGCTCGGGTGCGCGAGCAGGGTGCTCAGCACGTATTCGCCGTCGCGAATCCCCTCCTCACCCACGCTCGGCGACATGGCCGTGATGACGGTTCCGAGCACGGTCTTCGCCCTGAAGTCGTGGCCAGACGGGTCGAAGCGGAAATTGCCACGGCCCTGAATCGTCCAACCCGTCAGACAGCGCGTCACTTCCTCGACGTCCGTTTGCGTGTAACCGCCATCGACGCCCAGCGTGTGCAGCTCCATCAGCTCGCGCGCGTAATTCTGATTCACGTTGCCACCGCGACTGCGCGTGTTGTCCAGGTACTCGAGCATCGCCGGACTGTGTGCGCTCGCACGCAGCAGGTCGGGGAACTTGCCGAGCGCGTGCTTGCGAATGACCTCGCGGTCGTCGATCACCTTGAGGTATTGGACTTTCGGGTAGTAGATGTTGAAGTGATCGCTCCAGAAGTGCACCATGCGCTCGTAGAGCTGTCGCTTCGAGAACGCGGCGCGGTACAGCGTGGATTCTACGAGTTGTCTTTCCAGGAGCCCCTGGTCCAACGCGTAGAGCCCGGGCCCGTCCAGCGCCAGCGCCGGATAATTCTTCGCGACGAACATCTCGACCGCACTGTCGTCGATCGCCGTCGGATGTAGATGGCGCTCGAGGGTGCGATTGAACCCGAGCGAACGCGCGCGTGTCAACTCTTCTTCGGTCACGCCGTTCGTGATGCGGCGCACCAGCCGGACCAGCGAGTCGCCCGGCGCAGGCGGCGCTTTCGGGCGCGTCGTATGCGGCCGCACCACGCGCTGCGCGGAGGCGCTGCGGGCCGTGAGCAACGTGGCGGCCGCGACGGCAGCGCCGACTCCGAACAGCTTCCGGCGCGTCGCCTTCGGCTCACACCTCACCGTCTCGGACGACGCATTCGCGACGTCGCAGGCCGCACCCTCTTCCGGCGCGATGGACTCGGTTTCCTCGATCGAAATGCTCATGGGGGCGCCTCGTCGGCCAGCGTGATGTTTGTATCGAACCACTCCTGCCCATGCATGTAATGCTCGACGACTCCAACTTCTGACAACTACCTCAAAGACAGTGCAGCGAAACCAGCGCGTCGCACAAGGCAAGGCCGGGTCAGCGGGGCGGGGCGCTGGATGGGCTGTAAACGATTGTAATAACGCTAGTTAAGGCCAGAAATTAGGATCCGCCCACATCCGCGTCCTCCTCCTCACCGCCCGGCCGCCCATCCCGACCGAACGACAGCAGATCGAACCCCAAGGCGTCGCGTTCTCCGGGGGATCGGTACACGTACGGCCGGTCCCAGGGATCGAGTGGCACGGCGCGGCGCAGATACGGGCCGCGCCAGTTCGCCGGAATCGGCGGACGAGTCGGTTTCTCGCGCAACGCCGCCAAGCCCTGCTCGGTGGTCGGATACATTCCGTTGTCGAGACGATAACTGTCGAGCGCGGTGCTGAGCAGCTCGATCTGGGTGCGCGCGGTCGTGGTTTTGGCTTCGGATACGCGGCCGAAGATCTGGATTCCGACGAGTCCTGCGAGGAGGCCGAGGACACTGATGACGACGATCAACTCGAGCAGGGTCAGGCCGGCGCGCGCGCGCGACTCGGGGCCGCGGCGCGGGCGTACGGCTGCGGCGTGCCGAGGGAGTTGCCGATCGGCGGATCTACCTTCCGCGCTCATAATACGCTCGCGTTCAGGCTGTAGATCGCCTGCAGCATGGCCAGTGCGACAAAGCCGACGATCAAGGCGAAGAGCAGAATCAAAGCCGGCTCGATGACGGCGACCAGCGTCCGCAGCGCTCGGGCGACGTCGTTATCGTACGAGTCCGCCACACGGAGACACAAGTCGTCGAGCCGGCCGCTTTCTTCGCCGACCGCGATCATCTCGGTCGCGAGCGCAGGCAGCGTGCCGGTGAGCGCAGCGTGCAGCGGCGTGCCACGACGCACCTCCTCGGTGGCGCGGTCCAGCGTGGCGCCGAGCGCGGCATTCGCGACGATCGCGCGCGCGACGCGCAGCGAGGGAAGGATCGGGTGCCCGCTGCCCAGCAGCAGGGCGAGCGCGCGCGTGAAGCGAGCGGTAGTGTGGTTGATCTCGAGCCGGCCGACCAGCGGCGTGCGTATGCGCCAGGCGTGCCAGCGGCGGCGGTTGTCGGGCCGCGCCAGCCAGGAGCGCCAGGCGAGCGCGAGCAACGTGCCCACGAGCAGGAGCAGCCACCAGCCATCGACCACCACGGTGCTCGCGCCCACGAGCAGCCGGGTCGACAGAGGCAGAGCGCCGCCGACGTCCTCCAGCATGGCCACGAACCGAGGCACCACGAAGAGCAGCAGGATGAGGGTTCCGACTCCTGAAGCGATGGCCATGAGCGCCGGATACAGGAGGGCGGATCGGATGCGCGCGCGCAGCTCGACCAGCTCTTCGAGGTGATCGGCGATGCGCGTCATGGTCTCATCGAGCGCGCCGCTCTCCTCGCCCGCCGCGACTAGCGTGACAAAGAGCGAGCTGAAGACTGTGGGATGCTCGGCTAGCGCCTGGGCCAGACTCGAGCCGCGCCGCACTTCCGCGCGCACGCGGCGCGCCGCGTCGGCCACTTCCGCATGACTGGCCTGCTCGGCCGCGAACCCGAGCGCGCGATCGAGCGCGATCCCGGCGCTCAGCATCGTGGCCATGGTCCGTGCCAGCAGGGCAACGGCCGGCGCCCGCCCGCGCGCCCCGCGCCGAGGCGTTCGCTGTGCGTGGGCGAGCGACGCCAGCTCGATCGGGTAGAGGGTCTGCCGGTGCAGCTCCTCGATCGCGCCGCGCTGCGACGGCGCCTGCACGACCCCCTCGACGAGCTGTCCCTCGGCCGTCGCGGCGCGGTAGCGAAAGCTCAGCGTCATCCGCGCCAGATCATCAGGGTTGCGTTTCTGCGCTGGTCACGCGCAGCACCTCGTCGACGGTCGTCAGCCCCGCCTCGACCTTGCGCATGCCGTCGGCGTACAGGTCGTTCATGCCCGCACGCCGAGCCGCAGCGCGGATCTCGTCCACCGGCACGCGAGCGACCACCAGCGCACGCAGCTCGTCCGTCAGGGAGAGCAGCTCGAAGATACCCGTGCGCCCGCGGAACCCGGTATGTGAGCACGCGTCGCAGCCGGCGGCCGATCGGCAGCGCTCACACACGATGCGGACCAGCCGCTGGGCCAGAATCGCCTGAACTGTCGCCGCCACGAGATACGGCTCGATGCCCATGTCGATCAGACGCGTGATGCCGCCGGGCGCATCGTTCGTGTGCAGCGTCGAGAACACCAGGTGTCCGGTGAGCGCCGCCTGGATCGCGATCTCCGCCGTCTCGCGGTCGCGCATCTCGCCGACCATGATCACGTCCGGATCGTGGCGCAGAATCGAGCGCAGCGCGGTCGCGAACGCCAGCCCGGCTTTGCGCTGAACCGGGATCTGCGTGACGCCATCGATCTGATATTCGATCGGGTCCTCGACCGTCACGATCTTCACGCCCGGCCGATTCACCCGCGCCAGAGCGCCGTACAGCGTCGTCGTCTTGCCAGAGCCGGTGGGCCCCGTGACCAGCACGATCCCGCTGGTCCGGCGCATCAGCCGCTCGCAGTCTTCACGCACTACGTCGGGCATGCCGAGATCCGCGAGCTCGTGCGCGGCGTCCGCTCGATCGAGGATGCGCAGCACGACGCTTTCGCCGTGCAGCGCGGGCAAGGTCGAAACGCGGAGATCGATCTCGCGATCGGCCAGACGGAGCCGGGCGCGTCCGTCCTGCGGCAGGCGTCGCTCCGCGATGTTGAGGCCGGCCATGATCTTGATGCGGCTGATGACGGCCGGCTGATATGGGCGGGCCAGACGTGAGATATCCTGGAGCACGCCGTCGAGTCGGAAGCGGACGCGCAGGCCGGACGCCGTGGACTCCACGTGCACATCGCTTGCGCGCGCGCGCAGCGCGTCCAGGAGCATCACGTTGACCAGCTTGATCACTGGCGCCTGGCTGGCCAGCGCACGCAGATCGTCGAGCGCGTCGCCCTCGTCTCCGTTCGGCGCGTTTGGTGTGACCAGCCCGTCGCCGCTAGCCGCGTCCGCTTCGCGCTGCGCGGACAGGGTCGCCGCCTGGATCTCTCCCGCCGGCATCTCGATGACACGCAGACGCCGTCCGAAGAGACGGACCAGCTCATCGGAGACGGTCGGATCGAGCGGACCCCCGACCGCCGTGGCCAGAGCGCCGTCCGCGTCGATACCGAGCGGCAGCACACAGTGCTCGTCGAGATACCGTGTGGAAAGACGCGCGGCGAGTGGGCCGTTCGCCGCCTCACGCAGGTCGCGCCCCGAATCCGCGCTCACGGCCGTGGCGGCGGGATCGTATCGCGAAGGGTCTCGGGCAACGTTTGGTTCATGCGCTCGCGAATTCGCTCGCGCACTGCGTCGGCATCTTCGTCCGAGCGCACGACGTAAGGCGTCACGAAGATGGCGAGCTCGCTCCGCGTCAGGACCTCGCTCCGTCGCTTGAACAGGTTGCCGAGCAACGGAATGTCTTTGATGAACGGGATGCCTCTGTCGAGGTAATCGCGCGAGTCGCCAATCAGCCCGCCGATCACGACCGTCTGGCCGTCGCGAATGATCGCGCGAGTGGAGGCCTCTCGCGTCGAGATGACGGGCGCGCCGAGCGCTGCGGCGATCACCTGGTTCGTGAGGCTGTTCACCTCCTGCAGAATCTGCACGCTGACATAGTCGTCCGCGTTGATCGTTGGGATGATCGTGAGCGTGGTGCCGACGTCCTCGTACTGGACGGAGCGGTCGACGGCGAAGTCGCCGAGCCGCGTCGAGGCGATGAAGGGAATCCGGCTGCCGACCACGATGCTGGCTTCGCGATTGTTCACGGCGAGGATCTCGGGCGTGGACAGCACGCGCACGCTCGACGTCGAGGCGAGCGCTCGTAGCACGGCGCGCACATCGGCGCGGTCGATGCTCACGGCCCGCAGACTGAAGTCCTGGGTTGGCGTCACGGTGTCGAGCGGAGCGGGCCTGCCGCTAGTGACCGTCGTCCGCGAGCCGAATACCGACCAATCGACTCCGAATTCCTGCGCCTGTCCGAGCACGATCTCTGCGACCGTCACCTCGAAGAGCACCTGCGGTGGGCGCGTATCCAGCGCTTCGATCGTCTCGCGCAACAGCGAGAAATTGGGCGGCGCCGTGCGGATCACCAGCGAGTTGGTGGGCGCGTCGGGCACGATCGCGGTGCGGCCGATGAGGGCGCCTGCCGCCGTGTCGCCCGGGGCCGCGAAGGCGGAGAGCGGCACCTCCGGCCGCATGCGGAACGCTTCCGCCTCGCGCTCGCGAAATACGTCGAGGGAACGAGAGAGGCTGCGGTCCGCCAGAGAGACGGCCCGCGACGCACCGACGCCGATGCCGAACAGCTGCCCGAGCGACGCCGCGAGATCGTCGGCGTTGGCGTACTTGAGCGGCACCACGTACGTGCTCAACCCCGCCTCGCCTTGGGGGCGCTCGTCGAGCCGCCGCAGCAGTTCGAGGTAACGCGCGACGTTCGAGCCGAGATCCGTGATGAGCAGCGCATTCGAGCGGGCGACCGGCTCGATGCGCGTGCGCGGGCCGACGACCTGCCGCAGCGCCGCGGCGGCTTCGTCAGCGCGGATCGACTGAAGCGGCACCAGCTGCGTGACCAATCCCAGGGGGGGCGGATCATCGGGGTCCAAGCCGACGCGAACCAGGCCGGTGGGCGGCGCGCTGTCGACGGGCAGCACCTGCGCGACGGGCCCCCTCTGCACCAGAACGAGACCGTTCGCTTCCATAATCGACTCCAGCACACCACCCAGATCCTGGGGTCGCACGGGGACACTGGTGCTGAAAGTGATGCGGCGGTCGGGTACCTCGATGAGGACGACGTTCACGCCGAGGGCGGTCGCCAAGGAACGGACGACGTCGGAGAGCTGCGTGTTGACGAAATTGAGCGAGGTCGGCTGCTCTTGAGCGCGCAGGCCGCTGCCGAGGGCGCCGAGTCCGCCAGCCCAGAGGAGGGCCGCGAGCACCACAGCGCTGGGCCTTCGCAGGTCGATTCGCATCACGGGGTTGGGCCTCCCGGGGGGATGAGCCTCAACACGATCTGTCCCCCAGGACCGCTGAGGATGACGGACTGCTCGCTGATCCTCACCACTCGATATATACCCGCGCGATCTCCTTCGCGATAGATCTGAGCGCCCGGGACCGCCGGATCCAGACGCATCAGCGCGGTCGCGCCGCCAGGACCGATGACTGTCCCGAAGAGGTGAGGCACCGCCTCATCACTCGTGCCGCCCGCCATCTCCACAAGGCCGGGATCGACAATCATCGGCGGGGCGCTCGCGGCCTCCGATTCCAGCGGACTGTAGCGGACGCGCGGGGCGCGGCGCGACGGGGAAAAGATGTTCGCCTCCACGATCGCACGTAGCGGCGCGGGGTCCAGGCCGGCGGCCGATACGCTCGTAGCCGGTCGAGCGTCGAGCCCCGCCGGAGGAATCGCGACCGGCTGCACGGACGGCTGGCCCAGAAGCAAAACGAAGGCCGCCAAGGCAAACACGAGCGTGAGCGCCCGCAGCGCAGGCTCGATCCACCTCGCGGCCCTCATCCTCACCTCACCTGGCCACATAGGCGGCGTGAACGGTCACCGTCAGCTGCAGCAGCTCGCCGCGCAGCGCCGGGTTCGGCCGCACGCTCAGCTCCGTGATCTCGAGCAGCAGTGGGCCGTGTTGAATCAGCGAGAGCAGGTCCGTGACTCCGTAGATGTCACCCACTGCCGAGACGGTGGCCGGTATCGCCGGCAGCGCCCCCTCGGCCGCGTCCGGCGCGCCGGCCACGTCGAGCCGCGACACCATCACCTGGCTCTGGTCGGCGAAGTCCTGGAGGAGCGACTGCAGCGCCGAGGCCGCGAGAGCCGGCGTGCGTCCCGCGAGCAAACGCTGCGGCTCCGCTTGCAGACCCGTCGTGCGTGCGCTGAGCAGCTCGTGCAATTCCGCCTCGTTCGCCACCAGCCCGCGCGTACGCGCGAGCCGCTCGAGCTCCGACGCGATGATCTCTTCTCGCGCGAGCCAGCCCCGCGCGAATGGAATCACGCCATAGGTGATGGCCAGGGCGGACAGGCTCACGGCCAGCCCGAGCACGATCGTACGGCGCTCGCGAGCGCTAATTCCCAGGGCCGACACGGAAGGCGATCGAGAAGGTCTCGTA
Source organism: Gemmatimonadota bacterium (assembly GCA_016873995.1). Lineage (GTDB taxonomy): Bacteria > Gemmatimonadota > Gemmatimonadetes > Longimicrobiales > Gaopeijiaceae > UBA2982. The sequence goes on from VGVR01000028.1 coordinate 38,506, forward strand.
GGTTTCGCTGCCCTCGCGGAAGCGAGCGCTCGCGGACAGGAACGAGACATCCTGAAAGCGGCTGTCACGATCCAACAGCGGCACGATCGCCGCGGCATCGCGAGCTCGACCCTCGATCCGCCACTCGTAGTCGCTCGCGCTGACCACGAGCACCGTGGCTCCAGCGGGCAGACGCTCACTCAGCGCCGCGAGCACGACGACCGGATCCGGCCGCCGCTGCGCCAGATCGCCGATCACCTGCGTCTCCTGGTCGAGCGCGGTCAGGCGCGCGCGCAGCTCGATCGCTGGCTGCGCCTCGGGCGCCAGCGCCGCCAGCTCCTCACGTACGCGCACCAGCGTACGCTCACGTGAGCGATCCGCGGCCCAGACGGCCAGGCCGAGCGCGAACACGCACGCGGTTGCGACGAAGGCCAGCCGGCGCACTCGCCCTCGCTGGATGCGGCGGGCGAACGGCGCCGGCGCAAGGATCGCGTCCTCCGCGTGGTCCACGCCCCTTGCCGCGCCGAGCGCACAGAGGTACTCACCGGCCACCCCGCGTCGTGCGGGACACGGCTCGGCGGGCGGGGCAGCCAGACCCGGCGGGATGCGGCGCGCGGAGTGCACGCGCCCTCCGCGCACTTCGACGACGCCCTGCTCGCCGGTCGCAGCCGGCAGGGAGAATGTGCCGTCGGCATCCGGGTCGAGAGCGCGCGCCAGAGAGTGGGGCGAGGCCTCGACGTGTTCCACGGTGCCCCACTCAGCGAACGCGCTGAGCCAGCGCTCGAGCAGATCGGCCTCGATGGCGAAGGCGAGGTTGTGCTCGTCCAGCGAGACAGCGAGGGACTCGCCCTGGACGGTGAAGAAGCGGTCGGGCTCGAGTGCCAGCATGCCCCGTCGCTCGCCGATCGGCACAGCCGGTAACTTTACCTGCTTCACGTGCAGGAAGCCGATCCCGACGCTGATCGCGATGCGGCTGGCGGATCCGAGCTGCTGGCGCAGGAGCGCGACCAGCTCGGCGGGACGCGCCGGGTCCCACGCCATCTCGGCGGTTCGCCGCGGCGTGGAGGACCAACGCCTGAGAGCGACGGCTCGCACCACGTCGGGCAATAGCTCGACGCCGATCACATCACTCACAAGTCTCGCTCCCGCCAGCGGACCAGAATCAGCTCGCGCTCGCCGACCGCGTACACCGCCTGGATCTCGTGGGTGAGCGGATGCCCATCCAGCCAGCCGCGGCTGACCACGAGGATGCGCGAGGGCGCGTCCCGCAGCTCACCACCCGCAGCGGCGAGCACCGTATCCGAAGCCGTCGCCCGATTGATGGTACCATCCCCATCGACGGTCAGGAACCCGACTGCCCGCTCGGCCAGCGGCCTCGGAACGCCCGGAATACGCTGCATCTCATCGAGGCTCTGCAACGGACGTCCGGTGACATCACCGCCGACGAAGGCGCGTATCGCGCGAGCGGCGCTTTCGGCCTGGATCGCATCCGCGAAAAACGCGAACAACTGCGTCAACGATGCGATATCCGCGCTGTTCACGTCGAGCCGCGAGCCCACGTCGATCAGCCCGACGGCGAACCGTGCATCACCGAGCGAGCCCTGGCGGCTGCCGCCCAGAGCTCGGTCGAGGTCGTTCAGGTAGTCGCGGCGAGCCGTGGTGTCGCCCAGCTGCGCACCGGCCTCGAGCGTAGCGACCGCCGCTGCCGCGCCACTCTCCGCAGCGTATCGCGCCACCACGCGCGCACGATAGTTCGCGGCTACACTCGTGTTCAAGCGCGTCGACACGACCACCCCGGTGCAGATCGCGCTGACCACGACGATGACCCAGAGCACCAGCGGGAGCGCGACGCCCCGACGCTCGCTCAGACACGAACCGAGTCCCGACCTCATGGCACGCGCTCCAACGCGGCATGCACCACGAGCATCGGCGCGACGGGCTGTCCGCTCTCGGAGAGCCACTCGATCGCGACCGCCGCGGGCACGCGGCCCAGCACATCCCAACGCTCGCTCCAGCTGGCATCGTCCGTGCGGGCGAGCACGCGGACGCTCAGCCCGCTCACGTCGCGCAACACCGCGTCGATCGGCGCCGCCTGCGTCGCGCCGAGGGGTACGGCAACCAGACGCACGCCCTCGAGCGATGGACCCAACGTGACCGACCACGTGGCCGAGGCGCCCAGCGGTGACGTGATCCCACGCGAGAGGAAGTGGAGGACATCGACCGGCAAGCCCTCGGCGCTCGTCGCATCCTCGATCGTGAGAAGCACGTCGTTCATCGCCGCGCCGCCTCCTTCCGGCAGATGCCGCAGCGCGTCGGACAACAGCTGGCGCACGATCAGGCGCGACTCGACCGCCGTTCGGTAGCGCTCCAGACGCTCGTTCGTATCGAACCCCGCGCTCGCCGTACCGTACGCCAGTAGCGCAACGACGCCGGTCACCACGAGGGCGACCATCAGCTCCAGCAATGTGAAGCCGGCGCGGCGGGTCACGGCGCGCGCACCAGACGGTGCAGCTGGAAGGTGCCGCCCCCGGGAAGCGTCACCGTCACGGTGACCTGCTCCAGGCCGGGGCTGGACGGCCAGGGCCGTACACCGACCTCGCGCGCGAAGCCCTGCGGAAGCACCTCGCGCAGAGCGCGCGCGTCGCTACCACTCGCAAGCTTACTCTGCTCCATGGATGCTTCCGCGTAGCCGACCGCTTGCACCCAGGTCTCGGCCTCACGTATCGAGCGCGATGTCGCCTGAAACGCGCTCAGAAACCCCACGGCCGTGAGCCCGAGGATGACGAGGGCGACCAGCGTCTCGAGCAACGTCATGACGCGTGTCGATCCCTAGCCCGAGCGTCCGCGCAGCCGGCAACGCACCGGATCGATGGTCAGCGATGATGTCCTCGCGTAGAGCAGGCAGGCTCCGAGTGGTGAGATGTCCAGGCGCACGGGGGACTGCTGCGTCCAGGTAACGGTCCCGGTGAGCAGGCGTCCCGAATCCAGCCCGCTCGACCCTTCGATCACCCAGCGGCCGTCGGACTCGATCGCCAGTGTAACGGCCTGCGCGCGCCGCACGGCAGTCCGACGCGCGACATCGATCACGCGTTGTACGTCGTCATCGGGCGGACCGCCCGGCGCCAGGAACGAGGGTGCGGCGAGGCTGATCGCGAGCCCGAGGAGCACGAGCACGACGAGCAACTCGAGGAGCGTAAGGCCGCGATTAGGCGGCTCGGCGGTATCCTCCTCCCGCCTTAGCGAGCGCCGAATTGCAATGGCTGAATCGCAAATCCGGACCACTCCGAGGTAGAAGTGGCCGACAGCTCGCTGGCGCCGGATTAGACGCGCTTCGTCGGCCGAGCCAGCGGGCGTCCCGAAGATGTCTGCCGAGATGGTTGTGGCCGAGTTGATCATAGCTGCCTGAATTACGACGCCATCTGCTCCGAACGACATCATTGAATCGACGAACGCGGCGAGGTGCAGGAGGTACGGCTCAAGTCTCGTCCGCCCCGGCGAATTGGCTCGAGTAGGATCCAGCTGCTCAACCACCCTGAGGGAGCAGGAAGGACCCTCGAGCGTTCACTTGCGGGCTTCTTCAGCAAGAAGGCTTCCAATCTGTGACAGTACGTTCGACGGCGACTCGCTTCGCTTGAGCGGAGGGCTCCCTGCTGCTTGGGGTGATTCACATCAGTTCACCCCGTCTTGAAGACGAAGAGGTTCGCCCCGGGAACGAGGGAGGGATCGCACACGATGTTCCGCCCATTGATCGGCGGGCTCACAACGATCTGTTCAAACGTCCAACTGCGTCCCGCATCCGTTGATCGATACGCTTGGATGGATCCCCGGCAGACGTACATCCGCAATGCCCCATCAGCGGCGAGCGCCAGCTCCGGGACGCCGCCGATGCTGAACGTCGCCTCACGGGTAAAGGTCAGCCCGTCCGCCGAGCGCGCCATGATAGTCTTCTGCCCGTTGGAAATCGCCATCAGCCATGTGCCATCCGCGAGCGCAAGCAGCGAAGGATCGGTGAGGGTCTCGGACCCTGCTATGGTGAACGCCAACCCCTTCGTTGTGAAGTTGATACCATCGCTCGACTCCGCGATGCACATGGCCTTCGTGGTCACGGTGTTCGGGGGGCCAAAGCCCCAGTAGTAGACTAGGCGCACGCGCCCGTCCGGCAGGAGCGTCGCATCTGGATCCACGATGCCAGCCGCGTTAGCGATGCCATCCACCGTGATCTGGCCCAGCACGCGCGCCGAATCTCTCTCAAGCCGGGCGACCCAAACGTACCCACGCGCACCATTGACGTAGTAGATGAACACGGAGCCGTCGGCGCGCCGCACGGCGTCCGGCACCGAGGCGTGATCAAGCACCTGGCGCGACCCACTGATCGTCAGGCCATCTATGGTCTGCCCCACGACGACCTGGTGGTAGTACGGGCCGGATGGATCCATCACGGGCGAGCCAGCATGGCCCACCGAGATCACGCAGGGTGGCGGGGAACCGGAGGTCACAGGCGGCGGCGTAGAGGTATCGGCGAGGTCCGTAACGCCGGCGCAGGCGGCTATAGTCGCCACGAGACCCACGTGCACCGCGCGCACAGATGCGACGCGCGGCTTGCACGCCAATGCCCTCGCCTCGAGTACGCCTCGACTCATGACATCCATAATTCGAACGATACACCGCCTGATCACCACCGCAACTGCCGCCCCTCAGCCGCCAGCAGGAGCGCCCAAAGCGCGTTCTACAGCGAGGAGGACGTGAGGTGACCCCCGAAGTTGATCCAGTTATGACGGAATTCCGGGGTTGTGGCGAGGGTATTCTCGCGTTGTTGATGTTCCTGTCTGAACTCCGCGGGGGTGAGCCCGCGAAGTGA
>VGVR01000029.1 GCA_016873995.1 Gemmatimonadota bacterium
GCGACGCGCGGCCCCCGCCCCGCGGGGCAGCGCCGGCGTTGGCGCGGCCACCGACACCGACGCCGCCCGCGCCAGGGCGAGCGCTTGCTCGCGGGTCATCCCCTCCAACACCAGCTCGTGCTCGCCGAGCTCGGCACGTTGACCCAGCAATCGGGCGACCTGCGCGGTCGTCGACCTGCGCGTCACCGCGGCGACTCCGCCAACCGCGCCTGTAGGACCCGACCCGCGCGGTCCAGGATCTCCTCGGAGACCTCGTCCTTCGAGAGGAGCGGCAGCGCCTCGGGAGGAGCGCCGCGAGAGAGGATCGTCACGCGATTCGTGGCCACCTCGAACCCGGCCCCCGCTTCGGTGGCGTCGTTCGCGACCACGAGGTCGAACGACTTGGCCTCCAGCTTCTTCGCCGCGTTCGCGACCAGATCCGACGTCTCGAGCGCGAAGCCCACGGCGACGCCCCCGGGCTTGCGGGCTCGAACGGTGGACTCGGCGATGTCCGGATTGGACTCGAGCGCGACGGAAAGGTCGTCTCCTGCTTGGCGACGCTTCACCTTCTCGAGTCGCGCCTCGGATGGGCGGTAGTCGGCCACTGCGGCTGCGAACACCGTGAGGTCGGCGGCGCCGATGTGCTGCGCGACAGCGGCGTGCATCTCCTCGGCGGTCTCGACGTTCAGCATGTGCACGCCGACGGGTGCTTCGAGGGACGACGGGCCGGACACCAACGTCACGTCGGCGCCGCGGCGCCATGCCGCTTGGGCGACCGCGTACCCCATGCGCCCCGAAGAGCGGTTGCCGATGTAGCGCACGGGGTCGAACGCCTCGCGCGTCGGGCCGGCGGTGACGAGCACCGTGCGCCCCACGAAGGCGGCCTCCGCGCCGAGCGCCCGCCCGATGTGCTGCTCGATCCCGGCGGGCTCGAGCATGCGCCCGGGTCCCTCGCTGTCGCCGACTCCGCCGCTCCCTCCGTGGCCAGCCGACTCGCCCGCAGCGAGCGCGCCGCGGGCCGGCCCCGCGATGCGGTACCCGAGCCCGTCCCGCAGCCGCGCAAGGTTCTCCTGCACCTGCGGGTGGGCGAACATGCGGTCGTTCATGGCGGGGCAGACGACGACGGGCGCGCGCGTGGCGAGCAGCGTCGTGCAGAGCAAGTCGTCCGCCCGCCCCTGCGCGGCGCGCGCGAGGAAGTCCGCCGTGGCCGGGGCCACGCAGACGACATCCACCTCCTGGCCGAGCTTCACATGGAGCGCCGCGCCCTCGGCCGAGAACAGGTCGGTGAGCGCGCGCCGTCCGGTCACGCCCTCGAAGGAGAGCGGCGCGACGAACTTCTGGGCGGCCTCGGTGAGCACGACGTCGACGACCGCGCCGAGCCGCGTGAGGTCCCGAGCGAGCTGGACGGACTTGTACGCGGCGATGCTGCCAGTCACACCGAGCAGGATCCTCCGCCCTCGCCACGGGCGGCGCGGAACGAGCTCGGCGGGCAAGGCCTACTCCCGCCCGATCGGGCCCTCGTCCTTGCGGCGGCGCTTCACGAGACGGAACTCGATCTGGCCGGAGGTGAGTGCCTCGAGCGAGCGCGTGGTGAGCTTCTTCTCTTCGCCGAGCGGCATGGCGTCGCGCGGAAGCGAGTTGAGCTCACGCGCGTACTTGGCCGCCACCAGCACGCCCAGGTACTTGCTCTCGGTGCCCGTGGCGACCTCGTTGGGGGTGAAGACTCGCATGCCGACTCCTATTTCGTTGATGCTTGCTATGGATGTGTGTTCGCGTACTCGGCGTACTGCTCCGCGAGGATCCTGCTGATCTCCCGCCGCAGGGTCATCGCCCACTCCAGCGCGCCGTCCGTGCCCGTCGGCTCGACGTGCCCAGCCGCGATCGCCCGGATCTCGTCCAGGCACCGCTCCAGCTCGTCGTTGACCACTACGTAGTCGAACTCCTCGACGACCTGCAACTCCTCCAGAGCGGTGCGCAGCCTGCGAGCGACTGTCTCCGGCGTCTCGCTCCCCCGCCCCGTCAGGCGGCCCATCAAGGTATCGACGTCGGGGGGCAACACGAAGATCAGCTTGGCGTCGGCGATCTTGGCCTTGATCTGCCGGGCGCCCTGGACGTCGATGTCCAAGACCACGTGCTCCCCGCGCAGCGCCGCGCGCTCCAGCTCGGACCAGGGCGTCCCGTACAGCTGGCCGTGCACCTGGGCCCACTCGACAAGCTCCCCCCCCGCCACCATCGCCTCGAAGCCGGCGCGGTCGACGAAGTTGTAGTCCTCACCGTCGACTTCCCCGCTCCTCTGGCCACGCGTCGTCGCCGACACGGAGAACACGTACGAGTCGGACCCGCCCACCAGCCGATGCGCGAGCGTTGTCTTGCCGGTGCCGCTCGGCGCGGCGAGCACGACCGGGCAGGCTCGCTCGCTCACTCGACGTTCTCCACCTGCTCGCGAAGGCGCTCGATCTCCTCCTTGAGCGCCACCGCGGAGCGGGCCATGGCCGCGTCGTTGGCCTTGGACGCGATGGTGTTGGCCTCCCGCTGCATCTCCTGCGCGAGGAAGCCGAGCCGCTTGCCCACGGGCTCGGCGCCATCCGCCGCGAGCGCCTCGCGGAAGAGCTCCACGTGCGAGCGGAAACGGACGACCTCCTCGTTCACGTCCCAGCGCTCCGCGAGATACGCCACCTCGCGGGCAAGGCGGTCCTCGTCCACGTCGACTTGCTCCGAGAGCTCCTTCACCTGTTGGCGCAGTCGGTCGCGCTGCTCGACCAATCGCGCTGGCGCGCGTGCGGACACGGCGTCGAGCTCGGCGCTCATGGCCGACAGACGTTGCTCGAGATCGGCGGCGAGCCGCAGGCCCTCCGCTTCGCGCAGCGCCTTCACACCGGACGCGGCAGCCTCGACCACTTCTGTCACGACCGCGGCGTCGATCTCCCCGCTCCGGTCCACATCGGGTCCACGGAAGAGGTCCGTGTAGTGGGAGAGCATCGCCAGGTTCACCGCGCCGGGAACGTTCAGCTCGTGCCGGAGCGCCTCCAGGGCGGCGAGGTAGGCGCGTGCCTTCTCCAGGTCCGCCCGGATGCCCAGGTCGCGCTCGCCCTCGGCGCGCTTCAGCGACAGCGCCACGCTCACGTGGCCACGCGCGATGTGCCGCTTGAGCGCGTCGCCGACCTGGGTCTCGAAGCGATCCAGAGACGCGGGCGACTTGAGCGAGAGGTTGAAGTAGCGGTGATTCACCGTCTTCACCTCGATGCGCAACCTACCAGCGGGCGTGTCGCGCTCCGCCTCGCCGAATCCAGTCATGCTCCGGATCATCGCTCTTCTCCGTGGTCCGCTGCGGGCGCGCAAAGTAACGCCGCGTCCCGCCGCGTCGACATCGGCGCACAGGCCATCCCCTTCAATTCCATAGATCCCAGTGGAGGCCGAAAAAGGAGCGGGTGATGGGGAGGACCCGGCCAGGGAAGTTCTGGAGGTTGCGGCGGATGGTGAAGTTTTCCCAGGCCAGATAGAGCCGCACCGTCAGGATGCGCGCCTGGATGCGGCCGTACCAGCTTTGGTAGAACGGCACCTCCACGAGTCCGCCGCTCGTCGAGAACACGTCCATGGGATCGTGGCCGCGCACGCCGAGCGTCCACCAGAGCTCGAAGTTGCCGCTCTCCAGGTACGTCTTCCGGAAGACGAACGCGCCCCGGTAGATCGATTTCGGGAGATAGGGACCGTCCTCGTCCCACCCCTGATACGAACCCTCCAGGCGGAGCGAGCGCCAAGGCGTGGGGAGCGAGCCCCAAGCCTCCACACCCGTCCGCTGCGCGCCGGCGACAGGGAGCCCGCCGCGGTCGAGCTCGAGCCCGAGCGGCAGGTGTGCCTCCGTGTCGGTGCGGAGCGCCGCTGCGGCCAGCGTCACATCGAACAAGGTCACCGAGCTCCCCACGCGCAGCGCGGTCCGCTCGGTGGCCGTGAACGTGGAGGCAGCTGGCACCGGCACCGCGAACGGTGGCGTCGGCGTCGGCCGCTCGTCGAGCACCGGACCTTGCCGCGCAGCATATGTGCCGCCATCGAACGAGCCGAACAACGTGACGTACGGAAGCGGCGACAGCCAGCCCGCTGCGCGGTGGCTCGCGAACCCCCCACCCTGCCACTGAGAGCGCGTGAGGTGCCCCGACACACCGAAGCGCTCCGTGCTCATGCCGGCGGAGCCGTCCAGCCTCGCGTCGAGCAGGTCGTTCTCCCACAAGCGAGCTTCGGCCCGAGCCCAGAGCGCGCCGCGTGTCGCCGCCAATCGTCCGCCGTGCTGCCAGCGCGAGCCTCCCTCGAAGTCGTACGCCGCACGCACGTCGTCGACTTCGTGGGTCGAGCGCCCCGTATAGGCCTCGGCCACGAGGCCTGGGACGACCGCGACGCGTGCCCGCACGGTCCAGTCCGTGCGCGAGGCCGACCCCGCGTAGCTCGTCACCTGCGTCTCGGAGCCCATGCGGCGGTGCTCGAGCGCCAACCCCATCCGGTCGCCGCGATGGAGCTGATACCGGAACCAGGTACCGGTTCTGTTGCCCCCCTCGTTCTGGCCGTAGCTGCGCGTGTCGACGCGTTCGAGCGCGACCGCCAGGCTCCCCCGCAGCGCGGTCGGGTCCGCGTACAGGCCGCGGAACATGTTGGTGTCGAGCTGCCCCGTGCCGGCCTCGACCAGCGAATAGGCCCTCCCCTCCACGTACTGGTGCGAGGTCAGCTCGAGGAGTATCTCGCCGGGGTTCCGCTCGAGCCGCACGCGCACGATCCCGCCCAACCCGACCCGCTGCAGGTCGGTGACGCCACCCTCGAGGGGGAGTACCTCGAAGCCGTCGCGCACGATGCGTACGCCTCCGGCCCCGGATCCTAAGGCGCTCATGGTGGCCGGCGTGCCATAGTCGCCACCGAGCAGCACGATCAACCCGGGCACCTCCGCCACCAGCTCGGACAACGTGTTCGCGCCCGACGTCATGATCGCCACGTGGTCCCACTCCCACACGCCGGTGGCGAAGCCGGGTCGGGCGCCGACGTCCAGCGAGGGCAGGTTGTAGTAGATGGTGTCCGCGGAGACGGTGTCCGGTTCCTGCACCTGCAACGAGTCCGGCAGAGCGACGGAGTCGGGTACCGCGAGCGAGTCGGCGACGGCCGTCGAGTCGGGGACCTGCACGGGGACCTGCGCCCCGGCGCCCGGAATCTGCGCGCCCACATCCCCATCCGGGACGAACTGCAACGCGAGGGCTGCGAGCGCCATCCACCCGAGCGAACGCGCCGACCGTGGGCCGGCGTGGACGCTCACTTCGCCCGGCCCCGCACCCATTCGATGAGGAGCCGGGTGGGAACGCCGTACCCGCCCTTTCTCAGGTAGGGAACGTCCCCTTCCCCGTAGGCGGTCGCGGCGATGTCGAGGTGGGCCCATTTCGTGTCGCCCACGAACTCCTGCAGGAAGCGCGCAGCCGTGATCGATCCGCCGGGCCTTCCCCCGATGTTCTGCAGATCGGCGGTGGTGCTGTCGAGCTGCTTCCGGTATGCATCCCAGAGAGGGAGCCGCCAGCACCGCTCACCGCTCGCGTCACCAGCCGCGATGATTTCTTCCACCAGGTCGTCGTCGTTGCCGAAGACGGCCGAGGCGTGATGCCCGAGCGCCACCAGCACCGCTCCAGTGAGCGTCGCGCAGTCGATCATGGCAGCGGGCTTCATGCGCGCGCCGTAGGCGAGCGCGTCCGCGAGGATGAGCCGCCCCTCCGCGTCCGTGTTGATCACCTCGACGGTCTTGCCTGCGAGGGTGCGAATGACGTCCCCGGGCTTGAGCGCGCGCCCCGAGGGGAGGTTCTCCGAGGAGGGCACCAGGCCGATCACGTTCGCCTTCACGCCGAGCTCGGCGACCGCCTGCATGGCGGCGATCACCGCCGCCCCGCCGGACATGTCGAACTTCATGTTCTCCATGCCCTCGGGAGGCTTGAGGGAGATGCCGCCCGCGTCGAAGGAGAGCCCCTTGCCCACGAGCACGAGCGGCGGCTCCCGGCGCTTCCCGCCCCGATGCTCCAGGATGATGAAGCGGGCCGGCTCCTCCGACCCCTGTGAGACCGCGAGGATCGCGTGCATGCCTTCCTCCCGCATGCGCTCCTCGTCGAAGACGGTGATCTCGAGCTCCACGCCCCCGGCGATGCGCCGCGCCTCCTCGGCCAGATGGGTGGGCGTGGCGACGTTGCCCGGCCGCGACTGCAGGGTGCGCGCGAGGTTCTCGGCGCGGGCCACGATCGCTCCGGTCAGCGCGCCGCGCTCAAGCGCCTGAGCGTTGCCGGCCCCCAGCAGATCGACGGCGCGCACGTCGACCGGGGGCTCGTCCAGGCTCGGGGTCTTGAGCTCGCGGAAGCGCCACGCGGCCAGCGCGGCGCCCTCTGCCGCAGCCTGAGCGCGCAACTCCGCCGACACGCCGGACAAACCGTCGAGGCTGATGGAGATAGCCTCGATGCGCAGTTTTTCGGCCGCGCGTACCGCTCTGCCCGCCATGCGCCTCACGACTTCTGGAGTCAACTCCTCGGCCTTCCCGATACCCAGGAGCAGTACGCGCTTGGGTCCCGACGCGCCGCCATAGAGCAGGACCTCGTCCGTGAGCTTGCCGCGCATGTCGCCCGACGCGAGCGCGCGAGTCACCGCGCCTCCGAGAGATCGGTCGAGCTTGGCGAGCGCGCCCGTGGCCGCGGTCGTACCCTGCGTCACCCCGACCGCGAGGAGATCGGTGGCGTGTTCCGTCGGGCCCGCCTTCAGGTAACGGAGTTGCATCAGGCTCGCGAAACTCCATCGATGATGGCGTTCAGCGTCTTGCTCGGGCGCATGATCGCCGCGGCGCGCGTCGGGTCCGGGCGCCAGTAGCCGCCCAGGTCCTGCGCTTTGCCCTGGGCCGCGCCCAGCTCGGCGAGGATGGCTGCTTCGGCGTCCGTCATGGCCTTGGCGACCGGGCGGAAGCGCGCCGCGAGCCGCGCGTCGGCGGTTTGCTCGGCGAGCGCGCGCGCCCAGTAGAGCGTCAGCCAGAACGTGCTCCCCCGGTTATCCAGCTCGTGCACCTTGGGCTGGGGCGAGCGGGCCTCCTTCAGATAGACGGCGATGGCCTGGTCGAGCGCATCCGCGAGCACGCGCGCAGCCGCACTGTCGAACTGGTCCGCGAACTGCTGAAAAGACGCACCGAGCGCCATGTACTCGCCGAGCGAGTCCCAGCGGAGGTGGCCTTCTTCCACCAGCTGCTGCACGTGCTTGGGGGCCGAGCCACCCGCGCCCGTCTCGAAGAGCCCCCCACCCGCGAGCAGCGGCACGACCGACAGCATGCGCGCGCTGGTGCCCAGCTCCAGGATCGGGAAGAGATCGGTGAGATAGTCGCGCAGCACGTTGCCCGTCACCGAGATGGTGTCCTCACCCCGGCGGATCCGCTCGAGCGACAGCTCCATCGCCTTCACCGGCGAGAGGATGCGGATGTCCAGGCCGCGCGTGTCGTGGTCCGCCAGGTATGTCTTCACCTTGCGGATCAGCTCCGCGTCGTGGGCGCGCGTCTCGTCCAACCAGAACACCGCGGGCGCGCCGGTGGAGCGCGCGCGGCGCACGGCGAGCTTCACCCAGTCGCGGACCGGCGCGTCTTTGGTCTGGCACGCGCGCCAGACGTCGCCGGCCTCTACCGCATGCTCGAGCAGGACGCGCCCGGCTGCGTCGACGACGCGCACGATGCCGTCGGATGCCACCTCGAACGTCTTGTCGTGGGAGCCGTACTCCTCGGCCGCCTGCGCCATCAGGCCGACGTTGGACACGCTCCCCATGGTGGCTGGGTCGAGCTGGCCGTGCCGTTGGCAGTCGCGCACGATCGCATCGTAGATGCCCGCGTAGCTCGAGTCCGGGATGACGGCCTTGGTGTCCTGCAGCTCACCCGCCGCGTTCCACATGCGGCCGGAGTCGCGCACCAGCGGTGGCATGGAGGCGTCGATGATGACGTCGCTCGGCACGTGCAAGTTGGTGATCCCTTTGGCCGAGTCGACCATGGCGACGCCCGGGCCGCTCTGGTACGCTGCGCGGATGTCCGCCTCGATCGGCACGCGCTCCGCGGCGGGGAGTGCCGCGATCTTGGCGAGCAGGTCTCCGAGGCCGTTGTCGGGATCGGCTCCGATGCGGTCGAGCGTCGCCGCGTGCTTGGTGAACACCTCGGCGAAGTACGCACGGACCGCGTGGCCGAAGAGGATCGGGTCCGAGACCTTCATCATCGTCGCCTTCAGGTGCAGCGAGAACAGCACCCCCTTCGCTTTGGCCTCGCGCACCTGCTCGCCCAGGAACGCCACCAGCGCCCGCCTGCTCATCACCGTGGCATCGAGGATCTCGGCGGCCTGGAGCGGCACGGACGGCTTGAGCACGGTGACCTTTCCGTCCTTCGCCACGTGCTCGATGCGTGACGTCGTCGCGGCGGACAGCATGAGCGACTTCTCGTTGTGCCGGAAATCGCCCGCGCTCATGGTCGCCACGTGCGTGCGCGAGTCGGAGGGCCACGGACGCATCTTCGGCGGGTTCGCGCGCGCGAAGTCCTTCACCGACTTCGGGGCGCGCCGGTCCGAGTTGCCTTCTCTCAGGACCGGATTGACTGCGCTGCCCTTGACTTTGTCGTAGCGCGCCTTCACTGCGCGCTCGTCGTCGTTCGTCGGCGACTCCGGATAGTCGGGAAGCGCGTACCCCCGCATCCTGAGCTCCGCGATGCACGCCTTCAGCTGCGGCACCGAAGCGCTCACGTTCGGCAGCTTGATGACGTTCGCCTCCGGCTTCTCCACCAGCCGTCCCAGCTCCGCCAGATCGTCCCGAACGCGCTGACCCTCCGGGAGGCGGTCCGCGAACGCCGCGAGGACGCGCCCGGCGAGCGAGATGTCGCGCGTCTCGATCGGCACCCCGGCAGCTCCAGCGAACGCGCGGATGACCGGCAGCAGGGCGTGCGTCGCGAGCGCGGGAGCTTCGTCGGTCCAGGTATAGATGATGGGGCTGGGTGTGCTCATCGACTTGGACACGAGTTCTGCGGAGTTGGGGCCGTGTGCCTCGAAGCCCGACAGTATAGAGGGGACGACGGCGGGTTCGAAGGGGCGTCCGGGGCCCGTCCCCGACGCTCCGCCCAACACTTCCCTTGGATTCGCGGTCAGGGAGACACACATTTCGCGGTTGTCGATTTCCAGACCCCATCCACAACCTGAACCTGCCCATGCCGCTCAGGTCCCCACGCTCTTCATCGCGCTCGACCACTCGCGGCGCGTACCGAGCAGCGGCCGTGGCCATTGTCGCGATGACGCCTCTGCCCGCGTCGCCATTGGCAGGACAGATCCCGGAGGGGCGGCCGCGGCCGGCCGCCCCTCCGATCCAGCAAAGTGACTACCAGCACGACCTGGCGCCCAGAGCGACTGCGCTCCGCACGGCCCAGTCGATCGGGATAGACGGTCGGCTCGACGAACCCGCGTGGTCCCAGGCGACGCCGATCACCGACTTCATCCAGGAGCTCCCGCTCGAGGGCCAACCGGGGACGCAGCGCACGGAAGTCCGCATCCTGTACGACGACGACGCCGTGTACATCGGCGCGATGTTCTACGACGACCAGCCGTTGACACCCCGCATGGCACGGCGGGACCAGAGCAACGGCGACTTCGACTACTTCACCGTCAGCCTCGACTCCTTCCACGACCACGAGACCTCGTACCAGTTCAGCGTGAATCCGACGGGGACGTACCGAGACGCGGTCTCGGGCGGAGGAGGCGGCGGCGGCGGCGGCGGTCGTGGAGGTGGAGGCGTTGGCGGCGACACCTCCTGGGACCCCATCTGGACCCGAGCCATTCGAATCACCGAGCAAGGGTGGTTCGCCGAGATGCGCATCCCGTTCAGCCAGCTGCGCTTCAGCCGCGACGCCCAACAAGTCTGGGGGATCCACTTCCAGCGCAACATCCACCGGAGCCAGGAGCGAACGGTCTTCCCCTTCAGACCGACCCTCGAGCGCGGGGGGCCGTCGCGCTATGCCCACCTCGATGGCATCGCCGGCGTCGAGCCCGGACGGCGCCTCGAGCTCCTCCCTTACGCCACTGCGCGTGGGGAGTACCTCAATTTGAGCACGCCCGCAAGCGTGACGTTCTCGAACCCGTTCCGGTCGGGGTCCGACGAGTTCACCGACTACGGCGCGGATCTGAAGTACCGTCTCACGTCGAACGTCACGCTCGATGCGACCGTGAACCCGGACTTCGGGCAGGTCGAGCTCGATCCCTCGGTCATCAACCTCACCGACTTCGAGACGCGCTACGAGGAGCGCCGACCGTTCTTCGTGGAGGGCGCCGACATTTTCAACTTCAGTGAAGGCGGCCCGATGGGGAGCACGGGGCGTCCTCCGCAGCTGCTCTACTCGCGGCGCATCGGGCGCGCGCCGCAGGGGGCGGTGCCGTCGAGCGCCGTCTTCTCCGAGATGGACGCCACCACCACGATCCTCGGTGCGGCCAAGGTCACGGGCCGGACGCGGGGGGGTTGGTCACTCGGCTTCCTGGAAGCCGTGACGGGCGAGGAGTCGGCCCGTTACGTAGACGCCTCACAGGCGGTGGGAAAGGCGACCGTCGAGCCCCTCTCGAACTACCTGGTCGGGCGCGTCCGTAGGCAGATCAACGGGGGCAACACGCGGTTCGGCGCCATCTCGGCTGCGGTCAACCGGAGCCTCTCGGGAACTGGGCTGGACGCGCGTCTCCACAGCGCCGCCTACTCGGGCGGCTTCGACTTCACGCACGAGTGGTCGAACCGCACCTACCGGTTCAGCACGGCGTTCACCGCGAGCCACGTAGTCGGAGATTCCGCGGCCATCCTGCGCACGCAGCGCTCGTCGACACGCTACTACCAGCGGCCTGGCGCCTGGCACCTCGACCTCGATTCGAGCGCGCGCTCCCTCGACGGCTACTACTTCATGTTCGACTTCGTGAAGCAGGCGGGCGCGTTCACGATGAAGACGGCGATGTCGTTCTCGAGCCCGGGATACGAAGTCAACGACCTCGGATTCCAGTCGGCGTCGGACCGCATCATGTTCGATACGAACTTCCAGTACCAGCAGATCACGCCTGGCCGCATCCTGCGTAACTGGAGCGTGCGCGGCAGCCCCGACTTCACACTCAACTACGCGGGCGATCGCGTCCATCGCGAGATGAACGGCAACATCAACCTCACGTTCCTGAACTACTGGGGCGTGGGAGCGAGGCTCGCGTACAACCCGCGCAACGACGACGACCGACTCACCCGGGGCGGGCCGATCGCGACGACCCCGCAGCGTTGGAGCGGCACGGCGAACCTCAACTCCGACTCGCGGCGTGCCGTCGTCGCCCGCCTCAACTACGACTGGAGCTCGGATGAAGCGGGGGGCTGGCATCACGACGTCGGTCTGAACCTGACCGCGAACCCGAGCGAGCGCGTGACGGTTCGCTTCGGCCCTGGCTTCCGCCGGCAGGTCAACAGCGCCCAGTACGTCACGGCGGTCAACGACGCACTCGCGGCGAACACGTACGGCCGCCGCTACATCTTCGCCGAGCTCGACCAGACCACTCTCTCGTTGGAGACGCGCCTCGACGTGACGCTCACTCCGGGGATCTCGCTGCAGCTCTACGCCGAGCCGTTCATCTCCACCGGCGACTACGAGGGTCTGAAGGAGTTCGCCCGCCGCCGCGCGTTCGAGTTCCTCGACTACGCGGACGTCGGCACGCTGACGCAGGGCACGAGCGGCAACTACACCGTGGATCCGGATGGCGGGGGCGCGGCGCCATCGTTCTCCGTCACGAACCGGGACTTCAGCTACCGCTCCCTCCTCGGCAACGCCGTGCTCCGCTGGGAGTGGCGCCAGGGCTCGACGCTGTATCTCGTCTGGCAGCAGCGCCGCATCGATTCGGTCACGAACCGCGGGCCATCGGGCACCGACCCATGGGTCGGTGGATTCGACGTGGGCCGTGACTTCGCGGACATGTTCGGCGCGAAGGCCGACAACATTTTCGCCATCAAGGTGAACTACTGGCTGAATCCCTGAGGAAGAGGTCGACAGTCGTCGACCTCTTCCGAGGCATCTTCCGAGCCTCGGCGCCGGTGGCGATCCGTTCCCCCGACTCCCACTGACCGGAGCCCGCGTGTTCTCACCCCTCGCGAAGACGATCCTGCTCCTCACGGCCTCGAACGTCTTCATGACTCTGGCCTGGTACGCCCACCTGCGCGAGCTCAGTCACCGGCCCTGGATCGTGGCGGCGCTCGTGAGCTGGGGCATCGCCCTCTTCGAGTACCTCCTGCAGGTGCCCGCGAACCGCATCGGCCACACCGTGATGACGATCGGGCAGCTCAAGATCCTCCAGGAGGTCATCACGTTGTCGGTGTTCGTGCCCATCGCCACGTTCTACCTGCGCGAGCCCGTGAGGCTGGACTACCTTTGGGCAGGGCTTTGCCTCTGTGCCGCCGCGTTCTTCATCTTCAGGGGTGGACTCGCAACGGAGTGATGTGCGTATGGTGATGGCATGCTGATGCGGCGCGCCCGGTTCGCCACCCTGCTCTTCCTCGTGGCGTGTGGCGGCAGCGGGAACGGCGGCACCGGCCCCACGCCCACCCCGGCGTCGATCACGCTGTCGAGCACCACGGTCAACTTCGCATCGCTCAACCAGACGCAGAGCCTCACGGCCACCGTCAGGGACGCAGGCGGGGCGACGATCTCGGGCGCCACGGTGACGTGGTCGACCAGCGTCGCATCGGTGGCGACCGTGTCGAGCGGCGGTTTGGTGACTGCGGTGAGCAACGGCACCGGCGGATCATTGCCGCCGCGGGAGCCGTGCAGGACACGGCTGATGTCACCGTACAGCAGGTAGCGGCCACGCTCACGCTCACGCCCGATACGCTCCGCTTTGCGGCAGCGACGGACACCGCCACCGTCGGCCGAACCATGCGCGACGCGCTCGGCTCGCCCATGACGGGTGTAGCCGTGACGTTCGCGACCAATAACGCCGCCGTCGCAACGGTGGCGGTGTCGACCGGCAAGGTCACGGCGACGGGGAACTGCGAGACGACCGTGATCGGCCAGGTGGCCCCGGGCGGGAGCAGCCTGACGAAGAGCGTGCGGATCGAGGTCGGAGGCACGCTCCCGCCGGCGTATCTGCGGGGCGGATACGTCGGCACCGCCTACGCGGACACGATCGGGCCCGTCGCAGGTGGGGGCACCGGCTACGTCTTCGCCGTCACGGCGGGCGCCCTGCCCAACAGCCTGACCATCAACTCGACCACCGGGCAGATCTCCGGCACCCCCTCCGCGTTGGGCGCGTTCTTCTTCCAGGTCACGGCGTCGAACGGCACGCTCACGCTCTCCGAGCGCTACGCGATCACCATCTCGACCAGGCCCGCCTCCGCGTTCAACCTCTGGCTCACGTACAACGGCGGCGCGCTACCGTCGGCGAACGCGCAGGCGGCGGTGAGTGCCGCGCTGGCGCGCTTCGAGCAGTTGATCACGGGGGACGTCGGGCCAACCATCACGTACCCGGCCTCCGGCCTGTCGTCCGGAACGTGCCAGCTCGTCGACGCGTCGCTCATGAACGGGGCGGTCATCGACGACGTGTCGATCCTCATGGCCCTCGGCCCCATCGACGGGCTCGGCAACACGCTGGCACGCGGAGGATTCTGCGGGTACGGCCGCACTCCTGCGCCGCCATCCACCATCACCGGTCAAATGAAGCTCGACGAAGCCGACGCAGCCACAGCTTCCGCCACCTACCTCCAGGACGTCATCGTGCACGAGATCGCGCACGCGTTCGGCGTCGGGACGCTCTGGCAGAGCCAGACCCAGTTCGAGGGAACCGACAGCGTGCGGTACTACGGCACCAACGGAAACACGGAGTGGCGCACGCTGGGCGGGCCCGCGGACGGAGTGCCCGTCGAGATCGGCGTCGAGGCCCACTGGCGCGAGAATTGGTTCAACGGCGAGATCATGACGCCGACGACCGAAGGGCCCGCCGTGCGGCTGCCGATCAGCCGCATG
Source organism: Gemmatimonadota bacterium (assembly GCA_016873995.1). GTDB lineage: Bacteria > Gemmatimonadota > Gemmatimonadetes > Longimicrobiales > Gaopeijiaceae > UBA2982. The sequence continues at coordinate 14,000 of VGVR01000029.1, forward strand.
ACGATCGGCACGTTGATCGACCTCGGCTGGGCTGCGTCCCTCGCAGCGGCGGATGCGTATACACTGCCGGTTTGCAGCCCCATCTGTACCGTCAGCCCGCCTGGCGTGAGCGCTCCCGTGAACGAGCGCGCGTTCTTGAACGACGTGGCGATCGATCCCTTGCTGCCGCTGCCGCCGGGGGCCATCGGGAAGAACTGAGGGAGCCGAAACTCCCCCTCCCACCCTGCTTGCCGCCCCACCCGCCCCACAGTAGCTTCGAGTCGAGTTTCGGTTTTTGTTCGGTATGCGGTCCCCGGCCCCGAAGCCCGGGTGGTGATGTGGGATGGGGGTGCCACTTCGGACGCCGGGGATCGCTGTCTCCAACGTCCTCGACTCGTCCCATTCTGCCATGTCCAAGGCCTCTCCGCGCGCGCATGGTGTTCCCACCCACCGAGGTCGAGGGTGGGTACACAGCAGCCACGAACCGAGCGCACCCACGACATGGACGCCCACCACCCCCGACAGCAGCTGGGTCTCGGGGCCAGGAGCGGCCGCCGCCTTCCTCCCCGCCGCCCCCCGCGCCACCACCGGGAGCCGGCAAGCGCTCTGCCTCTGGCTCCCCACCTTCGAGCTGCGGCTCGAGCTGGTGCGCTCCCCCGAGCTCGACAGCACCTCGGTCGCGCTGCTCGCCCCAGGCGAGAGCACGCGCCGCACGATCTGGCAGGTATCGGAACGCGCCTACGATGCGGGCGTGCGCCCAGGCCAACTCGTCTCGCAGGCGGTCTCGCTCTGCACCTCGCTCACGCTTCTCGAGCCCGACCCGGCCCACTACGACGCTGCGGTGGACACCATGCTCGAGGTGCTCGGGGACATAACGCCGATCCTGGAGCCGGCCGGACACGGACGCGTCTTCCTCGGCATGGACGGCCTGGGCCGGCTCTTCGGCTCGCCGCACCGTCAGGTGGATCGCGTGCTGCGCTCGCTCTTCCGCGTCTTCCCTGCTCCCCTGGTCGCCGCGACCCGGGCGGGGTGGGCTCCCGGCAAGTTCGGCGCCTGGGTAGCCGCGGCTTCGGCCCAGCCGGGAGAGCCTGTCCTGCTGTTCGAACAGAACCTGATCCGCTTCCTCGCCCGCTGTCCGGTGAGCACGCTCCCGGTCGATCCGCTGGTGGTGGAGCGGCTGGAGCGCCTCGACATCCGCACGCTTGGAGCGCTCGCGCGCTTCCCGGAGCCCTCGCTGGTCGCCCAGTTCGGCGAGGACGGCAGGAACGCGCTCGCCTGGTCGACGGGCCGGCGCATCGATCCGGTACGTCCGTGGCACCGCCCCCGCCCCATCCGCGTATCGCTCGAGTTCGCCATGCCGGTCGGGCTCACCGAGACGCTGCACGGAGCACTCGACCGGCTGGTCGAGCGCGCGCTCTCGCGCCCCGCTCGCCGGGGACGGAGCGTGACGGGCGTGCGCTTGGGCGCGCACCTGGAGGGGGGCGGATCCTGGTTCGTCGAGACGGTGCTCCGCGAGCCCACGTCCGTGCGCGAGCGCATCGCTGCGCCGCTGCGCGCGAAGATGGCGATCGCACCGCCGCCGAAGGCCGTGGTGACGCTCCTGCTCGAGCTCACGCACTTCGGCGCACCCAGCGCGCAGACGGGTCTCTTCGATCGCAAGGACGAGAGCGGCCGCGAGGCGGGCGGCCACGAGCTGGCCCAAGGAGACGTGCCGCCGTCGCTCCGCGACGCCGTGAAGGAGCTCAAGCTGCGCCTCGGGGACTCGCCGCTCTACCGCGTGGTCGAGATCGATCCGTGGTCGCGCATCCCGGAGCGGCGCCACGCGCTGCTCAGCTTCGATCCATGAGCAGTGAGCGACCCGAACGCCACGAGCGCCCGCGGCTCAAGCCGCTCGGCCAACCCGTCGTCGTGACCGTGCGCACCGACGAGCACGGTGCGCCCACGCACGTGCGACTCCCCGGCAAGACCGCTCGCCGCGTCGAGACGGTGCGCGAACGCTGGCGCATCGACGACGAGTGGTGGCGTGAGGCGGTCTCGCGGGAGTACCTGGCCGTCGTGCTCGACGACGGGCGGGTGCTCACCCTCTATCACGATTTGTCGGAAGGCCTCTGGTATGCCCAGAAAGACTGATTTGACAACGTCTATCGTGGGTGGCACTTTGGGTGGCATGCCTCGTGACCCACTCGAAAAGACTGGTTACCGCATCCCCCGCTCGCTCGTCCTCGAGGTCCGTGAAGCGGTCGAGTCGGGTGAAGCCAAGAGCCAAAACGAGTTCGTCGAGCGCGCCCTCCGCAGGGAGCTGCGAGCCACCCATTGGCGACGCCTGAACGAGGCGTACGATCAGGCAGCAAGCGATCCGGAATTCATGGCCGAGATGTCCGAGGAGGCGCGCGCTTGGGACGTGACCGTCGCAGATGGTCTTCGACAGGAGGACCCGTAGTTGGCTGGCGACGTCCCCCAGCGCTGGGACCTGGTGCTCGTCGATCTCGGTACGCGTGCCGGTCACGAGCAGTCGGGCGTACGCCCGGCCCTGGTCATGTCGAACGACGACTTCAACCGGCGTTTCGCCCTCGCAACTGTGTTGCCCCTCACCAAACTCGAGGGGAAGCAACGGAGCGCCTACGCTTTCGAGGTCGTGCTGCCGGCCGGCGCAGCCGGGAACCCCGTCGACAGCATCGCCATGCCGCACCAGGTGACCACCGTCGCACGACACCGCCTCCTGCGTCGCATCGGACGACTCCGAGCTCCTCTCTTGCGAACGGAGATCGAGGATCGCGTGCTCGACCATCTCGGCATCGGCTTCGAACCCGACCATGCCTGATCCGCGCCTCACCCGCATCGAGCCGCTTCCTCCGAAGGGGCTGCGCGCGCGCGTATTCCTCGACGAGGGCGATCCGCTCGAGGTCGCGCTCGAAGCTCTCGAGCTCGGCCGTCTGGGCGTCGGCGACGAGCTCACGTCCGCGGTCCGTCGCACGCTCCTCGACGCCGATGCCGACGTCGCGGTGCGTGAGGCCGCACTCGGGCTACTCTCTCATCGCGCGCGCACGCGGCGGGAGCTGAAGCGAAAGCTCCGCGCCAAGAGATTCGATGCAGCTCGAATCGATGCCTGCCTCGACCGACTGGAAGAGCGCGGCCTCCTCTCGGACGCAGCGGTCGCCGCAGCGTTCGTGCGCGACCGGCTGAAGTTCACGCCGCGTGGACGGTCTCGCCTCGCCTCCGAGCTCAGGGCCAAGGGCGTCGATGCCGACGTGGCCCAGGAGTCGATCGCGCTCGTCTTCGAGGACGAGGAGGTCAGAGACGCCGACCTGGCTCGCTCGTCGGCAGGCGCGTGGCTCGCGCGCCAGCCCGCGGACGTAGCCGCAGCGCTCGGGAGCCGCACGCACACGCCTGCCAGCACCAAGGCGAAGCGCCGCCTCTACGGCTACCTGGCCCGGCGCGGCTTCCGCGGCGATGCGCTCGACGCGGCGATGCGTCACGCGGAGGAGCGCGCGCGGGCACGGTAAACGCGCTCCGTCCGACGCACGGTCGCAGCGCTCGTACATCACAGCAGCTTGAGATACTCGAGCAGCGCCCGCTTGTCGTTCTCCGAGAGGGTGTTGAACTCGTGCCCGCGATTCGAGCGGCCGGGCTCAGTCGTGTCGTAGAGGAACGGCCTCGACCAGTGCGCGTAGCCGTGCGGATACCGGTACGTGCCGTCGTGGCCGGCCTCACCGGCGATCCCCACGCGCTCGTAATCCAGCGCGTGCCCACCAACCGCCACCTCGCTTCGTGTGCCCTCACGATGCGAGAAGCGCCCGGCGCGCCCCCTACGACGCGCTACGTAGCGGAGGGCTGGAGACGACGTAGCCCCCGGACCTGTGTGAATCCGAACACCCCCTGGCTCCCGTAGGGACGGAGACCACAACTCGGAGGCGTATCCATGGCCAAGAAGCCGAGGAAGGCGAAGATCCGCGTGCCGAAGGGTCCCTGCGATCCGGAGCCGCCCAAGCGGCCCCCTTTCCCGACCCCCACCCCGCCGTGGGACACGCTTGGGGGTCCCAACCCCTTGAAGGGCCTGAAGTTGGGGAAGAAGGCCTAGGACCTCGCCCAGCCGTCCGCCCTGGCCTCCGCCGGGTCCGCCCGGAACACGGGAACCCAGGAACGGTCCGAGCGGATGCGTGTTTCTCCTGACAGGACAGCGTGGATTGCCTGATAGACGGCACCACGGGCCGCCGGCAACCTTGCACCGGTCTGACGGCGGGTCCTCGAAGGCGACTCGAAGTCGCCGACGGAAAAGACGGGAGAGAAATGAGGATGAGCACCGAGACGAACCGCGCAGCCCTGCCCAAAGTCGCCCCGATTCGCTTCCAGCCGGTGCTGCCGCAGCCGGCGCATCCCATCCGCAGCCTGTTCGGCTTCGGCATTCCCGCGTTCTTCGCGGAGAGCCTGGCCGTGATCGGCATGGTCTGGATCACAGCCGGCACGGGCGCCGTACCGTCCGAGCAGATCACGGTAGTCAGCATCGTCGAGCTCCTCCCCGAGGTCTCGCTCCCGAAGCCCCCACCGCCGCCCGAGCGACTGCCATCCGCGCCCGTGACCGCAGCGGCCGATGCACCCGAAGAGGTCAAGGGATTCCAGGAGCTGGCGATGCCGATGCTGGTGCTGTCCGAGATTCCCCCTCCGCCTGTGATCGGTACGGTCTCGTTCAACGCGATGGACTTCACGGGCGAGGGCGCCCCTGGGGGTCGGGGCCTCGGCACCGCCGAGCCGGAGCCGGTCGAGGCAGGGCCCGTGTTCACGCCCTACACCGTCGCTCCCTTCCTCAAGAACAGTCGTGATGTCGCCCGCAACTTGGTCCGCGAGTATCCGCAGCAGCTGCGCAGCGCCAAGATCGGCGGGCGCGTGCTGCTGTGGCTCTTCATCGACGACACCGGTACGGTGCGGGATGCCATCCTGAAGACCTCGAGCGGCTTCGCGGCTCTGGACGAAGCGGCGATGCGAGTCGCCATGAGCATGGAGTTCTCGGCCGCGATCAACCGGGACCGCAGGGTTCCGGTCTGGGTCGCCGTCCCGGTCGACTTCGAGGTGGTGTAGCGCTCAGGCTGCGGCCGGCGCGGGCGCACCGCGCCCGCCCGGCTGCACGTTGTAGCGGTAGCCGATCCAGATCAGGATGATGCCGAGCAGCTCCATCACGTAGAGCACCTCGGTGTGCCCGAAACGCATCGCCATCCCGCCGATTCCCGGCAGGAGCGCGCCAAGCGCGATGAAGCAGTTGCCGATGAATCGGTGACGCGCCTCGACGGCTTTGCGAAAGCGCCACGCGGAGACGACTGCGCCGCCGATCAGGAAGATCGCCGCGTACGTGTTGATGAACGGGCTGAAGAGGCGCGCCTCCCGCCACTCCATGACGCGACCGGTGAGCCGGTGCGGCTCGACGAGCGACATGTCGATCGGCAACCTCAGCACCACGATCGCGCCCACGAGAATGGCCGTGCCGACCAGAGCGGCCATGACGTTCGCCGTGCGCCTCGAGAACATGAGATACACGGTGCCTTGCGCCAGCGGCGCTCCGCCGAGCAGCGCCCCCGAGATGTACCAGGCCCGGAAGACCCACTCGTGCCAGCCGAAGAGCGTCGTGGTCGCTTCGGTGAGCGTGCCGAACCCGTACGCGGCGATGCCGAGCGACCACCAGAACAGGTGCGGCGCGGGTCGGCGCGCGCGCCACCGGCGGAAGACCACCGGCGCGAAGAGCGCCGCCAGCACCGTAGTCGCGATCGGGATGTAGTGGACGAACGTCGGCATCGGGGCCGGTATCGAAGTAGAACGGCGGGAGCGGCTGGCAGCCGCCCCCGCCCGTCCCGTCAGAGGTCGATCGAGTCGCTCAGAACGTCACGTCCCAGCTGACCGTGAACGCCCGCTTCGGCTCGGGCCGGAAGAACGAGGCGTTCGCGGTCTCGGCATAGAGCTCGTTGGTGAGATTCGTCACCGCGAGGGTGAGACCGTGCGTGAGGCTCCCCGTGCGGACCAGCCGCACTCCCCCGCGGAGGCCATGGACCGTGAACGAGGGAAGGATCGCCCCGAGCGGATTCCCAGAGCCGAGCGCGACATCCTTCTGCTCGCCGCTGTAGCGCGTCTCCCACTCGCCCCAGAAGCGCCCCGCCGGGTCGCGGTACCCGGCCCGCCCGGTGACCTTGGTGGAGTAGCTCTCGCCCACCGGGTTCTGCGGATCGAGCGCGTCTTCGGCATCCAGCGTGGCGAAGGATCCCCCGAGCTCGATTCCGCTGGGTAGATGCACGTCGGCGTTCAGCTCGAATCCCTCCATGCGGATCTTGTCGATGTTGACGTTCTGGTAGGTGTTGAGGCCCTGCGTACGAATCGTGTCCCCCGTCGCGTCGAGCACCGGGTCGCTGCGAATCCCGTCCGAGATCTCGTTGCGGAAATAGAAGCCCTCGACGTAAAGCATGTCGTCCTGATAGCGCGCACCGAGGTCGTAGTTCAGACTCGTCTCGGCCTCCAAGGACGCCGGCGCCCGCTGATACGCGCTCGCCTCCGGTACGGAACCATTGAAGAAGAGCTCGACCAGGTTGGGCGAGCGGAACCCGCGCCCCACGGTACCGATCAGATGCACGCCTTCGACGACCTCGAACATGGCGTTCAGCGCTCCGACCACGGTGCTGTTCGACCTCGAGGTCGGTACGTGGCTGGGCAGCCAATCGGTCACGCGCGTTTCGGCCGAAACGTCCTGGTAGCGGCCGCCCGCGACGACGCTCAGGCGGTCGGCGAACTCGATCTCGCCTTGCAGGAACGCACCCAGGCTGGTGAACCGGGCGTGCGGAATCGACGGCGCCCTGGACGTGGAGACCCTGGGCGGGCCGAAGCCGGTGATCGCCGAGCGATTGTTGTCACGGCCCTCGGAGTTGTCCTGGAAGCCGTCGACACCGTACGTGAGACGAACGCCACTGTCGAGCAGCTTACGGGCCTCGGCTCTCATCCCGTAAGTGCGGATGTCGGTGAAATTGCGGTTGTCGAGCGTCAGGCCCGCGGTGGGCGTGAACGGGATGTACGCATCGAAGAAGAGGTCGCGCTCGTTGTCCTGCCCGTAGATGGTCAGACTGACCTCGTTAGCGACGGGGTTCGTCAGATCGCGCGCCCTGAGGCCACCCGAAAGCTTCGTGAAGCGCTGCTGCGGGTAGGTAATCTCGATCTCGACGTCGCCCGGGTTGTAGTTGTCCGGATCGACATAGCCGAAGCCAGCATCGTCGGCGGAGTACTGCTCGACCTTGGCGAACACGCCGATGCGCGGAGAGAAGTCCCAGCCGAAGCGTGTGTCGAACGTGGTGTCGTCGACGCCGGAGTGTAGGACTTCGACGTCCTTGGCCAGCGTGATGGCACCGAAGCTACCGCCGGGCGCCTCGTAGGTGCCGGCGGTGCGCCAGGTACCCCCGCCCTGGAACGAGAACGAGCCGCCGCGCCCTTCGAAGCGGAGCGACGCCTTGCTCTGTTCGGCGCCCGAGCCGAACAGGTACGACGCGCTCCCGCGCGAACCGTCGCGCACGGGGGCTTCGGTGATGATGTTAACCACGCCACCGATCGCGTCCGAGCCGTAGAGCACCGACGCCGGGCCGCGAACCACCTCCACTTGGTCGACGGCGCCGAGGTCGACCAGCGCCGGCAGCTCGCCGAAGTCCTTCTGTCTCCGGGTGTTGTTCATGCGCAGGCCATCGCTGAGCAGCAGGATGCGCTGTCCGCCCTGCCCGCGGATCTGGGGACGCACCTGGTTCACGCCGACGCCCGTCACGTCGAGGCCCGGCAGCGTGCGGAACACGTCGGAGATGGTGTTCGGCATCTGCTCGATGAAGTCGCGGCGCTGGGCCACCGAGACCGGTGCCGGGCTCACCGAGCGCGCACGCGGGCCCCGTGTCGCCGTCACGACGACCGGATCGACCAAGTAGATGGAGTCGGGGTCGGGCTGGGTCTGCGCCGAGGCGCCCGCAGGCCCAAGAACGGCGAGGGCGGCGGTAGCGGCCAAGGCCATGCGCACCACGAGCATCGTCATCACTCCAGCAGAGGGTAGGCGCCGAAACGCACGTCCAGTACGAACGAGCGGGAGAAGCTAGGCTCCACGCGTAATCCGAGGAATTCGGAGATGTACCCGAGGGGCATCGGGAAAACCACGTAGGGCGCGTGGTCGCCCGGCGCAGGGCTCGAATCGGCGGGCGGTCACCCCGCTCCTGACTCAGGTCGGCGGTCGGTCGAGCCCCAGCTCCACCACGAAGCGCGTGAGCCCCGCCACGCTGCGGATGCGCAGCTTCGCCATGACCCGCTCCCGGTGCGTCTCCACGGTGCGCGGGGAGATGCCCAGCTCCTCGGCGATCCCACGGTTCGTGCTCCCCTGCGCCACGCGCACGAGAACCTCGATCTCGCGGGGGGTGAGGGAGTCGATGCGGCTGCGCTGCTGCTCCCGCTCGAGCTCCTGCCGGAGCCCGACGCTGAGCTGCTGGGTGACCCGTGTGGCGAAGTACTCGCGCCCCTCGTGGATCGCCGTCACGGCGTCTCGCAGCTCCGCCGGCGTCACGTCCTTGAGCACGTAGCCGTAGGCTCCGGAGCGGACCGCCTCGAGCACATACTCAGGCTCGTCGTGCATGGACAGCATGAGCACCCGCACGCCGCTGCCCGCGTCGCGCAGTGCGCGCGCCACCTCGAGGCCGGTCTTGCCGGGCATGGTCACGTCGAGCACGACGAGGTCGGGCTGGTGCTCCTGGGTGAGCGCGAGCGCGGCATCCCCGTCCGAGGCCTCACCCACGATGCGGAGGCCTTCCACCTCCTCGAGCACGCCGCGGATCCCTTGCCTCACCACGGCATGGTCGTCGGCGATGACGACGCGGATCTCTTCGGAGCTCACGCGGATTCCTTCCTCTCCACCGGGACGCGCACCTGAACGCGGGCGCCCCCACCGTTGACGTTGCTGAAGGCGAGATCACCCCCGAGCGCCGTGATCCGTTCCCGGATGCCGGCGAGTCCGCCTCGCGAGCGCAAGCGATGGGCGGCATCCGGCGGGAACCCCGAGCCGTCGTCCGTGACAGTAAGAGCCACTCGTTCCGCGTCGGCTTCGAGCCGCGCCTCGACCCTGCGACTGGATCCATGCCGCACCGCGTTCGCGAGCGCTTCTTGCAAGGCACGATAGAGGGCGACCTCGGCATCGGCAGACAGTCGAGGCAGCTGCGCGGGCGCCTGGAAGCTGACCTCGAACGCATCACGATCTCCGAAGTCGCGCGCCAGGGCGCGCAGTGCCGGCACGAGTCCGAGGTCGTCGAGGGCGAGCGGTCGCAGGTTGCGGGTCACGCTCCGGATGCTCTTGATCCCCTCACCCACCAACGTCTTGGCCCGCGCGAGCGCCGGCGCGATGGCTGCGTCGCCCCGCTCCTCGACCAGCCCCAGCTGGAGGTTCAGCGCCGCGAGCACCTGAGCCGTCTCGTCGTGCAGCTCGCGCCAGAGTCGGTTCCGCTCCTCCTCGTGTTGCCGGACCATGGACGCCTGCAGGCGCTCGAGCTCCTGCGTGCGGGCGGCGACACTCTTGTGCAGGTCCTCGTTCGCGAGTGCCGCGCCCACCTGCTGACCGAACGCTAGCAGAAAGCGGTTGTCCAGCACGGTGAACGGGTCGCGTGCTTCACCGACGACGACGAGCGCACCCACCACCGCATCGTCTGACAGCACGGGGAGCGCCGCCGTGTACGTATGGAAGCCGTGTCCACCGCTGATCACGCTCGGCATCCCCGATTTGCTCACGTCGCGCGCGCTCTGCAGAGCAGCCTCGGGAGGGCTCTCGAACGGCCACAGCGCGGCGACGCCGGCGCCCTGGACGAAGCGATCGCCCTGCGGAGAAGCCAACCAGAGCGCCGAACCGTGCACGCCGCGCAGCGACAGGGCTCTGCGCAGCATAGCCTCTGTCATGGTGCCGTCGGTGTGGCCAGCCGACTGCAGCTCTCCCGAGAGGGCGGTCAGGGTGCGGAGCCCCTGGTCCAAGTCCTCGAGGACGAGGAGCAGGATGCCGAGGCCCATGCCCAGCTCGAACGTGATGTCCAGATAGTAGCCCCACGGACTCCAGGCACCCTGCGCGCGCAGGAACGGGTAGTCCAAGTGGTGGAGGGCCCAGAGCGAGAGGACGCCCACGAGGAAGCGAGCGGCAGGAGAGCGCACGAGCCGGTCGTAGCGGAAGAACGCCCACGCCGCCCATGCCGTGGTGAGGCTCAAGAAACCGACCATCGGGGCCGCCGCCCAAGCGAAGCTGTCCACCACGTAGATGGCCACCCACGACCAGACCGGCGGCACGAGCGCCAGCGCGAGGTAAGCGTTCTTCCACACCAGGCGCTGCGTGAACACCAACGTCGCCCAGAGGAGCGCGAGGGCGGTCCACCCCGTCGTCACCTGGTGCCAGAAGAGCCAGACCGAGCGTTCCGTGTGGAGGAAGGTGATGATCGAGGTGAGCCGCAGGGCGTACACGCCCCAGGCCAGCGCCCACAGGCCGAAGTAGGGACGCCGGTAGCGGCGATGGAGGACCGCGCACATCGCCAGCAGCCCCAGCGTAACCGCCAGCTGGAGGTAGGCGGCGGCGAGCTCGGTCGTCGTCGGGGGCGTGGCTAAAGCGTCCATGCCCGAAGATCCGCGGCTCGCGCCGCGGCTGCAATGCGCGGCGCCAACCGCCCCTTGCCCACGTCCTTTGGCGGTGCGCTAATAGCCGCATGGTTCGAGATCTGCCACACCGACGGCGCGCGCCCCGACCACCCGCCCTCTCGCGGGGCCTCCTACTCATCACCCTGCTCGCCCTTTTCGGTTGCTCGGAGGACCAAGGCTATGAGGTGACCTCCGGCACCATTGGCGGGGTGGCCTTCACGGTCATCTCTGGTCGGGTCGAGCAGCCGGTCGCCGACGGGGGAATCGCCGTGGATGCCGGCGGCGCGGTGATCCTCCTCGGCGCGACGCCCTCGGGCTTGGGTATGAGCAACGCGAATCACCTCCACCTCATCTCGCGGTTCGCGCTGTCCCACGGCGGCTCGCTCACGGCCGCGGCATTTGGCACTGCAGCCAACCCCATCGGCGCTGGAGCCTCACTCACGCTCGGGCGCGACGCATTGGAATTCCTGTACGAGGTGCGGCTGGGCGGAGCCCAGCTCGCTCGAGATTTCTTCAACACTCGTCCCCTCACCGCGGGGGCTGAGCACCGAATCGTCGCCGAGTTCTACGCCGACGACGTTCCCGCGTACGGGACTGGCAAGTCGGGCGTCACCTTCTGGCCCATCGACGACGCCGCTCCCGCTTTCGGGACCGACGTCCTGGGCTGCACCCCAGGCCCTGCGCTCGGTGCGGCGGCGCTCACGGGAGACCGGATCGCGTACGAACTCCGGTCCGCGTTCCTCACGGCGATCGAGGTCACGGACGTCGTCATCGGCCCGTGCATCTGAGGCTCCGTCCTCGGCTCGCCTTGCCCGGTCATTCGAGCCTGGGGACATTTCCCCAGGCAGCTACCACACCATCAGGAGCAGGCTCGTGAAGAAGGTCGTCCTCGTTCTCGCCGCGCTCGCCCTCGGCTCGGCCGTCCCGGCCGCGGCGCAGGCGATCAACTTCAGCTTCTTCGTCACGAGCAGGGGCGTCGGCAACGGCGCCAACCTGGGAGGGCTGCGCGGCGCAGACCAACATTGCCAGTCGCTGGCTTATGCGCTGGGATCCGTCTACACCTGGCAGGCGTACCTGAGCGCCGTGGCGATCGACGGCCAGCCCGCAGTGAACGCGCGCGAAAGGATCGGTACCGGACCGTGGTACAACTTCCGCGGAGAGCTCATCGCGAGGGACGTCACCGAGCTGCACTCCGAGGCTGCGAACCTCACGAAGGAGAGCATCCTCACGGAGCAGGGCCGCCCGTCAAACGGCCGCGGCGACACGCCGAATCAGCACGACATCCTCACCGGCTCCAACGCCGATGGGACCGTCTACACCGGCGAGGGTACCACGGCGTGTGGCAACTGGAGGAGCAACGCCGCAGGATCGGCGCGGGTGGGACATCACGACCGCCAGGGGGGTGGGCAGAATCCGACCTCCTGGAACTCGGCTCATGACTCGCGTGGATGCAGCCAGGAGGACCTCGTCGCCACGGGCGGGAACGGGTACTTCTACTGCTTCGCGATCGACCTGCCCCCCGCCGAGGAAGAGTAGCCACATCCTCCCCATGAGGACGCGCTGGCTCCTGGCGGGGGCGCTCCTGGGGAGCGGTGCGTGCGCCTCGCCACGAGCGTTCGCCCAGGAGGTTCAGTCGATGCACGCGTGGGGGATCACGGCGGTCGAGGGCCTCGAGCTGGGCCACCACACGCTCACACAGCGCCCCACTGGGTGCACGGTCGTGCTGGCTCGCGGCGGCGCGGTCGGCGGGGTGGATATCCGCGGGAGCTCGCCGGGCACGCGGGAGACGGCGCTGCTCGATCCGGTGAACACCGTGGACGTGGTCCACGCCGTAGTTCTCTCCGGAGGATCGGCGTTCGGGCTCGACGCTGCCTCGGGGGTCATGCGCTACCTGGATGAGCGCGACATCGGCTACCGCGTCGGGCCGCGCACGGTACCCATCGTGGTCGGCGCCATCCTGTTCGACCTGGGCTTGGAAGGCGATACGCGCGTCCGGCCGGATGCGGCCTGCGGTCACGCCGCTGCGACTGCGGCCTCCCGGGCGACGTCCGCGGAGGGCTCGGTCGGCGCGGGCGCCGGCGCCACGGTCGGCAAGCTCGGCGGCGGCCGCCCCATGCGCGGCGGGTTCGGCACGGCCTCCGTGCGCCTGCCGAACGGGCTCGTGGTCGCCGCCGCCGTCGCGGTGAACGCCGTCGGCGACGTGGTCGACCCGACCACCGGAGCCATCGTCGCGGGCGCGCGCACTCAGGACGGGTCGGCGTTCGTGGACCTGCGAGCCTTCCTGAGGGGCGGCGGCGCTGGCGCTCCGGGCACGACCGGCACGCCCGGCGGCAACACCACGCTCGGGATCGTGGCCACCAACGCCCGGCTCACCAAGTCCGAAGCGACCAAAGTCGCCCAGATGGCCCAAGACGGGCTCGCCCGCACGATCTATCCGGCGCATACCACGCGGGACGGCGACACCGTCTTCTCATTGGCTACGGGAGCGTGGACGGAGCCAGCGGACGTGACGCTCATCGGCGCTCTCGCCGCCGACGTGATGGCCGAAGCGATCCTGCGGGCCGTGCGCTCCGCCAGCGGACTTACGGGGATCCCGGCGGTCGCGGACCTGACGTCGGCACTGCGCTGACCTCGCCGGGCGGCCGCGCCCGGAGCTTGGTGTTGGGGCGCCCGCTCGCCTAGACTGGAGTGGCACCGGAAAACCATCCAGGAAAGGCGACGTGAGCACGTTCAGCGAGCAGCAGAACCGAGTCCGTAGGGAGGCAGGGTTCATCGCCGCGCTCGACCAGAGCGGTGGCAGCACCCCGAAGGCGCTCAAGCAGTATGGCCTCGAGGAGAGCGCCTGGTCGAACGACGATCAGATGTTCGACCTCGTGCACGCGATGCGCGCCCGGCTCATCACGAGCCCCGCGTTCGACGGCAACCGGATCCTCGGCGCGATCCTGTTCGAAGGCACCATGGACCGCGACATCGAGGGCCAGCCGACCGCGACGTATCTATGGAAGAGGAAGCGCGTCGTGCCCTTCCTGAAGATAGACAAGGGGTTGGCCGACCTGAAGGACGGCGTCCAGCTCATGAAGCCGATGCCGGGTCTCGACGCACTGCTCGAACGCGCGCGCGCCAAAGGCGTGTTCGGTACCAAGGAGCGCTCGCTCATCAAGGAAGCGAACCCGGCGGGGATCGCCGCGGTCGTGCGCCAGCAGTTCGACGTGGCCAAGCAGGTGCTCGCGCACGGGCTAATGCCGATCGTCGAGCCCGAGGTGGACATCAAGTGCCCGGACAAAGCCAAGGCCGAAGAGCTCCTGCAGAAAGAGATCCTGGCCGAGCTCGACCGACTCGGCCCCGGGGACCGCGTGATGCTCAAGCTGACCATCCCGGACAAGGACAACTTCTACCAGCCCTGCATCAAGCACCCGAAGGTGCTGAAGGTCGTCGCGCTCTCGGGCGGTTACTCGCGCGATGACGCGAACAAGCGCCTTGCCCGCAACCACGGCATGGTGGCCAGCTTCTCGCGCGCGCTCGTGGAAGGACTAGTCGCCCAGCAGTCCGCGAAGGAGTTCAACGCCGCGCTCGATGCGTCCATCGAGAGCATCTTCCGGGCATCGATGACGTAGGCCACCCCGCCTGCGGCACCTGTGGATCTCCTCGTCGATTTCGTCGTCAACACGGCCGCGGGGCTGGTGGGCGTGTTCGCCGGCGTGGTGCTCGCCCTGTGGACGGAGCGTCAACGCGACGCGAAGCAGGCAACCAAGGAGCAGGCTGGGCTGCAGCAGGACTTGGCGCACTCGCGCCGGCTGGTCCTCTCCAGCGTAGTGAATAACACCTCGGAGGCGAAGCGGCTGGGGAGTGTTCTGGAGACCGACGAGGACCCCTACCTCTTCGAGGTGTCCTTCGAGCTCGCCGTGTGGGAGGCTACCCAGATCCAGTTCATGCGCCTCGCGGCGCTGGACGAGCGCGTGGCGCTCAGCCGGTTTTTCGACCAAGTCAGGCGGCTCCAGCGGCTCATCGAGTTCCACCGCCAGCTCCGGGTTCAGCTGGAGCTACGCCAGTCTGCGCTGGACATGGGCGATCAGTAGCTCTTCGAGCAGAGTGCCAGACGCCTGCACGTGGTCGCCGACGAGGTCCGCATCGACGGCCTGGTGGTGGTGACCGACCTCGGAGAGCCGCTGCACAAGCGCCTGCTCGGCATCCACGAGGTCGCCGAGTATGAGGCCCCTTCCGCCGTTGGAGTCGCGCACCTGCCCTGACGGTGCCATCCTTAGTCCGAAGCTTCGACCCTCCCCAGGAGCAACGAAATGCCGCAGTTCCTCATCGAGAGGCAGATCCCCGGCATCGAACGGATGACCCCGCTCGAGCTACAGGCCGTCGCGCGCAAGTCGAACCGCGTTCTGGCCGACCTCGGCAGCGAGATCCGGTGGATTCACAGCTATATCGTCGACGGTCGCACATTCTGCGTGTAATCTGCGCCGGACGAGGAGCTCATCCGCGAGCACGCGCGCCTGTCGGGCTTTCCGTGCAACAAGATTCTGAAGGTCCAGGGAATGATCGATCCCGGGATGGGCGTCGCCTGACGACGATGCCGCGCGCCCGCCTCCTCGTCGCACTCGCCCTGGCGACTCTCGTCGGCGCCGCGGCTGCCGCGCACGCCCAGGAGCCCGAGAAGAGCGTGGTCGCCGTCGTGCGCTTCGACAACAACACCGGCGACGAGCGCTTCGACAACCTCGGGCGCGCGATGTCGAGCATGATGATCTCGGACCTCTCGGTCATCGAGCGCATCCAGCTCGTGGAGCGCGAGCGAATCGAGGAGGTGATGTCCGAGATGGACTTGCAGGCCTCCGGCCGCGTCAACCCGGAGACGGCCGTCCAACTCGGCATGTTCGTGGGCGCCGAATACATGGTCTTTGGATCGTTCATGACCGCCGACCCCGAGATGCGACTCGACACCCGCGTGACCCGAGTCGAGACCGCCGAGATCGTCACCACCGCCGACGTTCGCGGCCAGGGTCAGTCGCTCTTCGACCTCCAGCAAGCGCTCGCCGACACACTCATCGCCGGCCTTGAGCTGGTGCTCACCGAAGAGGAGCGCGCGCTCCTGCGCACGCAGCAGGAGGCGAACCGCATCGACGACATCGATGCGGCCATCGCGTTCTCCGAGGCGCTCTGCCTGCTCGACTACGGCGCGTATCCCGAGGCGTTCGAGGCGATCCAGCGCGTGCAGACCGCCGCCCCCGGCTAGCAGGTCGTCCGGGCGACGTTCAGCCTGCTCCGCGACCCCGCGGCGGACGACGCGCGCAACCGAGTCACCGACGGCGTACGCAACCGGCTCGGCGGGGTGCTCGGGCGGGGCGTGCCGCAGCCCACCCGGCAGCGACCGGCGGCCTGCTGAAGCACCGAGTCGTCATCGTCGGCGGTGGGTTCGGCGGGCTGACCGTGGCCCGACATCTGCGTCGCGCGCCCGTCGACGTCACGCTCGTAGACCGCAGGAACTTCCACCTCTTCCAGCCCCTGCTCTACCAGACCGCCACGGGCGGACTGTCACCGGGGGACATCGCGACTCCGATCCAGCACGTACTGCGGAAGCATCGGAACGTGCGCGTGGTGATGGACGAGGTCGTGCACCTCGACGCGCGGGCGCGAACGCTGGTGACTCGGGAGGGCGAGCTCCCCTACGACACGCTCGTGCTCGCCGCTGGGGTCGCGAACCACTACCTCGGGCGCGACGACTGGACGCCGCTCGCGCCCGGCCTCAAGTCCATCGAGGACGCAATCTCGATTCGGCGGCGCATCCTGCGCGCGTTCGAGGCGGCCGAAATGGAGGCTGACGCCACCCAACGCGCCGAGCTGCTCACGTTCGTCGTGATCGGTGGCGGAGCCACGGGGGTGGAGCTGGCCGGTGCGGTGGCAGAGCTCGCGCGCTACACGCTGCGCCGCGAGTTCCGCTCCATCGATCCGCGCTCGAGCCGAGTCATGTCGGTGGAAGCTTCCGACCGTATCCTCGGGGAGCTCGCACCATCGCTGTCCGTGCGGGCCAGTCAGTCGCTGGAGCGGCTCGGCGTCGAGGTGATGACGGGCACAACGGCCCGTGCGATCGATGCCGCCGGAGTAGACCTCGAGGTTGGCGGCCACCGCGAGCGGGTCGGCGCCCGGACCGTGCTTTGGGCTGCCGGCGTGCGCGCGGCGCCGCTCGCTCACGCGCTCCAGGAGGCGACCGGCTGTGCGGTCGACGGCATCGGGCGCATCTGCGTCGAGCCGAACCTGAGCGTCGCGAGTCATCCCGACATCTTCGTGATCGGAGACATGGCGCACGTGGCGTACCGCGGCAAGCCGATCCCCTGCATCGCGCCGGCCGCCATCCAGCAGGGGAAGTTCGTGGCGCGGGTCATCGCCGATCGTCTGGCGGGTAAGACGCCGCCCACCCCGTTCCGCTACTTCGACAAGGGGAGCCTGGCGACGATCGGACGCTCCGCAGCCGTAGGCGAGTTCCGGGGGATGCGCTTCTGGGGGTTCCCGTCTTGGCTTGCTTGGCTCTTCATCCACCTCATCTATCTGATCGAGTTCGAGAACCGGATCCTCGTGCTCATCCAGTGGGTGAACATGTACGTGGGGCGCAGGCGCGGCGCGAGGCTGATCACCGAGGGAGGGTAACTCCGATCATCGGTCTCGCAAGAACTTGCCGGCGAGGCCCTTGAGAGCGCCGAGGTTGCCACCCGAGGCTCCGCCGCCGAGGAGAGAGAGCAGGCCGCCCGCATCCTTCGCGCGGTCGCCAATCAGGCCCATGAGCATGGGAAGCAGCGAGCTCAGACCTTTCGCCCCTTGTTCCGCCGTCACGCCGGCCTTCTGCGAGAGTGCCCTGACGTCGACGTGCTTCGCGATCGCCCCGATGGAACTGGCCGAAGCGAGGTTCGTGAAATCGAGCTCCAAGGCCTTCTTGGCCAAAGTGTCGGCCACCGACGACCCCGCGGCCGGCACGAACCGTTCGGCCTGCTCCCTGGAGAAACCGGCCTTCGACGTGAGTTGGCCAATGAGATCTCCGCTGCGCTCCTTGATGATGTCGCTGATGAAGTTCATGCGAGTTCGTTTCTCCGTTGATGAGTGGGCCGTACACCCCCCGCGGGCGGCCCTGTTCGCTCTTCCGAAGTGATAGACAAGTCACCGAACCCCAGGTCACATCGATTGTGTGCGACATTGCGGGCGCATGGTTTCGGTTTATCTTCGGGTACATGTCGCCCACGTCGGCCCCCTACGTCGAGTTGCACTGCCATTCCGGGTTCTCTTTCCTGGACGGCGCCTCGCACCCCGAGGAGCTGGTGCTCGCGGCAGCCGAGCTCGGGTACCCTGCCCTCGCGCTCACCGACCACAACGGGCTCTACGGCTCGATGGAGTTCGCGCGCGCGGCCAAAGAAGCGGGCCTGCAGCCGATCACGGGCGCCGAAATCACGCTGCGGGAGTGCTTCCCGGGCTCGGCCGAGCCGGAAGGCGGCCACCACGTCACGCTGCTCGCCGAGAACCCGAAGGGCTACGCGAACCTCTGCCGCCTCCTCACGGAGGCGCACATGGGCTCCGAGCGCACGGATCCCCGGCTCCCGCTCGCCTCGCTGCTCGAGCTTTCCGAGGGGCTGATCCTCCTCACGGGGTGCGCGCGGAGCCCGGTCGCGGCGGCGCTCGACTCCTCGGTGGCGGACGCCGAGGCGCTCGCGGCGCGGCTGGTCGGAGAGTTCGGGCCCGGAAGCGTCTTCGTCGAGCTGCAGGACAACGCCGTCAAAGGCGACGCGGCCAGGAACAAAGCGCTCGGACGACTCGCCGGGCGGCTGGGACTCGGGGTCGTCGCGACCGGGAACGTGCACTATCACCGCCCGGAGCGGCACCGCCTCCAAGACGTGCTGGTGTCGATCCGGAGCCGGGCCACGCTCGACGCCGCGCACGGCACCCGCCGGGCGAACCGGCTCTTCCACCTCTGCGCCCCCTGGGAGATGCAGCACCGCTTCGAGAGCCGGCCCGAAGCGCTCACCAACACGCTCCTCATCGCCGAGCGCTGCGCACACTTCGACCTCACGGAGGACCTGGGCTACGAGTTTCCGGACTTCGAGGGATCGCACCGCGGAGGAGCCCTCGAGACGCTCGCCGCCATCTGCCTCGCCAAGATCGCCGAGCTGTACGCGCCGGGAAGTCGCGAAGAGCGCGACGCCGAGGAGCGCTTGAACACCGAGCTGGGGCTGGTCGACTTGCACGGACTCGCCGGCTTCTTCCTGGTCTACAGGGACATCATGCAGCTCGCCGCCCAGGTCGGCCGCGAGGTGCGGGGGGAGGCGCCCCGGGCCACATCGGGTCTTCCGCCAGGGCGCGGGCGGGGCTCGTCGGTCTCGTCGATCATCTGCTACCTGATCGGCCTCTCGCACATCGACCCGCTGAAGAACAACCTCTTCCTGGGCCGCTTCCTGAACGAGGCGCTCCGGAGCGTCCCCGACATCGATCTCGACTTCCCCAGGGACATCCGTGAGGAGCTGATCCTGCGGGTCTATCAGAAGTACGGCAGCGAGCATACGGGGCTCGTCTGCACGTTCCCCACGTATCGACTCAAGTCGGCGGTGCGCGAAGTCGGTAAGGCGCTCGAGCTTCCGCTCGGGGAGCTCGAAAAGCTCTCGAAGCTCGCGGAGCACCGCTCGGCCTCCGGGCTCGCCGAGGAGATCGCCGCGCTCCCCGAGTTCAAGGACCGCGCGGACGGCCCCCTCTGGAAGCTCCTCGGCGAGCTGGCCGAGGACATCTCTGGACTGCCGCGCCACATCTCCCAGCACGTGGGCGGCATGATCATCTCGAGCCGCCCGCTGGTGGAGATCGTCCCGCTCGAGCCGGCCGCCTGGGAGGGCCGCGTGCTCTGCCAGTGGGACAAGGACTCGTGCGAGGACGCCGGCTTCATCAAGATCGACTTCCTCGCCCTCGGCATGCTGTCGGCGGTCGAGGAGTGCGTCGACCTCATCGCGACGCGCGAGGGCGAGGCGCCGGACCTCTCGCGCATCGACTTCCAGGACGAGGCGCTCTACGACCGCATCTGCTCGGGGGACACGGTGGGTCTCTTCCAGATCGAGAGCCGCGCCCAGATCCAGATGCTCCGCCGCACCCGACCCCGCAACCTGGAGGACCTGGGGGTGCAGGTGGCAATCGTCCGACCCGGACCCATCGTGGGGGGTGCCGTGAACCCGTACGTGCGGCGCCGAGAGATGCTCAGGGAGGACCCTGCGTACCGAGTCCCTTACCCTCATCCGCTACTGGAAGAGGCCCTCGGGGAGACGTTGGGCGTCATCATCTTCCAGGATCAGGTCCTGAAGGTCTGCCAGGCGCTCGCGAGCTTCACGGACGGCCAGGCCGAGTCGCTTCGGCGGGCCATGAGCCGCAAGCGCTCGAAGGAGGCGCTCGCCGCCCACTGGGACGCCTTCCAGGCCGGCGCCACGAAGAACGGGGTCGACGAGACGACCGCTCGGGAGGTCTTCGCCCAGGTGACCGCGTTCTCCGAGTTCGGCTTCCCCAAGTCGCACGCGGCCGCGTTCGCGCTGCTGGCGTACCAGTCGGCCTGGCTCCGCCACTACCACCCGGTCGAGTTCTACGTGGCGCTCTTCAACAACCAGCCCATGGGGTTCTACTCGCTGGACGCCCTCGGCCGGGACGCGCGCCGGAACCGGATCCGGACCCTCCTGCCCGACGTGAACCGAAGCGCGGTAGTCTGTACCGCAGAAGGAGATGACCTACGCATCGGTCTCGGGTTCGTGCGGGGGTGGGGCACCGAGATCGCCGAGCGGGTCGTCGCCGAGCGCGAGTCGCGCGGCCCCTTCCGCTCCCTGGTCGACTTCCTGCGCCGCACCCCCGCCGCGCTGAAACGGCCGGCGGTGGAGAACCTGATCTGGGTGGGGGGGTGCGGCGCGTTCGGGCTCACGCGTCGGGAGCTCCTCTGGCAGACCGGCCTCTGGCTCGGCCCCGAGAGCGACGACGAGCGGACGGGGGGACGGGAGGACCACGCCCAGACGGAGCTCGACCTCGACGATCCCTATGCGAGGCTCTCGTTCCCGGACCTAGGGCCCACGGACCGGATGATCGCCGAGTACCGCATGCTCCACTTCTCCGCCGAGCTCCACCCTCTCACCCTGCTGCAGCGCTCCCTGCCCCCGGGGACGGTCTCGTCGGACCGCCTCCCCCACCTCCGCCAGGGGAGCAGCGTATGCGTCGCGGGGCTCGTGACCACGCGTCAGAGGCCCCAGACCGCCAAGGGCTATGTCTTCGTTCTGATGGAAGATGAGCACGGTCCCGTGAACGTCATCGTGAAGCCAGACGTCTACCAAAGAGACCGCTCCGCGGTACGTATGGAGCCCTTCCTCACCGTGCGCGGCAAACTCCAGAAGGATGGGGCCACCTTGAACGTGATCGCGGAGCGGGTCGAGGCGCTGCGGGTGCCGGGCGCGCCGGTGCGCCGGTCCGGCCTCTCGCGCTCGTACGAGGCGGCCCGCACCGCCCATCGTGAGGTGGCCGCGGTCCGAGAAGGGAGTGACGCCAGCGAGCGCTTCTCCGCGCTCCAGACCTCCCTCCCCGACACCATGGAGTACTGGGCCGAGCCCGGGGACGACGGCCATCCCGACCGCCCCGACCCCGGCGCGTTCCGCTACCTGACCGCGCTCCGCCAGAGCCCGCCCGGCATCAAGAGCTTCGGATGACGATCGGAATGACGACTAGATTCGTCCTCCCCGACACAGGCCTCCCATGAACCCGACCCTGACCAAGATCACCCCGATCCTCACCGTCGACGCGATCGAGCCTTGCCTCCCCTTCTGGACCGGCGGGCTCGGCTTCGAGGTCACCGTCACCGTGCCGCACGACGACAAGGTCGGCTTCGCCATCCTGCAGAACGGGGCGCTCGAGCTCATGTACCAGAGCCGGGCGAGCATCGACGCGGACCTGGGAGCCTCCGGCGCGCCGAAGGACCTCGGAAAGCATCTCGCCGGAGGCACTGCGACGCTCTTCATGGAAGTCGAGAAGCTCGACGACGTCATCGCCGCGCTCTGGAACGCCGACGTGGTCGTCCCACGCCGCCAGACGTTCTACGGCATGGACGAGATCTTCGTACGCGCGCCGTGCGGTACGCTGGTGGGGTTCGCGGCGAAAGTGGGGTGATCGTCGACGTGACGACGGTGCTCCTCGTAGGTGGGCGGGAGGTTATCCTGAAGGCCATGCAACCGGCTGAACCCGACCTCGACGCCCTTCGCAAGCTATCGCCCCAAGCCAAGCTCGCGGCCATGCGGGCCCTGATCGGACAGGCCTACGCGCTCAAGCTCGCTTGGGTGCGGCAGTCCCAGCCCGACCTGAACGAGGAGGAGGCACGCATCGCGGCCAGGGATCTGGTGGCGAGTGGACGCGCCTGACCTCATCGCGCTCTTCGTGCGCCCCCTTCAGGACCTCGGGGTCGAGTACATGGTCACCGGCGGGGTGGCCGCCGTCGTCTATGGGGATCCGCGGTTCACGCGCGACATCGACATCGTCCTGAAGCTCGAACGCGCGGAGGTGTCGAGGTTCATTTCGGCCTTCGACCCAGTGCACTACTACGTGCCGCCGTCAGAGGCCCTGGCTCGGGAAGTCGGACGAAGTCGGCACGGGCACTTCAACGTGATCCACAAGGACACCGGCCTCCGAGCCGACGTCTACCTCCAGGACAGCAGTGAACTCCAGGCCTGGGGGTTCGCTCGGCGATGGACTCTCGAGGTAGAGGGGACGGACGTTTCGCTGGCGCCCGCGGAGTATGTCATCCTCAAGAAGCTCGAGTACTTCCAGGACTCGGGCTCGGACCGTCACCTGCGCGACATCGCGATGATGCTCGAGATCAGCGGCGAACGAATCGACCTCGAGACGATTCGAACCTGGTCATCGCGCCTCGGGCTCGAAGGCCCCTGGCACGCGGCGCAGGAGTTCGATCCGCGATAGCCGCCCCCTAGCCCCTCAGCCCCGCGGCCACAGGTTGTTCGCCCGATCGACGTCCGGCGCGTACCCCGCCGGATCGATCTCGACGCGCGTCACGCGCTCGCGGCCGACGTCGATCACGTAGGTCGTGTTGCCTGCGAGCCAGTGCTCGACGGGCACGTCTCGCTCGAGGGTCTGCCCGCTGGCGGTGCGGATGCGCACCTGCGCGGGGAACGGCGCCTGACCGCGGTCCTCGATGGTGACCGTGGTCTGCCCGGAAACGCTCGTCGTCACGTCCCCGACCGAGTGGTCGAGGGTCCACGTCTCGTAATAGAACGAGGTCCAGAACCAATCGAGGTCCCGCCCGGCCACGCGCTCGAACGTCGAGAAGAAGTCCCAAGGCGTGGGGTGCTTATAGGCCCACTCCGCGATGTACGTCCGGTACGCCAGGTCCCACGTCTCCGCGCCGAGCACGAACCGCAGCGCCGCCATGAGCGCGGCCGGCTTGTAGTACGACGCGATGCCGTACCCGGTAGACGACTCGTACCAGTCACCGTGCCGCATGAGGATCTCTTCCTGCCGTGCGGCCGCATAGCCCAGGAACGTCCTGGCATCGACGCGATGGTGGTCGATGCCGGGATACAACTCCATCTTGGCCTGGTTTTCGAGGAAGTTCGCCGCGCCCTCGTCCATCCACGCGTACCGCTTCTCGTTGCTCCCCACGATCATGGGGAGCCACATGTGCCCGATCTCGTGGGCGGTCGTGTTGAAGAGGCCCTGCGCGTCGCGCTCCCCGAACGACTCGAGCAGCGTCAACATCGGGAACTCCATCCCGCCGCCGATGATGTCGGTGCCCTCCACGACCGTCATGTGCGGCCATGGGTACGAGAAGCCCGTGTAGGTCGAGAAGTACTCGATCGACTGCTTGCCGTAGAGCCACGCCTGCGACCAGAGCGGTGCCCGATCGGGGCGCCACAGCGCGTGGATCAACACGCGGTCGGTGCCTCCGTCCACGGTGCGGGACGGCACCACCGCAGACGAGGCGTCCCAGCGCTGCACGTTCGACGCGGTCCAGGTGAAGTCGCGTACGTTCTCGGCTGCGAACCGGTAGGTGAGCGATCCCTCCGGCGCGTCCGCCGTGACCGCCAGCGCGTCGCGCTCGCCGCGACCCGCAATCATGACGAGCGTGTCAGAGACCCCCGCCGCCGCGAGCCGCTGGATGGTGAGCGCGGAGTACACCTCTTCCGAATTCTGCAGCGTCCCGGTCGCGTGCACGCTCCAATCGACCGGAACCGTGAGCGCCACCGTGTAGTTCGCGAAGTCGTCGTAAAACTCGCCGGTGCCGAGGAAGGGCTCCGCGTCCCAGACCCGCAGGTCGTCGAGCACGGCCATCTTCGGAAACCAGTAGGCCACGAAGTAGACCTCGTGGTTCGAGTGACCCATGCGCTCGTTGATGCCCTTCTGGGGGACCGTCATCTCCCACTCGAGCTCGAGCTGGAGTGTGTCTCCCTGCTCGAGCGGTGACGGGGGACGGAGCTCCATGACCGTGCCGTCTACGTGATACGCCGGCCCCTCCTCCAGCTCGTCCTCCTCGAGCACCGCGCCCGCGGCCGTCACGCGGCGCAGCGTGATGCCGCCCGTGATCTCGCCGGGGTCGTGCCGCACCGCGTCCGCGCGATGGAAGTTCTGGTGGAGGAGCACGAAGACCGTGCGGAGCGTCGCCGGCGCGTTGTTCGCGTACGCGATCCGCACCGTCCCCTCCAGCTTCGCCGTCGGCGGATCCAGGCGCGCATCGATGTCGTACGACGCCCCCTGCTGCCAGTACGAGTGCCCCGGCGCACCGTTCTCACTCCGCCAGCCACGCTCGATCGCCCGCTGGTACTCGGGGGGTGGAGCCACGCGCGCGGGGATCGGGCGCGCGATCGGGGTGTTCTGAGCGGCCGAGGGGCGCGCGGCCGGCAGGAGTGTGAGCAGGAAAGCCGTTAGGGCGAGCGCACAGTGGCTTGCCCGCGGGAGGCGGGTGGCAGTCATGGGGTCCTCAGGGTTCCGGATCCGGACTCGAATCCGGACCGAATAGAGACACCGCGACCTGGCGTCGAGTTCGCCGCGGCCGCTGCCCCGCCCCCGTGCCCGGCCCGACCGCCGCTCAGCGCCGGTCGGAGATCGGAACGAAGTCCCTGACGGCGGGGCCCGTGAAGACCTGGAGCGGCCGCGCGATCCGCTGCTCCTTGTCCGTGATCATCTCCTCCCAGTGCGCCAGCCAGCCAGCCGCGCGCGGGATGGCGAAGAGCACCGGGAACATCTCCACCGGGAATCCCATGGACTGGTAGATGATGCCCGAATAGAAGTCCACGTTCGGGTAGAGGTTGCGCTCGATGAAATAGTCTTCGGAGAGCGCGATTCGCTCGAGCTCCAGCGCGATATCGAGGAGCGGATTACGTCCGGTGACCTCGAAGACCTCATCCGCGGTGCGCTTGATGATGCTCGCGCGCGGGTCGTACGCCTTGTAGATGCGGTGTCCGAAACCCATCAGGCGCTCTTCCTTGCGCTTCACGCCCTCGATGAACTTCGGGATGTTGCTCACGCTGCCGATGCGGGTGAGCATGCGGAGCACCGCCTCGTTGGCGCCGCCGTGCAGCGGCCCGTAGAGCGCAGCCATGGCACCCGCTAGCGCGGAGTACGGGTCGGAGCGCGAAGAGCCGATCACCCGCATCGCGGTGGTCGAGCAGTTCTGCTCGTGGTCCGCGTGCAGGATGAACAGGATGTCGAGCGCGCGTTCCAGCACCGGGCTCGGCTTGTGTTCCTTCGTGCCGATCTTGAAGAGCATCGACAGGAAGTTCGCCGTGTAGGAGAGCTCGTTCTCGGGATAGACGAGCGGGAGCCCGCGGTGGTGGCGATAGGTGTACGCGGCGAGCGTGGGCATCTTCGCGACGAGCCGCACGATCTGCTGCCAGCGGTTCTTGGCGTCGTCGACCTCTTTGGCGTCCGGGTAGAACGTCGACAGCGACGCCACCATGCTGATGACCATGCCCATGGCGTGCGCGTCGTACCGGAAGCCCTTCACCTGCTCCGTGATGTTCTCGTGCACGTACGTGTGGAACGTCACGTCCTCGACGAACGAGTCGAGCTGGGACTTGGTCGGGAGCTCGCCTTTGAGAATCAGATAGGCGACCTCGAGATGGGAGGCCCGCTCGGCGAGCTGCTCGATGGGATAGCCGCGGTAGCGCAGGATCCCCTTGTCGCCATCGATGTACGTGATGGCGCTCCGCGTCGAGGCCGTGTTCGAGAACGCGGGGTCGTACGACATCATCCCGAAGTCGTCCTCGTTGACCTTGATCTGACGGAGGTCGATCGCGTTGATGACGTCGCCGTCGAGGATCGGGACCTCGTACTCGCGCCCGGTGCGGTTGTCGCGGATGGAGAGGCTGTTCTTCGTACCGGCTGTGGCCATCGAACTCTCCGGGTCGGCGGGCCGCGAGCCCGCCGAGGGCTGGTCTTGGTCGTCGGGAAGACGGGAAGTATACCGAGGAGCCGGGCGCGTCCCAAGGCGCCACGGCTGAAGAGGGTTGCAGTCGCGCTCTCGCGGGCCTACCCTCGGTGCATCGCTCTCCGGACGGGTCCGGAGGGGGGGTCCGTGCGGAGGAGGGGGCGGTGAACGAACGAGCCATCGGGCGCGCGCTCTTGATGCACGGCACCTCCTGGGCGCGTGAGCGGGCTGCGCGTCTCGTCGGTCGCCTGGCCGTGGAATCAGGGAGCCGAGGCGCAGCGTTCGGCCCCCTCGACCCTACCGACCTGAACATCCTCATTCCGGTCTGCGCCGTGTCCGACCGCGCCGGCATGCGGTGGGATTCGCGGCTCAGGGGCACCGTCACGCGGCTGGTCACCCGCGACGGCGGGACGGCCTGGTGCCTCATGGTCCGCGGCATCGATCCCGCCCGATTGGGAAGCCTCTCCTCTTGGGTGGACTTCGTGGCGGGGCGACTGCGACGCCGAGGCGGGGCCGACCGACCCTCGCTTCCGTCACTGGATCGCCGTGGCGCATACGCTTCGTTCCTGGCCAGCCTCGACGCGTTCCGTCTCGCGGGGTTCGGGTTCAGTAGTGAGTCCCGCGCTGCCCTGGGCCGCCAGGAGCTGCTCCGGTCGCTCCCCGGGCCCGGGTCGCCAGCGGCACTCGCGGTCGCCGGCGCGCTGTCGGACCCGGATCGGTTGACCGCGGCGCTCGTTGGCTTCGGTCGGGACCTCGAGGATGACGGCGCGACCCTCGAAGCGGCGGCCGCGTACATCATCTGCTACGAGCTGGCGCTGCTTCATCAGGGCGCAGCTGACGGATTCGAGGCCGCGAGATCGGCGGGGCGGGCGTTCCGCAGAGCGGCTCGCTGGGATGAGGCGCTGCGGTGGTACGGGCTGGCACGCCGCATCGCCGAGCACGACGAAGACTTCCTCGGACTCGTGCGCGTGCTGGACGGACTCGGCAACACGCATCGCGAGCGGGGCTCCTTGCCCAAGGCTCGCGCTCACTACCGAGACGCGTGGAAGATGGCTCAGGTCGTCCGTGACCCAGACGAGATGGCGAACGTCGCGCTCGGCCTCATGACCGTGGAGCGCGAGGCCGGAGACCTAGAGGCGGCATCGACACACGGCTGGACCGCGCTCTGTCTGCAGACCGACCCCGGGGCGCGGGCCAACCTGCTGCTGAACCTCGGGACCCTGCTGCGGGAGGGGGGCGACCTCGAGGGCGCGGAGAGGGCGTATCGACTCTCGGCCGCGTCAGCGACGACCCTCCAGCTGAGCGTCATGGCGCGGGACGCGCTCGCCTTCTGCGCCGCCCTGGCGGGCAATGCGTCCGAGTACGCCCGGCGCCGTCCCCGGGCACGAGGCCTCGCACCCTACGTGCGCGTCCAGCTCGGCTACTTCCGAGGGGCCGCACTCCGCGCGCTCGGGGATCCGCGGGCAGGGCGCGTGCTATCGACGGTCGAGCGCTATGCGCGCGCG
The DNA here is from genome assembly GCA_016873995.1 of Gemmatimonadota bacterium. Taxonomy (GTDB): domain Bacteria; phylum Gemmatimonadota; class Gemmatimonadetes; order Longimicrobiales; family Gaopeijiaceae; genus UBA2982. The sequence continues at coordinate 41,555 of VGVR01000029.1, forward strand.
CACCGCCTGTCCGAGTGGGAGATCAAGGCGGCACAGCTACGGGAGCGCCAGCAGCAGGCTGGCACCCCCGTCGTGCAGACGCCCGCGGTGGTCAGCCGCGGCCTCAGGGAGCTCGAGAGCGCTCTGACGTAGAGACGTTGCCCGAGCTGGTGGTGTGCGATGCGACGATCGCTGACTCGGGTAGGCCGACCGGGCTCGTGCAGGCGGCGGCGGCCAGTAGGCCGAGCAGGGCCAGGAGCGGAGCCAGCCGAGGGCGCCACGTTGCGTGCTTTCGAGTGATCGTCACCCTGTCACCATCGTAAGGCGCGGGGGCGAGCCGCAAGGGTGGCACGGCCCCGCCCGTCAGCTCGTTGGTGAACACCTTCATACCGGGGGCGGGAATCGAACCCGCATGTCCCTGAGGACAGCGGCTTTTGAGGCCGCCGCGTCTACCGTTCCGCCACCCCGGCCGGGTGATTCGCGCACGGCTGGGTCGCCGCGTCATGCATTCTATCGGAGTTGATCGGGCCGGGAAGGGGCGCCGCCCGGTCCCCTCGCCGCCCGCTTGTGTCATCCGGACGATACCACCCAACTTGCCCCCGCTCCCGTCCCCGTTTTGCGAGGCCTCGAGATGACCGTGCGTGCCATGCCTGCCGAACCCCGCTCCAAACCGGTCCGCCGAGCCGCAGCGGCCACTCCGCTCCTCGCGCTCGCCGCGCTCGTGCTGGCCGCTTGCTGGGGGGGCGACGCCGGCCCAACCCTGACCATCCGCACACTCTCCACCCTGCCCGATTACGTCTCCGGCGGAAACGTGCTCCTCGAGGTGATCGCCGACGGCGGGGTCGTTCCGGTCGTGACTGCGGGCGGCGTCGACGTCTCCGCCTCGTTCATCGCGCAGGCCGAAGGCGCGGGTCGGTGGACGGGGCTCCTCACCGGCCTCCCCGAGGGCCCGACCGAGGTGGAGGTCCGCGCGCGGCGCGCCTCGGGCACGCTCACGCTGACGAACTATCCCGCGAGCGGGCCCATCATCTCGGGGCCGCACATCGAGCCCTACGTGTGCCAGACGGAGGATTTCGCCCTCCCAGACGGCTCGAACCTCGGAGCGGCGCTCGACGCCGACTGCACGGCAGCCGACAAGGTGATGTACCTGTACCTCGCGAAGGGGGACTCGGCGCTCCGTCCCCTCCCCGACGCCCCTGCCCTTCCACCCGACGTCGCGCAGACTGCGACGCTCGCCGGTGTGACGGTCCCGTTCGTGGTGCGG
>VGVR01000030.1 GCA_016873995.1 Gemmatimonadota bacterium
CGGGGCGTTGCCCCCGGTCCGGTGGCGATCGGCCAGTCGGTGCGCCTGCCGATGACCGGCCCGGCGGCCAATCAGGGGCGCTTTCGGGCCTCGTTCGACACCCCCGGCGAGTACATGATCCGCATCCGCATCGACAACTTCGGGGGTGACAGCGCCCCTGGGAACATGTGCTGTTGGACGAATGGGTATGTCAGAGTGAACGTGACCCCGTAGATTGCCGTAGGTTGTCGGACCGTAGGCTTGTAGCGCAGGACTCGTAGGCAAGCAGTCACACTAGTAGGCAAGCAGTCACACTAGCAGTCACATCGAAGGGCACCTCGATGAGGAGTGCATCCATGCATTCGACAGTTGATCGCATCCTGGCCCGCGCCGCGATGGGCGCAGTTGCGATGCTCGCGACGTTCGCGCCGAGCGCCGAGCTCGACGCACAACAGTTCGCCGCCGCGATCCCGGCCGAGCGTGAAGTCACGTTCTCGAACGAGGTCGTCCGCATCCTCCAGCAGAACTGTCAGGTCTGCCACCAGCAGGGTGGCATCGGTCCCATGTCGCTCATGACGTACCAGGACGTCCGCCGCTGGGCGTCGCGCATCAAGACGCAGGTCGTCGAGCGCAACATGCCGCCGTATCAGTACGACACGGACTACGGCATCCAGGACCTCAAGTACGATCCGCGCCTGTCCGAGGAGGACATCGCGACGATCGTTGCTTGGGTGGATGGCGGTGCGCCGGAGGGGAACCCCTCCGACCTCCCGCCCCCGGTCGAATGGCCCGACCCGGCACAGTTCCGCCTGGCCGAGCGGTTCGGTCCGCCCGACGTGGTCGTGCGCTCGACGCCCTACACGGTTCCCGAGAACGGCCAGGACCTCTGGTGGCAGCCGGTGGTCGAGAGCGGCATCTCGTCGCAGCGCTGCATCCGCGCCATCGAGACGAAGCCTTCGGTCGAAGGCCGTCAGGTGACGCACCACGCGAATTCCAGCTGGCGTTCGGACGGCGGGGCAGGCGCGGGTGGCCAGCTGTCCGAGTACGCGCTCGGCAAGATCGGTGAGATCATCCCCGAGGGCGCGTGCCGCACGGCGCCGGCCGACGGTCGCGTGGCGTTCGACATCCACTACTGGCCGAACGGCAAGGAAGTCGTCGACGACCAGGTCGAGGTGGGCATCTGGCTCTATCCCGAAGACTACGCGGGTAAGTACCGCCAGACGCTGACGCTCTACTTCCTGAACGGCGGCCGCGGATTCGACATCGCGCCGCACGGGACGCTGATGACCCAGGGCGTGCACCAGTTCAACACACCGGTGCGCATCGACAGCTGGCAGCCGCACGGACACACCCGACTGGTGGCGATGTCGATGCAGATCATCCGCGCCAACGGCCGGCTCGAGAACGTGAGCATGGTGTCGAACTGGAGCGCGCTCTGGCACCACAGCCACATCTACGCGGATGACGTCGCGCCGCTCCTCGCGGTGGGCGACAAGCTCCTGTTGACCGGCTGGTACGACAACACGGAGAACAACAAGTACAACCCGGACCCCGACCAGTGGGTGGGCATCGGCGACCGCACCGCGGACGAGATGTCGCACGCCTGGATCGCGGTCACGCACCTGGACGAGGAAGGGTACCAGGAGCTGGTGCAGCAGCGTCAGGCGGCGCGCCGTCCGGCGGCCGATCAGCAGCAGTAGTCGCTCGCGATTCTGAGGGACCCGGAGCCGCTGGCGGGGTGACCCGCCAGCGGCTCTTGGCTGTCCCCCCTCGACGGTCTGGCCGGGTGTCGTGCCGACCAGCATCTTCCCGGCCATTCCGAAACCATGCGCGGGAGTGGGTGATGGCACTCAGCGGTCGGTGGGGGATCGTGATGCTCGTGGTGATCACCGCCTGCGGCGGCGATACGGCCGCCAGCGATGCGGCGTCGGGCGGTGCCCCAGCGGATGCCGCCTCGTCGCCCCCGGCCCGGCCGCCGGTCGACCCGAGGGTGCGTGAGCTCGCAGCGGGGCGTGCCCTCTACGAGGAGAACTGCCTGCTCTGCCACGGGCTCCGTGGCGAGGGCGACGGCACCGGGGCCGCCGGGCTCGCGGTGAAGCCGACGAACATCCGCGAGCACTTCGGTGAGCACAGCTTCGACGAGATCGTCGAGCACGTCGTGGCTGGCGTTCCTCCCGCCATGCCGGCCGCGGCGATCCACGAGGAGGAGGTGAAGCTGGTGCTCTCCTACATCTGGTCGACGATTCCCGACTCGGCCCAGGCGCGTCTGCGCGCCCTCCAGGAGCAGGCGGCCGAAGAGCACTGAGTTCGCCGACCTTCTCCGCATCCGCGGGACAGTAGCCGGTACTCGCGGCACGGCGCGGACTCACGCGAGGGTAGTGCATCCGGGCCGCCGCCGTGTATGTTGGCGCCCCATGAAACTCACTCGCAGGACCGCCGCCGCTGCTGCGCTCGTCGCCCTCGGCGCGTGCACGCAGGCGGAGCAAGAGGCGGCTTCGAACTACCGCCCGGTCGGCGACCTCGCCGACCTGATGGCCGGAGTCGTGGAGCCTGCGGCCGAGGTGATCTGGGATGCGGTGGGTGTGATCGTGGACGCAGAGGGCGAGCACCAACTCGCTCCGCAGACCGAGGAGGAGTGGATGGCCCTCCGCCTCGCGGCGTACACGGTGGCCGAGTCGGGGAATCTGCTCATGATGCCCGAGCGGGCGCTCGACCAGGGCGCGTGGATCACCATGTCGCAGTCGCTGGTCGAGATGGGGCAGCGCGCCATCGAGGCGGCGGACGCCCGCAATCTGGACGCCATCTTCGACGTAGGCGCCGAGATCTACTACGTGTGCACGAACTGCCACGGGACGTATGCGCTCGAGACCCTGCGGCCAAACGACGCGCGGGCCAACTGACACTCACCCATGATCCACGACTTCCTGACCTGGCTCGGCAGCACCGAATGGAGTGTTCGCCTGCTGGAGTCGCTCTGGGTATGGCCGCTGATCGAGTCCACCCACGTGCTCTCCATCGCGCTCTTCGTCGGCAGCGCGATGATGATGGATCTGCGGTTGATGGGCGTGAGGTTCGGCACTGTCCGAGCCTCGGACTTCACGAGCCGACTCCTGCCTTGGACGCGCGGCGGGTTCGTGGTGATGGTGATCACGGGAATCTTGGTCTTCTACTCGAACCCAGTGCGCTACTATCACAACATCTTCTTTCGCCTGAAGATGATCCTCATGGTCGTGGCGGGGCTGAACATCTGGCTCTTCCACTCGCGCATCCACAACCGCGTCGCGGATTGGGATACAGCCGCGCCGCCGCCGCGCGCTGCCCGCGTTGCCGGGCTGGTGTCGTTCGCCTCGTGGACGCTGATCGTGGTGTTCGGGCGACTCATCGCCTACAACTGGTTCGACTGTGACCTCCAGCCGCAACCCGGGTTCGTGAACTGGGCTTCGGGCTGCATGCTACCCGCTGAGTAGGAGACGCGAGTGCTGCTTCCGTTCTTCGAGTGGTGCGAGGCGACGACGCTGGGGCGCGTCGTGCGCGAATCGCTCTGGATGTTCCCGGTCATCGAGGCGATCCACCTGGTCGGCCTCTGCGTGCTCGGCGGCTCGCTGCTCGTGGTCGACTTCCGCTTGCTGGGCACGGGCCTGAAGGACTCGACGATCGCGGATCTGGATCGTCAGGCGCGCCCTTGGATGCTGCTCGGCGTGGCGGTGATGTTATCGACGGGCGTGCCGCTCTTCCTGTCGGAAGCGATCAAGTGCTACTACAACACAGCGTTCTGGGTGAAGATCCTGACGCTGCCGGTGGCGCTGCTCTTCACGCTGCTCGTGAAGGAGCGCTTCGCCCGCACCGCGACGGAAACCTCGACGTCGAGCCGGTGGGTCGGCGCGACGGACCTGCTGCTGTGGTTCGTCGTCGCCGCGGGAGGGCGCTGGATCGGCTTCAGCTGATCCAGCCGCGCCGGCCGTTCGGCCGCGTCAGCAGCGTCCCGCCGCCTCGCGCTGCGCCACCGCGTCGGCGTCGTACGGCGCGCCCGTGCCCGACGAGCCCAAGAAGATCTTCGAGCCGTCGGCGAACGTGATGTCGCGGCCGTTCGCCCGCTTGAGCGAATGGTCCTTGGTCTGGTAGCCGTCCACGATCACCTCGGTGCCGATCGCCAAGCACTCCCGGCGTAGTCCGCGGCGGAGCAGCGTGTTCGGCGTGCCACCCTCGACGGCCCACACCTCCTGATTCGGATCTGGGGGCACCACGGTTTGGCCCTCCTTCACCATCTCCGTGACGGCGATGTGGACCCAGGTATGCGGGTTCACCCACTCGAGCCGCGTGATGCGTCCCTCGATGCGGATGGGTGCGTCGCGGTCGAATTCAGCGCCGAACGCGTGGTGTGCGACGAGCGGCGCCGCCGCGACCAAGAGCGAGAGGCCGCCCGCCAGTAGGGTCGACTTCTTCATGATGTTGTTCACCTCGGTTGAGCAGGGCCCGCTTGCGCGGCCCGGCGCTCTTCCGCCCGGGCACCGCTCAAGACGTTGGCGAGCGCGTAGTTCCCCTCGTGGCACGCGTACTCGTACACCTGAGCGTCGAGCCGGTTGTAAGGCACTTCGCCGCCCCACGGCTGCGTGTACGTGGACGGATCGATCACGGTGAACTCGTAGTTGAGCTTGTTCGCGTCCACCCGCGTGAAGCGCTCGAGCACGCGCAGAGCCTCCGTAGGCGCGATACCCTGCAGGCCCTGATCCGGATGAATGTTGGTGGTCTCGACCACCAAAGTGTCCCCCACCCAGCGCCCCCACGAGTCGCCGCCGTAGGGGCGGATGTGTGCGGGGAGCGGCTTCCGGTCGCCGAGCCTGATCACGCGCACGTCGTGCACCATCTCCGTCATGATCATGACGTGATCGGCGGTCTGCACGATCGTGTAGTTGTTGTTGTAGAAGTAGTTCGGGAGCATGGGCGGGCCGAGGTTCGACCCGAACGACAAGATGCAGCGCTCGGCCATGGGTCGGTTCTCGGGGTTGTCGTACTGCCCGAACCTCGGTGCCGACGCACGCGCGTCCGACATGCGCCTCTGCGCCTCCTGCGTGAGCGGTGGACGCCGTCCGCTCTCCGGATCCATGATGAGCGAACTGCGCGCCTGACCGTTGACGATGGCCACGCGGTCGCCCGCATCGATCCAGAAGTAGTTGTAGCCGCCCACGCCCCCGGCTGCGCCGCTCGAGCCGTCACCGCCGACGGGTGGGGCGGCACGGTCGGGATCGGTCGGCGCGGCCGCCTCCTCGATGCGCGAAGCGCGATTCCCTTCGATCTGTGCCACTTCCGCGCTCGAGAGCACGGGAGGCTGGCCCTCCGGACGCTGGATCGGGGTGATGGTCGCGTTCGACCAATTTCCCTGCAGATCCGGTCGACCGTCGGGCGTGCGCGGGATCTCCGACTGGCTGGCGCGCCGCGCGGGTGCTTGCGCGGAAAGCGGCGCGACCAGGCCACCGATGAGCAGCGCCGCAAACGCCGCGGCGATGGCGAGTGAGCTGCGATGGCTCATGGACCTTCCCTCGCTCAGCGAATGGGGTTCCTGCGGAGATGTCCGTACATGAGCTCTTCCACGAACTCGACGCACTTGAACTGGCCCAGCCGCGCGTTCTCGTCGACGTGGCGGTAGAGGGGCGTGCGTATTTGCCAGGGGCGCGAGAACGTCTCGGGGTCCTCGATGGTCGCCTCGTACATGATGTGATCACGGTCCGAGAGCGTGAACCGCTCGGTCACTACCATTTGCCAGCTGTGGTGATTGCCGGCGCGATCGAACCAAGTCTGGTCGTTGAAGCCGTTCGAGACCACCACGAACGTGTCGCCCTCCCAGTGTCCGACCGACTGCCCCATCCAGCTGTCCACCTGCGGCGGACCCGGGTCTACGAGGTAGACGTTGCGCACGGCCCCAGCGTACTCGAAGGCCATGAAGAAGTGGCTTTCGCTCTGGAAGATCTGGAACGGGAACGGCATGTACATCGCGCGCGGCACCCCCGGCAGATAGCACTTGATCTCCGGGTCGCGGTCGAGCCAGTTCTCGCGGTTCTCGTTGCGTCGCTGGAGGGCCGCCGGGAGATAGGGGATCTCACCGCCCACCACGATGCCCCACCCGGACGGCACCGCGCCCGCGGCCCCCAGCGCCAGCACCACGTTCGCGGGGACGGGCACGACCGGTCCGGGCTGCATGGCGAGCGCGGGGCGGGCCACGTGCGGCTCGATGTCCCAGTGAGTATTCCCGAGCGCTTGCCAGATGCCGTTGAAGTCCGGGCGTCCGGACGGCGTGCGGGGGATCTGCTGTGCCGGGGCGGGGGCCGCGATGGCCGCGAGTAGCAGGAGCGCCGCGAGGGAGCTACGCGTCATGCTTCCTTCCTTGTGCCGTTGTGTGGTGTCGTTACCCGAGGTGCGGGAATGTGTGCCTCGCGGCGGGGCCGTGCCAGGGCGGAGGGGGGCGCGGGGGTCCCGACTGGGTGCTATTCGCGCGAATAGGCGAGCAGGAGGTTGCCGGGCATCTGGCCGAAGGAGCCGTAGCCGCTGTTCACCAGGACGAGGCCATTCGCGATGACTGGTCCTGGCCCGTCGATCGCGCCGCCCCGACCGGGCACCCCGTTGACGGTTTCGACCGCGGCGGTGGTGTCGACGTCCCAGAGCACGCGCCCGTCCGAGGTGGCGTACGCGCGCAGGTGTCCATCGAGCCCGCCTACGAACACCACGCTGTCGATGGAGGTGGCGGCAGCGGACAGCGCTGCGAAGCAACCGCGGCGGCCCGCGCAGGTGTCGCGCGGAGCCGGTGCGCTCCACAGGAGCTCGCCGCTGCCGAGGTCGAGAGCGTAGAGTCCCGGCGAGGGCGGCATCTCCGGGCTGACGTCCACGACGACGGCCCGGTCCGCCACGGGTGCGTACGCCAGACGTCCATCCGCGGCCATGCCCCAGTGGATGCCTCCGAGCGCGCCGCCCTTGCCGACTTTCCGGGACCAGAGCAACGCACCGTCGTCGTCGGGATCGAGCGCCCACACCGTGCCCGACTTCTGTCCCGCGACGAGCACCTGCTTGCCATCGTCGCGCGTGACGAGCATCGGCGCCATGCCGAAGTCGTGGTCGGGGCCCGGGGGCGAGGGGCATCCGGGGCCGGCTCGCACACCGCAGGCGATGGTGTACGCGTCGTCCTCGGTGGCCTGGAACGACCATGCGAGATCTCCGGTCTCCAGGTCGAGCGCGAGGATCGCGTCGCTCGTGTGCGTGGTGGGGCGCGTGTAGTGCTCGCCTGTGCCCACGTACACGAGGCCTCGGAGGGTGTCGACCGTCGGGCTCGACCAAACCGGCGCACCGGAGGGCGCGAAGATGCGCGTGCCCGCCGAGCTCGTCCCCACGGGGATCGCTTCGTCAGGGATGACGAGGTGATACCACTCCAGGCTCCCGGTGGCGGCGTCGAGCGCGGCCACCGCGCCGGAGGACGTGCAGCACTCGTAGGTGGGGCTGGCCGCGCGCGCCACCTCCATCGAGGAAATCGGTACGATGAGCTTACCCGCGGCGAGCGCAGGGCTGCCCGTGGTGTTGTTTTCGGGGTGCCAGCCGACGCGCTCCTTCCATGCGAGCTCCCCACTCGCCAGATCGAGTGCGTACGCGCTGGTGCGCGAGTCGACGAAGTAGGCGAGCTGACGACCTTCGCTCTCGCCCACCAGCACCGCCCCCCGGACGCCTGCGTCGGCCTCGAACGTCCATCGCACGCACCCCGATGCCGCCTCGAGCGCGTAGACCACTCCGAACTCGTCCGCCACCAGGGTGACGTCGCCCACCACGGTGGGCTTCGTGCGGGCCTGCGATGCGTCCGGGAAAGCGAACGCCCAGCGCAGCCGGAGGTTCGGAACGTCGGCGGCGCGCAGCCCGGCCCGCGCGGCGCTCTGGTGGCCCGTGCCCTCGAGGTCTCCGCCGTACCCCATCCAGCCGATCGCCTGCAGATCGACAGGCGCGAAGCCGCGCGTGGCGCAGAACGCCGTCTCGGGGAGCACAGACGCCTCGTAGGGACGGCGCGTCAGGAATTCGGCGAGCGCGATGCGCTGCTCCGGGGTGAATGACTCTCCCTCGGCGCTCATGACGCCCGCGGTCGACAGAGCCGCGACGACAGCACGCGGCGTGAGCGCCCCGAGCGAGGCCCGGCTCGGCGTGCGGCCGCTTTGCGCGTCGCTATGACACTGCGCGCAGGACGCGGCGAAGAGGTCGGCACCGGCCTGTGCCGTCGCGTCTGCGGGGGTGAGCAGGGACACGACCGTGACGGCGACCGTGACGGCGCTCCCCAGTCGCCCGGCTGCACGCGCGCTCACCGACCGCCTCTCGTCGTCCAGATTAGGATCACCCCGCACGGATAGTGTCCGTCCGGATCCATCAGGCGTTGGTACTCGATGGGGGCCGATGCGCCGTGGTAGACCTCGATGGCCTCGACGTCGTCCGGACGCACGCTGTCGAAGTCCCACTCGAACATCGCCATGCCGTCGAGATAGGGGCGCAGCCGGCAGTCGCCTTGCCCGAGCGCAGTCTCGAGGCGAGCCGTGACGGGGACGGCGCCTCGGCGCGTCTGCATCACGTTGACGCCCGGCACGCGGAGCAGCACATCGGACATGATGATCGGGTCGATCCCGTCGAGCTGGCTGCGCGTGAGCTGATAGCCGATCGAGTTGCGTGTCCTGCGGTAGAACCCTGTCCGCTGCAGGTACCCCGACCCCACCACCACCACGATGGGCTCGAGCTCGATGGGCTGGGTGGAGAGCGTCGCACGCACCTCGAGCGTCTCGCCCGGTCGGATCTGGAGCGTGGTCGTGCGCGCCTCGTACCCGATGAGCGCGAACGTGATGTCGACCGCTCCGGGCTCGAGGCCCCCGAGGCTGAAGCGCCCGTCGGGGCCGGTCACCAGTTGGACTGGCGACTCCGCTGCGAGCGTGATGTCCACGTACGCGAGCTCGCGACTCGTGCCGTCCTCGACCACGCGGCCGTAAATCGCGCCGTGGGTATCCTCTTCGCTGGGTTCGACGCGGCCGAGCAGCATCAGGAAGTCACGCTCCCAAGGGACCGGCAGCTCGCCCTCCACCCGTTCGTAGCCGAGCCGGCCGGCGGTCACGAGATGGCGGCCGCGCGGGAGCGAGCCGAGGTCGACGCGTCCCGCTTCGTCGGTGAGCACGCGCAGCCCGAGTCGGGGCACCTCGACCACCGCTTCCGCGATGGGCTCGCCGGTTTCCGCGTCGGCGATGTAGCCCACCCGCACGAACCCCTCCTCGCGAGAAGTCGAGGGTGGCGTCTGCTGCGCCAGAGCGAGGCGCGTGCACCCGGCGGGGAGGCCGACGTCGCAGGCGCGCTGGTAGAGCGGAATGGCGCGCGCGACGTCCGGCTCACGGGCGCCGGCACCGGTTTCGTAGATCAACCCGAGCAGGACGCAGTCGGCGATCTCGCCGTTGTCGCACGCGCGCTGGTGCGTCCGTTCGACGCTCTGGGCGTGGGTCGCAGGGGCGCCGAACGCGAGCAACGAGACCAGCACGCATGGCCAACGAGGCATGTCGGCAAGATGCCTACGGGCGGCCGGGGAGGACAGGGCGGAGGGGCCGGGGAGATCAGCCAGCGCGGCCCCGCGGGCCCGTCGTGGACCCCGCCCGGTGAGCCTGTGCGGGCAATCGCCCGACTCGGATCGGCCCCGTACATTCCGTTCGCCCAGCCGGAACACCGGACGCGGTTCATCGTCGAGAGTACGCCATGACCGAGCTCGACAGGAGAGGCTTCATCACCCAGGCGCTCGGCTCGCTGGCATTGCCGATGCTCGCCTTCGAGCGCGAAACGAAAGGCGCGTTCCCAGCCCGGCAGGAAGCCTACCGCATCGACCTGCACCACCACTTCGGTCCTCCGACGTGGGTGCGTGCGATGCGCGACGCCGGACAGCTGAGGACCGCGGATAATCCGAACGGTCTCCTCAGCCCGGCCAACACCACGTGGACCGTGGAACAGACCCTGCAAGATCTGGAGCGGGGCGGAGGGGCCGCCGCCGTCATCTCGATCACGAACCCGGGGCTCTACCTCGGCGACATCTCCCAAGCGATCCGGCTGGCGCGGGAGTGCAACGACTTCGGCGCGGGGGTCGTGCGAGACTACCCGACGCGCTTCGGTTTGTTCGCCGCCATGCCGCTCCCCGACGTCGATGCCACGCTTCGGGAAATCGAATACGCGTACGACCAGCTCCGCGCGGACGGCGTCGGGTTCATGACGTCATACGAGGACGCCTGGCTGGGTGACCCGCGGTTCCGGCCCGTCATGGAAGAGCTCGACCGCCGACGCGCGGTCGTCTTCGTGCACCCGACCGCCGCCGCGTGCTGCAGAGGTCTCCAGTACGCTATCGGGGTGGGCCCGGCGAGCATGGAGTACGGGACCGATACCACGCGCGCCATCACCGGCGTGGTGGTAAACGGCTTTGCGCACGCGTTTCCGAACATCCGCTGGATCTGGTCGCACGGCGGCGGGTCACTGCCGTTCCTCGCCGAGCGAATCGGGGGGTCGCGGCGAGACGAGCGCATGCCGGACGGCTTCATCGCGGAGGCGCGCAAGTTCTACTACGACCTCGCGGGTGCGACCAATCGGGGAGTGGTGGCTTCACTGCGCGAACTCGTGAACGCCGATCGCATCGTGTTCGGCACCGATTTCCCGCCCGGAGGAACGATGGCCGAGTACGCGGAGAGCTTGCGCGCGCTCGGCATGTTCAACGAGGCGGAGCTGCGCCTGATCGAGCGGGAGAACGCACTCCGACTGGTGCCGAGACTGGCGGCGTAGGACGCAGACGGACTCCGTCGGGCGCTGCGCCCACCCGAACGAGGCGTCGTGCGTCAATCGCCGAAGCGCCGCGCACGAGTTGTCCGCCTCCCGCGCCTGCCACTAGCTTCGCGCCCGCGCATTCCACAGAACCGAGAGGTCACATGAGCGTGTACGGTGGCAAGGAGCTGGCAGCGGCGTTTCGGACGGTGCGGGGCAACACGATCAAGATCGCCACCGAGATTCCGGCTGAGCGCTACGGCTTCAGCGCGGTGGAGGGCGCGCGCACCATCGGGCAGCTGCTGGCACACATCGCGTACGGCCACAAGATCGCCGACGAGCTACACCGGGTGCGGCACGTCTCGACGCTGGTGGGCTTCGATTTCCCGGGCCTCATCGGGCGGGTCGCTGCCGACGAGGCCAAGCTCACCACCAAGGAGCAGATCCTCGGCGTCCTCGAGAAAGAGGGCGAGGCGTTCGCGACGTGGTTGGCCTCGCTCAGTGACGCCTCCCTCGCCGAACGGGTGGAGAACTACGACAAGAGCGGGTCGCGCTCCCGCTTCGAGATGTTGCTGTCTCCCAAGGAGCACGAGATGCATCACCGCGGCCAGCTCATGCTGCTGGAGCGCCTGGTCGGCATCGTGCCGCACCTGACCCGAGAGCGCATGGCGCGGGCGGCGACCGCAACGCGCTGAGGTCGCGGGCCGCGACTGCAACCCGCCGAGGCTGCGGGCGGCGGAGCAGGCCCGCCCTGACGGGAGAGCGCCGTCTCCCTTGTTGCATGCGGCGTGGGTTCAGTGGCCGATCATGCAGTCTGCGGCTCTCCCGAGGAAGCCTCGGGGCTCTAGCCCTGCGGCTCACGCTTCTCAGGGGCGTGCCGTCCACGCCATCGAACGCTGGCCTGTGGACGACCCCTATCCCCCGTTCTCCTGAACGAACCGGAGCACCGCGACCTCGTCGGAGCGCAGTTTGCGCGCGGTGGCGTGCCGCTCGGGGTCGCGGGGCGTGGGTGGGACCACCTGCCCGCGCGCGTAGGCTTCGAGGATGACCGGGTGGATGTAGTACTGCCGGCAGACGGCGCGCGTGTTGCCTAGGCGCTCCGCCACGCTGTCGATGGCTTTCACGATGTTCGCCTTCTTGTGCCTCACGAGGCGGGCCGGGCCGATCTCCCTGAGCGCCGCGGCCGCGAGCATGGTGCCGGCCCAGGTGCGGAAGTCCTTCGCGGTGATGCCGGGGCCTGCGATCTCGCGCAGGTAGTCGTTCACGGCGCCGGAGTCGACGTCCTGGCGATTGCCGTCGAGATCGACGTACTGGAAGAGCGGCTCGCCGGGGAGCGTCTGGCATCGCTGCACGATGCGCGCGATGCGGGCGTCGGAGATCGACATGCTGTGCTCGACGCCACTCTTGCCGGTGAACGAGAACGTCACGGTCTTGCCGCGCACGACCACGTGACGGTCTTCGAGCGTGGTGAGACCGAACGTCTCGTTCTCGCGCGCATACTCGATGTTGCCGACCCGGATGAGCGTGCGTTCGAGCAGCCAGACGACGGCCGCGAGCACCTTCTCGCGGGGAAGTCCGGGCAGGCCGAGGTGGGCCTCGACCGCTTCCCGTGCCGCGGGGAGGACGCGGCTGAACTCCATCATGCGGTCGAACTTGGTCTCGTCGCGGATCGCTCGGTACTTGGGGTGATAGCGGTACTGCTTGCGGCCGCGGGCGTCGCGCGCCGTGACCTGGATGTGGCCGTTGGCGTGCGGACAGATCCACACGTCCGTCCAGGCGGGTGGGATCGCCAGGGAGCGGATGCGGCGGAGCTTCTGCTCGTTGGTGAGGGGCTGTCCGTTGGACCCTATGTAGATGAACGCGCCGCGCGCGCGCTCCCTCCGGATGCCCCGGATGGAGTCGGGGGTATAGCGCAGGCCGGCCTTCTGGGCGGCCTCGACGTGCTCGGATCGCTTCATGAGCCCAACTTCCCTGGGGATCCGCAGGGGCCGCAAGCCGGAGTAAGCGAGGGGCCATGCACGACGCGGTAATCATCGGGGGCGGGCCCGGCGGCCTGGCGGTCTCGCGGGCGCTGTCCGTACGTGGGGTCGACCACGTCGTGCTCGAGCGCGGGGACCGGCCGGGCCATAGCTGGGCGAACGTCTACGACAGCCTGCACCTGCACACCGGGAAGCATCTCTCCGCGCTCCCGGGCCGCCCGTTGCCGCGCTCCGCACCGCTGTTCGTGCCGGCGCCGGGATTCCTCGCCTACCTGCGCGCCTATGCCACCGACTTCGGGCTCCCGGTGCGACTCCGGTGTGAAGCGACGCGCGCGGTGCGCGACGGCGATCGCTGGATCGTCGAGAGCACCACGAAGACGGCGGAGGCCCGTGCGCTGGTGATCGCCACGGGCATCATGTCGAGCCCGGCGGTGCCCGAGATCGGAGGTCGCGAGGCGTTTCGTGGCACGGTCATCCACAGCGTCGAGTATCGGCGCCCAGGCCGCTTCGCCTGGCGGCGCGTGCTCGTGGTAGGGGCGGGGAACTCCGCGGGCGAGATCGCACCGGAGCTCGCCGATGCCGGCGCGAGCGTCACGGTGTCGATCCGGTCGGGCGCGAACGTCGTACCGCGCACCGTGTTGGGCGTCCCCATCCAGTACGTGGCTTGGGCGGCCTTGAAGCTGCCCGGGCCCGTCCGCGCCCCCGTGGTCGCCGCGTTCGCGCGTATCATTCGGAGTATTCGGGGCGCGCCGCCGTTCCCGCGTGCCCGCGGTCCGCTGCTCGGCCAGGTGCCCATGATCGGCTACAAGCTCGTGGACGCGATCCGCGCCGGACGCGTGCAGCTGCGAGGCGGGCTCGACCGCTTCACGCCGACGGGAGCGCGATTCCAGGGCGGACTGGAGGAAGAGTTCGACGACGTGATCCTCGCGACGGGTTTTCGCGCGGCGCTCGGGCCGGTAGAGGGATTAGTCACGCGGGACGAGCGGGGGTTCGCGTGCCGTCGCGCGCGGGTGGTGAGCACGGAGCAGCCAGATCTCTACTTCGTGGGCCACCACTACGACAGCGCCGGGGGCCTGCACAACATCTCCAGGGACGCGCCGGCGGTGGCGCGCCTCATCGCGGCGAAAAGGGCGTAGGGATGCGGCTTTCAGGCCTTGCTGCGGCTGCGGTGGGTGACCATTTGGCCCATGGCGGGGTGTGCACGCGTGGAGGAACACGTGCACGTATCGGGCGAACAAGTCTCGGTATGCAGCCGAGCACGGAATGACGGAGCGATCCGATGGGGCCCTGGTGGCCAGGGTCTTGGCGGGCGAGCCACAGGCGTTCGGGATCCTCGTGGAGCGACACCAGGACCGGATGCTCGCCTACGTGCGGTACATGGGCTTCGACGAATCCGAGTCGCGCGACCTCGCCCAAGAGGCGTTCGTGCGCGCCTTTCGCCACCTGCGCCGCTGCGGGGATCCGGAGCGATTCGCGGGGTGGCTCTTCAAGATCGTGAGCAACGTGTGCCGTACGGCGGGGGCCCGCGCCACGCGACGCTCGACGGAGTCGCTCGAAGCGGTCGCCCCGTCGTTGGTCTCCGATGGGCCGATGCCCGACGAGCAGGCGGAGACGAGGTGGCTCGAGGAGCGCATGCGTCGAGCGTTGGACGCACTCCAGCCCGATCAGCGCGAGGCGCTCGTACTGATGTACCTGCAGGGCTACTCCGTGCAGGAGATCGAGGAGCTGACCGGCGCCTCGGCTTCCGCCGTGAATATGAGACTCAAGCGCGGGAGGGAGGCGCTCAAAGAGCTCCTCGGCCCCGTGCTCTCGGAGGTGTCTGAGCCATGACGCGAAAGGACGACGAGGCGCTCGACCGCTATCTCGAGGGCGAGCTTCCTCTCGAGGCGCTCCCGGATGAGGAGCGCGCCAACGAGGTCCGGCTGCGGGACGCGCTCGGCTCGCTGAAGCGCGAGGTGAGCGCTCCCGCCGGCTTCCGCGCCGACGTGATGCGCGCGATCGCCGAGTCGGACGTCGATCACGTGTCACTCTGGAAGCGCGTCCTCAGCTGGTGGATCAACCCGCAGCCTATCCGTGTACGCCCGGCTCTGGGGGCGCTCGCGCTCGCGACCGTGGTCGCGCTCGTGTTCGTGGTACGTCCGGACGTGCAGCCGTCGGGCGCGCAGGTGGCGACGAGCGGGGAGGCGCAGCCGGTGACGCGCTTCGTGTTCGTGGCGCCCGAGGCGGCGTCCGTGCGCCTGACGGGCGACTTCGTGTCTTGGAGCCCCGAAGGGATCGCGCTCGAGGATCCGCGCGGCACCGGGGTCTGGACGACAGACGTCGCTCTTCCACCCGGCGTCTATCAGTACACCTTTGTGGTGAACGGCACGGAGTGGGTCCCCGATCCGCGCGCGGTCTCTCAGGTCGACGACGGATTCGGTCAGCTGAACAGCGTGGTCATCGTGCCGGCGGAGGGCGAAGCGTGAAGCCGAGCGTCGTCCCCTTGGCGTCGACCGCGTGGGTCGTCCTGTCGGCCTCGATCGCGTTCGCGCTTCCGGTCGCAGCGCAGAGCCCCGCGCTCTCGGGTCGGGTGGATGGCGCGACGCTGAGCGCAGTGCAGCCGGTGCTCGACGCGGCCGCGCGCGACTCCCTGCCGCTCGCCGCGCTCGAGTCGAAAGTGCTGGAAGGGGTGGCGAAGCGTCGCCCCGCCGGCGAGATCGGCCGGGTCGTGAGCGAGTTGGCGCAGGACTTCCGCGACGCGCGCGCCGTGATCCGCGAGGGTTTGCCTGGCCGCCCGGTGGTGGCGGGCGAGATCGTCGCTACGGCGATGGCGCGGCGTCAGGGAGTCTCGCCCGAGGTGCTGCACGCGCTGCTCGCCACGAGTCCGGACGCGGGCTCGATGGAGATCCCGGTCACGGTGCTCACGGAGCTGGTGCGACGAGGCGTGCCGGTGGAGGAGGCTTCGGCCGCCATGACCCAGGTCGTGCGCGCCGCCGTGCCGATGCAGATCGCGGCGCAGATCCCCGGGCGCGTGGACGGGGCCATCGGCTCGGGCGCGCCTCCGGGTCAGGCGCTCGCCGCCGCGCTCCGCAACCTCAACATTCCGTCGTCCCCCGGTCGCGGTCGGGGTCGCAACTAGTGACGCGGCTGCCGAGGGAGGGCACGCGCGCTGGCGTCGGTGCTCGCCGTGACTGCGTTCGCGTGCGCGGGTGGCGCATCCACCGCCGGCGCGCAGTCGCGGCTCGGGCTGGACCTGGCCGGTACGCGCATCGAGTACGACACGCTCCCCGCGTTGAACGCCCCGTCGGTCGCGGCACTGAGTGAATGGCAGCGCTCGTCGATCTTCGCGCGCTTGTCGGGGAGTGTGACCGGCTTCCAGGACTCGGGATGGTCCGCCCAAGGAAGGGGCGACCTGGCGGGGTGGCTCGCGCCCTTTGGCGTCGCGAGCCCGCTCCGCCTCGAGCTGGGAGGGAACGTCGGCGGCGCGCGCCACTCGAGCGGATTCGACTCCTTCCTGGGGCGGGGTGACGCGCGCTTGCACCTGCGGAGCGGCGCCTTTGGCGCCTGGGCAGGGGCGTCGGTCGCGAGCGCGCGCAATTCATTCGACAGCGCGGCCGTCTCGGGGCTCGTCCCCAACGCCGGGGTATGGGCACAGAGCCGGTATCTCCGGGGCACCGTCAGTTATCAGCATACGCGCATGTCCGGCGATTCCTACCCGGAAGCGAACGCCGCGCTCACGCTGTCGCGCGGACCCGCTGACCTGACGCTCTATGCAGGGGTGCGCGATGCGCCGTACGCGACAACGGGCTGGAACGAGCGGTGGGCGGGGATCTCAGCGGTGTGGTGGGTGAGCCCCAACGCGGCGCTGGTCGTCTCGGGAGGCGGGTACTCCTCCGACGTGCTGCAAGGACTGCCGGGCGGCGACTTCGCCTCCGTCGGCTTGCGGCTCACGCCGCGGCGCGTCCGTCCCATCCCGATCACCGCACCGTCGCCGATCGTCTACACCTCGGAAGAGGCGCGGCGCGGCTCCATCGGATTCGAGGTGGAGGGAGCAGCCCGCGTCGAGATCGCCGGGGACTGGAACGGGTGGGAGCTCGAGCCGCTCACGCGCGATGCCTCCGGTCGATGGGTCGTGCCGGCCGGCACCCCGGTGGGCGTCCATCGCTTCAACCTGCGCGTGGACGGCGAGCGATGGTTCGTTCCGGAGGGCGTGCCGGCGGTGGACGACGGCTTCGGTGGCCAAGTCGGGCTGCTGGTGGTGTCGGGGCCGTGAGGGCTCGGCCTCGCCTGCGTGCGGGGAGGGGCTGCCGTCCGCGGTCCGGCCCGGACGATCGGCGGCGCGCTCGATGTGACCGCGCGCGGGTGGCCGGAGTGTTCAGGGTGAACCCTCTTGGAGGAGAGGTCCCGTGAAACGAGCCGTGATCGTCCTGAGCCTGGCCTGCCTGCCCTCGGCTGCGGCCGCACAGCAGGACTCCATGGCGCGCTTGGCCGACGTGCTCCCGGCTTCGGTGCGCGAGCAGGTGCTCGACCGGATCGCAACAGCGCGCGCGCGGGATCTCCCTGAGCGGGCCATGGCGAACCTGGCCCTCGAGGGATTGGCGAAGGGCCGGAGTGGCGCGGACGTGCTCGCGGCGGTCGAGGTCCTGGTGGCCGACATGGGCCGGGCGCACGAGGCGCTACAGTCTGCGGGTCACGACCCCTTGGAAGGCGAGATCGAGGCCGCGACGGCCGCGATGCGCATGGGCGTCGACGGCGAGAGCATCAGCGAGCTGGCGCGCTCGGGTCCCTCGGGCAGGAGCCTGGCGGTGCCGCTGCTCGTGCTGGGTGGGCTGACCGAGCGCGGGCTCCCGTCGGACGACGCGCTCGCCGCGGTGCGCCAGCGTCTGGCTGCACGCGCGAGCGATAGCGAGCTGCTCGGCTCACTCCCGCCGATGGGCGGCGGAGCCGGGCGGAGCCAGCGCCCCGACTTCGTCGGCGGCCCCGAGCCTGTGACCGGCGCGCCGGTTCCCGTCGGGCCGCAGCAGGGTCGCGGACGCCCCGAGGGACGCGGCCGCGGCGGCGGGCCCGGCAACTGAGACATCGTACACAGTCACGCACAACCGAGTCGAGGGCGAATCGATGGCACGCATGAAGAAGAACCTGGGGACCGGAGCGATGGCGCTGGCGGTCGCGCTCGGAGCAGCCGCGTGCAGCGACAGCGACGCCCTCGGCGTCCGCGGCCCGGCGCGCCTCACCGTGCTGCTCACCGACGCGCCCACGGACTACATCGAGGAAGCCATGGTGGACATCGGCAGGGTTGTGCTGGTGCCCGCCGACAGCGGCGCGCACATCACGCTCGCCGAGGAAGGCACCAACGGACCGGTGAACCTGCTCGACCTGCAGGACGCCGCCACGTCCGTGCTCGCCGAGGCGGAGATCCAGCCGGGTAGCTACTCGCAGCTCAGGCTCATCGTCCAGTCCGCGACGGTGAAGCTGAAGGCCCCGCACAGGTTCACCGACGGTTCGACCCAGAAGGCGCTCACGATTCCGAGCGGCGCGCAGACGGGCATCAAGCTGCTCCTCCGGGGCTCAGGTGGTGGCGACGGGCCGCTCGAGATCCCCGCGGGCGACCTCGTGCTCGTCGTCGACTTCGACGCGAGCCAGAGCTTCCGCATCCAAGGGAACCCGAACACGCCCGCCGGCATCCGCGGGATGCACTTCCAGCCGACGCTGCGTGTGGTGGTGCTCGATGTGGCCGGCTCGATCGCGGGCAAAGTGACCACGGCGCTCGACAGCACGCGCATCGACTCGCTGCAGGTGACGGCCAGGCCGACGGATGCGGGGCTGCTCGAGGCCTATCAGACCTCGACTGCCACCGGACGCACGCGCGCGAACGGTACCTACACGCTCCCGTTCGTGGTGCCCGGCCAGTACGTGGTCAAGGTCACGCCGGCCGACTCCACGCGGGACGTCGATCCGGACAGCATCGTGGTCATGGTCGACCTGAACGAGGATCAGCTCGGGGTCGACTTCGTGATCGACTCGGTCAAGTAAGGGCCTCGCCCGCCCGACGGGCCTTGTGTGCCATGGTGGTCGCGGATAGCGTCGCGGCCACCATGGCGCCGATGTCTGGTACGGTTTTTCCTCCGCCCCCCGAGTGGGCCCACCACGACGCGGTCTGGACCGCGTGGCCGAGCCACGCCGATCTGTGGACCGAAGACCTGGCCGGCGCGCGCGCGGAGATCGGCGCATTCTTGCGCGCAGTCGCGGACGTGGACGCGACGGGCTCGCCCCGAGGCGAGCGGCTCTCGGTGCTGGTGGCGAATGCGGAGGCGCGGGCGGACGCAGAGCGCGCCCTGGCTGGCACGGGCGCTCGCATCGAGGATGCGTCGTTCGGCGACATCTGGCTGCGCGACACCGGCCCGATCTTCGCGTTCGACCAAGGCGGGTCGCTCGTGGGGCGCACGTTCCGCTTCAACGGCTGGGGCGGGAAGTACCGCTTGGAGGGGGACGAAGAGGTCGGTCCCCGGGTGTGCCAGCTCTCAGGAGCGCGCCGGGTGGACCACGACTGGGTCCTCGAAGGCGGCGCGATCGACGGAGATGGCACCGGTAGAGTGCTCACCACCCGCGAGTGCCTGCTCAACGACAACCGCAATGCGGGTATGGGCGCGCGGGAGGTGGAGCGCGGCCTGCGCGAAGCGCTCGGCCTGACGGACGTCGTGTGGCTCGACGGCGGCCTGGCCAATGACCACACCGACGGGCACGTGGACAACCTGGCGCGCTTTGTCGCCCCCGGGCGGGTCGTGACGATGCAGGCGAGCGGCTCCGACGACCCCAACGCCAGCGTCTACGCTGCCGCCCTCTCGGCGCTACGTGCGGCGAAGCTCGACGTCACGCTCGTGCCCTCACCGGGGCGCGTCACGGACGCCGACGGCCACGTCGTGCCCGCCAGCCACATGAACTTCTACATCGGCAACACGACGGTCGTGGTGCCGGTCTACGGCACTCGATTCGAGGAGGCGGCTCTGGCCGCGCTCGAGCCGCTCTTTCCAGGGCGCCGCGTGGTGGGCGCGCGCGCCACCCATTTGCTGACGGGCGGTGGGGCGTTTCATTGCATCACGCAGCAGCAGCCCTCGCACCCCTGACTTCGCGCCCGCATGAGCACGCAGTGAGCAAGGTCACCGTAGCCGCCATCCAGTCGAGCTTCACCGACGACATGGCCAAGGACATCGCGCGCGTCTCGGCTCTCGTGGACGAGGCGGCGAAGCGGGGTGCGCGCGTGATCCTGCCGCCCGAGCTCTTCCAGGGGCACTACTTCTGCCGCACGGAAGACGAGACGTACTTCCGGCGCGCGTACCCCACCGCCGAGCATCCGGCGGTGCGCGCGATGCAGGAGGCTGCGAAGCGCCACGGCGTGGTGATCCCGGCCTCGTACTTCGAGAAGGACGGGCCGCACTACTACAACAGCGTCGCGATGGTCGACGCGGATGGCTCCATCCTGGGCACGTACCGGAAAAGCCACATCCCCGACGGGCCGGGCTACGAGGAGAAGTACTACTTCCGTCCCGGCAACAGCGGCTTCCGCGTGTGGCCGACGCGGTACGGTACGGTCGGCGTGGGCATCTGCTGGGACCAGTGGTTCCCCGAGGCTGCGCGCGCCATGGTGCTGATGGGGGCGGAGCTGCTCATGTATCCGACCGCCATCGGCTCGGAGCCGGCCGAGCCCACGCTCGATACCCACGAGCTCTGGCAGCGCGCGATGGTGGGCCACTCGGTCGCGAACCTCGTGCCCGTGGTGGCCGCCAACCGCATCGGCAACGAGCACGGCCAGACCTTCTACGGCCACTCTTTCGTGTGCAACCACTTCGGCGAGATCCTGGACCAGCTCCCCGCCGGCCAGGAAGGCGTGATCGTGCGGGAGGTCGACCTCGCCGAGGCCGCGAAGCGGCGTGCAGCGTTCGGATTCTTCCGTGACCGGCGGCCCGACCTCTACGGGAGGTTGGTCAGGGACGAGTAGGGCGCGCTCGCGGCGCGACGGCGGGGCCCGACTCCGCTCAGCGTGCGGCCTTCCCGCCGAGCCAGTCGTCGCGGAGCCGCCGCGGCTCGACGGCGGCTCACGCCCTTGGTCAGTGGACGGCGGACGCGAAGACCGCACGGCGCTTCGCGCGGCTGTGCGTGCGCATCACGAGAGGTACTCGTCGATGTTCTTGGCCAGCACGTCGAGAGGCACGTTGCCCCCACGCACGACCGCGTCGTTGAAGGCCTTGAGGTCGAAGCGCGGCCCGAGTGCGCTGCGGGCGCGCTCGCGGTGCCGGTTGATCTCGCGATGGCCGACCTCGTAGCCACAGGCTTGACCTGGCCACGAGCAGTAGCGGTCGACCTCGCTGGCGACCTCGAGCGGGTTCGATCCATTCACCTCGACGAAGTACCGCACGGCCTCGTCACGCGTCCAGCGCTTGGCGTGGAGCCCTGTGTCCACCACGAGCCGACAAGAGCGGAACGAGATGGACTGCAGGTACCCGAGGCGTCCGACGGGATCCTGGTCGTAGGCGCCCAGCTCGTCGGCGAGCTGCTCGGCGTAGAGCGCCCACCCCTCCGAGTAGGCATTGAACGCGAGCATCTGACGGATGAGCGGCGTGCCGCGCGTGAACTCGCCCTGCCAGATGTGCCCGGGAATCGACTCGTGGAACGTGAGATCGGCGAGGCTGTAGCGGCTGTGCAGGCTGGTGTCGCGCAGATTGATCCAGAACCTGCCCGGAATCGTGCCGTCGATGGAGCCTGCCCCTCCGTACGCGCCGGGTGCGCCGGGCTCCTCCTCCGGCGGGAGGCGCCGCACCTCCATGTTCGGTGAGACGAGCGTGCCGAAAGCGCGCGGAAGCTGCGCGCGGATCCAAGCCAGGCGATTCTCGATGAACGCCATGATCTCGGCGCGTCCGGCGTCGCCGTCGGCGAACTGGTAGCGCGGATCCTCCGCGAGTGCCTGCATGCGCTCGCCGACCGTACCCTGCGCGTACCCGACGCTCTTCAGGATCTCGTCCATCTGCGCGTGCAGTCCTTCCAGCTCGGAGAGTCCCATCTTGTGTACTTCGTCGGGCGTCAGGGAGGTGCTGGTCGCGGCCCGAAGCGCCCAGGCGTAGTAGGCGTCGCCGTCAGGGCGCGCCCACATGCCGGCTTCGTCGGTGGACTGGCTCCGCTGCGCCTCGAACTCTGCGATCTGCCGCTCGAGCGCCGCGGCCACGTCGCGCTGGACGATCGTGAGCGCCCGCTGGCCCCACGTGCCGGGGATCGTTCCGGTGCGGCGCTCGAGGGACGTGACGAGGGGTCCGCCGCCCCGCGCCCGCTCGGCGGTCAGCCGCAGCTGGTCGAGTGCCCGGTCGATCAGGAAGGCTGGTGGGACGAGGCCGGCCGCGTGCGCTGCCTGCATGCGCGCGAGCTCGCCGTCGAGCACTTCAGGGAAGGCCTCGAGTCTCGCGAGGTATGCCTCCGCGTCCTCGGCGCCCGCGATGCGGTGATCGCTGTCGAGGAAGCGCGGTACGTCGAGATACGCACCGAGGTTCTGGATGACCACGTACGGCGAGTTGCGCCAGCCACCGACTGCCACATCGCCGTAGGGAAGTGCGTAACCGGCGAGCGCCGTCGCGTAAGCGCTGCGCACGACCTCGAAGCTGGTCCGGGTCGCGTACGGAAGGCCCGAGACGTCGAGCGCCTCGACCCGGGCCAAGTCCGTGCGGAGCGTGTCCGCGATCCGCGTCTGCCCTGCGGGCGAGCGATCGCCGAGCCGCGAACGGAGCGCCGACCGGGCTCCGGTGTCGATGCCGAGCGACGTGGCAGACTCGGGCATCAGAACCAGGAGGTGCTCGGCCAGCTCGTCGAGCAAGCGGAGCGCATCGTCTTCGGCAATCGTCATGAGAACTGCCCCTCCCTGTTCGCTCTCGCACCCACCCACCCACGGGAGCGCAGCCGCGAGCCCGAGCGCCGCCAGAGCTTCGCGGCGTGTCAGCGTGGGACCGGACGGTCCGAGCGCCGCGACAGCCTCGCGCCGTGTCGAAGTGGCGTCTCGCATCATCGACTTCGGGGTCACGAACCTCACGGGTGCCTGCTCCTGACTACGGGACCGGGACAACCTTGCAGAGCCGCCGGCCGACGGAAAGCCTCGGCGGCGCGGCGTGCCGTCAGTCGATGGAGACCCCGGCGGGGGCGCGGTGCCTCTGCGCCGAGACCGGCTCAGCGTGGGTCTTCGAGACGCTCCGGCGGCCCTTCCTCCCGAATGCGAAAGCGATCCCAACCGGAACGGGTCCGCACCAACAGGAGCGCCTCCGCGACGAAGGGCGAAGTGTTCACGTCGATGAGCCGCCCGTCATAGCGCTGCGTGATGGTCGCCAGGGGCGTGTGGCCCACGACCATGAGGCGGGCGTTGAAATTCTCGAGCACGCGGGCGAGGTCCCCTTCCAGCGAGTCGCTCTGCGCGTAGCCCGGTACCAGAAGACGCTTCTCTCGCCCCACAGGAAGTCGATGCGCCGCTGCACGGCCGCCGAGTCCAAGGGAGGGTGATAGGTCGAGTCCGCCCACCGGCTGAAGAGCTCCTCTCGCGCATAGGCTCGCAGCGTGTCCAAGTGCTGCTCGACGCTCCACTCCGCGTAGTCGGTCGAGACGCCGCCGTGCGCGAAGAGCGCGTCGCCGATCCGCATCAAGGCAGGTCGGCCGACGAGCCAGCGGGCGAGCACCGACTCTTTGGGGCGGAAGAGCGCATCGAACGACACACCATAGCGTGTTGCGACCCGAGGGTCTCGCTCCCCTAGGAAGCGGAGGTCGCCCTGCATCACCATGATCTCGTGGTTGCCGAGCACCACGTGCAGGCGCCCTCCTGCTTCTTGGGCCTCGGACTCCAGGCGGTACAGGAACCACAGGCTGCCGAGCACGTCGGGTCCGCGATCGAAGATGTCGCCGAGAACGACGAGGTGCTTCCTTCCACCCGACCAGCGGCGGTCGGCGTCGACCACACCGGCGTTGCGAAGGACGGTGACAAGGCGCTCGAGCTCGCCGTGGATGTCGCTCACCACGACCAGTGAGTCGACCGCCCCCCAAGCGACGCGCGGCGCGCGCGCTGGGTCGTCTCTCCGGATGGTCGTCTCGTGCCGGTCGGCCGGGTCGCCCACCGTGCCATATCGAAGCGTCAGGGCCGCCTCGCGCGGCGTGACGAACACCGCAGTGTGCGCGCTGCCCGCCGGCGTCGTGGTCTGGAAGGTCACGCGCCTCCCGGTCGAAACCTCGAGGAAGCCAGCCGCGGGCGTGCGCGTGATCCAGCTGACCGCGGTGGAGTCGCCGACGTAACGAACCCAGAGCCCGTGCTCGCCCTCGAGTCCTGCCGCCTCGGTCGGCGACTGTGCGAGCGCCGGCGACGCTCCGAGGAGGAGCGCGGTGAGCAGGAACGCAGACCGACGGCGCACGATCAGCGGATGCCCCCTCCAGCAGCTTCGCGTTCGGTTGCCCGCGCCCCGCGCAGCATCCCTTCCATCGCGTAGTTGCCTTCGTGGCACGCGTACTCGTAGATCTGCGCTGTCGTGCGGGTGAGCGTGAGCTCGCCCTTCCAGGGCCGGGTGAACGCCGTGGGATCCTCGATCTCGAAGCGATAGAGCAGGGTGTCGTCGTCGTAGAAGCTCAGACGCTCGACCACGCGCAGGTTGTCGTCCCAGCCGAAGTGACCCCCCGCTGATCCGTAGAACCCACTGTTATTCGTGAAGTTCGTCGCCTCCACCACCAACGTGTCGGCCTCCCACCGACCGACCGAGTCGCCCGACCGGAGTCGTAGATTCGGCGGCAGGTGCGGTCGCCCGTCGAGCGGGATGACGCGGGCGTCGTGGATCATCTCCGCGTGCACGACCAACGCGTCTGCGGTCTGCACGATCTGGTAGTGGCTGTTGTACGAGTACGGGAGCATCGGCGGACCCGAGGTGCTGAACATGACGCACCGGTCCTGGAGTGCGAGGTCCTCCGGGTTCGCCAGCACGTTCTGCGCCTCGTTCCGTATACGCCGCGCTGCGTTGGCCTCCGGGGTCAGCGCCGGGATGCGCCCGTCTGGTGGATCCGTGACGATCGACGTGCGCAGTGTCTTCACCACTCCGCCGATGTACTCACGATACACGGCGTTGAAGGTGCCGGTGCCTCGCAGCTGCGTGCCCGGCGGCGGATCTTGATTACTCTCGAGGAAGCGTTGTGTCCACGCGGCCGCTTCCTCGGGCGTGAAGAACGGCTTGTCACGCAGCGAATTGGGGCGCTCGAGCGGCGTCGTGGTCGCGGAGCTCCAGGTGCCCTCGAAGCTCGGGCGGCGCTCTGAGGCGCTCGG
This sequence comes from Gemmatimonadota bacterium, assembly GCA_016873995.1. Classification (GTDB taxonomy): domain Bacteria; phylum Gemmatimonadota; class Gemmatimonadetes; order Longimicrobiales; family Gaopeijiaceae; genus UBA2982. The sequence continues at coordinate 25,048 of VGVR01000030.1, forward strand.
CCCCTGCGCGCGGGCGACTTCGGCCGTCGCGCCGAGTGCGACCGCAACGCCGAGCAGCGCGAGCGAGCGTCCCATCAGCTGACCGGCACGGTACGCGTCTCGCCACCGACGACTTCGGCCTCGTACTCGGCGGGGGTCGATCCCTGGAGCACGCGGACGCGGTAGGAGCCCGGCCGGAGTGATACCTCGTCGCCATTCACTACGCCCGTCGCAACGACCTCGTCACCCGAGAGGACCTCGAACGGCACCTCGACGGTCAAGGCCATGGCGCGTTGCAGCTCCGGGCGGTTGCGAGCCTCCACGTAGAGTCCTCCTCCGGCGCGGGCCCACGACTCGAACTGTTCGCGGAGCTGGTGCTCGTCGATGGCGAAGCCGATGACGTTGACGCGTACCTCCACACCCGCCGAGCGCAGCTCGTCGATCGCCGCCATAGGGTCGCCGTCGCACGTCTCATCCCCATCGGAGATCAGCACGACGAGAATGGGCCCGGTCGCGCCCGCGAGGTCCTCCTGAACGAGCCGCAATGAAGCCGCGATGGGCGTGCGGGCCAGGTTCATCGCCTGAACCCCGCGGATCGTCCCCGTGGCACCGGCCCGGTTGAGGGGCGAGAGGGGGATCTCCAGGTCGGTGCGGCACGAGTCCGCCTCGCGGTGCCCGAATACCCTGAGCGCGAAGGGCGTCGCCTCGGGAATGACCTCGCCCACCAACCGCGTGAGCGCGTCGCGGGCGATCTCGATGCGGCGCTCGCCCTCCATCCGCTGCAACATACTTCCCGACGCATCCAGGATGACCTCGATCGCGCCGTTCGCGCGGGTGGCTCCGGGCCCGGCTACCACGTGCAGCGCGCCCGCGACGATGCCGGGTGTTACCAGGAGGGGCGCCGTAGCGAGGACGTCCCTCCGCACCCCGGTCATGTAGCGGATCTCGTAGTTGCCGGGCTCGAGAGGCACGCCCACGCTCAATGGCGTGCCGAGGCGGGTGTAGGCGTAGGTCTCGTAGTCGAGGTTGCTCGCGCCCGCGAGCACGATCGCGACGTAGTCCCCCGAGTTGTCGGGTCCCGTCCAAGCCACCTCGATGCTCGAACCGCCAGCGGCGGTCGTCGGCCCGCTCACCGTCGCGGTATTCGCGGCGACCGTGAGTGGTGCGGACCCGAGTACCGAGAGCGACCTGGCCATGTGATACCGGACCTGGTACGCGCCCGGGGTCTCTGGGACACGGATGGTCACGGGATTCCCAGCGGCCGTGTAGGCGTAGTTCCCGTAGTCGGTCTCCGGCGATCCGACCGAGTCGATGCTCAGGTAGTCACCTGGCGCGCCGGGCCCCTGCCACGTGACTTCGATCTCGCCGCCGGCGGGCACGCTGACGGGCGCCGATACGGTGGCCGATACACCGCCGACCGTGAGCGGCGCCTGCCCGATCACCCGGTATGTCTTGGCCAGGTGGTAGCGCACCACGTAGCTGCCCGCCTGGTCGGGCGCCGAGATGGTGGCGGGCGAGGCGGACGCGTACCCGTAGGGGCCGTAGTCGCGGTCTTGAGCCCCCACCGCGTCGATGCTGATGAAGTCCGCAGCGTAGCCCTGTCCGGTCCAGGTCACGGATAGCTCCGCGCCTGCATCGACCGAAGGCGGCGCCGTCAGCGTCGCGGAGATGTCGGTGACCTCGAGCGCATGCGTAGCCGATACCGGATAGCCTGCTGCCGAGGAGTGGTACCGGATGACGTATCGGCCGGGTACCTCGGGCGCCGTGAACGTCGAGGGGTTCCCACCCGTTGCGTAGACGTAGTCGCCGTACTGGTCGGCGGGCGCGCCGGGCTGGTCGATGCTGATGAAGTCACCGTTGGCGCCGGGACCCGTCCACGCGATCGAGAGCGGTGCACCGATGGCCACCTGCGCAGGCCCGGAGAGACTGGCCTGCTGGGCGGGCGAGTCGGTCGGGAACAGGATCAGGACCAGGACGAGCGCTGGAGTCAGCAGGCCGGGTCGCGTCGATCGGGTCACCATGGTCACAATCTACCTCCTGGCGGACGCGTGGCTCTCATTCGAGGGTGAGCACGCCCGTGTCGTTGAGACTATCGGGGGAAGGGTGGTTGTAAAGCCTTCGCAAAACCCTCGTCGGCCGCCGGTGAAGAAGCCTGCCGGCTCCGCTACCGCTCGGTTAGCATCCGGTCCATGAACAAGACATCGGTCGCCTCCGCCTCGCTTTTCCTGTTGGTGCTCGTCCAAGGCAGCCTGGCCGCACAGGGCGGCCAGGAAGGGCAGGCTCGCTGGCCGACGCCAGACGTACGGCCGGTCAGCATCAGCTGCGAGGAATGTCCGTATCCGTATCCGAGCGAGTACCTGCCCCTGACGCTCTACGGGCAAGACGTCCGCATGGCCTACATGGACGTTGCACCCGAGGGGGCTGCGAACGGCCGCACGGTCGTGCTCCTGCACGGGAACAACTTCGCCGGGTTCTACTTCGGAAACGTCGCCGAGGCGCTGCGCCGGGAAGGCTTCCGTGTGGTCATCCCGGACCAGATCGGCTACGGCCGCTCTTCCAAGCCGATCATCCCGTACAGCTTCAACGACTTTGCGCGTAATACGCGCTCGGTGCTCCAGGCCGAGGGCATCGAGCGGGCCATGATCGTGGGACACTCGATGGGCGGCATGCTCGCAGCCCGTTTTGCCACCCAGTATCCCGAAGTGACCGAGAGGCTCGTCATCTACAACCCGATTGGCCTCTCGGACTCCCGCTTCGACAGGCCGGCGGGGAGCATCGACGAGAGTTACCGCCGTGCGGTCGGGTCGGCTCACTTCCAGGGCATCAAGGCCGGCCTGATGCGCTACGTGGCGCACGACACCACTGCCTGGAATGACACCTTCGAGACGTACGCGCGCATCCGGTACGGATGGACTCTCGGGGCCGAGTGGCCGCGGCTCGCCATGGTGCAGACGCTCATCGGCAACGTGAACTACGCGGACCCGGTCGTCTACGATTGGCAGCACATCGAGGCGCCCACGCTCGTGTTTGGGGGCGCGGAGGATTACCTCGCTGGGACTCCGGCCAACTTCCAGGCCCGCATGCGGTACATCGCCGAGACGATTCCGAACGGGCGGGGGCGCTTGTACCTGATCCCGGGGCTCGGCCACGTGCCGCACCTGGAGGACGAGATCCGGACTCTTCCGCCGCTGGTGGCCTTCCTGAAGGAAGGGATGGAGTAGCCAGCAGGACTTCATCTCTGCGATGCCGACCGCGCCCGCTCGTGGGGGTAGCTGACGACCGGTAGCCTTCCTGCGGTCGGGCTCAGGTACCCGATTGGGCCCGGCTCCGACCGGGGCGGCCAACCCTTCCCGGAGGTCGGGCATCCATTAGCATACCGCGGCCCAAGACCCCACCTGGCCGTGAGCCCAGCGACGGTGACGAGAATGGCAACGACGGCGCAGTCCCTCGACATCGAGGTCATCCAGCAGAAGATCAATCAGGAGAGCGCATTCGTGGAGCGCCTCCTCGCCGAAGTGAGCGGCGTGATCGTAGGGCAGAAGACGATGGTCGAGCGGCTGCTCATCGGGCTGCTCGCGGACGGACACGTGCTCATGGAAGGCGTGCCCGGTCTCGCCAAGACCCTCACGGTGCGCACGCTCGCCCGTGCGATCGACACGACGTTTCGGCGCATCCAGTTCACGCCTGACCTGCTGCCCGCGGACCTGATCGGGACGCTCGTCTACGACCCGAAGGACCAGGAGTTCAAGACGAAGCGCGGGCCGATCTTCGCCAACATCATCCTCGCCGACGAGATCAATCGCTCGCCCGCGAAGGTACAGTCGGCGTTGCTGGAGGCGATGCAGGAGCACACGGTCACCATCGGCGAGACGACGTATGCGCTCGACGACCCGTTCCTGGTGCTCGCGACGCAGAATCCGATCGAGCAGGAAGGCACATATCCGCTCCCGGAGGCGCAGGTCGATCGCTTCATGCTCAAGCTCGCCGTCGAGTATCCGACGGACGCGGAGGAGCTCGAGATCATGCGGCGCATGTCGACGGGGAAGGGCGCCGACGTGCAGCCGGTGGTGACGCCCGCGGAGATCATCCGCGCGCGGAACGCGGTGGAGATGATCTACATGGATCCGCAGGTCGAGCGGTACATCGTCGACCTGGTGCTCGCGACGCGGAACCCGGAGAGCTACGGGCTCAAGGACCTTTCCGAGCTGATCTCGTACGGAGCGTCGCCGCGCGCGACGATTTGCTTGGCGAAGACGGCGCGGGCGCACGCGTTCCTGCGCCACCGCGGCTTCGTCACCCCCGACGACGTGCGCGCGATGAGCATGGACGTGCTGCGTCATCGCGTGCTCGTGACGTACGAGGCGGAGGCGGAGGAGGTCACGCCCGAAGACGTCGTGCGCCGGATCCTCGACAGCGTCGAGGTCCCGTAGGGGGAGCGGGGTCGATGATCCCCCGGGAGATCCTCAAGGAAGTCCGCCGGATCGAGATCTCCACCCGAGGCCTCGTCAACGAGGTCTTCTCGGGGGAGTACCACTCGGTCTTCAAGGGCCGCGGCATGAGCTTCGCCGAGGTGCGCGAGTACCAGTACGGCGACGACATCCGTAGCATCGACTGGAACGTCACCGCACGCACCGGCGCTCCGTTCGTGAAGATCTTCGAGGAGGAGCGCGAGCTCACCGTGATGCTCATCGTCGACGTGAGCGCGTCGGGTGACTTCGGCACGCGGCAGCGCATGAAGGCCGAGGTCGGCGTGGAGATCTGCGCGGCGCTCGCGTTCAGTGCGATCAAGAACAACGACAAGGTCGGGCTCATCATCTTCTCCGACCACGTCGAGAAGTTCGTGCCGCCGCGCAAAGGTCGGAGACACGTGCTGCGCGTGCTCCGCGAGCTGCTCTACCACCGACCCGAGGGGCGGGGCACGGACATCGGAGCGGCGCTCGAGTACCTCACGCACGTGCAGCGGAAACGCGCCGTCACGTTCCTGGTTTCGGACTTCCGCGCCGAGGGCTTCGAGAAGGCGCTGGCGGTGGCAGGGCGCCGCCACGACCTGGTCGCGGTACGCCTCTCGGACGCGCGCGAGGAGGAGCTGCCTGCGCTCGGGTTCGTCGAGCTCGAGGATCCGGAGACCGGCGAGCGCGTGATCGTGAACACCTCGAAGCCGGCTTTTCGCACCGCGTTCAGGGGTGTGAACGCCAGCAGGCGCGCGGCGCTCGACCGGACGCTGCGCCGTAGCCGAGTCGATGTGATCGACATCCGCACCGGGGAGCCGTGGGTGAAGCCGCTCATGCGCTTCTTCCAGGGCCGCTTGCGGAGGATGGCGTGAGGCCGAGCACCGTCGCTTGCCATGCGCTGGCGTGTGTGGCGACCGCGCTCGCCGCCGCGATTCCCGCGTTCGCCCAGTCGAGCCTCACGACCGAGGTCGACACGACGAGCGTGACCTTAGGAGACCGGGTGACGCTGACCGTGACCGCAGAGCATGCGCCGTCTTCATCGGTCGCGTGGCCGGACTCGCTCGACCTCACCCCCTTCGAGGTGCTGGAGGCGCGGGCGCTACCTGCGGCGCAAAACGGTGGGGTCACCCGCTCGACTCTCGCGCTCACGCTCGCCGCGTTCGCGTTGGGTGAGCTGGAGGTGCCGTCGTTCGACGTCGGGGTGACAGCCGAAGACGGAACCGTGGAGGCGCTCACGACGAACCCGGTGGGGATCGAGGTCGTGAGCGTCGGCGTCGACGAGTCGGGAGACATCCGCGACATCCGCGGTCCGTTGGAGATTCCATTGGGCGCGCTTCGACTCGCGCTCGGGGTCTTGCTGCCGCTGATCCTCGCCGGACTGCTTTGGGTCCTCGCTCGCAGGCTCCGGCCCCAGCAGGAGGACGCGAAGCCGACGCCCGGTCCGCCGCCCCGCCCCCCGCAAGAAGTGGCGCTCGAAGCGCTCGCCGCGCTCGAGGGCGCGCGTATGCTCGAGCGTGGGCAGGTGAAGGAGTATCACATCGAGGCCTCCGACATCCTGCGAACGTACGCGGGGGCGCGTTTCGGGGTCGACGCGCTCGAGCTGACCACCTACGAGGTGCTGGCCGCGCTCGAGGCGGCGGGTGCCGATGCGAGGTTCCGAGAGGGGTTGGGCGCGTTCCTGTCTCAGTGCGACTTGGTGAAGTTCGCGAAGGTGAGGCCCGGTGCGGACGCGTCCAAGCAATTGCTCGACCTCGGGCGTCGGGTCGTCCTCGACTCGGTACCCGCGCCGCCGCCGGGACCTGCGCCCTCGGCGCCGACGACCGGCGGTGAGGGCCCTGGCCGGGCGAGCACGGACCGCGGAAGCGACACGGAGGCGGCCTGATGTTCCGGTTCGAGGATCCGTGGGCGCTCTTGCTCCTGGGGCTCGTTCTCGCCGCGTACGTTGTTCGCTGGCGCGTCGAGACGCGGCGCACGGGAACACTGCGATACGCCGCCGTCGACGCGGTGCGCGCGACCCAGATCGGTGCGTCGCGCTGGGCGCACAGGATTCCGGGTATCTTGCGTGCGTGCGGGATCGCGGCGCTCGTGGTGGCGCTCGCCCGGCCTCAGACGGGCATCAGCTCGGAGAACGTCACCACCGAGGGCGTCGACATCGTGGTCGTGCTCGACATCTCCAGCTCGATGCTCGCCGAGGACCTCACGCCGAACCGGCTGGAGGCAGCCAAGACGGTGGCAGCGGAATTCGTCGCCGGGCGCCGGAACGACCGCATCGCGTTGGTCGCGTTCGCGGGTGAGGCATTCACGCAGGCGCCGCTCACGCTCGACTACAGCGTCGTCACTACGCTACTCGGCGAGCTCCAGTCCGGCATGATCGCCGATGGCACCGCGGTCGGCATGGGGCTCGCCACCGCCGTGAAGCGCCTGCAGGCGTCGAGTGCCGCGTCCAAGGTCGTGATATTGCTCACCGATGGTCGCAGTAACGTCGGCGAGATCGGTCTGATCACCGCGGGGCAGATGGCGCAGGCCCTCGGCGTGCGGGTCTACACGATCGGTGCGGGCGCGCGGGGCACAGCTCGTGTGCCGGTGGACGATCCCTTTCGCGGGCGCGTGTACGCCACCATGCAGGTCGACGTCGACGAGGCTACGCTGCAGCAGATCGCCGAGTTGACGGGCGGGCGCTACTTCCGCGCGACGGACACGGAGAGCCTCCGTTCGATCTGGGACGAGATCGACCAGCTCGAGCGCACCGAGATCGAGGTGGAGAACTTCACCCAGTACGCCGAGCGCTTTCCGTTCGCGCTGGGGTTGGGTCTCCTGCTCCTGGTCACCGAGCTGGTGGTGTCACAGACGGTCTTGAGGAGGTTGCCCTAGTCGATGTTCCGCTTCGCCGACATCGAGTGGCTCTGGGCGCTTGCGCTCGTCCCGGCAGCTGCCGGTCTCTTCGTGCTCGCCGCGCGCCGCCGGCGCCGGGCGCTCGAGGCGTTCGCCGATGCGGCGTTGGTCCGGACGCTCACCGGCACGGTGAGCGTCGCGGCGCGCCGCTGGAAACTCGCGCTGCTCCTCGGCGGCCTGGTGTTCCTGGTCATCTCGCTGGCGCGCCCGCAGTTCGGTACGCGTGTCGAGACGGTGCGGAGCGTCGGGCAGGACATCATCGTCGCGGTCGACCTCTCCACCTCGATGCTCGCCGAGGACGTGGCGCCCAATCGCTTGGAGCGCGCGCGACTCGCCATCCTTCGGCTCATGGGGAGCCTCGACGGCGATCGCATCGGGCTGGTCGCCTTCGCGGGGAGCGCCTTCGTGCAGAGCCCGCTTACGGTGGACTACTCGGCGGCCGGCATGTTCCTCGGAGCCATGCATCCCGACCTGATGCCGATGCAGGGCACCGATCTCGGCGAAGCGGTCCGTGTATCACTCGACGCCCTGGAGGAGGGGGCGCGCCAGGCTCGCGTGATCGTGCTGGTGACCGATGGTGAGAACCTCGAGGGCGACTTCGAAGAGGACTTGGAGCGCGCGGTGGAGGCGGGGGTGCAGGTGCACGTGGTGGGGATCGGCTCGCCCGAGGGGGCGCCGATTCCGGAGTACGATGCGACGGGCCGGCGGACGGGGTTTCTGAGGGATGACGAGGGCACGGTGGTCACGACGCGCCTCGACGAGGGGACGCTTCGTACGGTGGCGGAGCGGACGGGTGCGAGATACGTGCGAGCCGGCGCCGGAGGCACCGCATTCGACGATCTGGTCGACGAGATCGCGGGCGTGGAAGGAGAGGCCCTCGACGCGCGGCAGATCACGCAGTTCGAGGAGCAGTTCCAGATCTTCCTGGGCGTGGCTCTGGCGCTCCTTCTCCTGGAGTGGCTCCTTCCGGAGCGGAGGCGCGTGACGACGGCTTGGGCAGGACGATTCGAATGATCGACTCCATGCAAGGCGTGGCTCGGTACGCAGCGTCGATGGCGCTCGCCTTCGTGTGCGCTGCGGCACCGGCCGTTGCGCAAGCCGGGCGGGCGCAGGCGCGAGAGGGCAATCGCTTGTACGAGCAGGGGCAGTTCGACGAGGCACACCAGCGCTACCTCGAGGGCCTCGCGGCGGCGCCCGGGTCCGGCGTGCTGCTCTTCAATTACGGCAACGCTCTCTATCGTTCGGAGGACTACCAGCGTGCCATGGAGGCGTACCAGCGAGCGATCGACACGAACGATCCGGCGCTCGTGAGCGAGGCGTGGTACAACCTGGGCAACGCGCTCTATCGGCAGCAGCAGCTCGAGCCTGCGCTAGAAGCTTATAAGCAGGCGCTCCGGCTGAGTCCGTCCGACGTAGATGCGAAGCACAACCTGGAGCGCGTCCTCCAGGAGATGCAGCAGCAGCAACAGCAGCAGAACCAAGACCAGCAGAATCAGGATCAACAGGACCAGCAGAACGAGAATCAACAGAACCAAGACCAGCAGAATCAGCAGAATCAGCAGGACCAACAGGATCAGAACCAGCAGAGTCAGCCACGAGATCAGCAGGATGGGAATCAGCCGCCCCCGCAGGGTCGGGGCTCGCCCGAGCCGCGACCGGGCCAAATGACGCCCGAGCAGGCGGAGCGGCTCCTCCAGTCCGTGCAGGAAAATCCCGACTCCGTGAATCGACCGCGAGCGCCCGCGACGGGCGTGAGACCGAGGCGACCTTGGTGAGGGGACGAGTTCTCTCTGGTTGGCTCACGGCGGTAGTCGGCTCGGCCCTGGGCTTCATCGGCGCGGGCGTCGCGCCCCTTCCCGCGGTGGCCCAGGACCCGAGCGTACGCGCCTATCTCACACCGGGCTCCACGATTGGGGTGGGGCGTCCGTTCGTCCTCAATGTCGAGGTCACCGGCGTGCAGGGCCTCAACGAAGATCCGCCCGTGCCGGACCTCTCCTCGTTCGCCCAGTACCTCGCGAGCGGCAGCCAGACGTCGATGCGGACGGTGAACGGGCGCACCACGGTCTCCGTCACCGTGCAGCACAGGTATCAAGCAGTGCGTGAGGGCACCTTCGACATTCCCGCCTTCGAGGTTCGGGCAGGTGGGCGCGCGCTCCGCACCGAGCGCTTGAGCGTTACGGTGACGTCGTCGCCGCAGACGGGGGGTGGGGGAGGGGGAGCCGATGGCGGGATCTCCGCGCAGGCCCTCTTCGTGACCGCCGAGGCCACCAAGACGAGGGTGCGCGACGGCGAGCCGTTCGTGGTCGAGTATCGAATCTGGACGAGGGTAGACGTCGGCTCCTACGACTTTACCCGCGTGCCCGAGCCGGAGGGCTTCTGGGTCGAAGACGTGACGCCGGAGGGGCAGCCGCGGCGGGAGCAGTTGACTCGCAATGGACAGTCCTACACGACGGCAGTCGTGCGCAGGGTCGCGCTCGTGCCCACTTCGCCCGGCGAACGCAGAATCGAGCCCGTGGGACTCCAGGTTCAGGTGCGGGTGCGCCGGGCGAGTCCGTTCGGCGACATCTTCGGCGACCCGTTCTTCGGCGGTTCCTCGGTCGTGCCGACGACGGTGCTCTCCAATCCCCTCACCGTCACCGTCTCGCCCCTCCCTGCCGGGCGGCCCGAGCCGTACAGCGGTGTGGTGGGTCGGCTGTCGCTCACCGCCTCACTCGACCGGGATTCGGTCGGCGCCAACGATGCCGTGACGCTCACGGTGCGCGCCTCCGGCGAGGGCAATCTACGCGCCGTGCCGGAGCCAGAGCTGGGCCTGCCGAGCGACTTCGAGATCTTCCCGCCGGAGACCTCGGAGTCCGTGCAGCCGTTCGGGCCGGGTCTCTCCGGCGAGAAGAAATTCGAGTACGTGCTCATTCCGAGGGCTCCGGGACAGCGCGAGATCCCGCCCATCCGCATGGGCTACTTCGATGAGCGAGCGGGGGCATATCGGACGGCCGCCACCAACGCCCTTCCGCTCACCGTCACGGGTGTCGCTGGCGAAGGGCCTGGGGACGTGGCTCGCGGCGGTGTCGCCACCCTGCGCGAGGACATCCGCTTCATTCACCTGGGTGCCGGAGAGCTGGAGCCTCGCGGGCGATCGCTGTTCGCGAGCCCGATGTTCTGGCTCGTCGCGCTGCTCCCGGTGGTGGGCGTGGCCGCCTCGGTGGGGGTCCGCCGACACCGCGATCTCCTCGAGGGGGACGTGGCGTACGCGCGTGGGCGGCGGGCGAGCGGCCTGGCCCGGAAGCGACTCGCGGAGGCGCGTCGCTTGGCGGCGGGTACGGACACGCGGGCGTTCTACGCCGAGGTCGCACGCGCCCTGCGCGGACTCGCCGCAGATCGCCTCAACGTGGCGGAGGCGGGGCTGCAGACGACCGACCTCGAACAGCTACTGCGCCAGCGAGGGGTGTCGGACGCGACCGTCCGAGACGTCCTCGGTTGCCTGGAGCACTGCGACCGTCAGCGCTTCGCCCCACCGGGAACCGATCCGCACGAGGCGTCACGCTTCCTCGATCGCGCCGGTGAGGTCATGACGGCACTCGACAAGGGGGTTCGCCGGTGAGCGCGCAAGTGACGGCGCGGGCGCGGCTCGCGACGGTGAGTGTGAGGATGATGCCCGTCGTGCTGCTCGCCGCGCTGACGGCGCTCCTTGCGCCGAGTCGCGTGGGAGCTCAGGAGGAGATCCTGGCGCAGGGGAACCAACTCTACCAACAAGGCGACTTCGCCGGGGCGGTCGCAGCATACGATGCGGTGCTCGAGGGCGGCTTCACGAGCGCGGCGCTGCACTACAACTTGGGCAACGCCTACTTCAAGAACGGCGACCTCGGTCGTTCGATTCTGGAATGGGAGCGTGCGCGGGCGCTCGAGCCATCCGACCCTGACGTGCTCGCGAACCTCGAGCTCGCTCGTTCGGTCACCGCCGATGCGATCGAGCCGCTCCCACGGTTCTGGCTTTTCACCGCAGTCTCGTGGTGGGTGAATCTGCTTCCCGGCGGTCTGCTGGCGCTGCTGGTGGGTGTGGCATGGCTCACGACTGGCTTCGGGCTGGCGCTGCGCGTGTTGGCGCGGCGCAACGAGGTCCGGCGCTTTGCGATGTGGACGGCGATCGCCGGCGCGGGCGTCGTCGCCCTGCTGGGGACCAACCTGTTCGTGCGCGAGCTCGGCATCGGGCGCGCCGAGCGGGGTGTGATTCTGGTGGATGCGGTGCCGGTTCGATCGGCTCCGGCGGAGCAGGACGATCTCACCCTCTTCGAGATCCATGAGGGCACGTTGGTGCGCATCGACCAGCGTACGGGCGGCTGGGCCGAGGTCGTGCTCGAGGACGGGAAGGTGGGGTGGGTGCTGGCCGACGTGATGGGCGTGATCTAGGCGATCAGGCTTCGCACCTCAGTCGACGTCACCCAAGAGCCGCACGCTCAGCCCGGCGGACAGACGCCGCGGCAGCGCGGGTGTCAGGAAGCGCTCGGGCCCGACGATGGCCGCCCTGCCGTTCTCGGCGACGATCCCGAAGTCGTGGTGATCGCTGTCCAGGGCGTTCGCGAACTCCAGAAAGGCGACGGCTCGGCCGAATCGTCGCTCGAAGCTTATGTCGACGATCGTGCTCGCTCCGAGTCGCCCGAACTCCTGGTCGTTACCCTCGTCCCCGACCAAATAGCGTCGCCCGGTCCAGCTTCCCTCGATCGCGACGGTCGTGGCCGCGAGCTCGAAGCTCAGGTTTAGGGTGCCGGCCAGCTGCGGGATCATAGGGAAGAGATCGCCCGGTTCGACTTCGACGGCGCCCTCGCTTGGCCCTCCGGGGGCCACGGAATCGTCTTCGACGAAGGGGGACGGGAGCTCCGCGTCGGTCTCGAAGGTGGCGCGCGTCCACGCGAGCGACCCGCTCATCCGTAGGCCTGCGAGCGCGGACACCGGCGATCCGCTGGCCGACAGCTCGAGGCCGATGCGGCGCGTCCGTTCGAGGTTGGTGAAGTACCCGAGCGTCGGGGTGGCCTCGTCGACGACGTTGAAGATGTCGTCGTGGACCTCCGTCCAGTACGCGACGAGAGAAGCGCCCAGCCGCTCGCGGGAGAGCCGGGCTCCCGCCTGCCAAGTGTCCGACCTCACTGGCTCGAGTGGCGGATCGGGGCCGAGCCCGAACGGAAGTTGGCATGGATCGGCGGGGTCCGCGCAGGTCACCTCGAGGATCACCGGTGCTCGGAATCCACGACCGTAGCCGGCGAACGCGCTGAACCCGAGCGCGACGTCCGCGCTCACCCCAAGGCCGCCCGATACCTCGGAGAACACGTTCTCCCCGCTGTCGCCGGGGTCGAGCAGGTCCGTGACGGGAAGGTCGACGTGGTCGTAGCGCGCGGACGCATACAACGAGAGTCGGGGCACGAGCGACCACCAGGCCTCGGCGAACGCGCCGACGTTGTCCTCCTGCGTGTTCAAACGCTCGGTCGTTCCTTCCACGAGCGTCGGGAACGCGCGGTTCGGACGCTCGCGGATCTCGATGTCCACGTCGTTGCGTGACCACTCCGCTCCGAACGCTAATAGAGTGCCGGGCTCCGGTTGAAAGAGGAGCTGGGCGCTGCCTCCGCCCGAGGCGATGTCGGTGATCCCGAGTGCGTCGGGCTCGCTGATGTTGTCGTTCGCTTGGCGGAAGTTCGCGAAGCGCCCGAACACATTCGCCTGCAACTGCCAGCGTTCACCCAACTCGTGCTCGATCCGGGCACTCAGGAAGTGGAGTCTGGGCCGGAACGCGTCGCCCCGCCCGCCGGTGTACTGAAGTCGGCGGCGGTCGGACGGGGGCGACGTGATGTCGGGAGGGAGAGGGCCGCCCAAGAGCCAAGACTCGGGCACGGGACCGGGCCCCTCGAGTGAGTCCGCTTCGAACGTGTATGACAACCATGCGTCCGTGCGTTCTCCGCGCCACCCGACCTTGCCGAAGAGGGAGAGCTCTTGGGAGCTCTCCAGCCAACGCCACCCCTCGGCCCTCCGATACGACCCCAAGAGGAGTCCGTCCCAGCCGCCCAGCATTCCCGAAGCGCGTACCATGCCGCCTGCCGAGCCGAAGGAGCCTCCGTGGACCGCGGCGTCCAGGGAGGCGTCGCGTGTGCCCCTACGCGTGACGAAGTTGAGCGCACCGGCGAGGGAGTTCTTGCCGAAGACCCCGACTGGGCCACGCACCAACTCGATGCGCTCGATCGCTCCCTCCGGGATCAGGCTGAGGTGCACTTGGGACGCATCGGCCTCGTTCACGCGTACGCCGTCGACGAAGACGCTCACGCTCTGCGGCACGCCGACGATCGGGGACACGCTGAAACCACGCAGGCGCACGTCGAGCTGTCCGGCGCTCCCGGTCTGGTTCGTGATCGTCACCCCCGGCAGACCCGCCAACGCTCCCGCGATTGCGCCAGCCGTGGGTTCGACCACGCTTCCGCTGATCACGTGCGCGGTGAACGGTGTCTCCGCCAGGGGTACGGCGCCGGCGCGCAGCCGGCCGATCTCAACCTCGACGGGTTCGAGAGGGACAACCGAGTCGGGCGATGGAGGTGCCTGGGCCGCGGCCGTCGCTGCCGTCCCCAGAAGCAGGAGCCCCGCGAGCGGACCGACCGCAGGGCGGCCGATGCGCACGCGGGGCTCCCCGTCCATCGATGGTCGACTAATTACCGCCCGCCGAGCTCCGTATACATGGCGCGTAGGAAGCGCTCCGGGCTGTCCATGCCGGCGTCGTAGGCCCTGGTGGGGCCGGCCGCGAGGACCTGATCGACATTGAGGCCCTGCGCGATCAGCGCCTGCACGCGCGCCCTCACGTCCAGAATCATGTCGCGGTGCGCGATGAGCTCCGTGCGACCGACCACGCGGCCGTGGCCAGGAATGATCTTCGTGTTGGTACCGGCCAAGCCGATGGCGACGCCGAGCGCTTCGAGCAGTCCGCTCAGCGAACCGCCGTTGGCCAGGTCCATGTACGGATAGCCGGTCGTGCGGAACACGTCGCCCATGTGGAGGACGTCCGCGTTCACGAAGTGGATGTAGCTGTCGCCGTCCGTGTGCGCGGGGGGCACGGGAATCGTGCGAACCTGCTCACCGTTCAGGTGGATGTTGATCGGCTCGGAGAAGGTAAGCACAGGGAGCGCGACTGCCGGTGCAGTGGCGCTCAGGCGCACACGCACCGCATCACGCGCCAGGATCAAGATCCCCATGCGCCCCAGGTTCTCGTTCCCACCCGTGTGATCGCCGTGCACGTGCGTATTGATCACGAAGCGGATCTCACCGCGATTGAGCGTACGGATGGCGGCCAGAATGCGGTCCGTGAGGGGCGCGAACTGGTCGTCGATCATGACGACGCCGTCCTCGCCGATGGAGAGGCCGATGTTGCCGCCCTGGCCCTCGAGGTAATAGACACCCTGCGTGACCTGGTGCGGGATGATCCGCACCTGGCTCATGTCACGACCCTGCCCGTCCACGGGGGGTGGGAGTGTGAGGACCGAGAAGGCGAGCGCGGTGCCGGCGAGCCGATGCGCCAACGTCATGTAGTTTCCTTGCTGATTGCCTGTGCCACGAACGATGCAGGGGAGGGCAACATACGTCGGGTCAGCGCATTGCGTCACGGCGGCCCGCCCGGAGCGCCGTGACGTCTGGCGCCATCAGCCTTCCGACGAGATGCTGAGCTTGAAGCCGTCGGGATCGGTGATGGCGAACTGCCGGGCGCCCCATGACATGGTGGCCGGCTCGGAATCGAGCTTACCGCCGGACTTCTTCACGTTCGCGGCGATGTCGTCCACGCTCTGTGCCGTGGCGCAGTGCAGGCGGAAGCCCTCGCCCTTCTTCCGGTCGCGCCCCTTGGCCCAGTCGTCTTGCCCGAGGTAGAAGCGCGCTGTGCCGGCGAGCAACTCACAGCCACGTATCTCACCGTCGTGCACCCAAGTCTCACCAACAACGAAGCCGAGCACGTCGCGGTACCAGGCGATGCTCTTGTGAAGGTCACCGACCGTGAGGGACGGGGATACGCCACGCAGCCGAAGGGTCTCGGGCGACTTCCGCTTTGCAGCGATGGCCGGCGCAGCAGACGCCTTCTTCGCGCTCGACTTCTTCACGCTCGACTTCTTGGTCGCGGCCTTCTTGGAAGCCTTCTTCGGGGCTGCCTTCTTCGCCTTCTTGCGTGTGGCCATGGTGCCTCCTAGCGGGTGAAGTCGAACTGCCTGGTGTACTTGATGATCAGCTGACGGTGGAGTGGGCCAGACGCCGCGCCGGGGGTCGGCAGCAGGCCGAACTGCTCAGTGTCGTTATAGACGATGAACAGACCCGTACCTGCTGCGTCGAGCCAGCCGAAGCGGAGATTCGTGAAGAGGTTCTCTGCCGGATCAGAGGTCAGAATCTGGCTTCGTAGGTACTGGATCTGGGCCTGAAGATACAGGCGCGGTGTGAAGGAATACGACCCGGAGAGGGCGACGACCGCCGTCTTGAACTTGTCGGTGTCGTTGAGCCGCACGTCGAAATAGTTGACGCGCAGCGTAGTCACCAGCCGGTCCCGGAACCGGTAGGTGATGTTGCCGTTCGGCCCTACGCGCGTGCCCGTGTAGAAGCCGCCGGCGTCCCAGCCGATGCTCGCCGAGAGTGGTGCGCTCTGGTTGGTGTTGGCCCTGAACTGCCAGTCGAGGTTCGTGTAGCTCCCGGCGGGAATGAAGATGCCCGGCCGAATCTGGAAGGGTTGTGTGAGTCCCTCTCCGTTGATGTTGAACCCCGGGAGCTGGAAGAACGCGCCGTTGGAGAACTCGAAGTGATTGTCGAGATGGATCTGGCTCGTTTCCCTGAACCATCCCATGTCCCAGAATTGCGACCAGGATGCGTGCGGCCGTATTTCGCGGAGCCAGGGGATGTTTGGGAAGCGGAGGTGGCGCAGCACGCGTGCGTTCACGCTCCGGTAGTCCTTCCGGGACAGGAAGCCGACCTCGGGGTTGAAGCCGTCTCCGACCTGGTGGAAGCCGAGCGCGAACTCCCAGTCGCGATCGCGATAGTCACCGCCGGCGCTGAACGCGTAGTCGTCCGAGCCGATGCCGGGCGTGGAGGTCATGGCGCCCCAGGCATCCAGCGTGAGCGCGTCCCCGACGCCGAGGCTCCCGTCGAGCCCATACGTGAGGTTGTAGTCCCCTGAGTCGTCCGTATTCACGCGGGAGACGAACGTTCCGCCCAGCTGGGTACGGTTCGCGTACTCACGCACGACGCGCGCGACCCCGAAGTTGTTCGCCGGCGCGATGTGCGCGTCACCGCCCAGCGCGGCGTTGAAGGCGTGGTGGTGCTCCGTTTGGATGTTCAGGAGCCCGAGCTGCACGGGTCCCGTGCGGCCGGTGACGCGCGCGCCCGCCAAGATCGGAACTGCGTTTCCGCCCGAGAGCCCGATGCGGCGACTGAAGGAGCTCGGCCTGGCGCCCGGAGCCGACCGAGAACAAGCCCGCGTTCTCGAGGAAGAACGCACGCTTCTCGGGGAAGAACAGCGGGAAGCGGGTGAGGTTGACCTGCTGGTCGTCCACTTCGGCCTGGGCGAAGTCGGTGTTGACCGTGAGGTCGAGCGTGAGGCTCTGGGTGAGGCCGATCTTGGCGTCACCGCCGATCTGGGCTCCGCAGTCGGTGCGGCCGTCTGCGCCCAGGCAGTCGACCGAGGGTGCCGACGCCGAGTAGTCGCGGAACGCGTCGCCGAGCACGTAGGGCGTCACGGTGACCAGCCTGCGCGTCGGCGCCTGGAACCCGGCCAGAGTACCCGCGAGCGACACGCGGTAGAGGCTGTATTGCCTGGGGACGGGAGCCCAGAGCGATTCCTCATTCCTGCGGCGTATGCTGCGGGAGAAGTTGAGACCCCAAGTCTGCTCCCCGCCGCCCGCATAGCGGAGGGTCGAGAAGGGGATGCGGAACTCGGCGTACCATCCCTGACCGTCGGTCGTGGTCGCGACTTCCCAGCTCCCGTCCCAGTTCAGGTTGAAGCCGCCACCCGAGCCGCCCTGCTGACGCCCTCCGAACGCGCCGCCGCCACCCCCGCCACCGCCACCGCCGCCGCCGCCGCCGCCGCCGCCG
>VGVR01000031.1 GCA_016873995.1 Gemmatimonadota bacterium
CTCGGCGCGTGGGCGACGGCGCTCGCGCTGCCCGCCGCCGACAGTACCCGTTGGCGCGCAGCAGGGTACCTGCACGACGCGCTGCGCGACGAGCGGCCGGAGGTGCTGCGCGGCGCCTTGCCGGCGAAGGCGCGCAGCGACCTCCCCGACGCGATCCTGCACGGACCTGCCGCCGCCGAGCGGCTGCGTGCCGCGGGTGTCGACGACGCCGAGCTGCTGGAGGCCATCGCGTGTCATACGCTGGGCGGCGTCGGCCTCGGCCGTCTCGGCCGCGCGCTGTACGTGGCGGACTACGTAGAGCCCGGGCGCGGCTATGCCACGGCCTGGCACGCGAGCATACGCGAGCGCATGCCGGCCGATCTGGACGCCGTGCTCCTCGAGGTCGTGCGCGAGCGCGTGCGCCGCGGCCGGGAGAGCGGGAAGGTCGTCGCGCCCGAGACGCTCGCGATGCTGGGTGCGCTCGAGCGGGGGAGTAGGTGAGCCGCCGCGGCCTCGTTGTGTTGGTCGCCGTCGTCGCGCTCGCGGGTGGAGCCGCATATCTCGGGCGACGCTATCCCGGAACGCGCGAGGACGGGGGCGCACCCCGGTACGTCCCCCGCGAGCGTGTGCGCGTCGAGGTGCTGAACGCGGGCGGCGTGGCGGGGCTGGCCCGTGAAGTGACGAACCAGCTCCGCGACGACGGCTTCGACGTCGTGCAGTTCGGGAACGCGGGCTCGTTCGACCGCGATTCTACGGTGGTGATCGACCGCGTGGGCCGCGAATCGCTGGCCGAGGGCGTTGCCAACGCCCTCGGAATCCGTAACGTCCTCAGCCAGCCCGATCCAAACCTCTTCGTGGACGTCACCGTACTGTTGGGGAGAGACTGGGCGGAGCGCACCGGCGGAGATCCCCTCGGCGCTCCACCGGACCGAGCACCGTGGGACCCCCGCGGCTGGCTCGGACGCTGACACGACGTTCTCGAGGATGGACGAATCGATGGCGAAGAAGGACAAGCCGGAGAATCCGGAAGAGGCGGCCGCGACCGAAGCGGCATCTCCGCCTACCGGGTCGAAGACGCGCAAGCGAGCGGCGCAGGAGGAGACTCGCGACGCCAACAGCCCGGCCGAGTGGGCCAAGTCGATCGTCATCGCGCTCGCGCTCTTCCTCTTCCTGCGGACGTTCATCATCCAGACGTTCGTCATCACCTCGGGCTCGATGGAGGACACGCTCCTCGTCGGTGACATGCTCGTCGTGAACCGTGTCGGCATCGGGTCACGGATCCCCGGAACGGACATCCGCATCCCCGGCTACTCGGAGCCGCGTCTCAACGACGTCCTCGTCTTCGACCCGCCGCACGAGGAAACGCTCAAGCTCATCAAGCGTCTCATCGGCATGCCCGGCGACACGCTCGAGATGCGCAACCGCGCGCTCTACCGGAACGGCCAGCTCGTCGACGAGCCCTACGTCGTCCACTCGGGCAACCCCGACGAGGGCCATCCCTGGATGGAGTGGCAGAAGAGCTACCTGGCCTCGACCGTCGATCCGCGCACGTACTCGCCTACGCGCGACACCTGGGGGCCCATCGTGCTCCCCGAGGACCGTTACTTCATGCTGGGCGATAACCGGGAGGCGAGCCTCGACTCGCGCTACTGGGGGATCCTCGAAGGATGGCGCCTCGAAGGGCGCGCGGTCTTCACGTACTTCTCGTACAACAAGGGCTCGTATCGCCCCTTCCCGTGGATCCGCGAGATCCGCTGGGGGCGGATCTTCCAGGGGATCGATTAGGAGCCTTTCGCTCCGGCCTCAGCCAGCGTGTGCGCGCGCAGCTGCCCGCACGCCGCGTCGATGTCCCTTCCGCGCGACGCCCGGATTGCGGCCGTCACGCCCCGGCGCGCCAGACCCGCGGCGAATGCCTTGATGCGGGCGGGAGGTGAGGCGCGCCAATCCTTGTACGGAATCGGGTTGAACGGGATCAGGTTCACCCACGCACCGACGCGGCGGGCCAGCTCGGCCAGCGGCTCGACGAGCTCGAGCGCGTCGTTCACGCCCGCGATCATGGTGTACTCGAACGTGATGCGCTTGCCGCCGGCCTCGTCGAAGCGCTCGAGCGCCTGCATCACCTCGTCGAGCGAGTAACGCTTCTCGAGGGGGATGAGCTGCTGGCGGAGCGCGCTCGTGGGTGCGTGCAGGGACAGCGCGAGGCGGAACTGCTCGTGGCGATCGGCGAGCTCGAGGATGCCCGGCACGTGCCCGACCGTCGACACGGTGATGCGTCGCGCACCGACACCGTATCCGCGGTTGAGTAGGGTGAGCGAGTCGTGCACGGCGGCGCGGTTGGCGAGCGGCTCCCCCATCCCCATGTAGACGATGTTGGTGACGGGGCCGAGTCCATTGGCCTCCGCCCAGCGGCGCGAGGCGCGGTACTGCGCGACGATCTCGCCGGCGGTGAGCTGACGCCGGAAGCCGCCCCATCCGGTCGCGCAGAACGTGCACCCCATGGCGCACCCCGCCTGACTGGAGATGCACAGCGTGAGCCGCTCTTGCGTGGGGATCAGCACGGACTCCACCAGCTCGCCGTCCGCGAGCCGCCAGACGTGCTTCACCGTGCCGTCGACGCTGGTGGCCACCGTGGCCGGCTGCGGCTCGGCGAGGTCGAAGCTGGCCGCCAGAGCTTCCCGCTCGGCGCGGGGGAGGTCGGTCATGGCCGAAATCGAGGGGGCCAGCCGCTCGAAGATCCACTTCTCGACCTGTCCTGCCCGATACGCCGGCTGCCCGCGCACCTGGAAGTGGTCGGCGAGCACGCGCCTGAGCGCCTCGGGCGTCAGGGAGAGGAGGTCGGGGCGCGGGGACTCGGCCATGGGTTTTCTTGAATCGGCTTCGGGGCGAGGGTTAACTTAGCCGCCCGCGGTAAACACATGAAGTTCGCGCCACCGAAGCTCGCCCACTGTAGTTCGCCCACTGAAGTTGGCCGACACCGACGCCGAGGAGATTCGCCGCCAGAGAGCGACGCGAAGACCAACGATTGCCGAGCCGATTGCGCGTATGGGGACCCGCGGCCGTGTGGGCTGTGGTCCTCTTTTTGTTGAGTGCCTGGCCCGACCCGCCGATTCCCGATTTCTTTCGGGGGAGTGACAAGGTCGCGCACGCGGCGCTCTACGCCGTCATGGGGGTGGCCCTGGCTTGGGGGCGGAAGGGTGCGATCTCCCCGCCGGCCCACTGGATCATGGTGCTGGCGGGCGCGCTCTACGGGGCGACCGACGAGTTCCACCAGGCGTTCGTGCGCGGTCGCTCGCCCGACGTCGGAGACTGGACCGCGGACGTGACGGGCGTGCTGGTGGGATACACTCTGGTGTTGGGGCTGATGAAATGGTTGATCACCACGCGGTCCATGGATGAGGGTGTCGATGTCTCGTAGCGATACACAGGTGGAACGTACACGCCTCCGGGACCGCATGGTCGGCGGCCTGCGCGCCGAAGATCACGGCGCGAGCCAGCGGCTCGCGGGTTGGGTGCACAGGCGCCGCGATCTCGGCGGGCTGGTGTTCGTCGACCTGCGCGACCGCAGCGGGCTGGTGCAGTTATCGTTCGGCCCCGCTTGGACCGAGCCGGAGTCGCTCGCCCTCGCCCACGAGCTCGGACACGAGGACGTCGTTCTGGTCGAGGGCACGGTGGAGCGGCGGCCCGAGGGCGCGCGCAACCAGGAGATCGCCACGGGTGACGTGGAGGTGCGCGCGGTCCGGCTCCAGCGCCTCTCCGACGCGGTCACGCCCGCCATCCCGGTATATCAGTCCGCGGGCGAGCCGCTCCCGGCAGAGGAGCTCAGGCTCCAGCACCGCGTGCTCGACCTCCGCCGGGAGGAGCTGCAGCGCAATCTGATCCTTCGGCACAAGCTCGTCATCGCGGCGCGCAACTATTTCGACGGGCTCGGCTTCCTCGAGGTCGAGACGCCGATGCTCACCAAGGCGACCCCCGAGGGCGCGCGCGACTACTTGGTGCCGAGCCGCGTGCACAAGGGCGAGTTCTATGCGCTCCCGCAGAGCCCACAGCTCTACAAACAGACGCTCATGATCTCGGGCTTCGACCGCTACTTCCAGATCGCGCGCTGCTTCCGCGACGAGGACCTGCGCGCCGACCGCCAGCCCGAGTTCACGCAGATCGACGTGGAGGCCTCGTTCGTGGAGCCCGACGACATCCTCGGCTGGATGGAGGGGCTCGTCGTCGCGCTCTCTCAGGTCGCGGGCCTCGAGGCGGTGCGCCCGTTCCCGCGCATCAGCTGGGCCGACTCCATGGAGCGCTATGGCTCCGACAGGCCCGATCTCCGCTTCTCGCTAGAGATCTCGGACTGGACGAAAGCGACCGCCGACGTCGACTTCGGCATCATCAGGAGCCAGGTCGCCGCGGGCGGACGCGTGCGCGGCCTCCGGCTGCCGGGTGGAGCCCGCTTGTCGCGCAAGGAGATCGAGTCGATCGAGGCCGAGGCCAAGGCCGCCGGCGCACTCGGACTCCTGTGGGCGAAGCGCACGGCCGAAGGGCTCTCGGGCACGCTGGGCAAGTTCATATCGGGCACGCAGGCGGACGCGCTCGGGCTGGGCGCGGGCGACCTGGTGGTCGCGGCCGCGGGTGCGGACAAGGTCACGTCGCCCGCGCTCGCGGCCGCCCGTATGGCCGCGGCCAAGGTGCTCGGGCTCACTCCGGAGCGCGAGCACGCGTGGCTCTGGGTCACCGAGTTCCCGGTCTTCGTGGAGGAAGACGGCGTGCTGGTCGCCGCCCACCACCCCTTCGTCATGCCGCACAAGGACGACGTCCACCTGCTCGAGTCGAACCCGCTCGCGGTGCGAGGGACGGCGTACGACCTGGTCTACAACGGCACGGAGTTCGGGTCGGGGAGCATCCGTATCCATCTTCCCGACCTCCAGCGCCGGGCGCTGCGCGTGCTCGGGCTGAAGGACGAGGAGATCGACACCAAGTTCGGGTTCCTGCTCGGCGCCCTCGCGGCCGGCGCGCCCCCGCACGGTGGCATCGCGCTGGGGCTCGACCGTATCGTTCAGCGGTTCACCGGCTCGGGGAGCCTGAGGGACGTGATCGCGTTCCCCAAGACCACGGCGGCGCGCGCGCTCTTCGAGGGTGCGCCCACGCAGGCCGGCTCGGCGGAGCTCGAAGCACTGGGGCTGGAGGTCACGGTGGGTCGCAAGCGGGGGAGCTGAGGCTCTCCAGGAGGAGGCTTGGCGAGCGGACAGACTTTGGTAGAGCACCGGCTGGATGCGGAGGGGGCCGACCCCCTCATGGTCGCCGGTGTGAACGATCGGCACATCCAGGAGCTCGCCCGCCTCTTCGCGGTGCGCGTGGTCCTGCGGGGTGACCAGGTCGTGCTCTCGGGCGAGCTGCCCGCGGTGGAGCGCGCGGTACCCGTGGTGCAACACATGATCGAGCTCGCGCGTATGCGCGCACCCTTCGACGTCGCGGACATCGGGCGCTTCGCGGACGACGTAGAGGTCCTGCGCCCGGACGGCATCGTCAGTCCCTCGGGCGAAGTCCGCATCGCGCTTCCCGGCTCACGCCGCGTCATCGTGCCTAAGTCCGAGGGTCAGCGCGGATACGTTGCGTCGATCGTGCAGAACGACATCGTCATCGGCATCGGTCCGGCCGGCACCGGAAAGACCTACTTGGCCGTGGCGTGTGCCGTCGATGCGCTCTACAAGCGGCGCGTGCGTCGGATCATCCTCGCGCGGCCGGCGGTCGAGGCAGGCGAGAACCTTGGGTTCCTTCCCGGCGACCTGCAGGAGAAGGTCGATCCCTACTTGCGGCCGCTCTACGACGCGCTCGAGGACATGATGCCGCACGACCGCGTGAGTCGGGCGCTGGAGGACTCGACCATCGAGATCGCGCCGCTCGCGTACATGCGCGGACGCACGCTCTCGGACGCCTTCGTCATCCTCGACGAGGCGCAGAACGCGACGCGCGCACAGATGAAGATGTTCCTCACGCGCTTGGGCATGAGCTCACGCGTGGTCATCACCGGCGACAAGACGCAGATCGACCTGCCGCGCCGCGAGGACTCCGGTCTGCTCGAGGTGGAGGAGATCCTAGCGGGCATCCAAGGGATCTCCCTGGTCTACCTGGACGAGAAGGACGTCATCCGTCACCGGTTGGTGAAGGACATCATCCGCGCGTACTCGAAGGCGGGCGAAGGGGAGTCGAGAGGGGAGCCGAAGGGGGAGTCGAGGTGACGTACGGACCGGACGGCGATTCGGTCCTCCAGCGCCTCTCGGGGGACCCGGGCGCGAGTCTAACCGAGCGGTTGCGCCACCACGGAGCGCGTATCCTGCTACTCATCGCGCTGGCGGTCTTCCTGACGGCGCTCTTCCCGCCCGAGCAAGTCGCCGACGTAGACCTGCCCGTCGAGGGGGCTGTGGCGGAGGAGGACGTGGCGGCCACCATCGCCTTCAGCGTGCCGAAGACGGCCGCCGAGCTCGAGCGCGACCGGCGGCTGGCCATGGAGGCGGTCCCGCCGACGTTCGAGTACCGGGGCGCCGTCGCGGACTCCGTGGCCGAGCGCCTGCGCCGGCTCTTCGAGCGGCTCGAGGTGGCGGCCGCTGGGGGAAGCGCCGGGCCGGTGGAGGAGATCCTGCGGGAGAGCCGCATCGTCGCGACGCCCGCGCAGCTCCGCTATTTGACGGACGATGGTACGCGCTCCGCGATCGGGCGAGCGGCACAGCGCGCCGCCCGCGACATCCTCCCACGAGGCGTCGCGGACCCCTCGCGCATGCTCGACCTCACCACCGACGTCGTCACCATTCGCGACTCGGACGGCACGGAGCGATCCGTGGCCACGGAGGAGGTGCTGACCGCGGCGGACTTCTACGTAGAGGCCGGCGGACTCCTCCCGGGCGCGCTGCCGCCCGACGCACAGGACCTCTTTCGGCTCGTGCTCATCTCGCACCTCGACTGGACGCTGGTGCTCGACGTCGCCGCGACGGAGCGCGACCGGGACGCGGCGCGTGAGTCCTTGCCGCTCACCAAGGGCTTGATCCTGGAGGGTCAGCTCATCGTGAGGGCGGGGGACCCCATCGGCCCGGAGACCCGCGAGCGCTTGAGCGCGTACTACGCGCAGCTGCGCGGTGAGGACCGCAGCGCGGACTTCGGCGCCCTCTTGGGCGCCACGCTCCTCAACGCGGTGCTGCTGTCGATCTTCGGGCTCCTCCTCTTCCTGTCGCGCCCCGAGGTCTACGCGAACTTCCGCTGTCTCCTCATGCTCGCCATGCTCACCGCGGCCTACTTCGGCGCGGGTGCGGTCATCGATCGGTTCGGGCTCCCGCCCGAGGCGCTCCCGATCGCGTTCGTCGCCCTCCCCGTGGCGGTGCTCTGGGACACGCGCATGGCGCTGCTCCTCGTGCTCGTGCTCGCGGCGCTCACGGGTACGCTGGCCCCGTTCGCGTCGTACGGCACAGTGCTCATGCTGATGGCCGGTGGGGCCGCTGGGGCGATGAGCGTGCGCGCTTGGCGTCGGCGGTCCGACACCTGGGTGTCGATCGCGCTCATCGCTGGAGCCGGCGCGCTGGTGCTGATGGCACATGGGCTCGCGACCGGGCGCGAATGGGCGGAGGTGTGGCGGGGCGCGGGCACGTTCGCGGTCACGGCCACGGCGTCCGCGCTGCTGGCCGTCGGGTTCCTCTGGATCTTCGAGATGTTCACGGGGATCACCACGGATCAGACGCTGCTCGAGTGGGCCGATCCCACACGCCCGCTCCTGAAGAGCCTCGCCATGGAAGCGCCCGGTACCTACGCGCACACGATCGCGGCGGCCAACCTCGCGGAGGCTGCGGCTACGCGCATCGAGGCCAATGGGCTGCTCGCGCGGGTGGGGCTGCTCTATCACGACATCGGCAAGGTGCTCCGCCCGCACTACTTCGTGGAGAACCTGTCCGACCTCAAGAATCCGCACGACAAGCTCCGTCCGGAGACGTCGGCCGCGATCGTGCGGGAGCACGTCACCGAGGGGGCGCGCCTCGCCCGCGAAGCGAAGGTGCCGCCGGTCGTCGTCCGCTTCATTCTCGAGCACCACGGCACGCAGAAGATCGGCTTCTTCTACGAGAAGGCGCGCGCGACCTCCAGCGAGCCCGTCGACCTCGAGCGCTTCTCCTACGGGGGGCCGAAGCCGTCGACCAAGGAGTCAGCGATCGCCATGCTCGCCGATTCCTGCGAGTCGGCTGCGCGCGCCCTCCAGGATCCCACGCCCGAGCGCGTGCGCGACCTCATCGACGCCATCGTCGACGCCAAGATCGCCGACGGCCAGCTGGACGATGCGCCCCTCACGCTCAAGGAGATCGCGCTCGTGAAGGACCAGTTCGTCACCGTTCTGTCGGGGGTCGTGCACCGGCGCATCGAATACCCCGAGACCAAGCACCTCACCGAGGGCGAAGGCGCGAGCGAGGCCGAAGCCGAAGTGGAGGCAGAGGTGTCGGCCGCCGACGCCCTCGCCGCGGCGACCCGAGCGTCCGAGCGCGCGTGACCCGAGCGGCGCGCGTCCGCGTGCAGGTGCATATCGGGGACGGGCCCGCACGGTGGGTCGCAATGATCGAGCGGGCGGTGCGAAAGGCGGTCGAGGCGGAAGCGTGCCCCGCGGCGGAGGTCTCGGTGGCGCTCCTCGGCGACGCCGAGATGCAAGCGCTGAACCTCCGCTGGCTCGGTAAGGACCGCACCACCGACGTGATCGCGTTCTCGCTCGGCGAAGCAGACGAGGTGGTCGGGGACGTCTACCTCGGCTCCGAGCAGGCGGCGAGACAGGCGGCCGAGGCGGGCGTGCCGCTGGAGGAGGAGCTGGTGCGGCTCGCGGTGCACGGGACGCTGCACGTGCTCGGACACGACCACCCGGAGGGGGAGGAGCGCGAAGCGAGCCCCATGTTCGAGTTGCAGGAGCGGCTGGTGCGCGAGCTGATGGCGGAGGGTGCCGGCAGCTAACGTGCCTGGGCGAGGATCTCTCGACCCTGTGTCATGGAGCATGGACGGTGCGGACGTCGGGAACGGTCCCGCGTCGTTCTCTCCTCACGCGGCCTGCAGGGCGATGCCACGTTCACCGAGCGGGCGACGGGGCCCGGCGTGCGCCTTGCTCGTCGCCACGTACACGGGGATCTTCCTCGCGGCTGCACCTGAGCGACATGACACACCGAGCCGACGGGTCTTCGATGAGCACGCAGCAGGCCAACCTCGACGACGCCCGCGAGCGCGTCGAGACGCTGCTCGCCGAGGGTGACGTCGCCGCGGCCCGGACTCTCGCGCTGACGCTGCACGCGTCCGACCTCGCGGACCTCGTCGAGGCCCTCGACGAGGACGTGCGTGTGCGCCTGCTCTCGGTGCTTCCCGTCGAGCAGGCCTCGGAAGCGCTCGCCGAGATGGAGCAGGGTGAGGCCCGCGGCGACCTCCTCGCGGCGTTCGCGCCCGAGAAGGGTGCCGAGCTGCTTTCCGAGCTTCCCGACGACGATGCCGCGGACCTGATCGCCGAGCTCGAGCCGATCGAACAGCAACGCATCCTCGAGGAGCTGCCCGCGGACGAGGCCGGCGAGCTCATCGAGCTGCTCGAGTACGGTGAGGACACGGCCGGCGGCCTCATGACCACCGAGCTGGTCGCCATCGACAAGTCGCTCACCGCCGCACAGGCGATCGACGCCGTCCGCCAGCAGGGGCGCGAAGTCGAGCGCTTCTACACCGTGTGGGTCGTCGACGCCGAGCGACGGCTGCAGGGGACGGTGCGGCTGGACGACCTGATCGTGGCGGAGCCCTCGCAGTGCGTGGCGGACTTCGTGGAGGCTCCTGTGGCCACCGTATCCCCGGGTCTGGATCAGGAGGAGGTGGGCCACCTCATCGCGCGCTATAATCTGGTGGCGCTGCCCGTGGTGGACGAAGCGGGCGTGCTCCTCGGGCGCATCACGTTCGACGACGTGATCGACGTCATCGAGGCCGAGCAGACCGAGGATATCCTGCGCATGGCCGGCCTCGGCGACGATGAGGAGGCACTGCGCTACACCTGGAAGCAGTCTGTCCGCTCCCGCATGCCGTGGCTGCTCGCCAACTTGGGCACGGCCGCCCTCGCTTCGCTGGTCGTGTATCACTTCGCGGAGACGATCGAGAGCGTGGTCGTGCTCGCGGCCATCATGCCGATCGTGGCGGGGCTCGGTGGCAACGCCGGCACGCAGGCGCTCGCGATCACTGCCCGCAGCATCGCGCTGGACCGTGGCCCGACCGGCGGCGCGGAGATGGCGCTGCACGTGGGCCGCGAGCTGGCGGTCGGGCTGATCAACGGTGCGCTGCTCGGCTCGGTGGTGGCGCTGCTCGCCATGCTCCTCGGGGGCGACCCCATGCTCGGACTCGTAGTCCTGCTGGCCATGTGGGGCAACTTGATCGTGGCTGGCTTCCTGGGATCGTTCGTGCCGGCACTCATGCATCGCTTCGGGCACGACCCGGCGGTCTCATCGTCCATGTTCGTGACGCCGTTCACGGACATGTGCGGGTTCCTCTTCCTGCTCGGGCTCGCCTCCGCGCTGCTCTTGTGACGCTCGCCTCGACGATGCCCCTCACGCTCCCATGAAACGGATCGCGCGCACCTCGTCGGTCTTCTTCAGCCTGACGCCGTTCGCCCTGGCGTTCCTGAGAGATCGCAAGCGGTGGATCCTCTTCGGCCGTGGTGCCGTGCGCACGCCGGAGCACCACGAGCGGCGTGCCGAGAAGCTGACGGCGCGTCTGGGTGGGTTGGGGCCGACGTTCATCAAGCTCTTGCAGCTGCTGTCGTCACGTGCGGATATCGTGCCGGAGCCGTATCTGTCGCAGATCAGCAAGCTGCAGGACCGCGTACCCGCGGATCCCGCGCCCCGCATTCGTGCGGTCATCGAGCGAGAGCTGGGGAAGCCGATTCCCGAGCTCTTCGAGGAGTTCCAGGACGAGCCCGAGGCGGCCGCGAGCCTCGGGCAGGTCCATCGCGCGCGCGTAGATGGTCAAGACGTCGTCGTGAAGGTGCTGCGGCCGGGCGTCGAGGAAGCGATCGCACTCGACCTCGACATCTCTTTCCGGCTGCTCTTCTGGCTGAACGTGATCTTCCCGAACCACCACGTGCGCGGCCTCACCAACGTGGTGCGTGAGTTCTCAGTCCGCGTGAGAGCGGAGATGGACTTCCAGCAGGAAGCCGAGAACATCGCGCGCTTTCAGCGCGCGTTCGCCGGTGAGCGGAGAGTCCGTGCGCCGAACGTCTTCGACCGCTTCACGGCGCGCCGCGTGCTCGTGATGGAGCGTTGCGAGGGCACCAAGATCGATCAGCTGCACGAGCTCTTCGCTTCGGGGCGCCTCTCGTTCAAGTCGGTCATGGAGTCCCTGACCGGCGTCTACCTGCGCATGATGGTGGTCGACGGCTTCATGCACGCCGATCCACACCCGGGCAACCTCCTCGTGCAGAACGACGGCACGCTGGTGGTGCTCGACTGGGGCGCGACACTCGACGTGCCCCGCTGGACACGCGAGTCGATCTTGCGCATCGCGCTCGCCGTGGGCCGCGAAGACATCGACGCGGTGATCAACGAGATGTACCGCCTGGGCATGATCAGCCCGGAAGTTCCCAGGGGGGATATCCGCGAGGCGGCCAATGAGATCCTCAAGATCGTCCAGCGCGCCAAGACCACGAACCGCGCGCGCATCGTCGAGCAGGTTATCGCGCAGCTGCTCGACACGTTCTATACCTGGCCGCTCATGCTCCCCCAGGAGCTCGTCTACTTCCTGCGCACCGCGGCGCTCATCGAGGGCGTGGCGTTCCACTACGATGCGAACTTCGACGGGCTCACCTTCATCCGCGGTGTGGTACACCAGCACAAGGGCGAGCTGCTCCGCATCACCAGCCAGCAGCCTGCGCAGCTCGCCAAGAGCTTCGTCGACGAAGCCCAGAGCGCCGTGCGCTCCTTGCGCGACCTGGTCACGCGGGCGGAGCGGGAGGAGCTGCGTATCCGCGTGCACCCGCGCGACATGCAGACGCAGGAGCGCTTCCTGCACCTGCAGGCGCGGCGGCTGCTGCTCTCCATCTTCGCCACGGCCACGGCGGTCATCTCCTCGATTCTCTTCATAGCGCTCAGGGACTGGTGGCTGCTCGGAGCCGGCCTGCTCATCGCGCTGATGATGTTCGTCGTGGTGCTTTTCATTCCTACGCACCTGCTCGAGAACCCGCTCCGGCACGCTCGCGGAATCCGGCCGCACGAGCTGGACTGAGGTACCGCCACGCTCACGGACGACCTGGGTGCCGACGCGCTCCCGAGCGGGGCAGATACGCCTGCGGCGATCACCGACGGACACCTGTCGGCGCTTGCTGCGCATCGAGCGGCCCGACTGGCCACTCTCGACCGCGGCATCGCGGACGCCTTCGTCATCCCGGCGTAGCCCACGCGCGCCCCGCCGCCCATATTCTGCCCGTGCGTGTTGAGGACGCCTCCGGTCCGCGGAAAGGGCAGCGCCCACCTCGCAGTACCTGAGTCTCAGGTCGACCTTCTTCGGGGCCGATCGCGCGGACGCCGGCCGTAACGAAGGAGGTTGCCGTGTCCGCGCCCAAGCGCTCGCTACCGTCGCGTCCCTCGCTCGAGCAACAGAAGAAGCTCGCGAAGGAACTGCTCGCGTCGTTCCATGTCGGCGATGCCGATTCGGTGGCGCGCGTCCGCGACCAGTTGCCCGACAAGGAGCGCATCACGCTCGCGGACGCCCAGTTCGCGCTCGCGGACGCCCAGTTCGCGCTCGCGCGCGAGTACGGCTTCGAGAGCTGGGCGGCGCTCAAGAGCCATGTCGAGCGCAGGTCCGCCCCGGTGCCGAAGTCGGTTCGGCAGGCGCTGCACGAGGCGTTCGAGCGGCGCGACTGGACCTCGGTGCGACGAGTGTTCGCCGACCACCCGGCGTTGCATGCAGAGATCGACGACCCGGTCTTTCCGTTCGACACGCCGGCGCTCGTACACTTCGCGGCGGCCCAGGATATCGAAGCCGTCGACGTCCTGCTCGAGCTCGGCGCCGACCCGAACCGCCGCACGAGCTGGTGGGCGGGCGGCTTCCATCCGCTGCATTTCGCGCGTGGCGCGGTGGCGGACCGGCTCATGGAGAAAGGCTCGGTGGCCGACGCGTGCGGCGCGGCTCAGATCGATCGGCTCGACCTGCTCACGCGCCTGCTCGACGAGGATCCCTCGCGGGTGCACGAGCGTGGTGGGGACGGGCAGACCCCACTGCACTTCGCGCGGTCGCGGGCCGTCGTCGATCTGCTGCTCGAGCGCGGCGCCGACATGGATGCCCGCTGCGTCGATCACCGCAGCGCCCCCGCTCACTGGATGCTGCAGGCGAGGCGTGGCGCGGGTCGATACGCACTGGCGGAGTATCTCGTTGAACGGGGCGCGCGCGTGGACGTATTCCTGGCCGCCGCGCTCGGCCTGGTCGACCGACTGCGCACGCTGCTGGACGGCGATCCGTCCCTCGCCCAGCTGAAGACGGGGGAAGGGGAATACGGAGAGGAGCCGCCGAGCTCACTCCACATCTATACCTGGACGATCGGGCAGCACCTGTCGCCGCTCCAGGTGGCGGCGCAGTTCGAACAGGACGGGGCGGTCGATCTCCTGCGCGCCCGCTCGAGCGTGCAGGACCGACTGCTCGCGGCCTGCGCAGCCGCGCGCGCGGACGAAGCAGGCGCAATCCTGCGCGAATCACCCGGGCTCGTGGCCGCGCTCGGCCCGGAGGCCCAGCGCGCGCTCCCGGAAGCCGGCTGGATGGGCAACGCGGCGGCGGTCGATCTCATGCTCTCGCTCGGGTTCGACCCTGGGTCGGAGGGGCCGGACCGCGGGACGGTGCTGCACTGCGCGGCGTGGAAGGGAGCGGCCGACTGCGTCGAAGTCGCGCTCCGCCACGAGAACGTCCGGGCCCTCATCGAGCGACGCGACGCGGTTCACGGCAGCACGCCGCTCGGATGGTGCTGTCACGGGGCGCGCCACGCACGCAACGCCGCAGGCGACTACCCCAAGGTCGCGCGGCTGCTGCTCGAGGCGGGTGCCAAGCCGGGGCCGAACCTGGGCGATGCGCCGGCTGAGGTGCTCGCGGTCATTCGGGCGTTCGAGGCCGCCGCGCCACCCACCACGCCAGCAGGAAAACCGCGAGGCCGCCGAGCATGACGCCCACGCCGGTCTTCTGGATGCGCCAGTAGCCGTCCGCCATGGACACCGCCGACCAGGCGGGGGCGGCGACCATGGCTGGTACGATGGCACGTTCTGGAATCCGATCCACGGCGTTCATCGAGGTCGCGCGGGGACCGAACGGCGAAGGGACGCTCGCGAGACCGGGCGGCAAGCACGAAGACGGCAACCCGGCCGCCAACTGGGCGCGCAACGAGGCGATGTATGCGCAGATGCCGCTGGCGGCCGGGGTCGCGATCGATAGCATTGGTGACCCATGCCCGATCCATCCGTACCCGTTTCGAGTCGCGCGTCCGCCCTGGACTCCCTCATCGAGCGCTTCCGTGAGGGCAAGACCGCAGCGCTCGCCCGCGCGGTCTCCCTGGTCGAAGACGAGCGCCCCGGCTCCCAGGAGCTCCTGCACGCGGTGCTCGCGCGCGGCCCGCGCGCGCGGCGCGTCGGCTTCACGGGCCCGCCGGGTGCGGGTAAGTCGAGTCTGCTCGCGGCGGTCGCGAGCGTCTTTCGTGCGCGCTCTGAGCGCCTCGGCGTGGTGGCCGTCGATCCTACCTCGCCCTACTCGGGGGGCGCGCTGCTCGGGGACCGCATCCGCATGGGCGACCTGGCGACCGACCCGGGTATCTTCATCCGCTCGATGGCGAGCCGCGGCTCGCTCGGGGGGCTCGCCACCACCACCAAGGAAGTCCTCGACCTCATGGATGCCTTCGGCTTCGACCGCATCCTGGTCGAGACCGTGGGCGTGGGTCAGACCGAGCTGGAGATCACTGCGGCCGCCGACACCGTCGTGGTGGTGCTCGTGCCGGAGTCGGGCGACGCGATCCAGGCGATGAAGGCGGGGCTGATGGAGATCGCCGACGTGTTCATCGTCAACAAGGCGGACCGGCCGGGCGCGGCGCGCCTCGTGAAGGAGATCCGCCAAGCGCTCCACCTGCGCGCCGGGCGGGCGCTGGAGGACGTGCCCGCGCACCATGGGGTGGACCTGGGGCGCGCGGGACGCGAGGTCGGCGGCACGGCGTCGTCCGCGGCCGACGGGACGCCCTCCGCCACCGCGAAACCGTCCGGCGCCCCCGCGAAGTCGTCCGCCGCTGCCGCGAAACCGTCCGCCGGCGAGGCGCCCGGGCCCGACGCTTCCTGGGACGTCCCCGTGCTCACGACGAATGCGCTCACGGGGGAGGGGCTTCCCGAGGTCATCGAGGCACTCGACGCGCACCGCGCCTGGATCGAGTCGAGCGGTGAGCTCGCCCTGCGGCGGCGTGCCCGGACGCGCGCGCGCATCCACGACGTGGTAGACCGCGAGATCCGACGTGTAGCGTGGGGCTCGGTGCCCGTGCGGGAGCGTGTTGAAGCCGGGCTCGACCGCATCGACGCTGGGGAAGGGACCCCCTACTCGGTCGCCAGGGAGATCCTGGGCCTCTTGCTTCGTTGACCCCCTCTCGGGGCCCCGGTCATCTTTCGGGTGTCGAAGTTCTGACGCGGGGACGGGGTGCGGCGGCGGGACGGGTTGGGTGACTGAGGAGCCGACGATGTCGACCACAGAGCGAAGGGTCCGCGGGCGTACCGGGAAGGACGCCCGACCGGTCCCCCCGGCGGCGCCGCCGCCCACCGACGAAGGGCCGGCTCGCCTCGAGGAGTGGCAAGCCGCCTACGAAGCCACGCCCAAGCGCGACGCCCCCTTCACGACCGTCTCGGGCCACGAGGTCGAGCCGCTCTACACCGAGCGCGACCGCGCCGACGCGGATCCGACGGCGATCGGACTCCCGGGCTTCTACCCGTTCACGCGCGGTCCGTACGCCACGATGTACCGCACGCGCCTCTGGACCATGCGTCAGTTCGCGGGCTTCGCCACAGCCGAGGACACCAACGCGCGCTACAAGTATCTGCTCGACCACGGGCAGACGGGGCTCTCGGTCGCGTTCGACTTCCCGACGCTGATGGGCTTCGACCCCGACCACCCCCGCTCCCTCGGAGAAGTGGGCGTCTGCGGCGTGGCCATCTCATCGCTCGCGGATATGGAGCGTCTCTTCGAGGGGATCCCACTCGATCAGGTCTCCGTGTCGATGACGATCAACGGGCCGGCGATCATCCTCTTCTGCTTCTTCGTCGCAGCGGCGGAGAAGCAAGGTGTGGCCGCCGAGGCGATCCGCGGCACGGCGCAGAACGACATCCTGAAAGAGTACCAGGCCCAGCATGCCTGGGTCTTCCCGCCCGAGCCGGCGCTCCGCTGCATCGTGGACATGTTCGGGTGGTGCAGCGAGCACGCGCCCAAGTACAACCCGATCTCGATCTCCGGCTACCACATCCGCGAAGCCGGCGCGACCGCGGCGCAGGAGCTGGCCTTCACGCTGCGAAACGGCTTCGAGTACGTGGAGCGGGGCATCGCGCGTGGGCTCGACGTGGATGCGTTCGCGCCGCGGCTCTCGTTCTTCTTCGACGTGCACAACGACTTCTTCGAGGAGATCGCGAAGCTTCGGGCAGCCCGGCGCATCTGGGCGCGGGGTATGCGCGAGAAGTACGGCGCGAAGGACCCGGAGTCGTGGCGGCTGCGCACGCACGCGCAGACGGCCGGCGTGAGCCTGACCGCGCAGCAAGCCGAGAACAACATCGTGCGCGTCGCCTTCCAGGCGATGGCGGCCGCGCTCGGCGGCACGCAGTCCCTGCACACCAATTCGATGGACGAGACCCTCGCGCTCCCGACCGAGAAGGCGGTGCGCATCGCGCTGCGCACGCAGCAGATCCTCGCGCACGAGTCGGGCGTGGCCAACATGATCGATCCACTGGCGGGCTCGTACTTCGTCGAGTCGCTCACGGACGCGCTCGAGCGCGAGGCCATCGAGATGTTCGCCGAGATCGACGCGCTGGGTGGCGTCGTGGCGGGCATCGAGCAGGGGTGGTTCCAGCAGCAGATCGCGACGTCCGCGATGCGGCAGCAGCGCGAGATCGAGTCCGGGGAGCGCGTCGTAGTCGGCGTGAACGACTTCACAGAAGGGTCGGGGGCCATCGAGATCGACACCCTCCGCATCGACCCGGAGGTGGAGCGGCGCCAGGTCGCGTCCATGGCCGCGCTGCGTGCCCGCCGGGACGACGCGCGTGTGCAGGCGACACTCGCCGCGCTCACCGCCGCCTGCCGATCCGACGAGAATCTCGTGCCTCGCATTCTCGACTGCGCCCGCGCGTATGCCACCCTCTACGAGATCCGACACGCGATGGAGAGCGTTTTCGGGTCGTACAAGGAGCCCGTGTTCTTCTGATGCCGACTCCGACAGCCGCGCCCGGCCCCGCCGTCCAACAGAGGAAGATCCGTGTCCTCGTCGCCAAGCCGGGGCTGGACGGGCACGACCGCGGCGCCAAGGTCATCGCGAGCGCGTTCCGCGACGCGGGCTTCGAAGTGATCTACACGGGTCTGCACCAGACGCCTGAGATGATCGTGGCCGCCGCCGTCCAGGAAGACGTGGACGTGGTGGCGATGTCGGTGCTGTCCGGGGCGCATATGACGCTCTTTCCGCGCGTGAAGCAGCTGCTCGCGGATGCGGGCGCAGGCCACATCCTGGTGACGGGCGGCGGGATCATACCCGAAGACGATGTGCGTGCGCTCGAGGCGCAGGGCGTCGGGAGGCTCTTCGGGCCCGGCACGTCGACCGGGACGGCCGTGGCGTACGTTCGGGAGTGGTTCGCCGGGCAGGAGACGTCGTGACGTTCCGCCGACCTGGCGCGCGGTGACGCCGGCCGTCGCGAAGGGGTCGGCGGGCCGGCTGGGTGCGCTCGCCGGCGAGCTCAAGTCGCTGCGCGAGCGCCTGCGTGCGGGGGGTGGCAAGACGCGCATCGAGCGCCAGCACGAGCAGGGAAAGCTGACCGCCCGGGAACGCGTGGCGCTGCTGCTCGACGCGGGGGAGCCGTCGTTCGAGATCGGGCTCCTCGTGGCGCATGATCTCTACGACGGACAAGCGCCGGCTGCCGGGGTGGTCACGTGTGTGGGCCGCATTGCCGGCCGAGAAGCCGTCGTGGTCGCGAACGACGCCACGGTGAAGGCGGGGTCGTGGTGGCCAGAGACCATCAAGAAGATCCTGCGCGCGCAGGAAGTCGCGATGCGCTCGCGCGTTCCGATCGTGTACTTGGTGGACTCGGCTGGGGTGAACCTCCCCTATCAAGGCGGCGTCTTCCCCGGCCAGTACGGAGCGGCGCGGATCTTCTTCTACAACTCGGTGATGCGGCGTTACCTGCGCATTCCACAGTTCGCCGCCGTCATGGGCCCGTGCATCGCGGGCGGTGCGTACCTGCCCGCGCTCTCCGACGTGATCCTGATGGTGGAGGGCACCTCGTTCATGGGGCTCGGGGGGCCGAACCTCGTGAAGGGTGCCACGGGGAAGGTGGTTGCGGCCGAGGAGCTCGGGGGCGCGCGCGTGCACACCGAGGTGAGCGCGGTTGCGCACTACATGGTGAAGGACGACCACGCCTGTATCGATCGGCTCCGTCACCTGGTTGCCGAGCTTCCGCTCCCGTCGATCCCGTCGACGCGCGCGCCCACGACACCCAAGCGCATCGCATACGAGCTGTACGACCTCATGCCGGACGACCACCGCCAGCCTTACGACATGCGGGCGGCGCTCGAGTGTATTCTGGACGGTGAGGGGCTGGACGAGTTCCAGCCCGGCCACGCGCCCGAGATGATCTGCGGCACGGCATACCTGGACGGCATCGCCGTCGGCGTCATCGCAAACGCCCGCGGCATGTTCAAGAACCCCGCCGGTGGCCCGCCGCACTTCGGCGGCATCGTCTACGCGGAGACCGCGCGTAAGGTCGCCTATTTCATCGAGATGATGGACCGCCATCGCACTCCGCTCGTCTTCGTGCAGGACGTATCCGGGTTCATGGTGGGACCCGACGCGGAGCACTCGGGAATCATCCGGGCAGGCGCGGAGTTCGTCGAATCGATGGCGACGGCGACGGTGCCCAAGCTCGTGCTGACGCTCAACCATGCGTCGGGTGCGGGTTACTACGCGATGGCCGGGCAGGGCTTCGATCCCGACTTCATCGTTTCGCTCCCGACGGGAAGGATGGGCGTCATGGAAGGCGAGAGCGCCGTCATGGCGCTCTTCAGCGCACAGCTCGCCAAGCTCGAGGAAGCGGGGGTTCCCGTGGACGAGGACCTCGCGTCCAAGATGGACGAGGTGCGCGCAGACTACGAGCACCAGCTCGACGCGCGCTTCGCGGCCGCGCGCGGATTCGTCGACGACGTGCTCCTCCCCGAAGAGCTGCGCCCCGCGCTCGGCCTCCTGCTGCGGACCGCCCTACAGAACACCGGCCCGCACCTGGGGCCGTTCCAGGTCGGCGGTCCGTTCACGCAGGGACCTCTGTGAGCTTGGCCAGTCCCACGCGGACCGTGCGCGTGGCCGCAGGCCAGGGATTCTGGGGAGACGAGCTCGAGGCGCCCGTGCGGCAGGTCGAAGGCGGACCCATCGACTACTTGATCCTCGACTATTTGGCCGAGGTCACCATGTCGATCCTGCGCAAGCAGAAGTCCAAGGACGCGAGCGCTGGGTACGCGCGGGACTTCGTGGCGCTCATGGAGCGCATCTTTCCCGCCTGCATCGAGCGGCAGATCCGCGTGGTCAGCAACGCGGGAGGCGTGAACTCCGCCGGATGTGCGCAGGCGCTCGTCGAGGCGGGGAAGCGCGCCGGCGTAGGCGGGCGCGCCCGCATAGGTCTCGTGACGGGCGACGACCTCATGGACCGCCTCGACGAGCTGCTCGTGGGCGGGCACGAGCTTCGCCACCTGGAGTCCGGTAGGCCGCTGGCCGAGGTGCGCGCCGCGGTGCAGAGCGCCAACGTCTACCTGGGCGCCGAGCCGATCGTGCGGGCGCTCGCCCTGGGAGCCGACGTGGTGCTCACGGGCCGCGCCGTCGACGCCGCGCTCACGTATGGGCCCCTGGTGCACGAGTTCGGCTGGAGGTTCGACGACTGCGACCGGCTGGCCGCGGGTGTGGTGGCGGGTCACCTGAACGAGTGCGGCGCGCAGTCCACCGGCGGGAACTGCATGAAGGAGTGGTGGACGATCCCGAACCTGGCGGCCGTCGGCTTCCCCATCGTGGAGGCGAGCGCGGACGGAACGTTCGTCGTCACCAAGCATCCGGGTACGGGTGGACGCGTCGATCGGGCATCCGTGACCGAGCAGCTCATCTACGAGATCGGTGACCCGTCCGCCTACATGGGTCCGGACGTGATCGCCGACTTCACGACCGTGGAGCTCGAAGAGGTCGGGCCCGACCGGGTGCGGGTGCACGGCGCGCGGGGAAGGCGTCCGCCCGAGCGCCTGAAGGTGTCGGTGTCGTACGCGGCGGGGTGGAAGTCCGCCGGCACGCTCACGTTCGCGTGGCCCGATGCGGCGGCCAAAGCGCGCGCGGCCGCACGGGTGCTCCGCGAGCGGCTCGACCGCCTCGGGCTCCGGTTCGCGGAGACGCACGTCGAGCTGGTAGGCTGGGACTCCACCCACGGGCCGCTCGCCGGAGAGCCACCCGCCGACCTGCCCGAGGTGATGCTGCGCTACGCCGTGCGCGCCGACGAGCGTGCGCCGGTCGAGCGCTTCACGCGCGAGATCGCGCCGCTGGTGCTGACCGGGCCCCCCTCGGTGACTGGATATGCGACGGGTCGCCCACGCGTGGACGAGATCGTGGCGTACTGGCCGGCGCTCATCGAGCGGAGCGCGGTGGAGCCGCACGTGTCCGTCGAGATGCGGCGCGTATGAAGCGCGTCTCGCTCGTGCATCTCGCGCACGCTCGCTCGGGCGACAATGGCGACACCGCCAACGTGGGCGTCATCGCCTACGATCCAGCGCACTACGACCTCCTCCGCAGCGAGGTGACCGCCGAGCGCGTTCGGACTCACCTCGCGCCGCTCGTGCGCGGGCGGGTCGAGCGCTTCGAGCTCCCCAAGGTGCACGCGCTCAACTTTCTGCTGCACGAGGCGCTGGGCGGTGGGGGCACGCTCTCCCTGCGTACGGACAACCAAGGCAAGGTGCTCTCGTCCGCGCTGCTCCGGCTCGAGATCGACGTTCCCGACGATGTCGCACGCGCCGTCGCAGGCCGCGGTCGCGTGCCCGCGGGGTGGAAACCATGACCGCGCCGGTACTGCTGGAGTCGACCGAGGGCGGCGTCGCACGCCTCACGCTGAACCGGCCGGACAAGCGCAATGCCCTGAACGGCGAGCTCGTGCAGGCGCTGAAGGGCGCGCTCGCACGGACTGCGGTCGACGAGTTTGTGCGCGTGGTGACGATCGCGGGGGCCGGAAAGGACTTCTGCGCCGGCGCGGACCTGGCCGAGCTCGAGCGCGTTGCGAGCCAGGGGTACGAGGAGAGCCTGGCCGACGCGCGCTCTCTCGCCTCGCTCTTCGCGCACATGCGGTCGCACCCGCGCCCGCTCGTCGCGCTCGTGCACGGACGCGCGCTGGCCGGCGGGTGCGGACTCGCCACCGCTTGCGACCTCGTCCTCGCGCGTGAGGACGCGGAGCTCGGTTACCCTGAAGTCCATCTCGGCTTCGTGCCCGCGCTCGTCATGACGATCCTGAGGCGGAGGGTCGGGGAGGGGCGCGCGTTCGAGCTGGCCGTGCGCGGCGCGCGGCACAGCGCGGCGGAGGCGCGCGACCTCGGCCTCGTGAACCGCGTCTTCCCGGCCGCCACCTTCGACGCCGACGTGGCGCGTTACGTCGCGGACATCGCCTCGCTCCCGCCGAGTGCGGTGGCGGCGACGAAGAGTCTCCTGCATGATCTCGACGCCCTGGGCTTCGAGCGCGGGCTCGAGCGCGCCGCGGAGGTCAACGCGAGAGCGCGCGCGTCGGAGGAGTGCCGCACCGGCGTGCGACAGTTCCTGGACAAGTCGAAGCGAGGTGACCGCGCATGAGCCTGCTCCTGGACCGTCGCCCCCGTTCCACCCGATTCCTCGCCTGGAAGATCCGCATCTTTACCGCTGCGGCGGTGGTCGCCGCCGTCGGCATCGCGCTCGACAACCCGTACGTCACGGGCGTGGCGCTCGCGCTGCTCTTGGTGGGCACCGCGCTGCGCTTCCTGCCGGAGCCCCGCCAATCCGCGGGCGAGCCGAAGCCGCCGGAGGACGGCCCGACGCCCTGAGCGCCGGGTGACCTTATCCGTCGTCGCGGCGCCCGCGCGCCGAACGACCTGTCTTGCCTTCGCCGCGCCCCGGGCGCCCTGATCGCCGAACGACCCTTTTCGCCATCCCCTCGCCCCGGCGCGCACGACAGCGTGAGGCGTGGCTCCAGATCCGGTCGCGCTCCTGCAGCAGCACCTCGGCCACCCGGCGTTCCGGCCGGGGCAGGAGGACCTCGTGCGGGCGGTGCTCGCGGGGCGCGACGCGCTCGGCATCCTCCCCACGGGCGGCGGGAAGAGCGTCTGTTATCAGGTACCAGCCCTCGCGCTCGGTGGGCTCACGCTCGTGGTCACGCCGCTCGTCTCCCTCATGGAAGACCAGGTCGGCCGTGCGCAGCGGGCGGGGCTTCGGGCGGCACACATGAGCGCCAACCAGCCCGCCGACACCCGCCGCACGACGCTCGTGGCGGCGGTCGAGCGTCGGCTCGACGTCCTCTTCGTCGCCCCCGAGCGGCTCGAGCTGGAGGCGTTTCGCGATGCGATCGGACGCGCCGACGTACGGCTCCTGGCCGTCGACGAGGCGCACTGCATCAGCGAGTGGGGCCACGACTTCCGGCCCTCCTACCGGCGCATCGGCGTGCTGCGGAGCGCGCTCTCCTGCCCGACGCTCGCGCTCACCGCGACGGCCACGCCCGCGGTTCGCGACGACGTGCTCGGTAGCCTCGGCCTCGACCGCCCGCTGGTGGTGGTGCGCTCGTTCGACCGACCCAACCTCTCCTGGTTCGTGCTGCCGGGGCGCTCCGCCGAGGAGCGCATCTCGGCGACGTACGCGCTGCTCCGGAGCACGCCCGGGTGCGCGATCGTCTACGCGCCTACGCGCCTACGCGGCGCACGGTCGAGCGCGTACGCGACGGGCTCGCCAACCGGGGCATCCGCACGGAGGCATACCACGCGTGGCTCTTGGGACCAGAGCGCTCGCGCGTGCAGTCCGCGTTCATGGCTGGCGAGTGCCGGGTCGTGGTCGCCACCAACGCGTTCGGCATTGGGATCGACAAGCCCGACGTGCGCATGGTGGTGCACGTGCAGCTGCCGAGCACGCTCGAAGCCTACTACCAGGAGGCCGGCCGCGCGGGGCGCGACGGAGCCCCCTCGAAATGCATCGCGTTCCACACGCGCGCGGACCGGCGGCTGGCGCGGTCGTTCATCGATCGCACGCATCCGCCGCGGCGTGCGCTCCGCACCCTGCAATCCGAGCTGCGGCGGGTAGCCGACCCGAGCGGCATCGTGCATCCGAACGTCGTGCGTCGCGCGGGCCTCGAGTCGGAGCTCGACGAGTGGCTGGAAGACACCGGCACCGGGCCGATCGCGGCCCTCGAGCGCGTCGGTGCCGTGCGACGACTGGAGCCCGCCCCGGCCGATACCGCGTCCACCGAGCCGCGACTCGGTGTCCACACACGGGTGGAGCTCGCGCCGGCGCTCCGCCTCCGTCGGGCCGCACTCGCCAAGGTGGACACGGTGCAGCGCTATGCGCGCACGCGAGGGTGCCGGCGCCGCGCGCTCCTCCGTTACTTTGGTGAGGAAGCTGCTCGGCGCTGCGGGGCCTGCGACCGCTGCGGCGCCCAGGCTGCCTAGCCAAGGCCTTCGCCATGGACAGATATCTCACCCCGGCGCACCACGAGCTTCGCGAGGGCGTGGCGGAGTTCGCTCGCGCCACGATCGCGCCCGTCGCGCGCGCCCACGACGAGAGCGGTGAGTTCCCCTGGAAGACCGTGGCCGCCATCGCGCGGCGCGGCCTCCTCGGTGTGCCGATGCCCGTGGAGATCGGCGGGATGGGCGTCGATACGCTCGGCTACATCCTGGTGATCGAGGAGCTGGCAAAGGTCGATGCCAGCCATGCGATCAGGGTGTCGGCGCATACCACGCTCGGCACGTCACCCATCGCTGCGTTCGGCGCGCCCGAGCAGCAGGAGCGCTTCGTGCCGCCGCTCGCGCGCGGGGAGGTGTTGGGCGGGTTCGGGCTCACCGAGGCCAACGCCGGCTCCGACGCCTCGGGGACCCGCACGCGGGCGACCAAAGCCGACGGCGGGTATCGCTTGAACGGCGGCAAGATGTTCATCACCAACGCGGGTGTAGGCGAAATCTTCGTTGTCACCGCGGTGACGGACCCCTCGGCCCGCACGCACGGCATCTCGAGTTTCATCGTGTGCAAGCCGACCGCCGAGCTCGAGGCCGCGAACGCTGCCGGCTTCGGGCACCGCGCCGATCTCCCTTTCAGCGACGGGTTCCGCGCCGCCAAGGCGGAAGACAAGATGGGGTGGCGCGCATCCGACACGCGCGAGCTGATCCTGGAGGATGTGTTCGTGCCGGAGGACCAGCGGCTTGGTGACGAGGGTCGCGGGTTCACGAACTTCATGAAGACGCTCGACGCGGGCCGCATCGGCATCGCCGCACTGTCGCTCGGGCTG
This sequence comes from Gemmatimonadota bacterium, assembly GCA_016873995.1. GTDB lineage: Bacteria > Gemmatimonadota > Gemmatimonadetes > Longimicrobiales > Gaopeijiaceae > UBA2982. Next base: position 24,720 of record VGVR01000031.1, read on the forward strand.
GCCGAGGCCTCGCTCGAGATAGGCGTCCGCTACGCCGGAACGCGCGAGCAGTTCGGGCAGGCAGTGTGGGACTTCCAGCCCATCCAGTTCCGGCTCGCCGACCTGGCCACCGACATCGAGGCCGGCCGCCATCTGGCGTACCACGCCGCTTGGCTGAAGGACCGCGGAGAGCCGCACTCGAAGCAGGCCGCCATGGCCAAGCTCTTCTGCTCCGAGCTGGCCATGCGGGCCACGCTGGGCGCCATCCAAGTGATGGGTGCGGCCGGGTACACCAGCGACTACCCCGTCGAGCGCATGATGCGCGACGCCAAGATCTGCGAGATCGGAGAGGGCACGAACGAGACCCAGCGACTCGTGATCGCGCGCCACGTGGCTGCCGAGCTGGCAGGTCACTAGGTCGGCGGCCCCCCATCCGCACGCGCCGTCCGCGGAACCTCTTGGGGCTGCCGCAACTATACGTTTCTCATTACGTCGTACCGTGGCGGTAGGCGGTGTGCGTCCAAGCGCTGGCGCGGACGCCGCCGCACCGCACCCGTGACACCGGAGGCCTGGCGGTCGCCTGCCCTGTCGCACCCGCCGCCGGCGGGGGGCAGGCTCGGGACGTGCCCGGTGCCGGTTCGGGTCGAGCGGCACGACCACACAAATCGGAGACTGATTTGAGGAGAGAAATCCTCGTCAGCGCGACACCGAAGGAGTCGTGGGTCGCGCTGAAGGAAGACCAAGAGCTCGTCGAAGTGCTGTTCGATCGCCCCGATCAGGACCGGATCTTGGGCGATGTCTTCCTCGGGCGCGTCGACGCGGTCCTTCCCGGCATCCAGGCCGCCTTCGTCGATCTCGGTACCGACAAGGCCGGCTTCCTCCACGTCGCGGACCTCAACTACGGCGACGGGGACGACGACGACGACGACGAGGACGGCGGAAGTGGGAACGGAAACGGCAACGGCAACGGGAACGGGAAGGGGAAGGGCAAAGGCGGTGGCCGCGGCGGCCGGGGCCGCAAACAGCGCAAGCTCCCGCCGATCCAGGATCACCTGCAGAAAGGCCAAACCCTCCTGGTGCAGGTCACCAAGGAGGCCATCGGCACGAAGGGACCTCGCCTGACCGCGGACGTCTCTCTCCCCGGGCGGTTCCTCGTCTACATGCCGTACTCCTCGCGGGTGGGCGTCAGCCGAAAGATCGAAGGGCGCGAGCAGCGCGCTAAGCTGCGCGAGATGGCGCAGGAGGTGCTACCGCCGAACAGCGGCGGGATCATCGTCCGCACCGTGAGCGAAGAGGTCAACAAGAAGACCATCGAGCAGGAGTTCCAGAGCCTCCATCAGCGCTGGCTCAAGATCAAAGCCGCCGCGGAGACGGCGAGCGCGCCCGCCCCGGTACATCGCGAGGCGAAGCTCATCAGCGGCGTCATCCGCGATCTCTTCAGCGACAAGTTCGAGGCTCTGCGTGTCGACTCGAGGGAGGTGTTCGAGGAGGTCCGCGAGTACGTGCGGAGCGTCGACCCAGGTCTGCTCAACCGCGTGCATTTGCATCAGGGTCCGGTCTCGCTCTTCGACGAGTTCGGGGTCGAGGAGGAGATCCAGAAGGCGTTCCAGCGCACGGTCCGGCTCAAGTCCGGCGGCTACATCATCATCGAGCCCACGGAGGCGCTCGTCTCCATCGACGTGAATACGGGCAAGTTCACGGGGAAGGGGAGGAAGGACCCCGAAGAGACGATCCTGCGCACCAACCTCGAGGCGGCCCGCGCCATCAGCAAGCAGCTGCGCCTGCGCGACATCGGCGGCATCATCGTGGTCGACTTCATCGACATGGAGACGCAGGAAAACCGCTACAAGGTGCTGCGCGAGCTCCGCTCGTACCTCGGCCGCGACCGCGCGCGCACCAAAGCGTGCGAGGTGTCGAGCCTCGGCCTGGTCGAGATGACCCGTCAGCGGATCCGGCCTTCGCTCTTCAACTCGCTCACCGATGTCTGTCCCTCGTGTGGAGGGATCGGACGCGTCTACAAGCCCGCGACCGTGGTGCGCAGCATCGAGCGGAGCCTCGCGCGCGCCGCGGCCTCGAAGGAAGAGAAGAGCATCGTGGTACGCATGCACCCCGAGGTCGCGCTCTGGGTCGTCGAGACCGAGCCGCAGCTCCTCAGACGTCTGCGGGGGAGCACGCGTTTGGAGCTGAACCTCCGCGACGACCCGCTCATGCGCCTCGACGAGTTCCGGCTCCTCTCCGGTCCGGCCGAGACCGACGTCACGGAGAAGTACGCCGCGTAGTGCGCCGCGCAGGGCGCGTCAGAACATCGCCATCACCATCAGCGAGCGGCGGGCCTCGTTCGCGCCGCGGAGCCGCTCGCAGAGCAGCAGCACCGTGCTCCACAGGATCTTGTTCGCGAGCTCCGGGTTCGACTCGAGCAGCCCGCGGAAATCCTCGCGCGAAATCGTGATCAGGGTACAGCGCGAATGCGCGATGGCATCCATGGATCGTTGCGACGAGTCGAGCACCGACATCTCACCGAAGCACGCACCGCGCCGGAGCACGGTGATCGCCTCTTCGCCTGCGCCGGCCACGTGCCGGGAGATGCGGACCTCCCCCTTCTCGATGATGAAGAGTCGATCCCCCTCATCCCCTTCCCGGAAGATGTAGTCGCCGACCTTGAATTCGACGGTCTGGCAGACCTCGCCGACGCCCTCGATCTCCTCGTCGTCGAGGTCCTTAAAGATCCCGGATTCCGCGAAGAGTGATCGATCCATGACCGCCGACTCCGATGCTGCGGGGTGCGACTAGCAAACTGGCCGGCCAGGGGGCCGGAGCGACCTTCCGAACGAGCCCACTATGGTGCCGAAGCGGGTCCGGATGCACGCTTTTCGGTGCGGGGCAGCGGCCGCGCGCTCGGGCCCGGGGGCCGTCCATCCCCCTCGCCTTGACCGACCCCCCGCGCCCGGTCGACATTACCCTGCTCCAAGAGCTACGATTTCGGGCCCCAGACAGGCGAAAACCCCAGTATGTACGCGGTCTTCCAGACGGGCGGGAAGCAGTTCCGGGCCGAGCCCGGTGCGCGCCTCCGCGTCCCGACGCTGGACCTCGAGCCCGGCGCAGCCGTCGTGTTCGACAAGGTCCTCCTCGCCGGAGACGGCGAAAAGACCATTCAGGTCGGCGCGCCCACCGTCGCGGGTGCGACCGTGAAGGCCGAGGTCGTCCGGCACGGCCGCGAGAAGAAGGTGATCGTCTTCAAGCGGAAGCGCCGCAAGGGGTATCGTAAGAAGCAGGGCCATCGTCAGGACTTCACCGAGATTCGCGTGGACGAGGTGGCGCTCGCCTGAGCGCGCAGCGTCGCAGACGACCCGCACGGAAATACCATGGCGCATAAAAAGGGAGTCGGCTCCAGCCGAAACGGCCGCGACAGCAACCCTCAGTACCTGGGGGTGAAGCGGTACGGTGGGGAGCCCGTCAGCGCGGGGACCATCCTGGTTCGGCAGCGCGGCACGCGCATCCACGAAGGGCGCAACGTCGGCCGCGGCAAGGACGACACCCTCTTCGCGCGGGTCGCCGGCGTGGTGAAGTTCGAGCGGATGCGCGCCAAGAACGTCGTCTCGGTCTATCCGGCCAACTAGTCTTCACCAAAGCACTTACGGGGTCCGGACCGACGGTAGAATCCCGTCTGCCAGACCTCTTCGCTTGTTCGGGCGTATCCAATAGGATGCCGGCGAAGGGTCGTCAGGGCACCCGGGACATACCGCCCGTTGTAGGTCTGTAGTACCGTAATACAAGAGACAGGAGGTAGACCGATGAGCGTCGACCTTCGCGAGCCCAGCGCTTGTGTCGATAGATCGGGCCAGTCAGGCGAGGACCGGCAGGGCGAGGTTCCCCAAGCGTTTCGCATGAATCGGGCGGCCGTGCCGCTCGTTGTCGGGCTTTCCGTGGCGACGATCGCTTGGCTGGGTGACGACGCTGTGCACTACGTCGCCGTGGCCGCCGAAGAGACTCATACCGGGCTTTCTATACGCCGGCTCCCCCTGGTGGTGAACCCCAGGGTCGAGCACTGGATGCAGGAGCTGCAGACCGCGCGACGTGAGGAACTGCAGTTCCACCTCGACCAGAGCGGCGTCTTCGGGGGGATGATTCGCGAGAAGCTGCGCGAGCGGTCGATGCCGCCGGAGCTCCTCTATCTGGCCATGATCGAGTCGGGGCTCTCCCCGGTAGCCGAATCCCACGTGAGCGCGGTCGGCCTTTGGCAGTTCATGGATCCGACGGCGCGTGAGCTGGGACTGCGGGTAGACGACTACGTCGACGAGCGCCGGGACCCGGTACGCGCCACCGACGCGGCGCTCGACTACCTGTTCTGGCTGCGCGCCCGGTACGGCTCGTGGTACCTCGCGGTGGCAGCCTACAACGCGGGGCCGGCACGCGTCGAGCGCGTGCTCGAGCTGTATGCCGACGGCCGCACGGGTGACGAAGGCATCTATTGGGAGGTGCTCCGGCACCTGCCGCGCGAGACGCGGGAGTACGTCCCGCGCCTGATCGCCACGGCGTTGCTGGCAAAGGACGCCGAGGCCCTCGGCTTCCGGCATTCGAATCTGCCCGCGTACGCGTACGAGGAAGTCTACGTGCCCGCCGGGACGAGGCTGGCTGTCGTGGCGCGCGAGTTGGACGTCCCCGCCGACGTGATGCGCGACCTGAACCCGCATCTCATCCGCGATATGACCCCGCCACGCGAGATGTACGCGCTCCGCGTTCCGCCGGGGCACGTAGAGACGTTGGTGGCTTCACTCGGTGCCGGGGTCTCGACCCGCGCGGACTGATGGCCCTCCGGGGCTACGCCGGGTCCGGCGGCTTCGCGGTCGGTGGTCCCCAGCGCGTCCGCCCCTCCTGCGCGTCGCGCGCCGCGGCGATGATCCTCCAGATCACGTCGCGCGTCAGCTCTTCGTCCACGCCGTACTCGCGCGCGATCTCGGCGGCGCGGCGCACGACCTTGGCCTCCTGCTGCGGGTCGAGGACCGGGAGGCCGAGTGTCGCTTTCACGCGACCGACCTCGATGGCGAGCTCGCGGCGCCTGCCGATCAGTTCGACGAGCTGGCGGTCGATCTTCTCGATCTGTGAGCGAAGGCCTTCGAGCTTGGGGTCACTCATGCGAGTACGCCCTCGACGTCAGCGCTTTCGAACAGGCTCGCGATGCCCTGTCCCACCCCGATGCACATGGTGGCGAGGCCGCGGGCGGCGCCTTGGCGCCGCATCTCGTGCAGGAGCGTGACCACGATGCGCGCCCCGGAGCACCCAACGGGGTGACCGAGCGCGATGGCACCCCCGTTCACGTTCACCTTAGCGGGGTCGAGGCCGAGCCTGTCGATGCAGGGAAGGGCCTGAGCCGCGAAAGCTTCGTTCACTTCGCAGAGATCGAGGTCCCGTGCGGACCATCGGGCGCGCCCGAGCGCGCGCTCGGTCGCGGGCACCGGTCCGATCCCCATGCGCTGTGGCTCCACCCCGGCTACCGCTCCGGCAACGACACGCGCGAGCGGCTTCAGGCCGAGCGCGCGCGCCCGGTCGGCGGCCATGAGCAGTAGAGCGGCCGCCCCGTCGTTGATCCCCGAGGAGTTCCCGGCCGTGACGGTCCCGGTCTTCTTGAAGACAGGGCGCAGCCGCGCGAGCTCGGCCGCCGTGGTGGTGGGGCGTGGGTGCTCGTCCTGCGTCACCCGCACCGGGTCGCCGCGCCCCTGCGGCACGTCGACCGGCACGATCTCGTCGGCGAATCTGCACGCGCGCATTGCCTCACCTGCGCGGCGTTGGCTCTCGGCCGCGAATGCATCTTGCGCGTCTCGACTGACGCCGAACTCTTCCGCGATCACCTCGGCCGTCTCGCCGAGGCCGATGGTCCACTCGGGCGCGAAGGCAGGGTTGGGGAAGCGCCAGCCGAGCACGGTGTCCGCGACTTCGGGCGCCCCCCGCGTGTAGCCTGCGGCGGGCTTAAGCATTACCCAGGGCGCGCGGCTCATGCTCTCGACTCCGCCCGCAATGAAGACGTCACCTTCGCCGGCTGCTACGGCATGCGCGGCGGAGAGGACGGCCTGCATTCCCGAGCCGCACAGTCGGTTGACGGTCTGGCCGGGCACGGTGACGGGGAGGCCGGCTCGCAGCAGCGCCATGCGGGCCACGTTGCGGTTGTCCTCGCCCGCCTGGTTGGTGCAGCCGAAAATCACGTCGTCGACGCTGGAGGCCTCGGCGCCGGAGCGCTCCAGCAGCGCGCCAATGGTGAGGGCCGCCAAGTCGTCCGGACGGACAGGCGCCAGGGCGCCCCCGTGTCGGCCTATCGGCGTTCGCACGCCGTCGATCACCCAGGTTTCGCGCATGAAAGAGTCTACGCCGAATGCCGCCGGGCCAGAAGACTCCGCCCGGCAGGGGCGTCGGCCATTGGAGGACTCCGGTCAGCAGAGGGCGCCTTGCCGCCAGAAGACTCCGGCGCATCGATGCGTAAGAGCTTCATCAAAGCTCCCCTTGGCCACGTTGTCAGGGCGAGGGGAGGCGCTAGCTTGTACCCATTCGGGAATCGCACGGAGAAGACTCTCATGAGGCGTCCCTTCTCGGCCCTGGCCTTCGCTCTGGGGGCCATGGCCTCGAGCGGCGCCCTCGCCGCCGCACACGGCCAGGGCGCCGTCTATCGCGTTCCAGTGACGGGCGTCGTCGAGCTCGGCATGGCGCCGTTCATCGAGCGGAGCCTCGAGGAGGCGGCCGAGCAGGGGATGCGGGCGGTGATTCTCGACATGGACACGCCCGGCGGGCGTGTGGACGCGGCCGAGCGCATCGCCGATGCGATCAGCGACTCGAGCGTGCCGGTCTACACGCTCGTGAACCGGCGCGCGTTCTCGGCTGGAGCCCTCATCGCGCTCTCGACGCAGGGCATCTACATGCGTCCCGGCTCCGTGATCGGTGCGGCGACACCCGTGGACGGCGCCGGTGAGACCGCGCCCGAAAAGATCGTCTCCGCGATGCGCAGCGAGATGCGCGCGCTCGCCGAGGCACGCGGGCTCGATCCGCGCATCGCCGAGGCGATGGTGGATCCCGACATCGCCATCGAGGGCATCGACGAAGCGGGCAAGCTCCTCACGCTGACCACCGAGGAGGCAGTTCGCGTCGGGTACGCCACCGAGGTCGAGGACATGCCCGAGCTGCTCGCACTGCTCGACGCGCAGGGCGCTCAGGTCGTCACGTCGGCGCCCAACTGGGCCGAGGGCGTGGTGCGCTTCTTCTCCAACCCCGTCGTGGCGCCCTTCCTGCTGACGTTGGGCTTTCTGGGTCTGATCACCGAGATCAAGACGGCAGGCTTCGGCCTCGCGGGCGTCGCCGGGCTGCTGTCGCTCTCGCTCTTCTTCGGCTCGCATCTGATCGTGGGCCTCGCAGGGTGGGAGGACATCACCATCTTCGGCGTGGGGCTCGCGCTCCTGGGGGTGGAGGTCTTCCTGATCCCAGGCTTCGGGCTCTTCGGGGTTCTGGGCGGATTGGGTATGTTGGCCGGACTCTACCTCAGCTTGCTCGGAGGCCTGCCGACCACCGTGGACTTCACCCGCGCCGGGCTCGTGCTCACCACGACGATGCTTTTGATCGTGGTCACGGCGTGGGCGATGATCCGCTCGTTGCCGCGGAGCAAGCGCTTCCTGAAGAGCGGCATCATCCTGTGTGAGGGGATGGAGCGCTCGGCGGGTTACGTGTCCTCTCCGTCCCGGGGCGAGCTGGTCGGCATGGTCGGCAAGGCCATCACGGACCTGCGGCCGTCGGGGACCGGGATCTTCGGGGATGAGCGCATCGACGTGGTATCGGAGTCGGAGTGGATCACGGAAGGCACGCCGATTCGCATCGTCAGCGCGGAGGGGTACCGGCACGTGGTACGTCCCGTCTCTGGTGGTTCGGCGGCCTGAGCTGAAGCAGCACTCCAACTTCAACCCTCTTGGGGGCTGACGCATGGAAGAAGCATTGGCGCTGTTTTTGCCACTCGCGATCCTCTTCGTCTTCTTCTTCATCCTGTGGGCGGTACCGATTCGCCTCTGGATCGAGGCGCTCTCGGCGCGCGTGCCGGTCAGCATGGCCACGCTCATCGGCATGCGGCTGCGCAAGGTGTCGCCGGCGGCCATCGTGCGGCCGCTGATCAATGCGTCCAGGGCGGGGCTCGACCTGAACATCCTCCAGCTCGAGTCGCACTACCTCGCGGGGGGGCGGGTCGACCGGGTCGTGGGCGCGCTCATCAGCGCCGACAAGGCCAACATCGATCTGCCCTTCAACCAGGCAGCCGCGATCGACCTGGCAGGGCGTGATGTCTTCGAGGCCGTGCAGGTATCGGTCAACCCGAAGGTGATCAGCACGCCCAAGGTGGCCGCCATGGCGAAGGACGGCATCCAGCTCATCGCCGTCGCGCTCGTCACGGTGCGCGCGAACATCAACCGCCTGGTCGGCGGTGCGGGCGAGGAGACGATCCTCGCGCGGGTCGGCGAGGGCATCGTGTCGACCATCGGTTCGGCGGAGTCGCACAAGGCGGTGCTCGAGAACCCGGACAAGATCTCGAAGACGGTGCTCAGCAAGGGCCTCGACTCGGGCACCGCGTTCGAGATCCTCTCCATCGACATCGCCGACGTCGACGTGGGCAAGAACATCGGCGCCGAGCTGCAGACCGACCAAGCTGAAGCGGACAAGCGTGTGGCGCAGGCGCGCGCCGAAGAGCGCCGCGCCATGGCGGTCGCGCAGGAGCAGGAGATGAAGGCGCGCGTCGAGGAGATGCGCGCGGAGGTCGTGCGCGCCGAAGCGCAGGTCCCGCTCGCGCTCGCCGAGGCTTTCCGGCAGGGCAACCTTGGGGTCATGGACTACGCCAAGTACCGGAACATCCAGGCCGACACGCAGATGCGCACCGCGATCGCCGGGCCCGACGCGCCGAGCAACAAGACTCCGTTGTAGTCGGGGCGTTCGCGCATGGAACAGCTGATCTTCTTCGCCCTGATCATCGTCTTCTCGATCATCGAGTCGGCGGCGAGGGCCAAGAAGAAGAAGGGCGGGGGCCCGCTCCCGGAGCTGCCGCCGGAGTGGGAGGAGCCTCCGCCCCCGCGCGCGGAGCGGCCCGCGCAGTCGCGCCCGCAACCCAAGCCGACCGAGATCCCGTCGTACGACACGGACCCGTCGTTCGATGGCGGGCCTACGTTCGACGAGAGGCCCTCGTTCGACGACGCGAAGGCGCGGGAGGCGACGGAGAAGGCGCGGGCGAGGTCGTCCGAATCCATGATCCCGGCGGAGATCTGGGACGAGATCACGGGGATGGCCCGCGAGCCGGCGCGTCAGGAGCCATCCTACACGCCTCCGCCTCGACCCAAGCCCCGGCCGATGCCCGCGCCAGGCCCGAAGCGGGCGCCCAGTCCGCAGCGTCCGACGCCGAGGTCGGAGCCGAGGCGTTCTCCGCAGCCCCGCCCGAAGCCGGTCACGCCCGCGTCGAAGCGGGTCGCATTTCCAACGCCAGCGCCCGCCATGGAGGGGATGGCCGCGCACACCATCCACGCGTCGCACGCTGGGTACGGCACCGACCCGTCGGCGCGCGCGCCCTCCGCTCAGGACAGCCTCGACCCGCTCGCGCGCGTGTTGGGTGCGGATGCCTCGGCGGTGCGCGGACAGCTGCGCAGCCACGGTGCCCACGCGCTGCGGCAGGCAGTCATCCTGCACGAAGTGCTGGGTCCGCCCGCGGCGGACCGCCCGGACCGCTTCTAGGCGAGCGGCGCGGGCTACATCTCCCCGCGGGCCATCTTCCGCAGCACCGTCTGCAGGATGCCGCCGTTCCGGTAGTACTCGACGTCGATGTCGGAGTCGAGTCGCACCAGCGCCTGGAAGCGCTTCGTGGTCCCGTTCTCCGCGTGCGCCACGACCTCGACAGTCCCACCCGGCTCGAGGCCCTTCTCGATGCCTCCGATGTCGAACGTCTCGCGTCCAGTGAGCCCGAGGCTCGCCGGCGTGTCGCCGTCCTTGAACACGAGCGGCAGGACGCCCATGCCGACCAGGTTGCTCCGGTGGATGCGCTCGAAGCTCTCGGCGATCACGGCGCGGACACCGAGCAGGATGGTGCCCTTGGCCGCCCAGTCGCGCGAGCTCCCCGTGCCGTACTCCTTGCCCGCGATCACGACGAGCGGCGTGCCGGCTGCCTGATAGCGCATGGAAGCGTCGTAGATCGGGATGGTCTCTCCCGTGGGGAAGTGCAGCGTATACGGTCCTTCCTTCCCCTCGATCAGCTTGTTCTTGATGCGCACGTTGCCGAACGTGCCGCGCATCATGACCTCGTGGTTGCCGCGGCGGGCGCCGAAGGTGTTGAAGTCGGCGACCTCGACGCCGTGCTCCTTCAGGTAGAGGCCGGCAGGCTCCTTCTTGGGGATCGACCCGGCCGGTGAGATGTGGTCCGTGGTGACCGAGTGTCCTAGGAGCGCGAGCACGCGGGCGCCGCGGATGTCCTTGGGCTGCGTGGCTTCGAGGCTCATGCCGTCGAAGAAGGGCGGGCGCCGCACGTACGTCGAGTCGTCGGCCCAGTCGTAGAGGTTGCTCTCGGCCGGTACCGGCAGCGCGCGCCAGTTCTCGTCCCCCGTGTCCACGACCGCGTACCGACGCGTGAACATCTCGGGCTTGAGGGCGGAGGCCACTGTGTCGCGGACTTCCGCGGGTGACGGCCAGATGTCGGCGAGGAAGACAGGCTTGCCCGCCTTGTCGCGACCAATCGGCTCGTTGTAGAGATCGATGTCGACGCGTCCAGCGAGCGCATAGGCCACCACCAACATCGGTGACGCAAGGTAGTTGGCGCGCACGAGCGGGTGGATGCGCGCCTCGAAGTTGCGGTTCCCCGACAGCACCGACGCGACCACCAGGCCATTCTCTTCGATGGCCTTGTGGATGTCCTCGGCGAGGGGGCCGCTGTTGCCGATGCAGGTCATGCAGCCGTACCCGACGAGGTGGAAGCGGAGTGCCTCGAGGTACTTCATGAGGCCCGCCTGGTTCAGGTAGTCCGTGACGACCTGGCTCCCCGGGGCCAGCGCGGTCTTCACCCACGGCTTCACCGCGAGCCCTTTCTCGACGGCCTTCTTGGCGAGCAGGCCGGCGCCGACCATCACGGACGGGTTCGAGGTGTTGGTGCAGCTGGTGATCGACGCGATCACGACCGTTCCGTCGGTGATCTCGACTTGCTGGCCTTCGCAGTCGACAGAAATGCAGCGCGCAGCGGCCACCTTGGTGGATTCATTTCCACCTTCGCCGCCCCAACTCTCGCCTGTCCGGCGCTGGCCCTCAGCCTCGGCCTGATCGCGCGACGGGAGCGTGAAGCCTGCGGGCACCAGCGACGGCAGCTCCTTGTCGAACGATTTGCGCATGTCCGCGAGGCGGACGCGGTCCTGCGGCCGGCGTGGTCCGGCGAGGCTCGGCTCCACAGTCGAGAGGTCGAGCTCGAGCTTCGAGGTGTACTCGGGGTCAGGCGTGTCGTCCGTGCGGAAGAGGCCGAGCGCTCTGCTGATGCGCTCGACGCGCTCGACCAGGCCGGCAGGGCGCCCGGTGCCGCGCAGGTACTTGAGGGCCTGCTCGTCCACCGGGAAGAAGCCGATCGTCGCGCCGTATTCGGGCGACATGTTGGCGAGCGTCGCCTTGTCTGGGAGCGTCAGGTTCGAGAGGCCCGCACCGTAGTACTCGACGAACTTGTCGACCACGCCGTGCTTACGGAGCAACTCCGTGATGCGAAGGACGAGGTCGGTGGCCGTCGATCCCTCGGGGAGCGTGCCCGTCAGCTTCACGCCCACCACTTCCGGCAGAAGCATGTAGTACGGCTGTCCGAGCATGACCGCTTCGGCTTCGATGCCGCCCACGCCCCAGCCGACCACACCCAGCCCGTTCACCATCGTCGTGTGGGAGTCCGTGCCCACGACCGTGTCCGGGTACGCCACGTACGTGGCGCCGTCCTGCATGCGGTGCACGACGGCCGCCAAGTACTCCAGGTTCACCTGGTGCACGATGCCGGTGCCCGGCGGCACCACCGAGAAGTTGTCGAACGCGCCCTGGGCCCAGCGGAGCAGCGCGTAGCGCTCGCGGTTTCGCTCTAACTCTTTCTCGACGTTGAGCCGGAACGCGTCGGCGGTGCCGAAGTAGTCGACCTGTACGGAGTGGTCGATCACCAGGTCGGCCGGCACCACCGGGTTGATGCGCGACGGGTCCTTGCCGAGCGCCTTCAGTCCGTCGCGCATGGCCGCGAGGTCGACCACGGCTGGAACGCCCGTGAAGTCCTGGAGCACGACCCGCGACGGCATGAACGGCACGTCTGCGCCCGAGTTCGTCGGGCTCCACTTCGCGACCGCCTCGACGTGCTCGGGCCCCACGTACGCGCCCCCCGCATGCCGGAGCGCGTTCTCCAAGAGCACGCGAATCGAGAAGGGCAGCCGGTCGAGCGAGCCGACCACGCCGTCCTTCTCGAGCTTGGCGAGGTCGTAATACGAGGTCTTCCCCTCGAGCAGATCGACGGACTTCAGGGCACCGAAGGGGTCGCGCTTGGTCTTCGCCACAGAGGCTCCTATCGAGACTTGCCGGTCGTTCGTTCCGAGGCCCTAATGATGTGGTAACGACGGGGTGGTGTCAGGGGCGCGGTCGTCCTCCAGTCCGGAGCGCGGGAATGGCGTTGCGTCGCACTTCGAGGAAGCGGACGCCGAGTGCAAACGACGGCCCGGCAGCGCGGTTCGCCGCCCTCGACGCCGAGCTGCGGCGGGCCGGCGATCCCGAGCGGGCGATCCAGGAGAAGTCGTACCTGAAGAGCCCGCTCGCTCACTACGGCGCCAGCATGCCCATCATCCGGCGGGCAGTGCGTGACGCGCTCGCGTCAGGTGGCGATCTCACGCGCGGAGAGCTGCTCACGCTGGTGCGGCGGCTCTGGGCGAGCGACGTCCACGAGCACCGGATGGCGAGCGTGACGCTGCTGGAGGAGGCGGGCGAGCTGCTGGAGTCGAAGGACCTCGCCGTCATTGAGAAGATGATCCGCAGCTCATTCACTTGGGCGTACGTCGATGGGCTGGCAGCGACGGTCGCGGGTTCCCTGGTCGAGCGTTACCCGGAGCTCGCGGCAGAGCTCGATGGCTGGGCGGCCGACTCGAGCTTCTGGGTTCGACGCGGCGCGATGCTCGCGCTCCTCGGTCCGCTCCGCAGGGGCGCCGGCGACTGGAAGCGCTTCACACGCTATGCCGACGCGATGCTCGACGAGAGGGAGTTCTTCATCCGCAAGGCGATCGGCTGGGTCCTCCGCGAGGTCTCGAAGAAGCGTCCGAAGCGGGTGCGGAGATACGTGTCGAAGCGGCTCAGCCGCATGTCGGGGTTGACGTTCCGCGAGGCGGTCAAACGCATGCCGGCCGCAGACCGACGGGCGCTCGAGCGCGCGTACGCCGCGGTGCAGAAGTAGCTGCCGGGCGCCTTGCCGAGCGCGCCGGCCCGTCGGATGTTGACGCGGACGCCAACGGAGAAAGGACCATGCGATCGATCGGCCGGAACGAGGGTCTCGCAGTCACGCTGGCACTCCTGGTCTTCGTGGCGTGTGGAGGCGAGGGCGGAGGCGACGACATCTCGGGCACGGTCACTGGACCCTCGGGACCGGAGGCCGGCGTGTGGGTCATCGCCGAGACGACCGATCTCCCGACGAAGTTCGCTCGCATCGTCGTGACGGACGACGCGGGGCGCTACTCGATCCCAGACCTTCCGGATGCCAGCTACCAGGTCTGGGTGCGTGGCTACGGACTCATCGACTCGCCGAAGCTGGAGTCGGCTCCCGGGTCATCGCTGGACCTGACCGCGGTGCCTGCTCCGGACGCACTGGCAGCCGCGCACTACTACCCAGCGGGCTACTGGCTCTCGCTCATCGAGGTTCCCGGGCACGAGGAATTCCCGGGCACGGGCGCGCAGGGGAACGGGATCGGCCCGGACATCGTATCGCAGGCGGATTGGCTGCGGAGGATGAAGTCCGGGACTTGCACGGCGTGCCATCAGCTCGGCACGCTCGGCACTCGCATCGTTCCCGATGGGCTTGGGGACTTCGACTCGTCGATTGCGGCCTGGGAGCGTCGCATTCTGTCGGGCCAGGCCGGCCAGCAGATGATGACGGGGGTCGCGCAGCTCGGCGCCGGCCGCGCTCTCGGCATGTTCGCCGACTGGACCGACCGTATCGCGGCGGGCGAAGTGCCGCCGACGCCACCCCGACCTCAGGGGATCGAAAGGAACGCAGTGATCACCATCTGGGACTGGGCCGACCCGGAGGCGTACCTGCACGACGTCGTGTCGACCGACCGACGCGATCCCACGGTGAACGCTTACGGACCCGTGTATGGGGCACTCGAGCTGAGCAAGGATTACACGCCCGTGCTGGACCCGCGCACGCACTCGGCCTCTCAGATTCCTCTCACGGTGCGCGATCCGAGCACGCCGCCCGCATCACCCCCCGACATGCCGGCACCGTCTGTCTACCACGGGAACGAGCCCATCTGGGACGGCAAGACCAACGTGCACAACCCGATGATCGACGCCGACGGGCGCCTCTGGCTGACCGCGACGGTTCGCGGGCGCGAGAACCCCGACTGGTGCCGCGCGGGGTCGGACCATCCGTCGGCCAAGCTCTTTCCGCTCGAGAACGCGGGCCGTCATCTGGGCTTGTACGACCCCGAAACGGGTACCTACACGCACATCAGTACCTGCTTCAGCACCCACCATCTGATGTTCGCGATGGATGCCGACAACACCCTCTGGACGAGCGGCGGCGGCCAGGTCGTGGGGTGGCTCAACACGCGGAAGTTTCTCGAGACCGGCGACGAGGCGGCCTCGCAGGGGTGGACGCCCCTCGTGCTCGACACCAACGGGAACGGCGTGCGCGACGCGTACGTGGAGCCGAATCAGCCGGTCGATCCCACCCGGGACAAGCGGATCGTGTCTGGCTTCTATGCCGTCGCGCCCGCGCCCGACGGATCGGTTTGGGCATCCACGCTCGGCTATCCGGGTGCGTTGGTTCGACTGATGCCCGGCGCGCAGCCCGAGCAGACAGCGCTCGCAGAGCTGTATGAGCTCCCGCTCGGCCCCGACGGCCAGCCCGTCGAGGGGTTCTCGCCGCGCGGCATGGACGTCGATCGCAACGGCGTGGCGTGGGTGGCGCTCGCCAGCGGGCATCTCGGCCGCTTCGACCGCTCGCTCTGCCGAGGGCCCCTCAACGGCCCGCAGGCTACCGGCCAGCATTGTCCGGAAGGGTGGAGCTTCTTCGTCGAGCCGCTCCCCCAGCTGGGCGGTGTCGACACGCCCGGAAGTGCCGAGGCTAGCTATTACACATGGGTGGACTGGTGGGGGGCGCTCGGGCTCGGCGAGAACGTGCCCATCAACACCGGCAACGCCTCCGAGGGTCTGCTCGTCTGGAACGATGGGGAGTGGGTCGTGCTGCGCGTACCTTATCCGCTCGGCTTCTACACCAAGTGGATGGACGGGCGCATCGACGACCCTGACGCGGGGTGGAAGGGGAGGGGGATCTGGACGACGATCAGCACGCGTGCCCCGTTCCATATGGAAGGCGGGCAGGGGAATACCAGCAAGGTGATCAAGTTCCAGCTCAGGCCGGATCCCCTGGCGAACTAGGGGAGGACCGAACCTCTCACGCCACGTCGACCTCCGGTGCTGCGAGTGCCCGGAGCGCCGCCGTGACGACGTCGATCGGGACGTCGGCCGACTTCGCAGCGAACCGCATGCGCACCTGGAGCGCAATCCGGGTCTTCTGCGGGATGACCGTCAACGGGCCGCACTCGCGCGCGAACAGGCGGCGGCTCGGCGTGCGAAAACCGTCGGCTCACTCTCCCACGCGGTTCACCGGCGATGGCCCGAACGACCCGTCGACCGTGACGCCGGCCTGCCCCACACCGGGCTTCGACCAGTCGCACACGCCGCTCTCGAACACGGTCTCGAGCCTCCGCCACTGCGCATCCGAAAACGCGACCCGGTACGTCTCGCGCGATGGGGACTGTAGCGCACACTTGAGAACGTTCGCGGCCACGGGTCCACTCGCAACCTGGCGTGGGAAGGTCCAGGAAGGGAGGAGGCGGTTGCACTCAGTCGAGGGTTCGTGGTCGAGCGTTTGGCGCTCGGCGATGAAGGTCGTGGCGTCTGACCAGCATCCATCGACGGCCTCGGCAGGTTTGTTGCGCACGACCCTTTCGCGCCGGGATCCGCCGCCAGCGTCGGCGGTGTAGGAAGCAACCCACAGCGCGAACGTCTCCCACGCTCGGTCGAAGGGCACGAGGCTGCCGCGCCACATGACGTGATTCTCGGTCCCGCCGTTGGCGGCGAGCAGGCGGTCGCGCAGCGCGAAGTGGAACCACTGGTAGTGATAGCCACCGTCGTCGTTGTAGATGCCCGAGAAGTCGAATACCGGAATCGACGCCAAACCACCGTCTCCCACGATCTGGAGCCCGGAGCGGTAGGCTCGCTCGATGGCGCCGACGTCGCCGACGCTACGGGCGCTCACGTAGTTGGCATCCTGGTCGTATCCGCCGATCCCCTCGTTGAGGTCGAGGAACTGATCCACGGAGATGATGCCGTCGTTCAAGGCAGCGAGCCCGTACTGCACGCCGACGTTGTCGAACGGGCGCAGTGCAAACCCCGTCACCGGGTCGCGCCCGTACACGTTCACCGCCGCGTCATAGACCGTCGGTCGAGCACCGGTCGGATTGTGGGTGGGATCGTAGCGCGCCTCCTCGGGCACCGCGGCGTTCCACACCCCCGAACGATACCCCTCCACGTCGGCGCGCCCGGTCACCGGGTCGGTGCGTCCGGCCTGGTTGGCAGCGTCCCGGAACGCGCGCATCCCCTTGTATCCGCTCACCGCGACCTGTTGCGCCTCGGTGAACCCGCGCGGGTTCGTGACCGCCCAATAGTGGGTCAGGAGATGGGCATCGGAGCCGGACAGCGCGATCGAGAGTGGGTCGGGGAAGGTGCAGCTGATCAGCACACCATCGAACAAGCCGGAGATGCGATCGGCAGGCTGGGCACTTCCGTACGAGCCGCCCGAGCATCCGGCGCTGACCGTGAAGTCCGGGGCGCCGTGCGTCTCTATGAAGCGCTCCTTGGACATCATGGCTGCTTCGCTGGCGAGTACGGCGTTGCAGTTGTTCGAGGGGTGATGGAGCGTGTTGGCGAAGAGCGCGTATCCTTCGCCGAGGCGCTTCACGTGGAGGAAGGGGAAGTTACCGCTGCTCCCTTGCGCGCGGCCCTGCACGTACCAACCCCCCGTGCATCCGACCCCCTGTACGGCGATCAGCCTGCGATTCCAGCCGCGCGGCGGCGCGAACGGAGTAGGTGCGCCTTCGTGCACGGGGTCGTGGAGCACGACACTCTGGTAGATACCGCGATTCACCGTGCCCGTCTCCAGCCGCACCACGAACGGGACCGTCACACCGGCGAGCGTCGCAGTCTGCGCGACGTCGGGTGGAAGGGCAGGGGCGTCGGGGAGGGGACGGAGCGCCGAGTCCCCCTTCGCGAGGTACAGGTACATCACGAAGGGGGACT
>VGVR01000032.1 GCA_016873995.1 Gemmatimonadota bacterium
GCTGGCGGAGGCCGCGGCGGCGCGGGCGGAGGCCGCGGTGGTGGCGGCGACGACGGCGGCGGCAGCGTACAGCCTGGAAGTACGCCGGTCGACTTCATATCGACGAGCGGCGGCGGCCTTGGCACGCTCGATGGCGGCCTGCCGGTGTTCAAGCCGCCTTACGGCAAGATCACCGCGATCGACATGAACACCGGGGAGCACCTGTGGTGGATCCCCAACGGCGAGACCCCGGATCGTATCCGCAACAACCCGCTTCTCGCGGGCATCGACATCGGCAACACAGGGAGTCAGACCGACGCAACGGTGCTCGTCACTAGGAGCCTACTCATGTGGGCCGAGGGGCGCGGCGGCCGGGCCGTGTGGTACGCGGCGGACAAGCGAACCGGCGCGCGCGTAGGTGAGGTCGAGCTCCCGGCCGCGTCGAGCACGGCGCCCATGACGTTCCTGCACGAGGGCGTGCAGTACATCGTGGTGCCGATCGCCGGCGGCGGCATCCCCGGCTCGCTGGTGGCGCTCAGGCTGCCGCACTAGTCCAGCGTCACCGGAGAGACGAAAGGGCCGGTCGCCCCCATCACGGGACGGCCGGCCCTTCCGCTTTTCGGCGCCTGGATCGCGAGTGAGGCGGTTGCGGGCTACATGGGCATGAACATCGTCATGCCGCTGATCGAGACCTCGCCCACGAAGATGTTGCCCAACGCGTCGACAGCGACGCCTTCGCCCATCGTGCCCAGCTCGGCCTCACCTTCGCGCGTGGACTGGTGCGGCTGGATGAAGTTGGTGACCGTGCCGTCCCTCGCGCTGCCGATGTAGACGCCGCGCTTCACGCCCGGGTTGCGCTCGTCGCCCGACTCCGAGTCGAGCACGTACATGACGTCGCTGGCATCGATGAACACGTCGTTCGGGCGCCCGAACTGACGCCACTCGGCGACGAACTGGTAGCTCGAGTCGAAGATCTGGATGCGGCTGTTGCCGCGGTCGGCCACGAAGAGGCGGCCCTGAGAGTCGAAGGCCATCGCGTGCGGGACCCGGAACTGGCCGGGCCCCTCGCCGAACTCGCCGAAGCTCCCCAGATACGCACCGTCCGCCGAGAAGCGCGAGATGCGCCCCGGCGCCGCCTGACCAGAGTGGCCCTCGGCCACGAGGATCTCGCCGTTCGGCGCGACGATCACGTCGTTCGGCTCGTCGAGCGCCGCGGGAGGCTCCCCGGTTCGACCCGGCGTGCCGATGACGAGCAGCACCTCGCCCGTGGGGCTGAACTTCACCACCTGATTGCCCTTCCTCGCGGCGTCCGGGTTCGCTTGCAGCTCCGCCTCACGGGCGGGGCGGCCGTCCGTCACCCACACGTTCCCCTCGCGGTCGACGTACATGCCGTGCGGACGCACGAACATGTCTGCGCCGAAGCTGGCCAGGAGCGAGCCTCCGCCGCTGAAGTGCAGCACCGTCGGATCGCCCGAGGTGATGCAGTTGTCGCCACCGCAACGCTCGAACACCCACACGTCTCGGCCGTTCGGATCGATGTACACGCCGCTCACCCGTCCCCACTCCCGCCCCGCGGGCAAGACGCCCCAGGGTCGGTGGGTCATGTAGGCTGTCGGAGCGGCGGCCGTCTCGGCGGAAGACTCGCCCTCACCGCCGCCACAGGCTGCGAGTGAGGCGAGAGTGGCAAGGGCGAGCGCGGTGGCACCGCGGGAATCAGAATGCAGCGACATCGGGGGTACCTCGTGTCGGTGGATCGGGCGACGAAGATCGTGCGGGGACCCGTGACGAGCCAGAGTTCGGACGCGGCCGGCGCACGCCGCCGGACTTGCGTCGCTACCCGGGCGCTGCTAATCCGAGGGCACGGCCGAAACCGGCCGGCTCCGAAATCCCGGCAGGAGGACCCTCCCATGCCCCGTGCCCCGCGGTCGTCGCTCTTCGTCGTCTGCCTCGCGCTCGCATCCGCGCCGGCCGGCGCGGCCGCCCAGCGAGGGAGCCAGCCAGTCGACGAGGAGTACACGCGGCTCATCGCGGAGCACCTGCGCGATGCGCGCATCACCACCGAGCTGGTGGACTACTTACCCGCGTCGGCGACGGTGCCCACTCCGCTCCACTTCCACGGGCGCATCGTCGGCACGCCGGGAGAGCTGACCTACGCGGCCGACATCCATCGGTACCTGCGTGCGATCGACGAGGCGTCGCCCCGTGCAACCGTCTGGTCGATCGGGACGAGCGAAGAGGGTCGCGAGACCATCCTCATGGCGATCGGCGACGAGGCGACGATCGCGCGCCTCGAAGAGTACAAAGGATATCTGCAGGAGCTCACCGACCCGCGGGTCACGTCCGAGGAACGTGCGCGCGAGCTCATCGGTGGGGTCGCAAAGCCGATCTACTGGCTCATCTCCGGCATGCACTCGCCGGAGACCGGCGGCCCCGAGATGCTGCAGGAGCTCGCCTATCGACTCGTGGTCGACGAGTCGGATTTCGTGCGTCGCATCCGCGACGGGATCATCACGTTCATCACCCCGGTGATCGAGGTCGACGGCCGCGAGCGTCAGGTGGACACCTACTACTTCAACAAGACCCGGCCCGAGTGGGAGACGCGACTCCCTCTGATGTACTGGGGCAAGTACGTCGCGCACGACAACAACCGCGACGCCATGGGACAGATGCTCGCGCTCTCGCGCCACGTGAACGACGTGCAGCTCGAGTGGGCGCCGACGATCATGCACGACCTGCACGAGGCGCAGAACTACTTGTACGCGTCGACGGGAACGGGCCCGTACAACGAGGCCTTCGACGCGATTACGGTCGCCGAGTGGTGGATGCTCGCGGAGAACGACGTCCTGGAGATGACGAAGCGCGGCGTGCCCGGGGTGTGGACCTATGGGTTCTACGACGGTTGGACGCCGAACTACATGTTCACCACCGCGCACGCGCACAACGCGACCGGGCGCTTCTACGAGGTGGCGGGCTACGGGCCCGACAACCGCACACTCGAGGTGGGCGCCACCGGCACGAGCCGCGAGTGGTATCGCCCCAACCCACCCCTCTCCACCATCGAGTGGGGACCGCGCAACAACGTGAACATCCAGCAGTCGGCAGTCCTCTTCGCGCTCGAGTACCTGGCCGACAACAGGGACGAGTTCCTGGAGAACTACTGGCTGAAGAACGAGCGAGCCGTGGTGCGGGGACGCACGGGCCCGGTGCATGCGTGGGTCATCCCGGCGGGGCAGCGCCGTGGCGCAGACGCAGTCGACGCGGTGAACGAGCTCATGCGGCAGGGTCTCGAGATCCACCGAGCCGACGACTCGTTCGACGCCGGCAATGTGCGCGTCGAAGAGGGCGATTACATCGCGCGCGGTGATCAACCCTTCCGCACGCTCGCCGACATGTACATGTCGCTACAGAGCTATTCGCTCGACAACCCGAGGCCCTACGACGACACGGGATGGACGTGGCAGCTGCTCCGCAACGTGGAGGTGCTCGAGGTCAACGACTCGTCGATTCTCGATCGCGAGATGACGAAGCTCGGCGAGCCGGCACGCGCTCCCGGCACGATCCGCGGTCGCGGCGACGTGCTCGTCGTCGACCACACCACGGACAACAACTTGATGGCGTTCCGTTACCGCCACGCGGGCGTGACGATGCTCGCCGCCGAGCAAGACTTCGAGATGAACGGCCACGAGTTCCGCGCCGGCGCCTTCATCATTCCGGGCGCGGATCGCGCCGTGCTCGAGCCCAGCATCCGCGAGCTCGGCCTCTCCGCATGGGCCACGGGCGACATCCCCGACGTGCGCACGCACGACCTCGACCTTCCGCGCATCGGCTACGTCCACTCCTGGCGGAGCACGCAGAACGAAGGATGGGTGCGGGGCGCGCTCGACCGCTACGGCATCCCTTACGACTACTTCGACGAGAAGAGCGTGCTGGAAGGCGACCTCCGGGACCGCTATGACGTGATCGTCTATCCGCACGTCGGTGGCGACGCGCAGGCGCACCTGGCCGGGCTCGTCGCCGAAGGCGACCAGCCGCTCCCCTACAAGCGCACCGCCGAGACGCCCAACCTCGGGGGCATCGACGAGAGCGACGACATCCAGGGCGGGATGGGCGTCGAGGGCCTCGCCGCCCTCGCGGCGTTCGTGCGCGCGGGGGGCACGCTGCTCGTCGAGGGCTCGACGGCCGCGATCTTCCCGACGTTCGGGCTGACGCCGGGCGTCGTGCTGGAGCGGCCGGAGGAGCTGGTCGCGCCCGGCTCCATCCACCGTGGTGTCCTGGTCGATGCCTCGAGCCCGATCGCCTACGGGTACGACGGGGACCAGCTCCCGGTCTTCTACCGTGGCGACGTGGTGCTGCGGGTAGGCCGCGCGGTCGGAGGCGCCGGCGGCCCCGACAGTCCGTGGCAGAACACCACCCCCATGGCGCGCGCACCCGACCTCGCTCCGCTGCGGCTCCCGCCCGTGGGCGATGGTCCGGGAAATGGAGACGCCGCGGGGGGCCCGTTCGACGCCATGCGGGAGCGACTGCGGGAAGGCGACGCGGAGGACCCCCGTGTCGTCTTCGCCTTCCCGGACGACCCGAACCTCACGTTGCTGTCAGGCACACTCGGGGGAGGTGAAGCGCTGGCCGGCCGAGCACAGGTCGTGGATGCACCGCTCGGTCAGGGCCACGTGGTCATGTTCTCGATTCGGCCGTTCTGGCGGTGGCAGACCCAAGGGACGTTCTTCCTGGGGTTCAATACCATCCTCAACTGGAACGACCTCGGCGCCGGGCGCAGCGCAACTCCCCCCGTCAGCTGACAGGATCCATCGAGGATAGGCCGGTGGATCGCGCGACCGAGGGCGACCATATTCGGGCCATGCCAAACCAGAAGAGCTTGAGGCGCACCACGCTTCTGCTCGCCGCCGCGTGCGCCCTGGCGGCGTGCGAGACCGAGAACGCGCTCGACACCAACCTGATCACGACGATCGCACTCTCCGATCAGTTCACGTTCAGTGTGAACGGGCTCGACCACATGACGGGCGGCGTGCAGTACTTCTGGCCGATGACCGGAACCCAGGCCGATATCGACGTCACCCAGGCGCTCACCTCCGGCAACGCGATCATCCAGATCCGGGACGGCGCCGGGGTGGTCCGGTACCAGGAGGACGCGCGCGACGAGGTGGACTCCATCACCACGCCCGGGGCGCAGGGCTTCTGGCAGGTCGCGGTCGTGCTCACCAAGGCCACGGGCGAGTTCAGCTTCACGGCGGTGCGCTACGACACGACGTCCGCACCATGAGCCAGTATCCTGAATCGGAAGTGCGCTCGTACTCGGAGGTCGCTGGATCCGCTGGGGCCTCGTCGCTCCTCCTCGGTGCGACAGCGAACGTCCCGCTCGGGGCACGCGTGCGCTCGGGCATGCGTATAGGCTCGAAGATGCGCACTGCCATTGCCGTCGCGGCGCTGCTGGCCGCGGCTGCCGTCAGCCCGCGCGTCGCGTCGGCACAGGTCACGCCATCCGACTCGGCCGCGGTGTTGCTCGACGCGGCCCAGGGCTTCGAGACCGACGGTCGGGCCGCCGTCGCTGCGGCGATCTACCAATTGGTCCTCGATCGCTACCCGTCGACACCGGCAGCCGCGGAAGCCCGCGCTCGGCTCGCGGCCGCGCCCCTGGAAGCCACCTCGCGCAGCGGCAGCGTGGAGCTGCGCGTATGGATGACGATCTACGGAGCCTGGTTGGGCGTTGGCGTGCCGGGAGCCTTTGGAGCGGACTCGTCCGAACCGTACGGCGTCGGGCTCCTGCTGGGCGGGCCGACCGGCTTCCTCGCGGGGCACGCCCTGGCCAACGCGCTCGATCTCACGGAGGGACAGGCGCGCGCGATCACGCTTGGCGGGACCTGGGGCACTTGGCAGGGATACGGGTGGCGCGAAGTCTTCGACCTCGGCGTGGCACAGGACTGCCAGTTCCCTCCGTTCTGCTACGACGCCGAGAGCGACACCGAGGAAACCTTCGCAGCCTTGGTCGGCGGCGGGCTCGCGGGCATTGCCTTGGGCACGGTGCTCTCCCAGCGCGAGATGTCCGCGGGAACCGCCAGCGCGGTCAACTTCGCGTCGTTGTGGGGAACCTGGTTCGGCGTCGCCGGCGGTGTCCTCATGGACCTGGAGGGCGACGACTTACTCGCAGCTACCTTGGTCGGCGGCGACGCCGCACTGCTGGCAGCCGCGCTGCTCGCGCCCCGGTGGGGCGTCACCAGGAGCCGCGCGCGGCTGGTGAGCATCGCCGGTGTGCTGGGCGGCCTCGCTGGCGCGGGCATCGACTTGTTGGCGAAGCCGGACGACGAGAAGGTGGCGATCGGCATTCCGCTGGCGACCAGCGTCGTGGGCCTGGCCGTCGGAGCCACGGCGACGCGACGTGGCGACGAGACCGCCCAAGGTCCGCCGATAGCACCTGACGGCGCGCTCGTGCGGTTCGACGACGGCCGGCTCGCCTTCGGCATGCCCGTGCCGGTGCCCACCTTCGTGCCCACACCGAACCCGTCACCCGCATCTGGTCGGATCCGCGACGCGTGGCGGCCCGCGCTCGCCCTGGAGCTCTTCCGGGCGTCCTTCTGAGCCGGGCACGCGACCGCCGCGCCCCCTGCACTCGCCGCGGCGAAGCTGGACATTGCCGGTGACTCCAGCCCCCCTTCGACTGGGACGGCGCTCACCACGTTATGGGAGATTCCATGAAGAAGCTGCTTTGCACCGTGGCTCTGGTTGGGATGTTGGTGGCACCCGGCGCCGTCCAGGCGCAGATGAATGCGGGACCGATCCTCGCGTATCACACAGATGGCGAGTCGATCGGCGCGGGCGGCTTCATCGGCATCCCGCTGACCCAGCTCGGCGAGGGCTTCGGCATCGTCCCGAACTTCATTTGGTGGTTCCCGGACGTGGGTACGATGTTCGAGATCAACGGCGACGTGTCGTACTTCTTCCCGGTCGCGGAAGACTCGCCGGTCATGCCCTTCGCGTTCGGCGGGCTGAATATCTTCCGCACCTCGTTCGACCTGGGTGGCACATTCGGTAGCGTCTCCAGCACCGACGTCGGCCTGAACCTCGGTGGTGGCGTCCAGTTCCCCGGCTCGCTGCAGCCGTTCGCGGGCGCGAAGTTCTAGATCCAGGACGGAACGGGCTTCGTGATCTTCGGCGGCATCGGCTTCCCGATCGGCGGCAGCAACTAGGCGCGCTCATCGGATCGTTGTTTCGGGCCGGACCGCCGCTGGGTGGTCCGGCCCTTTCCTTTCTCCAGTGGCACGCACAGGGGTCTCGCATGACACGACTCGATGGCGCCGTCGCTCTGATCACCGGCGGCAGCCGGGGCATCGGCGCCGCAACGGCCCGCGCGCTGGCCGCCGCCGGCGCGCGCGTGGTCATCACCCATCGAGACAGCGCCGCCGCCGCCGAAGAAGTGCGCCTCTCGCTCCCTGGTGACGGTCACCGCGTCATTCGCGCACCCGCCGCGGACACGAAGGCAGTCGAGGCGGCCGCAGCGTCGGTGGCGACCGTCGAGGGCCGACTCGACGTGCTGGTGAACAACGCCGCGCTGACCAAAGTGATCCCGCACGCGGACATGGATGCGCTCGACGACGCACTCTTCGACGCCATCCTCGCCACCAACGTGCGCGGTGTGTTCGCCACCGTGCGCGCGTTCCGCAAGCTGCTCGAAGCCGGAGATGGAGGCTTGGTCGTCAACATCTCCTCGCTCGCCTCGAAGATGGCGGGCGGGAGCAACATCGCCTACTCCGCATCCAAGGCGGCTGTCGACAACCTCACCCTGTCGCTCGCACGAGTGCTGGCGCCCAAGGTGCGCGTCGTGTCGGTCGCGCCAGGATTCGTCGATACGCAGTTCACGAGCACTTGGGATCCGGCCGTGCGTCAGCGCTACCTGGACCGGACACCGCTCCGGCGATTCCCCACCCCTGAGGATGTCGCGCTGGCCGTGCTCGCTGCGGCGACCCACCTGCCTTCGACCACCGGCGCCATCATACCAGTCGATGGCGGCCGTCCGCTCGGCTAGCTCGCTGCCGCTCCCTGAAGGCCGTCCGCTCGGCCAGCTCGCGCCGCCCCTCTGAAGGCCGTCCGCTCGGCTGGCTAGCTGCCGCTCCCTGAAGGCCGTCCGCTCGGCCAGCTCGCGCCACTCCTCTGAAGGCCGTCCGCTCGGCTGGCTAGCTGCCGCTCCCTGAAGGCCGTCCGCTCGGCCAGCTCGCGCCACTCCTCTGAAGGCCGTCCGCTCGGCTCGCTGCCGCTCCTCTCAGGGGGATGGCAACACGGCAGTGCACTCGAGCTCGACCCGAGCGCCCGACGTGAGCCCGCTGGCGGCTCCTGCAATGCGTAGCGGCGGCGCCGGGAAGTAGTCGGCATACACGCTCCTCATCGCGTCGGCCTCGGCGAGGTCCGCCAGAAACACCGAGCACTGCGCAATGTCGCGCGCAGCGGCACCCGCGGCGCTGAGCACGGCCACCAGGTTGTCGAGCGCCTGACGCGTTTCGGCTGCGATGCCGCCTTCGACCAAGCGGGGCGGCACGCTGCCCGGTACGGTGCCCGTCATCGCCCAGACCCACACCAGGTCGCCGCTCCTCACGCCGACTGGTGGCGACGACTCCCCCCACGGGCGAAGGAACGCCGACGTGACCGGCTCTGGCGGTTGCTGCGTGACCCGATCGGTGCGCCGCTCGATCGTGCAGGCCGAGAGCGCCAAGAGCGCCGCCACGGCGGACCGTCGCGCGGGCGAGCCACCTCCGATGCCCTTCATGCCGCGGCCGCCCCCCGCGCTGCCTTCGGGTCGCTCACCCGCTGCAACAGCACGAACCCAATCACGAAGAGCACCGCGATGGCCAGAAAGGCTGGCCGCTGGTTCCCTCCGGCCAGGTCGACGGTGGTGCCGAAGACAATCGGTCCGATGATCGAGGAGCTCTTTCCGCAGAGGGCGTAGAATCCGAACATCTCCGACTCGCGGCCCTTCGGAATCAGCGAGGCCATGAATGCGCGACTCGCCGCCTGCGCCGAGCCCAGCCCGAGCCCGCCGATCACCGCCATCACATAGAAGAGCTGTGGGTCCTGGACGAAGTAGACGCCCACACAGGTGACGATCCAGAGCAGCAGCACGCCGGTCAACACCTTCTTGGGGCCAACGCGGTCGGTCGGCTTCGCAAGCGCGAACGCACCGGTCAGCGCCGAGAACTGCACGATCAAGAAGAGGACGATCGTGCCTTCGCGATCGAAGCCGAATGTCTGCGTCGCCACCACCCCCGCGAAGACGATGATGGTCAGGATCGCGTCGATGTAGAAGAAGAACGCGAAGAGGAAGCGACGCATCTCGCGCAACGCCCATACCTCGGCCACGATCGTCTTGAAGCTGACGAGCCCCCAGCGCGCCGCAGCCCCGATGGACATGTCGGTCTTGCGGTCCGCCGGCAAGATCAGGAACGCAGGCAGCGAGAAGACCAGGAAGAACGCCGCCACGGTCAGCCACACGAGGTCGAGACGGTCGACGAGAGGGAACGCGACGAGCAGTCCGATCGCCGACCCGAGGTAGCCGACGCCGAACCCGAGCCCGGAGACCCGTCCATGCTTCTCCGGGGGTGCGAGGTCGGGCAGGTAGGCGTTGTAGAAGACCACGGCGCTCTCGAAGCCGACCTGCGCGATGACGAACAGGACCAGGCCCCGAAGCGCCATGCCCGCGTCGAGTGTGGTCAGCATCGTCACGCCGGCGATGCACACGAACGTGTAGAACATCATGAACTTCTTGCGCGCCCCGCCCCGGTCCGCGATGGCTCCGAGCAGCGGCACCGAGAGCGCCACGATCAACGCGGCGAGCGAGTCGGCGTAGCCGAGCCACCGCTCTCCGTCCCCACCCTCTCCACCCACCACCTCCACGGCGTAATAGACCGGAAAGACCGCCGTCGTGATCACCGACGAGTACGAGGAGTTGGCGAAGTCGAAAAGCGCCCACGCGCCGATCTGCTTCCGGTTCACTCGCGACCCCCATGAGGTGAGGACGGTGGACGGTAGCTCAGCCGGTGCGCGGGAGTCCAGCGACTCGCAGCGAGCACGGGGAGCGGTTGCGTCCGTTCCACCCCTGCGCGAATCTCAGCCGCCTCATCACCCTGACCTCTACGACTGGGCGGGCCGCGCCATGAACAGACTCGCGGGCAAGCGTGTCCTCATCACCGGTGCTTCTTCGGGATTCGGAGCCGCCATGGCTCGGAGGTTCGCCGAGCAGGGCTCGCATCTCCTGCTGTCTGCACGCCGAGTCGAGCGCGTCGAAGACTTGGCCACGGAGCTGAGGAAGGCCCACCGGGTCGAGGTGCGCGTCGACCGCTTGGACGTCACGGACCGGGATGCGGTGGCGGCGTACGTCGCGGACCTCGCCGCGTCGAAGCTCATTCCGGACGTCTTGGTCAACAATGCGGGCAAGGCGCGGGGACTCGACAAGCTGCACGAGGGTAGTTTGGAGCACTGGGAGGATATGATCGACACCAATGTCAAAGGCCTGCTGTACATGACCCGCGCCGTGGTCCCTCACATGGTGGCTCGGAACTCGGGTCACGTGGTGAACATCGGCAGCATCGCAGGACACTGGACGTACCCCAAGGGCGCCGTCTACAACGCCACCAAGGCGAGCGTGAAGGCCATCACGGAAGGACTCAACATGGACCTGCTCGGCACGAACATCCGCGTGTCGAGCGTGGATCCGGGAATGGCGGAAACGGAATTCAGCGACGTGCGCTTCGATGGCGACACGGGCCGCGCCAAGGACGTCTACAAGGGCGTGAAGCCGCTCTCCGCGGACGATGTCGCGGACGTCGTCCTCTACGTGACGAACCTACCCGCGCACGTGAACATCCTCGACGTCGTCATGATGCCGACCGCGCAGCGCGCGGCAACGCTCGTGCACAGAGAAGGGGCTTGAGCGAACGGGCTTCGCGCCCGACTTCCTCCACCTCCGCGTCCGAATCCACGGCGGAGGCGACTCGCGCGCCGGCATCGTCGAACGCGACACCCGAGCCGCAGCACCCCCTGCTGATCGTCTTCACGCTCTGGCTGCTCGTGTTCTCGTCGGCGAGCCAGACCATGATCATCTCGCCGATTTTCCCCATGATCGGCGACGAGCTCGACATTCCGGACGCTGCGCTCGGCACGCTCGTTTCGGCCTACTCGCTCATGGTCGCCGTCTTCGCGATTCTCGCGGGCCCGATGTCCGACAGGGTCGGGCGCAGGCGCATTCTCCTGCTCGGGTGTGGCGCGATGACCCTCGCGCTGATCCTACACACGCTCGCGGTCGACTACTTCTCCTTCCTCTTCGTGCGCGTGCTCGCCGGATGCGCAGGGGGCGTGCTCAGCGGGGCCGCGGCTTCGTACATCGGCGACTCGTTTCCCTACGGCCGCCGCGGCTGGGCAACGGGCTGGGTGATGAGCGGCGCCGCCTTCGGGCAGATCGCGGGCATCCCCCTCGGCATCGTCCTGGCTTCTCGTTGGGGCGTGTCGTCGCCGTTCTACGCGTTCGCCGCCACCATGGCGGTGACCGTGGCGCTGCTCTACTTCGGCGTGCCTCAGCCTTCCGTCCGCCGCTCCGATCACCCACTCACGGTGCGGCGCGCCGCGAGCGACTACATCGCGATGCTCAAGCGACCCGAGGTCGCCTGGGCCGCAGTGGCCTTCTTCATGGCGTTCTTGGGCGTGTCGCTCTTCGTCGTGTACTTACCCACTTGGCTCGAGCGCAACTTGGGCGCTACAGACGACCAGATCGCCATGATGTTCCTGGTGGGAGGTATAGCCAACGTGGTCACCGGACCGCAGGCGGGACGCCTCTCGGACCGGGTCGGGCGTCGCGGGATCATCCTGCTGGCGTGCATCGGCCTTTCCCTCGTCATGTTGCTGACCATTCCGCTCGTGACCAATCTCGTGAGCGCGTATGTCGTGTTCTTCATCATCATGGTGCTGGTCGCCATGCGCGTCAGCCCTTTCTCCGCGCTCCTCACGGCGCTCGTGAAAGACGAGCGCCGCGGCTCGCTGATGAGTCTCACCGTCGCGCTCGGCCAGATGGGATTTGCACTCGGCGGCGCCCTCGCAGGCCCCCTCTTCGCCGGCGCAGGCTATTACTCGAACGCGGTCCTGGGCGCATTCTTCGTGCTCGCCATGGGCCTCATCGTCTGGTACCGGATCCCTGAGCCCGAGGCTCGGTAGCGGGGCGACCAAGCAGGCCCGCAGCGCCACGGAGCACCCGCCGGCGCCCTTATGGCGCCCGGGTCCCCTCCTTATCTTTCCGATTCCTACGGTCGCCATCCCTCGAAGGCAGCCCTCTCTTGACCCCCGACCCCTCCCGGACCGTGCGCGTCCTCTACGTCGAGGACGCGGTGGATCAGGCCCTGTTGGTGAAGGCGTTCTTCAGCGCCATCGGGGGCTTCACGGTCACGCATGCACAGGACGGGGACGCTGCCCTCAAGCTCGTCCAGAGCAAGCCCTTCGAGATCCTGGTGACCGACCTGAACCTGCCTGGAGCAGACGGCTTCGAGCTCATCAAGGCGTTCAGGGCGAAGTACAGGCGCATGCCCATCCTCGTGACCACGGGATACACGCAGGCCGAGTACGAGGAGCAGGCGCTCAGGGCAGGCGCGGATCAGGTGATGATCAAGCCGCTCAATCAGTCCGACTTCGTGACACGCGTGAAAGCGATGGCGATCGCGAGTCAGGCGCCGGAGGAGGACGAGCCGGCGGTGGTCTTGGCCATCGAGGGTCGCTTGGGCGATGCCGAGATGGGATGCGGAGGCACCCTGATGGCCGAGGTCGCCAAGGGTCATACGGTGGTCTTGGTGCCGATCTGCCGGAGCGAGCAGGACGCGACGCCTGAGGAGCTCAAGGCCGCCACGATCGCGGCGAACATCTTGGGGGTCGAGCTGCGCGTGGATCGCACCCTCTTCGGCGACGGTGAGGGTCACCGCGACCTCATCGAGCGCACGCTCAACGAGCTGCGCCACACCGTGGTCTTCATGCCCGCACGTGACGACCGCGACCTCTCCCGCCGAGACGCTGCACGCGTCACGGAGGCGGCCGCAGCCGAGGTCGCAACTGTGCTCGCGTACGAGACGGCCACCACCGGACTCGAGTTCACGCCCTCTCGTTTCAACGACGTCCGCGCCGAGATGGTGCTCAAGATGGAGGCGTTGGCGGCGTACCAGGCGGTCGGCGCCCCCCGGGCGGACCTTCGCCCCCGCATGGCTCAGGCATACGCCCGCTACTGGGGGCGCTACAAGGATTTCACCGAGGTCGAAGCCTTCGAGGAAGTCCGCGGAGAAGAAGGCTGATGCCGACACCCCCGCATCTCGACTTCGAGCGCCACATCTTCGAGATCCAGACTCAGATCGACAAGCTGCTCGATCTGGCGGATCGCCGTGGCATCGACGTGTCGGAAGAGGTCGAGAGCCTACGCGCACGACTCCAGGAGCTCAAAGAGCAGACGTACGAGAACCTGAGTCCCATGGAGCAGGTACTGGTCGCGCGGCATCCACGCCGCCCCTATACGCTCGACTATGTGGAGCGTATCTGCGAGGACTGGGTCGAGCTGCACGGCGATCGTGTGTTCCGCGATGACGAGGCGATCGTGGGCGGCTGGGCCTGCCTGAAGGGCCGCACCATCATGCTCATCGGCCAGCAGAAAGGCCGCGACATGAAGGAGAACCTGCGGCGCAACTTCGGCAGTGCGCACCCCGAGGGGTACCGCAAGGCGCTCCGACTCATGCGACAGGCCGAGAAGTTCGGCCGCCCTGTCGTCACGCTGATCGACACGCCTGGCGCCTATCCCGGTGTCGGTTCCGAAGAGCGTGGCATCGGCGAAGCCATAGCGTTCAACCTGCGCGAGATGGCGCGCCTGCGCGTGCCCATCATCTCGGCGGTGATCGGCGAG
The DNA here is from genome assembly GCA_016873995.1 of Gemmatimonadota bacterium. GTDB lineage: Bacteria > Gemmatimonadota > Gemmatimonadetes > Longimicrobiales > Gaopeijiaceae > UBA2982. The sequence continues at coordinate 13,901 of VGVR01000032.1, forward strand.
GGGATGTCCGGCGGGGCACTGGGCATCGGCGTTACGGACCGCATCCTCATGCTCGAGCACGCCATCTACTCGGTCATCTCCCCGGAGGGATGCGCGGCCATTCTCTGGCGCTCGGCAGACTTCCGCGAAGCGGCCGCCAAAGCGCTGCGTCTCACGGCCAAGGACCTCTTGGACGCAGGCATCTGTGACGAGGTCGTGCCCGAGCCAGTGGGCGGGGCCCACGCCGACTGGGACGCAGCCGCTGGCTATCTGGCGGACGCCCTCGACCGTGCCTTGAGCGAGCTGGCGAAGGTGCCAGTGGACCGGCTGCTCGAGGCCCGTTGGGCCAAGTACGACGCGGTCGGGGCCTGGCGAGAGGCCTAGGAGAGCACCTTGACCGCGGTGGCAGAGTTCGTCGAGGTCCGCTTCAAGGGGACGAGGAAGGGCTATTACACCAACCCGAACCTCGAGCTGCTCCCGGGCCACCACGTGATCGTGGAGGCCGAGCGCGGCGAGGACCTCGGTGAGGTATCGGCGCTGGGAGCCATTGCGGAGCGGAAGTGCTCCACGTCGGGTGGCTGCGCGACACCCACGCCCGAACAACGCGTGCTCCGAATCGCGCGCGACGACGAAGTGAGCCGGCTCGACGGCCTACGAGAAGACGAGCAACGGGTCCGCGAGCGCAGCCGGAAGCTCGTGGTAAAGCACAACCTGAAGATGAAGGTCACCGAAGCGGAGTGGCAGTTCGACCGCGCCAGGCTGATCATCTACTTCACCGCGGAGAAGCGCGTCGACTTCCGTCAGCTGGTGCGAGAGCTCGCGCGCACGTTTCGCACGCGCATCGAGCTGAAGCAGATCGGAGTGCGCGACGAAGCCGCCCTGCTCGGCGGCGTGGGGCGGTGCGGCCGCGAGCTCTGCTGCTCCACGTGGCTCCCGGAGCTCAAGCCGGTGTCGCTGCAGCTTGCCAAGGACCAACGCCTCTCGCTCAACCCGGCCCAGATCAGCGGTTGCTGCGGGCGACTCATGTGCTGCTTGATGTACGAGCATCGCACGTACGTCGAGGCGCGGCGGCGCTTCCCGCGCGAGGGTCGGACGGTGCGCACGGCCCGCGGCGAGGAGCGCGTCGTGGGGGTGGACATCTGGCGAGACACGGTGTCGCTCAAGGGCGAAGACGGGGAGCGTCGCACGCTCACACTCGAAGACCTCAAGGCCGAGGTCGGGCGCTCGCGTGGGCGCACGCCGGACGAGGGTCGAGGGGCCGACGCGTGACCCAGCGACGCCGGTATCTGACGACGCCGATCTATTACCCGTCGGGTGAGCCGCACATCGGACATGCGTATACCACCATTCTGGCCGACGCGCTCGCGCGCTTCGATCGCCAGAACGGCGTGGACGTCTTCTTCCTGACCGGAACGGACGAGCACGGCCAGAAGATGCAGGATGAGGCGGCCCGCCGGGGCATGGCGCCGATGGATCTCTGCGACCTCATGTCCGCCAAGTTCGTCGCGGCTTGGGAGCGGCTCGGCATCTCGCACGATCGCTTCATCCGCACGACCGAGCCCCAGCACAAGGACGTCGTGCAGGCGTTCCTCACCAGACTCTGGGACCGCGGGGAGATCTACGAGGGCAAGTACACCGGTTGGTACTGCGTACACGAGGAGCGCTATTGGACCGAGAAGGACCTCGGTCCGAACCAGACCTGTCCTGACTGCAAGCGACCCGTCGAGTACGTCGAGGAGAAGAACTACTTCTTCCGCATGGGTCGCCTGCAGCAGTCGCTGGTGAAACACATCGAATCGAACCCGGACTGGATCGTCCCGGCCGTGCGCCGCAACGAAGTACTCGGGTTCCTGCGCCAGCCACTCGGCGATCTCTCGATCTCGCGACCTATCAGCCGGCTCTCCTGGGGCATCCCACTCCCCTTCGATCCCGAGCACGTCGCATACGTGTGGGTCGACGCCCTGGTGAATTACTTGACCGCCTCTGGGGCGATCGACCCACACGCGCCTGTCGGACGTCAGGGCTTCGAAGACGTGACAGGGTCCCGCTGGCCTGCCGACCTGCACGTCATGGGGAAGGACATCCTGACCACGCACGCAGTCTACTGGCCCACGCTGCTCATGGGCGTCGGGCTTCCCCTCCCCCGCCAGATCTTCGCGCACGGTTGGTGGGTGGTCGGCGAGGCGAAGATGTCCAAGTCGCTCGGGAACGTGATCGACCCGCTCGCCCTGCGAGAGCAGTTCGGTACGGACGCGGTGCGCTGGTTCCTCCTGCGCGAGATGCCGACCGGCTCGGACGCGTCCTATACGCCTGACCGGTTCCTGGCCCGCTACGACGAGCTCGCGAACGTGCTCGGCAACCTCGCGAGCCGCCTCATCGCGATGATCGACAAGTACCGCGGGGGCGTCGTTCCTGCCGGCCGGGCCACTCATTTGGACGCGCGCATTGCCGAGGCCTTCGCGTCGGTGCGCACGGCCATGGCCGGCTACCACGTGCACGAGGCGTTGGCCGCCGCCATGGAATTGGCCAGAGACGCCAATGGCTGGGTGGAGTCACGCCAGCCGTGGGCTCAGGCCAAGAGTCCGGCAACCGCGACCGATCTCGACGAGACGCTCGCCACCCTGGCCCGCACGCTCGTGGCCCTGGCGGCCCTCTTCCAGCCCGTCGCACCCGCCAAAATGGCCGACCTCTGCTCGAGGCTCGGGCTCGAGCGCGTGCCGACCCTCGCCGAGGCCGAAACCCTAGGGTTGGCGGGCCAAACCGTGCGCAAGGACGCCCCTCTATTCCCCAGGGTCGAAGCGGCTGAAACGTAGCCTCCACGACAGAGGGCGGGGGGCGCACGCCGCTTGCTTGACACCCCTCGAAGCGGGCCCGTAGCTTGGTTTCCAGCTTGCCCCCCTGGAGTACGTAGTCCGCGGGTACGAATCTTCCACAGAACAACCAGGCGGGCGTATGGCCGGAAACAAGTGGACCTTCCTCGTCATGCGAGGTGAGGACAATCCGGTCCGGCAGTACTCCTTCTCGGCTCGCCTCCTCCGCGTTGCGGTCGTTGCAGGCTCTCTGATTTCGATGGCGGTGCTCGGCTTCGGCATCACTTCTGGAATCGAAGGGATAGGCCGCCTCCAGGCTCGCCACCTGCGTGCGAGCAACGAAGCCTTGGAGCAGGAGCTCGCGCGCTTCAGCGAGCGCATCCAGAGCCTGGAAGGCGTGCTCGACCAGGTAGCTGCCAACGACGCCAACTTCCGCAGCATCGCTGGCCTCGAAGTCATCGATCCGGAAGTGCTCCAGGCAGGCGTAGGCGGTCCGGGGCTCGGCTCTCCGGAGAGCTCTCCCCTGTGGGATCTCGACCCGATGACGGCCCAGAGCGCGTTCGCGGCATCGTACGATCTCAGCGCGCTCGAGCGGCGGGCGCGCTTGCTCTCCGAGAGCCTCGAAGAGGCGACGGGCGCGGCCTCGGCGAATCACGAGCGGCTGGCATCGCTGCCTTCGATCCTCCCGACCAAGGGTTGGCTCACCAGCCGGTTCTCTGCGGCGCGCATTCACCCGATCCACCACCGTCCGCTCCCGCACGAGGGCATGGATATCTCGGCCCCGCGGGACACGCCGATCTTCGCCGCGGCCAAGGGGCGTGTGATCGAGGCAGGATGGGTCGCCGGATACGGGCTCGTGGTCCAGATCGACCACGGCTTCGGCATCACGACCCTGTACGGCCATGCCTCCAGCTTGATCGTGCAGAAGGGCCAGGAAGTGCTGCGCGGCGACATGATTGCGCGGGTCGGCAGCACCGGCATTTCCACGTCTTCGCACCTCCATTACGAGGTCCGCGTGGATGGCAGGCCGCAGGATCCGGCCACGTTCATCTTGCCGGAGACCATCCGCGACTAGTTGCGGTGGTCGAAGTCGACGGGTTCTGCTAGGCTAGACCCATGAGGAGTCTACTCACTCGTGTGCTTCCGCTGCTCGTCATCTCGGCGGCCGCGTGCGGACCCGCCGAAGTGGTCGTCACGATGGAGATCGAGGTCGACGATCCCGCCGGGGGCGGTCGGATCCCGCGGGCCCTCTCCCAGGTCGAAGTGCGGCTCCTGCCCTACGACCGCGACGCGGTCTTCGATTCGATCGCGGCCGCCTACTCGACCCCGGAGCCGGTGGTACCACCCGACCTCCTGGCCGCCCGTGAGCAGGTGAGGGCGGCCCAGGCGGAGCTCGAGCAGACGCAGCAGCGCTGGAACGCACTCCGCGATACGCTCCAGAAGCTCGGGGCCAGCATGGAGCGGCTCGACCGCAGTAGCGCTGAATACACGCTCCTTTTTCGCGACTTCACCAACCTCGAGGACCAGCTCCCCGCGGTGGAGCGCCAGTCGGACCGGGCGTTCGCGCTCTTCGACAGCCTGCAGCGAGGCACCATCCGCGCGAGCGATTCGGTGCGCATCCTCCAGGAGAACTGGAGCGACGCGGCATTCGCGGGCGTCGCCGACATTTTTGCGGCCAAGGTGCAGGCTTCGGGCCTGGACCTGGTCGTCGACACCACGGATGCGAGCGGGGTCGCTCGCCAGCACCTACTGGTCAGGCCCGGGCAGTACTGGGTGCACGCGCGCTACGAGCTCCCGTACGTAGAGCTCTATTGGAACATGCCCGTGACCGTCGAGCGCGGTGAGCCGGTGCAAGTGCGGCTCACTCGCGGGAACGCCGAGGAGCGGACAAGGCTCTAGTGGCTCGAGGATAGGGATGCTCAACCCCTCCTTCGAGGTGGATGCGGACAAGATCGGTTGGATCACGTTCGACGATCCCGACCGATCACTCAACGTCCTCACGGAGCCGGTCATGCGGCGCTTCGGTGAGGCCGTGGACGCGGCGCGGGCGGCCGGCCGCGAGGGACGCATCGGCGTGGTGGTGATCCGCAGCGGCAAGCCCGACTCGTTCATCGCGGGCGCCGACATCGACGCGATCGCCGGGATCACCGACCGCGCCGACGCGGAGACGAAGATCCGCCTGGGCCAAGCAATCTTCAACGACGTCGCGTCGCTCCCGATCCCGAGTGTGGCGGCGATCCACGGCGTGTGCGTCGGCGGGGGCCTCGAGCTCGCCTTGGCGTGTCGGTACCGAGTCCTTTCGGACTCCAAGAAGACAGGCCTCCAGTTCCCTGAGGTGATGCTCGGGATCCTGCCCGCTTGGGGCGGAACCACCAGACTTCCCCGCCTCATCGGCCTGCAGGCCTCGCTCGACATGCTGCTGACCGGTCGCAGAACCGACGCGGCCAAGGCCAGGCGCATGGGGCTCGCCACCGAAGTGGTGCCCGACACCCTGCTCGCGGCCAAGGTGCGCGACTTCGCGATCGCCGTATCGCGCGGTCACGCCCCACTGCCACCCAAGCGCGGCTTGAGCGCGCGGGTGCTCGAGAGCACCCCCCCGGGCCGGAAGCTCGTCCTCTCCGTCGCGCGCAAGAAAGTCCTGTCGAGCACGGGCGGACACTACCCCGCCCCGCTCCGCATTCTCGACCTCCTGGCCGCGCACGCAGCGGGGTCGGTGGAGGCGAGCCTGGCAGCCGAGGTGAGTGCCGCCGCCGATCTGGTCGTATCGCCCGTGTGCAAGAACCTCGTGCACGTTTATTACCTGCGCGAAGGTGCGAAGAAGCTCCCGGGCGTGGCGGCCGACGTGACTCCGAAGACAGTGAAGTCGATCGGGGTGCTCGGCGCGGGTGTGATGGGTGGGGGCATAGCTCACCTGGCGGCGGACAACGGCATACGGGTTTACATGAAGGACATTCGCCACGAAGCCGTCACGGGCGGCCTGCAGCATGCGCGCCGCACGTTCGACAAACTGGTCGAGCGTCGGCGCCTGTCGAAGCGCGAGGCGACGCAGCGCATGGAGCTCATCGGCGGGGGGCTCGACTTCCGTGGGCTCGCCAGCGCCGACGTCGTGGTCGAGGCGGTCGTGGAGCGCATGGACGTGAAGCGCGCAGTGCTGCGCGACACCGAGGCGCACGTCGCCGCCGACTGCGTGCTCGCGACGAACACCTCGTCGCTTTCGGTCGACGAGATGGCGAGCGCCCTGGCACGGCCCGGGCGGTTCTGCGGCATGCACTTCTTCAACCCGGTGGACCGCATGCCCCTCGTGGAGGTAGTCCGGGGCGCATCGAGCACCGACATAGCTGTTGCCACCGTCCACGCACTCGCGCTGCGCATGGGCAAGGTGCCCGTGGTGGTGCGCGACGGGCCGGGCTTCGTGGTGAACCGGATCTTGGGCCCGTACCTGAACGAGGCTGGGTACCTGCTCGGTGACGGAGCTTCCATCGAGCGGATCGACGCGGCCGCGAAACTGTTCGGCATGCCCATGGGCCCGCTCCGCTTGATCGACGAAGTCGGGATCGACGTGTCGCGGCACGCCGGTGCGTCCCTGCACGCCGCGCTGGGCGAGCGGCTCGCCCCCTCGCCCGTGCTGCTCGCGCTCGGCAATACCAAGCGACTCGGGAGGAAGGGTGGCGCGGGCTTCTACCTCTACGAGAAGGGAGAGGAGAAGGGCATCGACGAGACAGTGTACGCCGACCTCGCCTCGGTGGTACCTCCGCGCCGCGAGATCCCGGAGCAGCAGATCGTGAACCGGCTCGTGCTGGCCATGGTGAACGAGGCCGCGCGCGTGCTCGAGGAACGCATCGTCACGAGCGCGAGCGCAGTCGACCTGGCCATGATCATGGGCACCGGGTTCCCCCCGTTCCGCGGGGGCCTCCTGCGCTGGGCCGACTCGATCGGACCCAAGGCTGTGAACTACGATCTGGAGGAGCTCCGGCAGGCGCATGGCGATCGCTTCGCACCGGCACCGCTCGTCACCGAGCTGGCCGACACGGACGGCCGCTTCTACCGAGCGTTCCCGTGACGGAACCCGTAGCACCGGCCGTGCAGGCAGGCGAGGCTGCGTACGCCGGCGTGATCCCCAGCGCCGGCACATCGGCTCGTATGGGCCGACCCAAGGGCCTACTCCCGTTGGGCGGTGAGTCGTTCCTCAGGCGCACGGTCGGCGCCCTGCGGGGCGGTGGGTGCGCGCCCGTGCTGGTCGTCGTGGCCGACGGCCAACCTGAGCTGGCGGCCGAGGCAGAAGCGGCGGGCGCGCGCGTGCTCGTGAACCCAGACCCCGGTGAGGGGCCCATCACGTCGCTCCGCGTCGCGCTCGCGGCGCTCGGCGGCTCCGTGCCAGGCTTCGCGTACCTTCCGGTCGATCATCCCATGGTCGCTGCCGACACGGTAGCACGCCTGCTCGCGGCCGCGCGCGGCGCACACGCCGCGCTCACGGTGCCCCTCTACCGTGGAGAGCGCGGCCATCCAGCAGTCTTCGGTGCCGAGCTCTTCGCCGAGCTCGCCGACCCGGCGCTGGTGGGCGGGGCACGCACGGTCGTCCACCGCCACCTGGACCGCGCGACGAAGGTCGAGGTGGACGACCGGGGCGTTCTCGTCGACATCGACACGCCGGATGCGTACGCGGAGGTGGCGGGGTGAGCATCCTGTCCGCCGCCGACGTCGCGGAGTTGCTGCTCGGCACGGCCGAAGCCGGCGGCTCAGCGGCTGCGGTCGTGGTGGTGCGCACGCCTTCAGGAGCACTCGCGGCGCTGGCCGGGCGGCGCCTGGCAGTGACGCGCATGGGCGCCGACCGGATCGGCATGCATGGCACGCTCGGGTCGGAAGCGCTCGACACCGCGGCGGTCGCCGTGCTTCATGAGGCGCTCGACACGCCGCGCAGTCGCGACGGGCTCCGCGAGATCCAGGCAGACGGCGCCACCGTCGAGCTCTATCTCGAGGTGCGCCGCCCGGTCCAGGAGCTGATCGTCGTGGGTGCCGGGCACATCGCGCAGCCCATGGCGCACGTGGGCGCGCTCCTCGGCTTCAAGGTCACCGTGCTCGACGACCGCCCGGACTTCGCCACGCGTGAGCGCTTCCCGGACGCGGACCGCGTGGTCAGGGCGGACTTCTCGGACCCGTTCGCGGACATTCCGCTGCACGAGCGGTCGCACATCTTGCTCGTCACGCGAGGCCACAAGTACGACTACGACTGCCTGGTGCGCGCGCTCCGCATGGACCCGCCGCCCGCGTACATCGGTATGATCGGGAGCCGCAGACGCGTGCGTGCGACCTTCGTCCAGCTCGTCGACGAGGGCTTCACCATGGATCTGATCGAGCGGATCCACGCGCCCGTCGGTCTCGACATCGGTGCGGAGACGCCCGAGGAGATCGCCGTAGCGGTCGCGGCGGAGCTCGTCATGGTCCGCCGCGGGGGTACGGGCCTTCCGCTCCGGGGTGTGGAGCGGGTAGCCGAGCGCTTCTTCAGCCAGACCACCGAGGAGCCGCAGTGACGCGCGAAGACGAACGAACGCTGACGGAGGCCCTCGCCGCCGCACGGGATGCGGGGCGGCGCTGCGCCCTCGCCACGATCGTCGAGACCAAGGGCTCGACGCCCCGCAAGGTCGGGGCGCGCATGCTCGTCGACCCGACGCGCGGACTCGTCGGCACCGTGGGTGGCGGGTGCGGGGAAGCTGAAGTCATCGAAGCGGCTCACCGCGTGCTCGGCACCGGTGTCCCCGAGCGCGTGCGCGTCGACCTCACCGACGACCTGCTCTCGTGGAGCCCCGCCGTGTGCGGCGGCATCATGGACGTCTTCGTGGAGCCGGTGTCACCGCCCGAACCACGGGCGTGAGCGCGGAGCGGCGCGCTCGGATCCACTACCGCCGCCTACCCGCGGACGAGCGCGTCTACGACCAGCGCATCGTGCACGAGCGCGAGGACGTGATCGTCACGCTCAGCCAACCCATGGCGCTCGATGCCCCGATGCTGATCGAGGGCCAAGTGGCGCTCGAGCGCGGCTCTCTCGCGCTCTGGTTCACGTTCCCCGGCCGGTGGCACGACATCGGTCGCTTCCACCGGGCGGACGGAACGCCCACCGGGATTTACGCCAACATCCTCACGCCGCCGCTCGTCGAAGGCCCCGTCTGGCATACGACGGATCTCTTCCTCGACGTGTGGATACCCGCTCGCGGCGGCGTGATGCTCCTCGACGAGGATGAGCTTGCGGGAGCTCTCGAACACGGGCACATCGATGTCGAGCTGGCGCGGAGCGCGCGTGAAGAGGCCCGCCGTTTGGTCGCGCTCGCGGAGGCGTGTGAATGGCCACCCGCGGTCGTGTCCGAGTGGACGCTCGAGCGGGCGTTGCGAGAAGTGGAAGGCTAGGAGCCGATGGGAACGGTGCCGCTCAGGCCCCGTCCGCGCCGACCGAGCCGTCAGGCCCCGTCCGCGCCGACCGAGCCGTCAGGCCCAGTCCAAGACGAAGATCCGTCAGGCCCCGTCCAGGACGACCGCCGCACAGAGGCGCGCAGCGTCCACGTGCAGGCGCGCGAGCACCTTCGGGTCCTCGCGCAGGCAATCGATGAGCCGCTCGTGCGCCCGCAACGAGGCGACGGGGACCTCGACTTCCTCGCTGTGAAACGCGCCGTGGTCCGCAAAGACCAGCCGCACCTTCACGGTCGCCGCACTCATGCTGCTCCCTCGGGCGAACGAAGGCGCGGGATCTCGGGAAGCGTGGCGAAGAAAATGAGCGTGATGATGATCGCCGAAGCCACGCAGTACTGACACCACGCCTGGATGACGGCGGCTTCCAGATAGGTGAGGTAGGCGGAGAACGCCACGCCGAACGTGGAGCCGGACAGCAGGAGAGCAGCAATGGCGCGCGAGCTCCGGCGGCCCGGCTGCAGCCCCATCATCGACAGCACGAAGAGTGCGACGTATCCGGCCACGCCGATCGCCGAGACCGGCACTCCCCCGATACGCGCATACTCGCTCGACTGCACCGTTGCGCAGTCCCCCACGCCGCAGATGATGGGCCCGGTGAGCCCCGCGTTATGGGCCCAGAGGTACAGAGCGACGAAGAACCCGATCAGCGACAGGACGCTGACCAGCATGCGATTGAGCGGCGCCCCCGGGACCACCTCGTCGACCTCGGTCATCGCGCCGCTTCAGTCTCGCACCGCTTCAGTCATCGCTCCGAAGAGGCGTGCGCTCACGCGCCCGTGTTCGGCGCGAGCAACTCTTCGACGTACGTCCTGAGCGACTCGAAGTCCCAGTTCAGGATGTTCCGCGGGACCCCGCCTTGCTCGACGATGATGGTCGGCGTTCCCCTCACACCCAGCTGCAGGCCGAGCTCCATGTTCGCCGTGACGACGTCCGCGTGGCGGTCGCTCCCAAGGCACGACTCGAACGCGCCCTCGTCGAGGCCCAGCGTCGCGGCGTAGTCGGTGAACATGCCCACGGCGTCCGTCGACGTGGCCCAGCGCGCCTGGTTCCGGAACAGGTTGTCGTGGTACTCCCAGTACTTCTGCTGGTCTCCGGCGCAGCGCGCGGCGCGCGCGGCCAGGAACGCGTTGGGGTGCGCCTCGATGATGGGCCAGTCGTAGTAGACGAACTTCGCCTTGCCGGACTCGATCAGCGCCAGCTCCACCTGCGGTTTGACCGCCGTGGCGAACTGCTGGCAAGCCGGACACTGGAAGTCGCCGAACTCGATGATCGTGACCGTGGCGTTCGGATCGCCCTTGGTCATCCCCTGGGCCAGCTCGACCAGGCGGTTCATGTCGTCGAGGCCTTCGACGGCGATCGGCGCGGACACCGCGCCGCCGCTCCCGGAGCCGATCGAATAGCTCACGGCGCCGATTCCGACCACGGCGACGACGGCGAGAGTGATGTACAGCTTCTTCATGTCCGAACCGCCCTCGCGGGCCTGTCGACGTTCTTCGCTTCTGGACACGTGGGCTCCTTCGGATCGATCCGACTCTTCAGTTGAGCGTAGGTCCTGCCACAAATGCGCCGCCGCCGCTGCAGGGCGCAAGGCGGGCGGCTCTTAAGGACGCCCGGGAGGCCCAAGATGTTCCCCGGCTGGCGTCCGATCAAGGCGAGGCGAGGCGAGGCGCTCGCCCACGATCGCCACCTGAGGCGGTGGTCCCGGAGCGTCGCGCCCAGCCCTACGCCGTGAGCAGCGCCACGACCTGCTCGGTGGCCGAGAAGTCCGCGAGCACATGGTCCGCCCCGGTCGCCTCGAGCTGGGAGGTGGAGAACATGCCGGTAGCCACCGCCAACGTGCGCATGCCGCCGACCCGCCCACAGGCGACGTCGCGCGGTGTATCGCCGACGATGACTGCCTGATCGGCTTCGATGAGGTGCCCCCACCGCTCGCGCGCACGCCTCAAGGCGATGGACGGTAGCTCGTCGCGCTCCTCGTGGTCGGAGCCGTAGCTGCCGACTCCGAAGTGGTCCCAGAGCCCCGCCGAATCGAGCTTCAGCTTCGCGCCTCCGGCGATGTTGCCGGTCACCAGTCCGACCCCGATGTCTCCGAGCAGAGCGAGTCCGTCGAGGAGCGCACGCACGCCTGGGAGCACCGTCATCGGATGGTGCTCGAGAGCGGCGTCCAAGTAGTCGAGGTATCGCTCCCAGAGCGCCGGCAGACCACGGTCGACCGTCGCGCGATCGACACCCGCGCCGGTCAGGATCTCGCGTGCGATCTGCGGGTCGGTCTTCCCCGCGAAGAGCACCCTGTCGGCATCTCGAGCCGTCCCGAAGGTCTCCTGCATGGCCTGCACGAACGCGTCCTTCGCGGGCCCACCGCGGACGAGCGTGCCGTCGATGTCGAAGAGGATCAGCCGACGCATAGGTCGCGACTCAGAGCAGCTGGCGCAGGAAGAGCGGGTCGAGGTTGCCGCCGCTGATGACCACCGCGACGCGCCCACCGTGCGGGTCGAGCTTCCTGGACGTGAGCGCGGCCACCGCCGTGGCGCCGCTGAACTCGACCACGGCTTTGTGACGCTCGATGATCGAGGCGGTCGCGTGGCGAATCGCTTCGTCGGTCACAGTCAGCACGTCGTACACGAGATCGCGCGCGTGCTCGAAGGTCAGCTGACTCACGATGGAGGGTGCGAGGCCGTCTGCGATCGTCTCCGCGTGTCCGAGGAGTGCGGGCGAGCCGTTGTCGAGCGCGGCGCGCATCGAGGCGGCGCCCTCCGGCTCCACGCCGATCACCTTGGCCTTGGGGTGCAGGCGCTTCACGGACGCGGCCACGCCGCTGAGGAGTCCGCCGCCCCCGGCGGGCGCGAGCACGTAGTCCACGTCCGGCCACTCCTTCGCGATCTCGAGCCCGACGGTTCCCGCGCCAGCGATGATGTGCCTATGGTCGAACGGCGGCACGATGATGAGGCGCTCCCGCTTGGCGATCTCCTCGGCGCGCGCGCGGCGCTCCACCGAGGTCGTGCCCTCGAAGACCAGCTCGGCGCCGAAGCGCTCGGCTCCGTCGCGCTTCACCTTGGGCGTGGTCGTGGGCATGACGACCACCACGCGCACGCCCCGGAGCTTGCCCGCCAGCGCAACCGCTTGGCCATGGTTGCCCGACGAGTACGTGATGATGCCCCGCGACACCTGCTCGTCCGAGAGCTGCGAGATGAAGTTGTAGGCGCCGCGGATCTTGAACGACCCGGCGCGCTGCAGGCTCTCGAACTTGAGCCGGACCGGCGCGTTCACCATTTCCGACAGGAAGTCCGAATGGATGAGCGGCGTGGGCACGGCGATCCCGACTAGCCTCCGTGCGGCCGCCTCGATCTCCGTGAGGCCGACCAGGCCCTCGCCGTGCACGACCTGGCTCACTCGGTGTCCGCTTCGGCGCCTTCGCCGGCCTCGTCAGTGTCGACTTCGACGGCGTCGCCGATTGCACCGTCGCCGGCTCCCTCGACGGCCTCGTCGTCCGAGACGACGCGCGCGACGTCCACCACCGCGTCACCCTCGTCGAGGTTGACGAGCTTGACGCCCTGCGTGGCGCGCCCGATCAGCGAGATCTCGGCTACGCGCTGGCGGTTCACCACGCCCTGGCGGGTGATCACCATGAGCTGTTCGTCCTCGCTCACGGCCTTCACCGCCACGACACGACCGGTCCTGTCCGAAGTCTTCAGGTTGATGACGCCCGAGCCCCCGCGCTGCTGGAGTCGGTAGGCGTCGACCTGGGTGCGCTTCCCGAGACCCTTCTCGGCCACCACCAGGAGCGTCGAGTCGGGGCGCACCACCACCATGCCGACCACCACGTCGTCCTCGTGCAGCCGTAGACCGCGCACGCCCTCCGCCACACGACCCATGGGGCGCACGTCGGACTCCTGGAAGCGAATGGCCATGCCTTCCCGGCTGGCGAGGATGACCTCGTCACTCCCGGACGTGATCTGCACGTCGATCAGTTCGTCCTCGTTGCGCACCTCGATCGCGTTCAGGCCCACGTTGCGGATATTGCCGTACGCCGAGAGCACGGTCTTCTTGACCACGCCGAGCCGCGTGCCGAAGAGCAAGTACTGGTCGTTTCGGAACTCGCGCACCGGCACCACCGCCGCGATCTGCTCTTCCTCCGAGACGTTCAGCAGGTTCACGATCGGCTTGCCGCGCGACGTGCGCCCTCCCACCGGGATCTCCCACACCTTCTTCCAGTAGCACATGCCCCGGCGCGTGAAGATCATCAGGTAGTCGTGGGTCGACGCGACGAACATGTGCTCGACCCAGTCCTCGTCCTTGGTCTCCATGCCGCGGAGTCCGCGCCCCCCGCGACGCTGCGCGCGGTACGTGTCCACCGGCAGGCGCTTCACGTACCCCTGGTGGGAGACCGTCACCACCATGTTCTCCTCGACGATCAGATCCTCGACGTCGAAGGAACCCACCGCCCCTGTGATCTCCGTGCGGCGTTCGTCGCCGTACTTGTCCGCGACCTCGCGCAGCTCGTCCTTCAAGATCCCCATGCGCACCGACTCGGACCCGAGGACCCGGCGCAATTCCGCGATCAGCGCGCGCACCTCCGTCAGCTCCTCCTCCAGCTTCTCGATCTCGAGGCCGGTGAGGCGCGCGAGCCGCATGTCGAGAATCGCCTTCGCCTGCCGTTCCGACAGGTTGAACGAGGCCTGCAGCTCCTGCGAAGCGACCTCGGGGTCCTCCGAGCCGCGGATGATCTTGATCACTTCGTCGATATTGTCGACGGCGATCTTGAGCCCCTCGAGGATGTGCTCGCGCTCGAGCGCCCGGGCGAGATCGAACTCGCTCCGGCGCACGATCACGCTGTGCCGGTGCTCGACGAAGTGCCCGATCATCTCGCGCAGCGACATGATCTTCGGCTGACCGTCCACCAACGCGAGCAGGATGGTGCCGAACGTCGACTGCATCTGCGTATGCTTGTACAGCTGGTTCAGCACGATGTGGGGCACCGCGTCGCGCTTGAGCTCGATGACCACGCGCATGCCGTCCCGGTCGGACTCGTCGCGCATGTCACGGATGTCGACGATCTTCTTGTCGCGCACCAGCTCGGCGATCTGCTCGACCATGCGCGACTTGTTCACCATGAACGGGATCTCCCGCACGACGATCCGCTCGTGGTTGGCGTCGACCTTCTCGATCTCGGCGCGCGCGCGCATGACGATGCGCCCACGTCCCGTCCGGTAGGCGTCGCGCACGCCGTCCAATCCGCACACGAACCCGCCCGTCGGGAAGTCCGGGCCCTTCACGATCGCCTCGAGGTCTTCCTGCGGTAGATCGGGGTCGTCGATGAGCGCCACGGCCGCGTTCACGATCTCGCGCAGGTTGTGCGGCGGGATGTTCGTCGCCATGCCGACCGCGATGCCCGAGGATCCGTTGACGAGCAGGTTGGGCGCCTTGGACGGCAGCACCGCCGGCTCGTCGCGGCTCCCGTCGAAGTTCGGCGTGAACTCGACGGTCTCTTTGTCGATGTCGGCGAGCAGCTCCATGGCGAGCGCCGTGAGCCGGGCCTCGGTGTAGCGATACGCCGCCGGCGGGTCGCCATCCACGGAGCCGAAGTTCCCCTGCCCGTCGACGAGGGGATAGCGCAGGGAAAAGTCCTGCACCATACGCACCATCGAATCGTAGACTGCGATGTCGCCGTGCGGATGGTACTTGCCGAGCACGTCGCCGACGACCGTCGCGCTCTTCTTGTACGCGCGGCCCGGCGTCATGCCGGCCTCGGTCATCGCGTACAGGATGCGGCGGTGCACCGGCTTCAGTCCGTCGCGGACGTCCGGGAGGGCGCGCTGCACGATCACGCTCATCGAGTAGTCGATGAACGATTCCCGCATCTCGTCTTCGAGCAGCCGGGCTAGGACCTTCTGGCCCGACCCTCCGCCCGGGAGCTCGTGCTCGTCACTCATTCGAACTCATCCTCGCAATATGGGGCCCTGATACGATCGGCTCGGGGAGCCGTTCGTCACCCGCGATTTCGAGTCGGGAGCAGCCTGCGCGACCCTCCGAAAACCTGTGGCGCGCGGCGTGTCCGCGGGGGCTTTTGGGCACCGGAAAAAATAACCCCGGAGCGCGGGGCGGAGAACCCCCGGAAAGCCGCGTGGCACAAGGGATTTCCGGCGATGGCAACGGGGTCGCCGAGCTACCCTGGAGCGGTCGGCGAAAGGGGGCGCAAAACGCACCCCCGAGCCGCCTCGGCTGAGGGCCGCCACTCGATTCGAATCCGGAGCCGCGGGGGCACTTCCGCGAGGCCTCCTCGGGGCCCTCCGGCTGGGGCGCTACGCCTGCGCCGCGCCCGCGCGCCGCGCCTCGGCCAGGTAGCGCCCGGTGGCGCTCTCCGGCACCGTCGCCACGACGTCCGGACGCCCCATCGCGACGACCTGACCACCCCGGTGCCCCGCACCCGGGCCGAGATCGATCAGCCAGTCGGCCGCGCCAATCACGTCGAGGTTGTGCTCGATCACCAGCACCGTGTTGCCGGCCTCGACCAAGTGATCGAGCACGTCCATGAGCTTGGCCACGTCTTCGCCCGAGAGCCCGGTGGTCGGCTCGTCGAGGATGTAGAGCTTCTTCCCTTTCTTGCCCGCTGCTCCGGCGAGCTCGCGTGCGATCTTGAGCCGCTGCGACTCACCACCCGAGAGCGTGGGCGCGGACTGCCCGAGGCGGAGGTAGCCGAGGCCGACCTGCTGCAGATGCCAGAGCGCGCGGCCGAGCTTGCGCTCGCGGATGAAGAAGCGGATCGCCTCGTCCACCGTGAGGTCGAGCACCTCAGACACGTTGCGTCCGCGCACGCGCACGTCGAGCAGCTCGCGCTTGTAGCGCTTGCCGTTGCACGCGTCGCAAGGCACGAAGACGTCAGCCAGGAAGACCATTTCGATCTCGACCTGCCCCGCGCCGCCGCACTCCTCGCACCGCCCGCCCGCCACGTTGAAGCTGAAGTGACCAGCGCCGTACCCGCGCTCGCGCGCGAGCGGCTGCTCGGCGAAGATCTTCCGCACTTCGTCCCATGCCTTCACGTACGTCACGGGGTTCGAGCGCGGTGTGCGCCCGATGGGCGATTGGTCGACCAGCACCACCTCCTCGAGGTGCGTGAGCCCTTCCAGCGCCTGGTACTCCCCGACCTCTTCGCCGAGATGCTCCTTGGCGCTGGTGCGGCCCGCGAGCTCGCGCTCCGCGGCCCGGTAGAGCACGTCGTGCACGAGCGTCGACTTTCCCGAGCCCGACACGCCGCTCACCACCGTGAGCGTGCCGAGCGGGATGTCGATGTCCACGCCTCGGAGGTTGTGCTGCCGCGCGCCGCGCAGCGTGAGGCACGCGCCGTCCACACGCCGCCGGCGCGCGGGCACGGATGGCGAGCGCCCGGACAGGTAGCGCCCCGTCGCAGTATCGGCGGACGCGAGCGCAGACGGCGGGCCCTCGAACACGACGCGGCCTCCCTGCTCGCCCGACGCCGGCCCCAGCTCGACGACGTGATCCGCCGTGCGTATCGCCTGCGGATCGTGCTCCACGACCACCACCGTGTTGCCGATGTCGCTCAAGCGGGTGAGCAGCGCGAGCAGCGCCGACGTGTCCTTCGGATGGAGACCGACGGTCGGCTCGTCGAGCACGTAGAGCGTGTCGACGAGCGCCGAGCCGAGCGAGTTGGCGAGGCTGATGCGTTGGGCCTCCCCGCCCGAGAGGGTGCGCGTCTGGCGCGAGAGCGTCAGGTACCCGAGCCCCACGTCGACCAGGAACCCCACCCGCGCGAGCAGCTCCCGCAGGATCGTGGCCGCGATGTCGGCCTCCATGGTCGAGAGCTCGAGGCGCTCGATCCACGGCCGCAGGTCCTCGAGTGGCATGTCGGCGACGTCGGCGATCGTGCACCCACCGACGCGCACCCTGAGCGCCTCGGGCCGCAGACGCGCACCGCCACAAGCGCGACACGTGTTCGGGCTCTGGTACTGCCGCAGGAAGACCCTGATGTACTGCTTGTACCGCTTCCGCTCCCGCGACACCAGGAAGGGCACGACGCCCGTGAAACCCTTCGTGCCGTAGAGCACCGCGTCGCGGAAGACGCGCGGGAGCGACTCCCACGGCGCTTGGAGCGACGCCCGCTTGGCGACCGCGAACTGCCTGAGCTTCTCGCGCTCGCGCTTGTAGCGCGGCTTCGTCCACGGATCGACGGCACCACCGGCGATCGAGAGGGACGGCTTCGGCACGATCAGCTCGGGATCGTAGTCGAGCGTGGCGCCGAAGCCAGTACAGAGCGGACACGAGCCGAACGGGTTGTTGAACGAGAAGAGCTGCGGCCTCGGGTCGGCGAAGAGTACGTCCGGGTGCGCCGGGCAACGGAAGCGCTCCGTGAAGAGCAGGCGCGGCGGCACGCCCTCGTGCGCATCCGCAAGCACCACGACTGCCTCACCGTCGCCTTCCACGAAGCACGTGCCGAGCGAATCGGCCAGCCTACCCGCCTCGTTGCGGTCCACCTTGAGGCGGTCGACGACCACGAGCAGCTCGGTCGCTGCGGTGAGGTCGACACCCGCGCTCGCGACGTCCTCCGCCTCGGCGCCGGACACGTCGACGGGCACGCCGTCGGCGAGTACGCGCACGAACCCCATCGCGCGCAGGTTCGACACGATCAGCGCGTGCGTGACGCGCTCGCTCATGGGCAGCGGGAACGTCACCTGGATACGCGTACCGGGTGGCAGCCCGAGCACCGAGTCCACCGCCGTGCTCACCGTGTCCGGGTGGACGCGCCGGTCGCACTCCGGACAGTGCGTGTGCCCTACGCGCGACCAGAGCAGCCGCAGGTAGTCGTAGACTTCCGTGGCGGTCCCCACCGTGGACCGGCTCGTCTTGGTCGGGTTCTTCTGCTCGATCGCGACTGCGGGCGAGATGCCCTCGATCGAGTCGACGAGCGGCTTCTCCATGCGCTCGAGGAACTGCTTCGCGTACGTGGAGAGCGACTCGATGTAGCGGCGCTGCCCCTCCGCGTAGAGCGTGTCGAGCGCGAGCGAGCTCTTCCCTGACCCAGATGGCCCGGTGAGCACGGTCAGGCGACGCCTGGGAATGTCGAGGTCGACGCCCTTCAGGTTGTGCTGTCGGGCGCCGCGGATGCGGATGGCGTCATCCATGGGGAGGATGATAACGGAGTCACGCGGGCGTCACCGGGCGCGGAGCACGTACGCGGGAAACCGTCCGATAGTCTGCCATGGCACCGATGGCCCGGGTTGAGATCGAGGACGTGGCCGGTCCCGAATGGGCGGACTGGTATCGCATGGCCCGGCTGATGACCGCGTTCCTGCGCGACACCACCATCGCCGAACTATCGCGTCAATCCACGTCAACCTCGATCGGAGATCACCGATGAGTGAGCAGCCCGACCGCTCGGAATAGAACCAGGAGATTCCGTTCCTGCAGCGACTCTACGACCGACCCTTCGTCCTGCTGGGCCTCGGCATGGCGGTCATGCTGGGCGTCTTCACCCTGTGGGGTTTGTGGGAGGTACTGAGCCTCCCGCAGGCCACCCTTCCCTGAGCCGGAGGCAAGCCTATGTACACGACTGGTGTCGTCTAGCCCGAGCTCGTGTGGTGGAAGCCCGTCCATAGGTCGGAGCGCATCTGGTTCACGATCGCGTTCATCTGGTGCATGATCCTCTTCGCCATGATGCCACTGTGGCATCTGCGCGGCGGACAGAACCCCTCGGGCACGCGCGCCCGCGTGGAGCCCTCCGCTTACGTCGCGAGGGTGCAGCAGTTCGTCCGCGACTACGGTACGGGAGCAACCGATGGTGGAATCCCGGTCGTGGCCCCGCCCGCCGGCGCGGACATCTACCTGTTGGGAGCCCAGTTCCAGTGGACCCCCGTGCTGCAGCTGGAGCAGGGCGCAGAGTACACGCTGCACCTGTCGTCGCTGGACGTGAACCACGGCTTCAACCTGTTCCCGTTCAACGTCAACTTCCAGGTCGTTCCCGGCTATGACTACGGGCTCAGGGTCATCCCGACCGAGGCGGGGAGCTACAGCATCCTCTGCAACGAGTTCTGCGGTATCGGTCACCACCTCATGGTCGGCCGCGTCATCGTGAACCCGGTCGGCACCGCGTCGGCGCCCGAGGCGAGCCCTGCGGCCGCAGGAGGTGGCCAATGAACGCCGCAGATTCCGCCTTCCGCGTCTGCCCCACGACGGGCCTCAAGGTCCACAAGGACGCCGACGCGCTCATCAAGGCGAACGCGGTCGTCGCCACGGTTGCGCTGCTCGTCGGCGGCATAGCGGCCATCCTGGTGCTGCTCACTCGCTGGCAAGCCGTGCATCTACTCAGCGACGTGATGTTCTACCGTTGGCTGACGATCCACGGGATGAACATGCTGATCTTCTTCATCCTGTTCTTCGAGATGGCGGTGCTGTACTTCGCCTCGGCCGTCTTGCTCAACTGCCGCGTCGCAGGCCCGAAGTTCGCGTGGGCAGCCTTCGTGCTCATGGTCGCCGGCGCGGGCCTGGTCGAGTGGACGACGTTCACGGGGCGGGCGGACGTGCTCTTCACTTCGTACGTCCCGCTGCGCGCACACCCGGCGTTCTACCTGGGCGTGATCCTGTTCGCGGTCGGCGCCATCATCGTCACGACGATCTTCTTCTCCACGCTGGTCATCGCCAAGCGTGAGCGCACGTACACAGGCTCGGTCCCACTCGTGACGTTCGGCGCCATCACCGCCGCGATCATCGCTGCGATCACGCTGCTGCACGGCGCGGCGATCTACATCCCCACGTTCCTCTGGTCCGTCGGCGTGATGAACGTCGACCCGCAGATCTACCGGCTCGTGTGGTGGGGCCTCGGCCACTCCTCGCAGCAGATCAACGTCGCCGCCATGGTATCGATCTGGTACCTGCTCGGCGCGCTGACGGCTGGAGCGGTGGTCCTGAACGAGAAGATCAGCCGGACGGCCTTCGTGCTGTACATCCTGTTCATCTCGATGGCATCCGCGCATCACCTGCTGGTCGACCCGGGCTTCGGGCCCTCGTGGAAGATCGTGAACACGTCGTACTTCATGTACATGGCCGTGCTCGCGTCGATGCTGCACGGGTTCACGGTTCCCGCGGGCATCGAGATGGGGATGCGGCTGCGGGGGTTCACGGAAGGGATCTTCGGATGGCTCAGGCGCGCACCGTGGGGTGACCCCGGGTTCAGCGCGCTCTGCCTGTCGGTCGTGGTCTTCGGATTCGTGGGCGGCATCACGGGCGTCACGTTCGGCACCGAGCAGATCAACATCATCGCCCACAACACGCTCAGGATCCCGGGGCACTTCCACGCCACCGTGGTGTCGGGCACGGCGATGGCGTTCATGGGCATCACGTACTACGTGATCCCGCTCATCTTCCGGAAGAAGGTCGCGTTCTACGGGATGGCGCGTTGGCAGCCGTACGTGTTCGCGATAGGCATGCTGATCTTCTCGTTGTCCATGACGTTCGTGGGCACGTTCGGAGTGCCCCGTCGGCACTACGACATCTCGTTCGCGGGGGCGCCCTTCGGCGTCGAGTTCTCGCCGGCTACCGATCTGATGATGGGCTTGATGGCGATCGGCGGCCTGATCGCCGCCCTGGGCGGCGGCATGTACATCCTGATCACGGTCTGGTCGGTGTTCTTCGGGGCACCCCTCGGCGCCGACTGCACGGACAAAGCCCTGCGCGGCAGCGTGCCGCCGGGAGTCTACGCGCGGCCGTTCATGGAGCTGCCGAAGACCGAGGTCGAGCTGAAAGAGCACGGCCGTTTGGGCGTCGCACCGGGGACGATGGTGCTGGTGTTCGTGTTCTTGGTGGCGTTCGTCGTGTACTACTTCGCCAACTGGAAGTTGCTCTCGGACACGTGGCAGATCGGATGATCCGCAAGGAGGACGCCTGGCCGCTGGGCGCGCTCACCTTCATTCTCGGGGTGAGCGCCGCCTGGTGGGCCTTCGCGCTGTGGGCAGTGCCGAGCGCGCCCGCCTGGTTCGAGCGGGCGCGCTCCGTCTGCTTCAACATCACCGAGTCGGGGCTCCCGGACGCGAAGGGATGGCTGCTGTTGATCGGCCAGCCACCCACGATGCTGGCCGCGCTCATGGTGGGCTGGGGACGTCAGGTGCGGGCGAGCGTGCGCCACCTCGGCTCCTCGACCTCGGGCAGGACGGCGCTCGTAACCTGCGCGGGCGCGGTGGTCCTCGGCCTGGGGCTCGCGGGCTGGAAGGTGGCAGATGCCCGCCTGCCCGAAACCGCATGGGGTGCTCCGGAGCTCGCGCAGGGCGACCCGCCTCGCCTCGACCGGCCCTGGCCAGCGGCCTCAGGCCTAGTGGACCACCGAGGCGATCCCTTCGGCCTCGAGGCCCTCGCGGGAAGGCCCGCGCTGGTCATGTTCGCGTTTGGACACTGCGCGACGCTCTGCCCGGTGGTCGTGCAGGCTGCGCGTGCGGCGCGGGATGAGGCCGCACCGGGAGCCGCCGTGGTCGTCGTCACCTTGGATCCTTGGCGGGACACGCCTGGGCTCCTCGCCTCCGTGCTCGAGCACTTCGGGCTGGACCCGGCGCGCGACTTCGTCGTGGGGGGCCCCGTCGAGTCGGTCGAGGCGGCTCTCGACGCGTGGGACATGACCCGCACCCGCGACCCGCGCACGGGGGACATCGTGCACCCAGGCATCGTCTACCTGGTGGAGGCGGACGGCACCGTCGCGCACGGGGTCACCGGCGGGCCGGAGCAGCTCTCCTCCCTGCTGGGACGGCTGCCAGGAAGTTGACGCCCGCGGACCCTCGCGGGAGTTAGGCCGGCGCGAAGCCTGACCTGAAGTCGCCGCCACCCTCGACCGATACTCCCCCGTAGGGATGCCGACGGATGAGCGCGTGGAGCGTCCGTGCGGCATGCCCCCCGGAACGAGAAACGGACGAGCGAGGCGACCATGGAAGAAGTGACGCTGGGCGTGCGAGCCCCCCTGGACCTGGAGGGCTTCCGTAACTCCATGCAGGCTGCGGGCATCGAAGAGATCGTGGAGCCGACTCTGCAACTCTTCGTCGAGGAGTCGGCTGGCCTCATGGCGGCGCTGGAGGAATCGCTCGCCGCGTCCGACGCGGAGTCGCTCCGCAAAGCCGCACACAAGCTCAAGGGCTCCTCGGGCAACGTGCACGCGCGGCACCTCTCCGAGCTGGCGGAGGGCCTCGAGC
The DNA here is from genome assembly GCA_016873995.1 of Gemmatimonadota bacterium. GTDB lineage: Bacteria > Gemmatimonadota > Gemmatimonadetes > Longimicrobiales > Gaopeijiaceae > UBA2982. Next base: position 36,327 of record VGVR01000032.1, read on the forward strand.
ACATCGCCCGCGGGGGCGATCTCAGCACGGCCCCCCGGCTCGTGGCGCAGACGCGACGCGAGTACGGAGCGGTGCGTGAGTTCCTCGCTCGACAGGGAGTTGCATGATCGCGCACTGGATGGCGACGGCGGTGAAGCGAGCGGGACTCCCGAATGCCGACCGCCTGGTCTTCGCTCCCGATACGAGCGTGCACGACGTATGGACCGCCGCCTGCAAGGAGTGCGACGTCCAGCCCCAGGAGCTCGCCGCCGCGATCGCGAAGGCGTTCTCCATGGAGACGGTGGACCTGACCGGGGCCGAGCCGACGGCGGCCAAGCTCCTCCCCGGTAGCATCGCCCGGAAGTTCTGCGTATTCCCGGTGCGAGACGAAAACCGCTACCTGGTGGTGGCGACCCCTAACCCGACCGACCTGAACGCCGATCAGGAAGTCGGCTTCACCTCGGGTCGGATCGCGCGCTTCGCGGTCGCGCCCCCCATGGCCATCTCGGGTGCCATCGAGTCCGCCTACTCGGCCGATCACGCGGCCGCGTCCATGCTCGAGCGCCTGGGCCGGGAGGCCGATCTGGCCAAGGTCGAGTTCGAGTTGCCGAGCGATGCCCCAGCCCCGGAGAAGATCCTCGAAGCCGATCTGGCAGGCCCCGTGGTGCGTCTCGCGAACATCATCCTGCACGAGGCGGTGCGGCATCGGGCGTCCGACATCCACATCCAACCGCTCGCGTCGAGCGGTGTGGTTCGGTTCCGGACCGACGGCGTACTCCACAACGCGATGCAGCTGCCGCTCCCGGTGCTGGCACGCGTCGTGTCGCGCATCAAGATCATGGCCCAGCTCGACATCACCGACCGCCTGCGACCGCAGGACGGGCGCACGCGCATGGTCGTGGACGGGCGGAAGTACGACTTGCGCGTATCCACCGTGCCGACGCGCGGCGCGGAGAAGGCCGTCATCCGACTGCTCGACCCTGAGCGCGGTGGCACCCTCGCCAAGACCGGCATCGGCCCGTACGACGTCGAGAGACTGCGCCGCGCGCTAACCAACCGCGACGGCGTCGTGGTGGTTACGGGCCCCACCGGCTCCGGCAAGACCACCACGCTCTACGGCGCGCTCGGCGAGATCGCGACCGACGACGTGAACATCATGACGGTGGAGGACCCGGTCGAGTACGAGGTCGCGGGCCTCACGCAGATCCAGGTCGAACAGAAGCAGGGCATGACCTTCGCCTCGGCGCTGCGCGCGATCCTGCGGCAGGATCCGGACGTGATCTTCGTCGGTGAGATTCGCGACGCCGAAACGGCGGAGATCGCCGCCCAGGCGAGCCTCACCGGGCACCTCGTCTTGTCCACGCTGCATACGAACGATGCCATAGGCGCCATCCGCCGGTTCCTCGACCTCGGCCTGAGTGCCGCGACGGTGAGCGAGACGCTCCGGGGGGCCTTGGCGCAGCGCCTCGTGCGCCGAGTCTGCTCCAGCTGCGCCGAGCGTGTCGGAGCCGATCTCACGGCCCAAGAGGCCGAGCTGGCCGCGCGGTACGGCGCACGCCCGGTGGTCCGCGCCCAGGGCTGCGACGAGTGCATGAGCAGCGGATACCCCGGCCGCCTTCCCGTCACCGAGTTCATTCTGGCGACGCCCGAGCTCCAGCACCTGATCGAGTCGGGAGCGCCCGCGTCCGAGCTGCGCAAACAAGCCGCACGAGACGGCATGGTGACGCTGCGCGAGTCCGCGCTCGAGCGGATACGCGCCGGCGAGACCACCCTGCAGGAGGTAGAGCGCGTGATCGGCCACGCGGAGGAGGAGGAGGAAGATGGCGACGCAGCATCCTCCGCGGGTGCGGTGACTGTGGATGGACCGGGGCCGATCGTGTCGCCACCGGAGCCGCTCACGATCCTCCATTCCCCAGAGGTCCTGCGCGCGGCACCGGCGGCTGCCAGCCCGTCTCGCGCACCCGTCGCCGCAGTTGCGTCGTCGCCGGCCGCACCCGTGGCCACCGCGACTATCCCCGCGGCGCCCTCACGACTCGTCGTGCACGCGGCTCCGCCCGCCGCTCCCGCACCGATCGAGCCGAGCGAGGACCAGCCGCACATCTTGGTGGTCGATGACGACGGCACCACCCGCACCATTGCGCGAGGGGTCTTCGAGGCGACGGGCTACCGAGTGTCCGAGGCGCGCGACGGTGCCGAGGCCCTCGTGCGGTTGGCGCGCGGCGAGCACTTCAGCCTCATGCTGCTGGACCTCGACATGCCGAACATCGGCGGACGCGACGTGCTCCGCTCCGTGAGGCAGTCCATGGCCACCGTGGGCCTCCCGGTCGTCGTGCTGACAGGCGCCCCCGACCACGGCACCGAGGTCGAGCTCATGGAGATGGGCGCAGACGACTACCTGCGGAAGCCGATCGATCCACCGCTGCTCTCGATTCGCATCAAAGCAGCGATGCGGAGGGCCCGAGGGTAGCGGCCCGCGGGGCTGAGCGTGATGCGCGGGCCAGCCGGGTGCCCACGAGGAGTCGCCCGCAGCGGCCTGCCAAGGCAATCCGCCGGGTAGACGACTGGCGTGCGGCGCGGCGTGCGCCCACTGTAGGGCATGCACCGCCACAGCGTGATCTTCGTGCGAGAGATGGAGCAACAGCTCACCGGGAGCGGATGCTGCGGTCGTCTCGAGGGCGACTTCCTCGGGTGTGCAGGCGAGCGCGTCTTTCCCGAGCGCCGCGCGGGAATGGAGGCGATGGGCCCCCTCTACCGCGCCCTGCACGCCCGATACGGCGACACCATCGATCTCGAGGTGATCGACCCGCGGAACGCGATCGCGCTCGGCCTGCTCCTCCTGCGCGACTTTCGACGCTTCCGGGTTGGCTTCGGTGAGGCGTGGAGGACGCTGACCCGGCTTCCAGTTCAGGCCCTCGTCTTGGACGGCAGGCTGGTCGCACGCGGCGCATGGCCGGCAGCAGACGAGGTGATCGGGGTGCTGGAGGGCTCGACCCCAGCTCGCCCCCGGGTCGGCGCACCGGTCTAGGCGCCTCGCACCCGCTATTCCATCGGCTGCATGAAGCCGAACGCGGAAGCCGGGGCTCGCCGCGCCCGACGCCACGGCATCTCGGTCCCAGACATGCTCCGCAGCCTGGACGCCGGACGCTGTCCTTCCGCTCGGCGGAGCACGCTCGGAACGAATGCTCGCAGCCCTTCCCAAGTCACTTCACGCGAGATGCCGACCTGGGCGGCGATGCGCCCCGCGCCCACGGTGCTCAACAGGTCGCGCACGTTCCTGGCGTCCGAAAGACGCTGGGCGTCGAGCGATGCCCGCTGCCACGCGTAGGAGGCGATCAGCTCTGCCCCTGCCGCCCGCACGAAGTCCAACGCGGCGGCGTCCTGGAGCCCGATGTGCACCTCGAGCTCCTGGGCGAGATCGGCCTGGCTCGACGCGAGTACTCGTTGCAGCGCTTCCATTCACCCCCCCGGGTGGAGCGCAGGCGTCACGCACCTGCCCCTTACACACTCGGCAGGGGTGGAATCGGTCACCTGCCGGCCTGCGGGCGGGGGCCCGCCGCGGGAATCGACGCGAGCCTTGACGCCCCCTGGACCCCGCCGCAACTTGGGCGTCCCATGAACACCAGGATCCACGTCCGGCACCATCATCACCACGCGGCCCTCACGGGTTGCGGAAAGGTCGTGCGCGCCTAGGACGAAGATCCAAGAGGTGGCACCCACCGCGGCCCGTCGAGGACGGGGCGCGGTTTTTTTTCGTAGTCGAATTGGGTGGTCGAACGCACGCACAACAGGGCGGACCAGAATGAATAGACCGATGCGCGTGGCGCTCCCCAGCAAGGGGCGCCTCTCCGAGCGGGCCCTCGAGCTTCTCGAGCTGGCCGGGCTCCGGCCGGCGTTTGCGGCCGACCGGGCGTTGGTAGCGGCACTGGGTGATGACTTCGAGGCGATCTTCGTGCGGGCCCAGGACATTCCGGAGTACGTGGCGGATGGGGCCGCAGAGATCGGCGTGACGGGCGCCGACTGCGTGGCGGAGAGCGGTCGCCAAGTCACAGAAGTGCTCGACCTCGGGTTCGGACGGTGCCGGCTCGTGGTCGCCGCCCGCGAGGAGTCGGAGGTGACGTCCGCGAAGCAGCTGCCCAAGGGTACGCGCGTCGCAACGTCGTTCCCGCGCTGCGCAACCCGGCACTTCGAGTCGCTCGGTATCCCGATCACGATCGCACCGGTGAGCGGCGCCACCGAGATCGCCCCCCACTTGGGTGTGGCGGACGTGATCGTCGACCTGACCTCGACGGGTTCTACCCTCAAGGTGAACGGCCTGCGCGAGATCGGCACCGTGCTCGAGTCCACCGCGCGGCTGGTCGCGAACCCGGCGGCGCTGGCAGACCGGAAGACGCGCCCTCTCGTCGACGAGGTGGCCACCGCGCTCGAGTCCGTGATCCGCGCGCAGGAGAAGCGCTATTTGATGGCGAACGTGCCCAAGGACAAGCTCGAGCAGGTGCGGGCGGTGATCCCCGGGCTCTCCGGCCCGACCATCGTCGAGGTGCTCGACTCGGGCACCTGGGTCGCAGCACACGCGGTGGTCGACGCCGGTGCCGTCTACCAGACGATCGGCAAGCTGAAGGCGCTCGGCGCGCAAGGCATCCTCGTCACCCGCATCGAGAGGCTGATGCCGTGAGCGGTGTCGACCTCTTCGCGCGCGGGCGTCTCGCCGACTTGCCAGCGGCGACGCTCGCGCGGCTACTCGACCGGAGGCCGGCCGACGACGCCGACGTCGCGGCCGCGGTCGCCGGCATGCTCGCCGACGTGCGCGCACGCGGTGACGCCGCCCTCCGGGACATGGCGCAGCGCTTCGACGGCGTGCGGCTCGACGCTCTCGAAGTCCCGCGGCGCTCCTGGGACGACGCGGTCGCTGCACTCGACGTAGACGTGCGCGCTGCGCTCGAGCGCGCCGCAGCGAATATCCGCCGCTTTCACGAGGCGCAGCTTTCCGGAGACGTGACGCTCGAGGTCGAGCCCGGCGTGCGCATCACCCGCACCTGGACGCCCCTGGCCCGCGTCGGCGTGTACGCTCCCGGTGGCAGAGCGGCGTATCCGAGCTCGGTGCTCATGGGCG
>VGVR01000033.1 GCA_016873995.1 Gemmatimonadota bacterium
GTGCGCGTGTCGCCAGGATCTGGATGCGCAGCGAGTCGATGGCGCGGAACATCTCTTCGGCCATGGAGTCGGTGGGCATGCCGGCCCGCGGAGTCCACGTGCCGAAGTCGGTCGGCCTCTCGGCGGCGCGCAGCGTGAGCTCGAGGCGCCGCCCGCCGCGCTCGAGGCGGATGTTCACGCGGTCGCCGACCCTCAGCGCGAGCCGCCCGGCGAGGTTCTCGAAGTCCTCTGCGGTGCTGACCTCGTTGATGGTGAGCAGGCGGTCGCCGACTTGGATGCCGGCGCCGGCAGCCGGGCTGCCGGCGCGCACCTCGGTCACGACGGCCCCGGCCACGCTCGCGGAGCTCGTCTCAGCCGACTTCACCTCGAAACTGATCCCGATCCAACCCGGAGCGCGCTGCGCCTGGGCTGCGCTCGTCCAGGTAGCGAGTGCGAGCGCGGTGAGGAGGAAGCGTACGGCTTTCATCTCAGAACCAGTTGTCCCGGTTGGCCGACACCTGCCGTGCAGCCGCGTCCCGCTCGGCCAACGCAGAAGCCAGGAACCCGTTCAAGAACGGATCGCCAGGGGCCTGCCGTACGGCCGCTTGGCTGACGGAGACGAGGTGCTCGAGCGCCGCGTAACGGGTGACGGGGTCGGTCGTCACGTCGCCGCCGCCCTGCTCCTCCATGACCTCGCGATAGCGGGACACGGCGGAGACGTACTCCTGCTCCGCCTCTCGGACGGCGTTCGCCGCACCTTCGACGCTGAGCGCTGCGAGCGGCGCGGTCGACTGGGGGCCTGCAGGGGCTCCGCGATTCGTGATCGCCGCTCCGAAGCCAGTTCCGCCGAGGAAGAGCACGACGGCTGCCGCGGCCGGCATCCACGACGGGGTGCGCGCGAGGCCGAGCTTCTGGAAGAGGCCGAGGTCGCGCACGAGTCCCTCCGAGCGCAGCTTCGCCTCGAGGACTCTCCAGTCTCCGAGCGGTGGCATGATCTCGGGGAGCGCTGCGAGAGACTCGGTCTGGGCGCGCAATGCCGCGAGCTCGGACGCGCATGCCTCGCACAGGGCGAGATGCTTGGTTTCTTCCGGGCGCGCGGGCTCGTCCACGAGGCGCGCCAGCGTTTCGATCGTCAAATGCTCCATGCTTCCGCTCCCTGTTCGCCCGCTGTTCCGGCCACGCCGGAGAGCAGCGCGCGCATCTTGGCTCGTGCCTTGAACAACTGTGACTTCGAAGTGCCCGACGTCACGCCGAGCACATCTCCTATCTCATCGTGTGTGTATCCCTCGACATCGTGCAGGATGAGCACTTCGCGCATCCCCTCGGGGAGCGTGTCGAGCGCTTGCTCCAGCCGCTTCTGCAAGAGCGAGTCGGTGTTCCATGGATCGATGGGTACATCCGCCGCCTCGTCCTCTTCGCGCTTCGACCTCGTGTCCGCTTTGCGCAGGGACTGGAGCGCCGCGTTGACGGCGATGCGGTGAAGCCAGGTCGAGAAGCGTGCGTCTCCCCGGAAGGTGGGGAGCGCACGAATCGCCCGAATCCAAGCCTCCTGGGTATAGTCCTGCGCCAAGTCGTCGTCGGCGGCAATCCGGCGCACGACGGCGTAGACGCGCGGCGCGTACCGCTCGTACAGCATCCGGATGGCACGGGCGTCCCCTTCGGCTGCCAGCCGAATCAGCTGGCGCTCGGTCTGTCCCGCCGAGGCGTCTGTCATGTGCTCTCTTGGATGCGGACCTCGGTGCCAGGGTTGCCCCGCATCCGTGGCATCTGGACTGGCGATTCCGGGTCCGCCGGTACTAGCCTCGGTGCCTACCCCGGCCGTTCCGGGGGAGTTCGCGGCCCCTCCTTCCACCCAGGATGCCATGATTCGCTTCTCCGGCCTGGGAAAGCAGTACGGGTCGGTGACGGCCGTGCGCGACCTGACGCTGGAGGTGCAGCCCGGCGAGGTGTACGCCCTGCTCGGCCCGAACGGGGCGGGCAAGACGACCGCGCTCCGCTGCTTGGCGACCCTGCTCGCGCCTTCGTCGGGCTCGGCCGCCGTATGCGGCCTCGACGTCACGACGAGCCCGTTGGAAGCGCGGAGGCGCATGGCGTTCCTCAGCTCGTCGATGGGGCTCTACGGGCGCCTCTCCGCCCGCGAGCTGGTGGCGTACTTCGGTCAGCTGCACGGGCTCGAAGGTGCGGCCCTCGGCGCACGCGTCGCCGAGATGGTCGAACTCTTCGGCATTGGCGACTTCGCAGATAGGCTGTGCGCCAAGCTCTCCACGGGACAGCGCCAGCGTGTCTCGCTCGCTCGCGCACTCGTGCACGATCCGCCCGTCCTGGTACTCGACGAACCGACGCTCGGGCTCGATCTGGTGAGTGGCAGCGCCACCCACGACTTCATTTCGCGTGAGCGGGGCAAGGGCAAGGCCGTCCTCTTCTCCACCCATCAGATTGACGAGGTCGATCTCCTGGCGGACCGCGTGGGGGTGCTGAGCCGCGGCGCGCTCGCCGCCGAAGGGACGCCCGCCGAGATCATGCGGCGCGCGGAGGCCCCCAACCTCGCCCGCGCGTTCCTCGCGCTCGTCGGCGACGCGCCACTCGCCGAAGGGCCACGCACGTGAAGTCCGCGTGGTCGGTCGTCTTCGTCAAGGAGTTGAAGGAGACGCTTCGGGATCGCCGCACGCTGCTCATGATGGTGGCGGTGCCCGTGCTGCTCTACCCGGTGCTGCTCATCGCGAGCGAGCAGCTGCTCCTGTTCGGTCAGCGCAGACTCGAGGCCGAGCGGGCACCGGTGGCCCTGGTCGGCGACGTCCCCTCGGGCCTCGTATCGATCATCTCTGCGGGCGAGGCTCTCTCGTTGGTGCCCATCGAAGCGAGCCCGACCGAGGCGCTCAGGAGCGACGCGGTCGCGGCGGTCGCGGTCCTCGGGCCTCCGACGGACGCCGGCGGCACCCGCACGGTCACGCTCTTCTTTGATGCGGCGTCCGATCGGTCGCAGCGCGCGCGGGGCGAGCTCTCCGACGCGCTCGACGACTGGGCGGACACGCTGCTCGCGAGCCGGCTGTCGGGGCGCGGTCTCCCCGCGACGTTCGCTGTCCCGTTGGCCGTGAACGACTCGTCCGTGGCGCTCCCCGAGGAGATGGGTGGCTACACGCTCGGGCGCATTCTGCCGCTCCTGCTGGTGGTGATCACGCTGCTGGGTGCGTTCTACCCGGCGATCGATCTCGCTGCTGGGGAGAAGGAGCGCGGCACGCTGGAGACGCTGCTGACGGCCCCGGTGCCGGCGAGCGCGATCGTGACGGGCAAGTTCCTCACGGTGGCGCTCATCGGCGTCGTGGCGGCCGCGCTCAACCTCGGCAGCATGCTCCTCACGTTCCAGACGGGCGCGCTCCAGGTGACCGAGGCGCTGAACATCGAGGTATCGATCCCGCTGTGGTCGGTGGCCGTCATCTTCCTCGCGCTCGTGCCGCTCGCCGTCCTCTTCGCCTCGCTCTTCCTCGGGCTCGCGGTGCGCTCCACTTCGTTCAAGGAAGCGCAGAACGCGCTCACGCCGGTCTACATGCTCGTGCTGGTGCCCGCGATGCTGCCGATCTTCCCGGGCATCAGTTTCGGTCCGCTGCTCGCGATCACGCCGGTGGCGGGCGTCTCGTTTCTCTTCCGCGACGTCATGGCTGGGGACGCGGACGCATTGCTCGCCACGCTGGTGCTCGCCTCGACGACGCTCTACGCCGCCGGCGGGCTCCTGTTCGCGGCGAGCGCGTTCGGGAGCGAGCGCGTGCTCTTCGGCGGGGGCGAGGCCGCCGACGTGCCGCGCACTTCCTGGCTGACGCGCCTGCACAGCCTCGGTCGCGAGGGGCGCGTCCCGGAGCCGCCGGTGGCGCTCGGGTTCGTGGCGATGCTGGCCGTGCTCTTCTTCTACGGCGGTGTCCGCCTCCAGATCGGGCTGGGGGAGCGGGTACTCCTGCTGTCCGAGTGGCTCCTGTTGTTCCTGCCGGCCGTGCTCTTCGTGACACTCGGGCGATTCGACGCGGTACGCACGCTGTCGCTGCGTGCGCCCACGGCCGGCGGCCTGGCCGCCGGAGTCCTGCTGGTAGGCGGCGCGCTCCCGGTCGTTTGGCTGGTCGGCTGGCTGCAGAGCTTCGTGCTCCCGATTCCATGGGATCTGCTCGAGGGTCTCGAGGAGCTCATGACGGCGGGGGATGCCCGTCGGCTGATCTGGCTCCTGGTCTTGATCGCGCTCACCCCGGCGCTCTGCGAGGAGATCGTCTTCCGCGGCGTCTTCCTCGGTGGCACACGGTCGCTCGAGCCTTGGCGTATGATCGTGCTGAACGGCGTCGTGTTCGGCGTCTTCCACCTGTCGTTCCAGACGGCGATCCGCTTCCTGCCCACCGCGATGCTCGGATCGCTCATTGCCTGGGTGGTGTGGCGGACAGGCTCCATCTGGGTGGGTGCACTGATGCACTTCGTGAACAACGCGACCCTGGTGCTCATGACCTCCACGCCCGCCGTGCGCGAATTCATGTCGGACCCCGAGGCGCCGCCGCCGCTCTGGCTCATTCCCGTCGGCGCTGCGATGCTCGCGGCGGGGGTACGCCTGCTTCCCAATCGAACCGAGCCATGAACCAGATCCACCCTTCACGCGGGGCGACCCATCTCGAGTGCTCGCTCACGGGCGAGCGGATCGAGAGCGAGCGTCTCGTCGGCCTTTCTCCGGCGGGGAAGCCGCTGCTCGCGCGCTACGACCTCGCGTCTCTGCGAGCGACGTTCACGCGCGAGGTGGTCGCGAACCGACGCGCCGACCTCTGGCGGTACTCCGAAGTGCTGCCGGTGCGCGACCCTGCGGCCCGCATCGCGCTGGGCGAAGGGTGGACGCCGCTGCTCGACGCACCCCGGGTGGCCACGCGTCTCGGCGTGCGCCGAGTCTGGATCAAAGAAGAGGGCCAGAACCCGACCGGGAGCTTCAAGGCGCGCGGACTGTGCGTGGCCGTGTCGCGCGCGCTGGAGCTGGGGGCCCGCGAGCTCGCGCTACCCTCCGCGGGCAACGCCGGGAGCGCGGCCGCGGCGTACGGGGCGTCGGCGGGCTTGCCGGTGCACGTCGTGGTACCGAGTGACACGCCCGCACCCATTCTCGAGGAGATCCGCGCTCTGGGCGCCGACCTCCAGTTGCTCGACGGGCTCATCACCGACTGCGCCAGAGTGGTGCGGCGCGGTGTCGAGGAGCACGGTTGGTTCGACCTGTCGACGCTCAAGGAGCCATACCGCATCGAGGGGAAGAAGACGATGGGGTACGAGCTGGTCGAGCAGCTCAACGGGCGCCTTCCGGACGCGATCGTCTACCCGACCGGAGGTGGCACAGGACTCATCGGCATGTGGAAGGCGTTCGACGAGATGGAAGCGCTCGACTGGATCGGGCCCGAGCGACCGAAGATGTTCACCGTGCAGGCTTCGGGGTGCGCGCCGATCGTGCGCGCTTGGGAGACGGGCCGCACGGACGCCGGCATGTGGGAGGGCGCGCAGACATACGCGTCGGGGTTGCGCGTACCTTCTGCGGTGGGCGACTTCCTGATGCTCCGCGTGCTGCGCGCTTCGCGGGGCGGCGCGGTCGCGGTCTCGGACGGCGCGATGGCCGAGTGGGTGGGCCACTTGGGCGCAGACACCGGCGTGTTCGCGGCACCCGAGGGCGGGGCCGCCGCCGCAGCGGTGCCGCTCCTGCTCGGGCGCGGCATGATCTCCGCTGACGACGAGGTCGTGCTCTTCAACACGGGGAGCGGGCTCAAGTACGTCGGCATGGTCCCGCTCGACTGACGCGCCCGCATGGTCGAGCTCTTCTGGCTGGCCTTCTGGGGTGTGCTCTCCGCGCTGGTAGTGGCCGCCGGCCTCAAGGCCCGTGCGCGCCGGCGCGCCGCGCTGGCGGCGGCCCTCCCCGAGATCGACGACGATGCCGTGCGGTCGATCGTGGAAACCGGCGCACTCTCGGTCGACGCCGACGAGCCGCTCGACCTGAGCGAGATCGGCGAAGAAGAGGAGCGCTTCTGGTCGGAGACCTGGGACGAGCCCGAGGAAGTGTGAGGGTGACGTCACCGCCGCGCGCGAAGTCTGGGCGCGTGGTCGGCGCCCGGCCCTAGTGGTTCGTGGCCGGACGTCGGGGACGAGCCCCTACGGCGTCAGCCGGTAATAGATCTCGGGTAGGGGCACGATCCGCCCCACGAGGGGGAGATCGTCGTCGGGGTCGGTCCTGCGCACGGCGAGCGCGCGGTTCACGTTGAGCGCCACGCCCACGGAGTGGTCATCGACGAAGCTCCACTCCGCGCCCACGGGCGCACGCAGCACGAGAGCGAGGCCCGTGCGCTCCTGCGGAGGGAACGCAGCCACCACCCAGAGGCCGCCGCCGACGAAGGGGCGCACGCGGCTGCCGAAGAAGTACTCCTTGTAGACCGCCGAGACCGACACCTCGTGGAACGACCAGGTGCCGACGGCGAGCTCCACCGCGTGCGTGTCGTCGAACCACTCGGCCATCACGCCGAAGGTGCTGATGCCGCCGTACGACACACCCAGGCGCATGCCGCTGCCGGCATTCTTGCCTTGCGGCGCAGCCGGAAATGCCAGGACGGCGAGCACCAGCAGCGCGGAGGCTGCGGTGCTCGCCGTCCTGTGAAGCGCTCGACGCAGCGTCGGCCTCAGCGCGATATGGCCACAGTGGCGCCCACGTAGAACGTGCGGCCGGGGCCCGGCTCGTAGAAGCGCACGTTCGTGTGGTTGGCCGTCGGCGCGAAGGCGTTCGGAACGATGGACGCCATGTACCGCCTGTCCAGCAGGTTCTGCACGCCCACGAACGGAGAGACCTCGAAGCCACCGAGCTGGACAGAGGTGCCGCCCGCCCGGGCGCCCACCAGCGTGTACGCCCGCGTGAACCCGTTCTGACTGCCGCCGGCTGTTGGCGTCGGGCAATTGCGTGCAGCGTCGAGCACGACGAGGCAGTTGCGGTCGTTCACGGCCATCTCGTCCGTATACTCGGCGCTGACGTCCAAGTACCAGTCGCCCTGTGTGGCCCGGATGCTGGCCTGCAGCTGCTTCGGTGCCAGACCCGGCACCTTCTTGCCCGCGATGTTGACTCCGTACCTGTCGGTCGCCTCCTTGAAGGTGGCGTCGGTGTACGTGTAGGAGACCTGCCCGCTCACGAAGTCGAGGAACCTGGCGCGCACGATCGCTTCGACTCCCTTACGCTCCGAGCGCGGCACGTTGCGGAAGTTGTCGACGCCGTCCGTGTTGTCCTGCAAACTCAGGATCTCGTTCTCGAGCTTCATCATGAAGCCCGTGGCCTCGAAGGAGATCCGGTCGGAGACGGTTCCCCGGACGCCAGCTTCGAGCGTCCGGCCGGTGGTCGGCTCGAGCGTCGTGTTGAATCCACCCACGCCGGCCTTCTGATTGCCGAGCTCGACCGTGGTCGGCGTCTCGAAGGACGTGGCCACGTTGGCGAACACGCCGAGCTGGGGCGCCACGCTCACGTGAACGCCGAGCGAGCCGCTCAGGTTGTTCATGTCGCGCCCGCCCGAATTGTCGACGTTGTTGATCGTGGGCCGAATGTAGAAGTCCTGGACCTCGAAGCGAGTGAAGTCGTAGCGGCCGGCGCCGACCAACTCCACACGGTCCTGGAGAGGCACGGTGACCTGCATGAATCCTCCGGCGCTCTGGACCTTCTCCGTCTGGTTGACCAACACCGTGTCGGGCTTGCCGCCGCGGTTGTAGTACTCCCGCCGGTCGTCGTCCTGACGGTCGTATTCCCCGCCGACGAGCAGGCGGACGCTGCCGACGTCACGACCCAACGTGACGCGCGCGCCGGAGGCCCTCCGGTCGGCATCGATGAACTCGACGGGAATGGGGTTGCTGAAATCGCGCGTGAGGCCATACACGGCTGCGCTCGCATCGAAACCGGCGGCGGGTCCCGTCCAAGAGACGCCGAGCTGCGCCTGCTGCACTTCCTTGCCGGTCAAGTCGCGCTTGTAGAACGGATGGATCTGATCCGGCTCCGCGTTGAACGCTGAGCGGCTGATGGACCCGGGGCTCTCGGCGTCGAGGCTGAGATGGTTCACGGTGATCCCCAGCTCACCTCCCGCGAAACCCTGCTCGAGCCGCGCGTTGATGTGGGTGCGATCGGCCCCGCCGTACGATGAGTCGGGGTTCTCGACGACGCCGAAGTGCCGGAAGCCGTCGTAGTTCAGTCGATCGACGCTGACCAGATACGCTCCGTTGCCGACCGTCCCCGAGGTCAGGCTCTGCAGCCGCAGGAGGCCGAAGCTGCCGGCGACCGCGGTCGCTTCCTGCCGCGCAGGTGACTGGGCCGAGAGCGCTGTCTCGAAGCTCAGCACGCCTCCGGCGGCATTGCCATAGATCGCCGAGCCCGGTCCGCGCAGCGCCTCGACGCGCCCCAGCGATGCGAGGTCCAAGTGGTCGAGGGTGGACTGGCCATCGGCGAGCGTCGCCGGGATGCCATCGACCGTGATGTTGATGCCGCGGACGCCGAACTGGGCGCGAGACCCGAACCCGCGAATGGTCACGCGCTCACCGACCGCGTAGTTGAAGCGGTTCTGCACTTGCACGCCCGGGAGGCTCTGCAGGGTCTCGTCGAGGAACATCCCCGTCTTGCCGACACGGAGATCGCTCAGCCCGACTACGGAGACGGGGTAAGGAGACCGCCCGAAGCGGATCGGCGTGCCGACGACCGACACGATCACCGAGTCGAGATTGAAGGCAGGCACCGTGTCGGACTGGTTCTGCGCGGCGACGGGTGCCGCGGGGAGGGCCAGGAGGGCGCCGAGGAGGAGCGAGCGGATGTGGAAGCGATTCATGGCGGAGTCCAGAGGCTTGGATTCTTGGATTCGACGAAGCCTGCACCTGCTCCGTCGGGCGGGGCTGCCCGCATGATACAGTGGGCGGCGGGTTTGCGCCTCTGTTGACTGGTCAGGTGCCGGGGTAGCCGGGGCGCCGCGGGCTGACGGCCCCCGCCGGCCGTCGCTAGCTTGGCGGCCATGAACCGCCCGGAAGCGCTCGACACCCCCACAGCCGTGCTGGAATCGAGGCGGAAAGCCGTGCTTTCCGTCCTTGGCCGGGGCGTGCTCGTGCTGCAGGCAGCCCCCATCCAGTTCAGCTCGCGGGATGGCGAGCGGCCCTACCACCCCGACCGTGAGCTCTTCTATCTGACGGGCGCGACCGAGCCGAAGACCGTCGCCGTCCTGGTCGGAGGCGACGAGCCGCGCCTGGTGATGTTCGTGCGCGAGCGCGATGCCGAGGCCGAGCTCTGGAGCGGGATCCGCCTGGGGCCCGAGCGCGCGAGGGAGCGCTTCCACCCGGACGAGTGCCACCCGCTCTCCGAGGTCGGCAAGCTCCTTCCAGACCTCCTGAAGGCGGGCGACCGCATCCACTACCGGCTCGGTCGGGGGGACGAGGTCGAGCGGCACGTGCTCAGGGCGCTCGGGTTCCGCCGGGCTCGCGGTGCGCGGACAGGGACCGGACCGCTCGCGGTGGTCGATCCGGGTGCCGTTCTCGACGACCTGCGCGTCGTGAAGGATGCCCACGAGCTCGCCCTGCTACGGCGCGCAGCCGAGGTGACCGTCGAGGGACATCGGGCCGCGGCCGGCGCCATCGCTCCGGGGGAGGGGGAGTGGGCGGTGGAGGCGGCGCTCCAAGCGGCGTTCCGCAGCGGCGGAGCGGGCGGGGTGGGGTACGAGTCGATCGTGGGTTCGGGCGCGAACGCGTGTGTGCTGCACTACGTGGACAACGCGAGCATCATCGAGCGCGACGCGCTGGTGCTCATCGACGCGGGTGCGGAGTACGGGCTCTATCATGGCGACGTCACACGCACCTATCCTGCGAGCGGGCGCTTCGTGGGCGCCGGGCGAGAGATCTACGAGCTCGTGGAAGCGGCCCGCGTGGCCGCGGTTGCAGCGGTGCGCCCGGGCGCCCCGGTCGGGGACGTGCACACCGCCGCTACGCGAGTGCTCGTCGAGGGCCTCGTGCATCTCCGCGTCCTTGACGGCGACGTCGATCAGCTCATCAAAGACGAGAAGCACAAGCCGTTCTACCCGCATCAGACGGGGCACTGGCTCGGACTCGACGTGCACGACCCCGGCGACTACGCGCGCGACGGCGTCTCGCGGAAGCTCGAGCCGGGCATGGTCTTCACGGTCGAGCCCGGTCTCTACTTCCGCCCCGATCACGAGGCCACGCCGGCGCGTTTCGCGGGGATCGGCGTGCGCATCGAGGACGACGTGGCGGTCACCCAGCGCGGCTGTGAGGTGCTCACGCGCTCGCTCCCCACCGCCGCCGACGACGTGGCCGCGCTCGTGCGGAGCGCGCGGGGCCGCTGACTCGACCGTGCCCGACGCGCTGATCCTCGAGGCCCTCGCGAAGCCGGGGCCGCTCGTGTCGGTGGAGCTCCGCCCCCCGCGCACCGACGTCGACCCGTCCGGCAGCATGTCCGCATGGATCGACCTGCACCACTCGCTCGGCCGCCTCACGCGCGACGGCCTCTTCGTCTTCCTCACGGACAACGCGGTGGGCGCGGCGGAGGAGGAGAATCTCGCGCACGTCGGCGCCAACGTGGGCGACTCGGTCGATCTGCGGCGCATCGTGCCCATCCTCACCACCAAGCACACGCTCGAGTACTGCGAGACGTTCGCCAAGCGCGCGGCCTCGGACGGCTTCGATGCGCTCACCGTGCTCGGCGGGGATACGTCCGTGGGTGCGCCGCGCTGCGTGCCGCACGGTCGCGACCTGCGCGAGATCCTGCGGGCGCGCGTGCCGTCGCTGGCACTCGGCGGGTGGGTGAACCCGCACCGTGCGGCCGAGGAACAGGTGCGCTTCATCACTCCGCCGCGTGCCGTTGCCGAGTTCGCGCTCAGCCAGGTCGTGTCGCACCACTCGCTCGCGGGCGTCGAGGCGCTGCTCGAGGCGATGGAAAGGGGCGGCGTGCGCGTGCCCGTCGCGTTCGGGGTGTTCCTGTACCGGAGCGCGAACCCGCAGACGCTCGGAACGCTGTCGAGGTTCTTCCCGGTGCCCGTGGAGGCGCTCACGCGCGAGTTCGCGGCCGGCGCGTCCGCCGAGGAGATCTGCGCTCGCTCGATCCGTGAGCTGCGCGCCGCAGGCGCCGAGAAGATCTACGTGAGCAACCTGGGGAACCGGGGGGCGGGGAGGCGGCTCATGAAGGTCCTGGAGCGGGTATGAGGGTGCGCATCAACCCCGACGCCGTCACCGGGCGCTGCCCACCCGGGGGCTGACGGCCGATTTCGGCATTCCTGCGTCCCGGACCGGTGTCGATCGTAGGACGGGAATCTCGGCCCGTAGACCTAGCTAATCTAGCTAGGTGGCCTCATCTTCCACCGATGAAGGTCGTGAACGTGCACCAAGCGAAGACGGAGCTCTCGAAGCTCCTCGAGCGGGCCGAGGCGGGCGAGGACGTCGTGATCGCCCGGGCCGGCACGCCCGTGGCGCGCCTCGTCCCCGTGCGAGCCGGCCAGCGACGTCCGGGGCGGTTGAAGGGGAAAGTCCGCATGTCCGAGGACTTCGATGCTCCGCTCCCGGGAGAGATGCGCCGCGCGTTCGGGGAGTCGGACCGGTGAAGCTGCTGCTCGACAGCCATGCGTATCTCTGGTGGCTCGAGGACGACTCGCGGCTCTCCGCGGAAGCGGGCCGCACCATCGCCGATCCCACGAACGTGGTGTTCGTGAGTGCAGCCACGATCTGGGAGCTGGAGATCAAACGCGCCCTCGGCCGGCTCGAGGTCGAGGACAGCGACCTGGTCGCGGAGATCGCAGCGAACGAATTCGGCGAGCTCCCCGTCAGGGCCGCCCATGCGGCGGCGGCGGCCCGTCTTCCGGCGCATCACTCCGATCCCTTCGATCGCATGCTGATCGCGCAGGCGCACTCCGAAGGCCTCGTGTGTGTGACGACGAATCCGTTGTTCGAGCAGTACGGCGTTGCCACCGTGTGGTAGCATTCGCGCGCAGTTTCAGCTGAAACTGCGGGCGCGTCACCGCCCCAGCTGCTCGAGTGCCTCCGGCGCCAGCATGCGTCCCTTCGTCACCACTCCCGCGATGCGTCGCGTGTTCCTGATGTCGGCCAGGGGGTCGGCGTCCAGGAGCACCAGGTCGGCGCGCATCCCCGGCTCGATGCGGCCCATCTCCTGAACGCCGAAGAATTCGGCGGGACGGATGGTGGCTGCGCGAATCGCATCCAGCGGCGCGAGACCTGCCCGCACCAACATCTCCAGCTCGGTGTGCAGCGCGTACCCGGGCAGCGAGTAGTTGATGGGCGTGTCGGTGCCGGCACCGATGGGGATGCCGCGCGCGTGCATCTCGCCGACCATGCGGAGGCTCCAGCCGGCGAAGATCGTGTCCTGCTGCTGCGGATCCGCGCGCCAGGCTCGGCCGGCCGCATCCCAGCTCTCCGCGATCGGCGCCGGCGCGCCCGCTACGGCGTCGAACCAACCATCGTCGACGAACGCCGGGTGCAGCGCGAACGAATTCAGGCGTAGGGTCGGCACCTGGATGGTCGATGCCATCGTGGCGAAGACCTGCTCGCACTCGCGGGCATCGTATGCCAACACAGCGGGCACCCGTTGCAGGCCCTGCAAGCGGGTGCGGAGATCCCCACCGGCCTCGCCGGGGTCGCGGACGAATTCGCGCTCGCGGGCGGCGAGCAGGGCCGCGGGGTTCGCCGAGCAGTCGAGCTCGACGTTCCGCAGGTGCTCCATCGAGTTCACACGCGGGGCGACGTCACGCGCGCGCATGGATAGCGGCACGTGCGCGTCGATGGGCAGTCCCCGTTCCTCGCCGGCGAGCACGAGTGCGTCGAAGACTTCCGGCGACACCATCTCGTAGATCTTGATGAAGTCGACGCCAGCGGCGTCGAGCTCGGCCACCTGCGCCCGCGCGTCCTCGACGGTGGCATTGCCGGTGCAGATCTCCGGGCGACCGTTCCCGTCGTAGACGACCTTGGCGCCGTCGAGGAGCGGCCCGGCGAAAAAGATGCGCGGGGCGGTCGCGCCTTCGGCACGCCAGGCCTCGACCACCGGCAGCACGCGGTCTAGGAGCCCTCCGGTATCCCGGACGCTGGTGATGCCCCAACGCAGGAAGAGTCCGGGCATCGCGGGCGTGAGCGCCGGATCGTACGTCGTGTGTACGTGCATGTCCCAGAGGCCCGGGATCAGATAGCGGCCGGTGCCGTCGACGACCTGCTCGGCGTTCGGCGCATCACCTGCCGCTACGACGTCGATGATCGTGTCGCCGCGAACCAGCACCGTCCGCGCAGTGCGCGCGCCGTTCTCGGCGTCGATGACGGTGACGTTCTCGATGGCCAGGTCGACGAGCGGGACGTCAGCGGCGCATGCCGAGAATCCAACGGCGGCGGCTGCCGCGGCGAGGCGCGCGAAGCCGCCCACTTCGGACCTCACTCCTCCACCAGCGCCTGATAGACCATCGTCGGGAACTTGGTGCGGATGTCCGTGCTGTTCGGCAGCTGGTTGATCATGAGCGCGATGGTGAGGCGCGCCTCCGGGTCGACGCGGTACACAGAGCCATAGGCGCCGCCCCAGCCGAACGAGCCGACCCCATCCATGCCGTTGGCCCCGTATTGGTCCGTGGTCTCGAAGCCGAGTCCGAAGCCGAGTCCGTTTGGCGAGTGCAGCGTGCCGACCTGGTTCGTGGTCATGAGCTGGACGGTGCGGGGCGCGAGGATGCGCACGCCATCGAGCTCGCCGCCATTCCGGATCATCTCCAGGAAGCGCGCATAGTCCGCGGCCGTCGAGAGCAGCCCCGCACCGCCCGCGAAGTTCTTGCGCGGACCGTCGACGTACGAGCCCTGGCCACGCGGCCCTTCGGCGGCACGAACAGCACGACCGTTGTCGCTCGAGTACACGGTCACCAGCCGGTCGCGCTGCTCGCGCGGCAGGAAGAAGTGCGTGTCGCGCATGCCGAGCGGCTCGGTGATGCGGGTGCGGATGAGCACGTCGAGCGGCTGGCCCGAGGCGCGCTCGGCGACGCACCCGAGGACGTCCGTGTTGTAGCCGTAGACCCAAGCCTCGCCGGGCTGAGCCACGAACGGCACCGACGCGAGGCGCTCCATCGTATCGCAGACTTCTTCGTCCTTGTCCGCCGTGTACCACCCCATGCCTGCGGCGGACCCGAGCCCCACCCGCTCGTATAGCGAGGCGACTTGCGGCTGCGTGCCGTAGGAGATCCCTGCGGTGTGCGTGAGCAGGTCGCGGATCGTGATCTGTCGGCGGGCAGGAACGGTCTGACCGTCGACCATCACGGTCGTCGAGCCGAACTCGGGGATGAACCGGCTGACCGGGTCGCCGAGTCCGATCTTCCCTTCCTCCATGAGAGAGAGGACGACCACGCTCGTGAGCGCCTTGGTCTGCGAAGCGATGCGGAAGACGCTGTTAGCAGCCATGCGACGCCCCGCCTCCCGGTCGCTGAAGCCCACCGCCTTCTCATAGATCGGCCGCCCATCGCGCAGCACCAGCGCGACCGCGCCGGCGAGCTCCCCGCGGTCGACGTAACCCTGCAGCACGCCGTCGAGGCGGGCGAGGCGCTCGGAGGAGAGGCCGTGGCTCGAAGCTGACGGCCGCTGGGCCGAGGCGGGCGCACCGAGTCCGACGGCTCCGGCGACGAGGAGCGCGAGGCAAGCGGCGGCGCGATGGGTGGGGCGGGTCATGTGGGTCTCCATCCGCTCGTTGAGCGGGGCAGGGTCGGACACGATGACGTCACCGTAGGGGATCCCGGGCCGCGCAGCAACCCGACGCAACGAGCGGCTCCGCGCCCGCTTCCCGAACTAGACCACCCCTGCTCCCCTCAGCACCCTGAGCGCCACCGCCACGTCGCGCCGCGGCGCGCTCACGTGGAAGCCCTGCACGAGCGGCCGCGCCGCGGCGATCGTCTCGAGCGCGATCTGCATGCCTTCCTCGAGCGCCGCGTTCGTCCCCGACGCCTCCGCCTTCCGCATGCGCTCGACGACGCGCGCGGGCACCGAGATGCCGGGCATCTCGTTCGCGAAGAACTCCGCGCTGCGCAGCGACTCGAACGGCAGGATGCCGGCGATGACGGGCGTGCGGTGCTTAGACGCCAGCTCCAGGAACGGCTCCAGGTCCGCCACGTCGAACACCGGCTGCGTGACGGCGAAGTCCGCCCCGGCCTCCAGCTTGTAGCCGAAGCGGGCGAGCTCCAGCGTGCGGTCCTCCGCGCCCTCGCTCACCTGTACGCCCTGCACGAACCTCGTCGGCGCGCCGATGGGCGTGCTACCCGGGTCGACCCCGCGGTTGAGCCCATGCACGATGTGCGTGAGCCCGATGGAGTCGATGTCGAAGACCTCGGTCGCATCGGGGTAGGGCCCGAGCGCGGGCGGCTCGCCGCTCACCACGAGCACGTTCCGCAGCCCGAGTGCCGCGGCGCCGAGCAGCTCGGAGATCATGGTGTGCATGTTCTTGCCACGGCACGTGTAGTGCACGATGGCTTCGATGCCCGCCTCGCGCTCGACCACCGCGGCAGCCGCGAGCGCGCCCATGCGGATGCGCGCGCGCGCCGTGTCGACCAGCGTGATGACGTCGACGCCGGCGGACGCGAGGATGCGCGCGGGTTCGACGACCTCTCTCGGGTCCCACGAGTGTGGCGGACGGATCTCGACGGACGACACGAGCCTGCCACCGGCCAGCTTGGCGCCGAGCTTGGAGCGCTCCGCGAGCGGCACGGGCGCGACCGCGGCCGACGCCGCGGCGCCGCGAGGCGCCGACGCGTGGGTGCGCGGTCTCGTCACGACCGGCTTTCCGCCCGTCTCGCCGGCCACCGCGCGCAGCGCCCGCACGTGCGCAGGCGTGGTGCCGCAACACCCGCCGAGGAAGCGCACGCCGAGCTGGACCATGCGGCGCGCGTACTCGGCCAGGTACTCGGGGCTCGCCATGTAGATCTGCCGGTCGCGCACGGTGCGCGGCACGCCGGCGTTCGGCTGTGCCGACAGGGGCACGGTCGCGGCGTCCACCATGTCCTCGAGCGCATCGAGCATCACGGCGGGGCCCACCGAGCAGTTGAGCCCGATCACGTCGGCGCCCATCGCGGACAGCGCGCGTGCGATGTGCGCCGCGTCGGTACCGTACGCTGTCCTGCCGTCGGGCCCGACGGTCATCTGCGCGACTACCGGCAGATCGGACTCCGCCCGCACCGCATGGTAGGCGCACTCGATCTCGGCGAAGTCGGCGAACGTTTCCAGCACGAACCCTTCGACGCCGCCCGCGAGCAGGCCGACTACCTGGCTGCGGAAGTGCGCGGTGGCCTCGTCGCGCGAGGTGGGTCCGAACGGCTCGATGCGGATGCCGAGCGGGCCGATCGCGCCCGCGACACACGCCCGTCCCCCCACCGCCTCGCGGGCGAGCCGCGCCGCGGCCGTGTTGATCTCCTCGGTGCGCTCGGCGAGCCCGTAGGCGGACAGCTTCACGGGGTTCGCGCCGAACGTGTTCGTCTCCACGATCTCCGCGCCGGCGTCCACGTAGTCGCGGTGGATCGCCTTCACGAGGTCGGGGCGGCTGAGGTTCACCTCGTCGTAGCAGACGTTCACGAAGACGCCGCGGCCGTAGAGCTCCGTGCCCATGGCGCCATCGAAGACGTGCACCTTCCCGTCGTCGATGAGGCGTCTCATGCGATTTCCTCCGGATCGTAACCCAAGTTCGGCGCGAGCCAACGCTCCGCTTCCGCCACCGTCCACCCCTTCCGCCGCGCGTAGTCCTCGACCTGGTCACGACCGACGCGACCAAGGCCGAAGTAGCGCGACTGCGGGTGCGCGAAGTACCAGCCGCTCACCGAGGCGGCCGGCGTCATCGCGCAGCTCTCGGTGAGCCGCACGCCCACGCGCGCCTCCGCATCCAGCAGCGCGAAGAGCGTGCGCTTCTCGGTGTGGTCTGGGCAGGCGGGGTAGCCCGGCGCCGGGCGGATGCCGCGGTACTTCTCGTCGATGAGTGCGTCGTTGTCGAGGGTCTCTGCGGCGGCATACCCCCAGAGCGATTTGCGCACGACCTCGTGCGCGCGCTCGGCGAGCGCCTCCGCGAGCCGGTCCGCGAGGGCCTTCACCAGGATCGCGCGGTAGTCGTCGTGCTCGGCTTCGAACTTGGTCGCCAGCGCCTCGGCACCCGGCACCGTGACCGCGAACGCGCCGACCCAATCCGGGCGTCCAGAAGACGCCGGCGCCACGAAGTCGGACAACGCGAGATTCGCAGCGGCGCCAGGGTCGGGCGACGTCGCCGACGACTTCGCGAACTGCTGCCGCAGCCCGTGCACGACAGCCCGTACGCTCGTGCCCGACTCGTCCGCGAATACCTGGATGTCGTCGCCGACGGATGCGGCGGGGAAGAGCCCCACCACCGCGCGCGGCGTGAGGAGCCGCTCGGCCTCGATGCGGTCGAGCAGCGCCTCGGCATCCGCGAACAGCTTGGCCGCCTCGGTGCCGACCACCGCGTCCGCCAGGATCGCCGGATACTTGCCCGCCAGCTCCCACGCCTGGAAGAACGGCGTCCAGTCGATGTAGCCGCGCAGCTCGCGCACGCCGACGCCCTCGAGCACGTGGACCCCCGGCCGCGCGGGCGCGACCGGCGGCGCCGCCGCCCAGTCGACCTTCAGCCCGCGCCCGCGCGCCTCGTCGATCGAGAGCAGCTCGCTCTTCTCGCGCCGCTCGCTCCGGCGCTGGCGCACGGTCGCATACTCGGCACGCACGTTCTGCACGAAGCCATCGCGCCGCTCCTTGTCGAGCAGCGCGCCCACCACGCCCACCGCGCGCGACGCGTCGAGCACGTGCACGGTCGCGCCCTTGTAGTTCTGCTCAATCTTCACGGCGGTGTGCGCCTTGGACGTGGTCGCGCCGCCGATGAGCAGCGGCCGGTCGAACCCGAGCCGCTCCAGCTCTTTGGCCACGTGCACCATCTGGTCGAGCGAAGGCGTGATGAGCCCCGACAGGCCGATGACGTCCACGTTCTCGGCGCGCGCGGTCTCGAGGATGCGCTCGGCGGGGACCATCACGCCCAGATCGATGGTCTCGTAGCCGTTACACTGCAGCACGACGCCGACGATGTTCTTGCCGATGTCGTGCACGTCGCCCTTCACGGTGGCGAGCAGCACGCGCCCTTTGCCTTTCGTGTCGGTCTTCTCCGCTTCCAAGTACGGCACCAGGTAGGCGACCGCTTTCTTCATCACACGCGCGCTCTTCACCACCTGCGGCAGGAACATGCGCCCGGAGCCGAAGAGGTCGCCCACGACGTTCATGCCGTCCATGAGCGGACCTTCGATGACGTCGAGCGAGCGCGGCAGCTCACGGCGCGCGGCCTCGGCGTCCTCCTCGACGTACTGGTCGATCCCCTGTACGAGCGCGTGCACGAGCCTCTCGCGCACGGGGAGCGTCCGCCACGTCAGATCCTCGTGCGACTTGCGCTCGCCGGTGCCGGTGCGCTCGCCCGCGATGCGCGTGAGCACTTCGGTCGCGTTCTGCGTGCGCGCGAAGAGGACGTCTTCGATGGGGCCCAGCAGATCCTTCGGGATCTCGTCGTAGACCGGGAGCGCGCCCGCGTTCACGATCCCCATGTCGAGGCCCGCAGCGATCGCGTGGTACAAGAACGCCGCGTGCATCGCCTCCCGCACCTCGGGGCTGCCGCGGAACGAGAACGACACGTTGCTGATGCCGCCGCTGGTGAGGGCGTGCGGGCACTCGGCCTTGATGCGCCGCACCGCCTCGATGAACTGGATGGCGTAGCGCTCGTGCTCCTCGATGCCGGTCGCAACGGCGAACACGTTCGCGTCGAAGATCACGTCCTCGGGAGGGAAGCCCTCTTCCTCTACGAGGATGCGATACGCGCGCTTGCAGATGGCGACGCGGCGCTCGAGCGTGTCGGCCTGCCCCTGCTCGTCGAACGCCATCACGACCGTGGCCGCTCCGTAGCGCCGCACCAGCCGCGCCCGCTCGCGGAACGCCTGCTCGCCATCCTTCATGGAGATCGAGTTGACCACGCCCTTGCCCTGGAGCGTCTTCAGCCCCGCCTCGATGACCGACCAATCCGACGAGTCGACCATGACGGGCACGCGCGCCACGTCCGGCTCGGACGCGACCAGGTTAAGGAAGCGCGTCATGGCGGCGTGCGCGTCGAGCATCCCTTCGTCCATGTTCACGTCGATGATCTGCGCGCCGCCGACGACCTGCTCGCGCGCCACGCCGACCGCGGTGGCGTAGTCGCCGTCCTTGATGAGCCGGGCGAACTTGCGCGATCCCGTCACGTTGGTGCGCTCGCCGACGTTCACGAACAGCGAGCCGTGCCCGATCGAGAGCGGCTCGAGCCCGGCGAGCCGCGTGCGCGCCGGCCGCGACGGGACCGGACGCGGCGCCATCCCCGCCACCACCTCCGCGATCGCGCGGATGTGGTCGGGCGTCGTGCCGCAGCACCCGCCCACGATGTTCACGAAGCCCGCCCGCACGAACTCGGCGGTCACCTTGGCCATGTGCGCGGGCGTGTCGTCGTAGCCGCCGAACTCGTTCGGCAGCCCCGCGTTCGGGTAGCAGCTGATCGGCACCGCGGCCGCGTCGGAGAGCTCCTCCAGGAACGGCCGCAGTTGGTCGATGCCGAGCGCGCAGTTGAGACCGACGGACAGCAGGCCGCGCCGACGCCCGGGGCCCGGCTGCACGCCATGCGCGACCGAGTTGTAGAACGCCTCGGCCGTCTGCCCCGAGAGCGTGCGCCCGCTCTGGTCGGTGATCGTGCCCGAGACCATCACAGGCACGTCGAGTCCGAGCTCGGCGAGCACGCCCGAGATCGCGAAGAGCGCCGCCTTGGCGTTGAGCGTGTCGAACGCGGTCTCCACCATCAGCACGTCCACGCCGCCGGCGAGCAAGCCGCGCGTTTGCTCGTCGTACGCGACCACCAGCTCGTCCCAGGTGACGCCCCGCGCGCCCGGGTCGTTCACGTCGGGGGAGATGGAGGCCGTCTTGGTCGTGGGCCCGAGCGCACCCACCACCCAGACCGTGCGTCCGGGCGCCTTCGCCTCCGCCTGGGCCGCCGCCGCCCGCGCGACCAACGCCGCCGCGCGGTTCACCTCGTGGGCGATGTCCTCGAGGCCGTAGTCGGCGAGCGAGACCCGGTTCGCGTTGAACGTATTGGTCTCGATGAGATCCGCGCCCGCGTTCGCGTACGCGGCGTGGATCTCCTGGATCACGTCGGGGCGCGTGAGCACGAGCAAGTCGTTCGCTCCTTGGAGCGGCGACCCGTGATCCGCGAAGCGCGCGCCGCGGTAGTCCTGCTCCCCGAGCCCGTGGCGCTGGATCATCGTGCCCATGGCGCCGTCGATGATCAGAATGCGGCGCGCGAGCTGTTCATCCAGCGCGCGACGTCGCTCGGCCGCCGTCAGCGGCTGCTGAGCCCTGGTGGGCTTCGTCCGAACCGTCGTCGCCATACGTACCCCCCAACAAGAAGGCCCAATCACGCAGGTATGCGTGACGGGGCTCGTGGCTTTTTAGCTCGTTCGCCGGGGCGCCGCCATGAAGCCGGGACGACGCACCGAGCGGGCCGCAATACGCCTCAAATCGCCCCGTTCAGTTGTGGTTCGAAGGTAGCACGCGGCTCGGGGGCGGCCAACCCTGACGAGCGGTCTCGAACGCCCAGCCCTCGGAGGCCGCCGCCGCGCCGCGTGCGCTGCCCTTGGACCCCGCTAGCGCGCCGCGTTAGCCTCCCCGCATGAGCCGCTGGCCCCCGCCGCCCCACCTCGCCGCCGCCTTCTACAAGGCGCACGGCCTGGGCAACGACTACCTGGTGTTCGAGGAGGCGCCGTCCTCGGATCGCGGGTGGACTGCGACGCCCGGCGCGGTCCAACGGGTCTGCGCCCCGCACGAGGGGGTCGGATCCGACGGCATCGTCGCTCTGCTCGCCGACCGCAGCGGCGGCGTCTTTCGCCTGCGCATGTTCAACCCCGACGGGAGCGAGTTCGAGCGGAGCGGCAACGGGCTGCGCGTGCTCGCGTCGTACCTCGAGTCGAAGGGGCTGGTGGGCACGGGTGAGGACGCGTGGTTCGACGTCGAGGTGGGCGGAAGCCGGGTGCGCATGTGCGTGCACGGAAACGCCCAAGGCGTCTACGACATCTCGGTGGAGATGGGCCGCGCGCGCGTCGGACCAGAGGCGGTCGAGCTGCGCCCCGGCGCGCTCGACGCGCGCGGTCGACTCGCGGGCCCGGGCGGCGAACCGCTGCACGTCGTCCCCGTTTCGGTAGGCAACCCGCACCTGGTCGTGCTCGTCGACACGCCGACGACCGAGCTGCTGGCGGAGATCGGTCCGTTCCTGGTCGCCCACCCGGCGTTGGCGCACGGCGCCAACGTGCAGCTCGCGCGCGTCGCGAGCGCGGGCACGACGAGCGCGGGCACGACGCGGGCCGCCAACGCGTGCGACGCCCTCATCTGGGAGCGCGGCGTCGGGCCCACGTCGGCGTCCGGCACGAGCGCGTGCGCCGTCGCGGTGGCGCTGGTCAGTCAGGGGCGCTTGCCGCCGGGCGAGGTCACGGTGCGCATGCCGGGCGGCGCCATGTCCGTCACCGTCGACGCGCGCCTCGAGGTGGTGCTGCGCGGGCCGGTGGAGGGGGTGTGCACGGGGGTCCTGTCCGGGCGGCTGCTCGCCCGATCCGGGCCGTAGGATTGCGGCCTGAACGACGGGCGTATACCCGACGCCGCGTACATGCTGCGAGGGGCCCGGCGGCCCAAGAGCTCCGGGCGACCCCCCCTCTACGTCCTCACGCGCGCCAGCAGCAGGATGGACGCGCCGAAGAAGAGCACGTTCGGCAGCCACGCGGCCGACCACGGGGAGATGGCTCCCGCTTCCCCCAGCGCGCCCGCGAACTTGAGCATCATCGTGAAGACGATCACGGTGACGAGTGACAGCGCGATGCCGGAGGCGGTGCCACCGCGCTTGTTGCTCGTCGCCAGGGGCGCGCCGAAGAGGATGATGATGAGCGTCGCCACCGGCACCGACAGCAGTTGCCCTCGGCGTACCAGCCACTCGGTCGCGTCGCCTCCGGTGCGCTCGAGGATGGCGGCCAGCCGGGCGATCTCGTTGTAGGTCATCTCTTCCGGCTCGCGCGGGACCTCGAGCAGCTCCTCGGGGCGCTCGACCATGGAGGGCATGAGCATGCGGGCGAACTGCACGTCGCGCTCCGTGCTATCGGGCGCGAGGGTGCGCATATGGCCGGCGTTGAGCGTCCACCCCTCGCCTTCGGCCCAGGTGGCGGACTCCGCCGCGATGTGCAGGGCGGGCTCGTCGGCCGACGGCGGACGCTCGAGCACGACGCCCGTCATGCGGCCGTCCGAGGCGGTCAGCCGGGCCACCTGCCAGCTGAGGCCGGTCTCGGAGCGGTAGACGAAGTCGGAGCGCCAGGTGCGCGCGGGCCCTTCTGCTCGTTGGATCTGCGCCGCGATGCGATTCCCGCGCGGCACGATCCCGCTGAGCGCGAGCGCCGCGACCGTGAGCACGACGCCCAGCACGACCAACGGCGCCACCAGTCGGTGGAAAGAGATCCCGCCTGCCTTGGCCGCCACCACCTCGTGGTGGCGCGTCATCGAGTGGATGGTGAAGACGGTCGCGACCAGTGCGGCGATGGGGAACGCGTACTGGAAGTACTCGGGGAGCTTGTAGAGGTAGGAGAGCCCGATGTCCGCCCTACTCAACCCACGATCGAGGTACTGGTCGGAGCGCTCGGTGAAGTCGCCCAGAATGAAGAGCGGCGGCACGGCGAGCATGACGACCACGAAGAGCTTGAGGAAGCTCCACACCACCAGACGGTCCAGCGTCTTCATCGCGTGACCTCCGCAGGCCGGGCCGGCTTCCGCCGGAGCTTGTCCAGGAAGGACTGCCAGAGCTCGCCCATCCCGCTCCCGCGCGTGTTCCCGTGCGAGCGTGCCATACGCGCCGCCAAGATGATGCCGGCCGTGAGAAAGACCGCATTGCTCATCCACATGGCGACTGCCGGGTCCACGCGACGGCGGTCCGCCATGTTCTCGCCCGCGATCAGCCCGACCCAGTAGACCGAGAAGATCAGCGTCGAAGCCGCGACCACCAGGCCCACGCCGCCGCGCGGGAAGCGCAGGGCCAGCGAGGGCCCGATGAGCGCGAACACGATGCACGCGAACGCAATGGCCAGCTTCTTGTGGATCTCCACGTCGAAGCGGTTGACGGTCTGTTGGAGTGCGACTCCGCGCGCGGCGCGGGAGCGTGCCTCCGAGGACACGTCGAGGGTCATGGCGTCCGAGGTTCCCGGCGGAGGCAGGCTGCGCCCTCGCCACCCCGCGAGCTCCTCGGCGCTCGCCACGTCACCCGAGTCGGCTGCGGACCCGCCGAGTGCCGTGCGCACTGTCCGCAGCGCGTGCGCCCGCGCCTCGTTCCGCAGGCTATCCAGCTCCACCTCCCGCTGGCGGGCGTTCTCGGAGAGCTGCGCGATGTTCATCTCACGGTCGGAGCGGTCGGACCCGCCCAGGTTGCGCGTGAGCTCGTTGCCGACACCCCGCAGAGGCACGATCTGACTCTCGAAGTAGAGACGCTGGAAGCCCCCCACGCGATCGGACTGCGACTCGTGCACGACGCCGTCGTAGAGCGTCAGGTAGAGATCCGTGCGCTCCGCGTTGAACGCCATCTCGCCGCGCGCCGCGTACGTGGTGCGGTTCCGCATGGGGTCGTTCGCGTCATAGATCGCCACGTTGACGAGCGTGGCCGACTCGTGATCGATGCGGTCCGCCGTCAGATGATAGAGGTCGCTGCCGCCGCCCGGACGCAGCTCGTTGACGACCTGCTCCCTCAGCTCGAGGGTCGGGCTCTTGCGACCGATATCGAGGATGAGGTTCTTTAGCGCGTGGTTCGAGTCGGGGAGCACCTTGTCGTTGAAGTAGTACATGACCACGGCGGCCAGGACTCCCATGGTCACGACCGGGATCATCATTTGGCGGGGCCGAACGCCTCCGGACGCCAGGGCCGTGACCTCGTTCGAGGCCGCCAGCTCGTTGAAGGCATAGAGCACGGAGACCAGCACGGCCATCGGCAGCGCGAGCGCTATGACGTGCGGTAGCGAGAGGATCAGGAACTCGACGATCACCGTCCAGGGCAGTCCTTTGCCCACCAGGTCGCCCACTCGTTGGGAGAGCGAGTTCAAGAAGATGACCGCGGTGATCGCAGAGAGCGCGAACAGGAACGGGCCCAGGTGGACCCTGATCAAGTACTTGGTGAGCACGCTCATGCGCTTCCCTGCGTCCGTGGAGTCGCGTCGGTGGTCGGCGGACGGGTCTTCCGTACACTAGCCCCGGGCGGCCGGTTCGCCACCTAGGGAATAAGAATGCCCCACCGCCCGCACCTGTATTTGATGATAGCGCTGCACGCGTTCCTCGTCGCAGGTGGGCGTGTGGAGGCCCAGCAGCCTGGGCAGCAGCCCGACTCCACGGCCGGGCGGTTCATCACCGACTACGCCAACCTCGGCCTCCAAGTGCGGAGCCGGATGGAGCTCGGGGGCGCGTGGGCCCGATTCCGCCCCTGCGACGACCAGTTCAGCGTCACCTGCAACCCGGGCCGCCTGCCGCAGCTCAGCCCCGAGGTGCTCTTCGGCGTGCGCATGGACGGCACCATCGCCGATCGCTTGCACATCGACGTGGACTTCGACCAGGCGCGCGAGTTCGGCGCGGCGAACCGCATCAACATCTTCTATCAAGGAGAGGAGGGTGATGCGCTGCGTCGCCTCGAGGTCGGCGACGTGACGTTCAACTTGCCGCGCTCGCGCTTCCTCACCGAGGGGATTCCGACCGGCAATTTCGGCTTCCAGGCCGAGGGTCGCATCGGCGCCATCGACGTGCAGACGGTGTGGGCGCAGCAGCGCGGCGACCTGAACTCGCGCGTCTTCCAGCTCTCCGGCGTCGGCGACCAGCGCGGGTTCGTCCAGCAGGACTCGATCGTGCTCGACGATGCCGACTACGTGCGCGGGCAGTTCTTCTTCCTCGTCGATCCGGCGGAGCTGGACCGCTACCCGCACGTGGATGCGCTCGAGCTCGATCCCGCGTCCGCGCCGCCCTGGGAGTCTCCAGGAGATCAGCCGATCCAGCTCTACCGCCTGGAGGACGACCCGGCGTATCAGCAGCAGGTGTCGGGCTTCATCCAGGCAGATGCCGAAGCGGGCACTGGGGCCGGCCAGGTGGTGGAGTCGGGGTGGTTCCGCTACCTGCAGGAGGGAGTCGACTACTTCGTGCACCCGAGTGGTCTGTGGGTGGCGCTCCGCTCGCCGCTCGCGCGCGAGGAGATGCTCGCGGTCACGTTCATCACCGCGGCGGGCGACACGGTCGGCGACTACAACCCCGAGCGCATCCACAACGCGGGCGGGCGTCCGCGGCTCCGCTTGTTGAAGGCGTCGGGCGCGAACCATCAGCCCGGCCGGCCGACGTGGGACTTCGAGATGCACCAGGTCTACCGCGTCTCCGGATCCACGGACGTCGAGCCCGCCTCGGTCGCGCTCACGGTCTCGTTGGGCGAGCTGTCCGCCGGCAGGACCTTCAAGCGAGGCCCGACCGGAGAGGACATCACGTTCCTCCGGCTCTTCGGCCTGGACGAGGAGGCACCGACCGACGCGCTCGACGCGTCGTTCCTGTACCGTCCGGCCACCGAGCTCTTCGGGGCGGACTCGCCGGTGCAGGGGGCGTTCATCGTCTTTCCCACGCTGCGCCCGTTCGCCGAGCCGCCACCCTTGCCGTCCCTGGGGCTCTCGGCGGCGGAGGTGGCACAGCTCCTCGGCGATGACGCGAACCCGCGCGTCTACTTCGAGGAGGACCCCTTCGAGCGCGACAACGCGGGGCGCTTCCGCCTCACGCTGGGATACCGACTGCTCGCCGAAGGGGTGATCTCCTCGTTCTCGCTGGGCGCGTTCGGTATTCGGGACGGCAGCGAGCGGATCTCGCTCGGGGACCGTCCGCTCATGCGTGGCGTCGACTACGAGATCGACTACGACGTGGGTCAGGTTCGCCTGCTCGAGCCGGAGCTGCTCTTCGCTTCGGCGCCCAACGCCCCCGTGCGGGCGACCTGGGAGCAGCGCTCCCTCTTCCAGGTCTCGCCGACCCAGGTCGTCGGGCTACGCACGCACGCGGATCTCGGCGGTAGAGGCGGAATCGATCTCTTGGGTCTCTATCGATCGGAGCGGTCGGTGGTGCCGCGTCCGGTGCTGGGTACCGAGCCGGGCGCCGCCCTGCTCTCCGGCCTGTCGGGCTCGTACCGCGCAGACGTGAACTCCCTGTCGGGCCTGCTCGCCGCGCTCCCCGGGCTCCGCGTCGAAGAGTCCAGCACGCTCTCCGTCAGCGGTGAGCTGGCCGGCTCGGTCTCCAACCCCAACACGAGAGACCGCGCGTTCGTGGACGACTTCGACGTCGCCTCGCAGCTGCCGGTCTCGCTCCTCTCCACCGACTGGCAGCTCGGTAGCGCGCCTACAGTGCGCGACGGCGCCGAGGGCGTGTTGCCACCCGTGCTCGATGTCGGCTCCTCGGCTCGACTCGCGTGGCAGCACACCTGGATCGAGGAGTCGGTCACGGGTGACAGCATCGGCGTGCACGAAGGCTTCTTCCCGCGGCTCGACATCGATCCGCAGATCCGCGTGGCCGGCTCGGAGGTCAGGGAGCCTGGACTGCGCCTGACGCTGGGTGCACCCCGCACGGGCGGAGGCCCCGGCTGGCGCTCGCTGACCACGACGCTCGCGTCGAACGGACTCGACCTCACCAAGACCGAGTTCCTCGAGTTCTACGTGCGCGCGGGCGCGGCGACGAACCTGGTCGTGGACTTGGGCACCGTGAGCGAGGACGCCTTCTTCACGGACTCGCTCGGCAACGTGAACGGCGGACGCATCGACGGGCGCTCCTGGGGGCTCGGTCTACTCGACCAGGAAGCCGACCCCCGCCTGGGTCAGATCTGGAGCGACGCCACGGACGCGCTCGGTGTGTGGCGGGAGAACTGCGTGGCGGAGCGGGGTCAGATTCATCGGGTGGGGGACCCTCGCGCCAACTGCACCCGCCAGAACGGCCGACCTGACAGCGAGGACCTCGATGCGGACGGCATCCTCGACGTCGGCGAGCGCCACCTGCGTTGGGTGCTGACGCTGGACGGCACCTCGCCGTACGTCGAGCGCACGGCCGCCGAGACCGGCACGGGCTTCCAGCTCGTCCGCGTGCCCATCCGGGGGGCGGCCACGTTCGTCGGGGGCGTGCTGGGCGAGGCGGACCTGCGTGCCATTCGTCACCTCCGCGTCACGGCCACGGGATCCGCAGGTACGGTGCAGATCGCGCGAATGCGTCTCGTGGGATCCCGCTGGATCAAGCGTGCGGGCGAAGGCGTGCTCCTGGGCACGGCGGGCGACCTGTCCTCCGGACTGGGCCGTATCGAGATCTCGTCGGTCTCACGCGTGACCGAGGGTGCCGCGTACACCTCGCCGCCCGGCGTGCTGGAGGAGCTGGACAACCCGACCAGCGCGTTCGCCGGGCAGGGCATCGAGTTCAACGAGCGCTCGCTCGGCGTCGAGTTCGAGGACGTGCCCGCGGGGTTTCGCGCCGAGGTCTATCAGCGCTTCCCGCAGACGCCCCGCAACTTCCTCGCTTACGGCGAGCTCCGTCTCTGGGTCGTCGCGCGCGCGGGCGACTTCGGGTCCGGACGGCCCAACCAGTTCTTCCTCAAGATCGGCTCGGATACGGACAACTTCTATCTCTACCGCACGTCGCTGCCGGCGCCGGGGGGTGGCCCCGGGGTGTTGCCGTCGGACTGGCTGCCCGAGGTGCGCATCGACTTCGAGCGCTGGTACGCGCTTCGCCTCCAAGCCGAGACACTGGTGTCGCTCGGGCAGGCGGCTCCGGGGAGCCCCGTGGAAGTGTGGTCCCCTGACTCGGCGTACGCGGTCGTGCTCAACGACCGTGGCCGTGCGCCGAACCTCGCCGCGGTCCGCGAGATCTCGATGGGGGTGTGGAACGGCGGCTCGGTTCCGAGCTCGGGTGAGATCTGGATCGACGAGCTGCGCCTCGGGAATGCCGTGCGCGACCCGGGACTCGCCGGGTCGCTCGAGGTGGACCTCGGCGCGGGGGGCGTGCTCAGCTCGCGCCTGAGCCTCACCTCGAGGGGAGCGGCGTTCCGCCAACTGAGGGACGCCCCGACCTATCAGGGCGACCGAACCCTCACCTCGGTCACCACGCTCGCGCTCGACCGTTGGCTTCCGGCCGCGTGGGGGCTCGACATTCCCGTCACGCTCGAGCTGGACCGCGTGAGGCAGTCACCGCAGTTCCTCTCTGCCTCCGACATCCGCGCCGATCGCCTTAGTGCGCTCCGCCCCACCCAGGAGCGCCGCACGAGCGTCGGCGTGCGCATGCGCAAGAGCGCGCCCACCGCGAACCCTTGGATCGGCTTCGTGCTCGACGGACTCGACGCCCGCGCGTCGTACACGACGGCCGACGGCTCCAGCGTCACCACCGAGAGCGAGTCGAAGTCGTTCGACACAGGGCTCAGCTGGGTTCGCGAGCCGGATGCCCGCCAGGTCTCGGTCGTGCCGGGGTTCATGCGCGAGTTCCTGCGTGCGCTCCTCCCTGGATTCCTGGAGGAGGGGCTGGTGGACGCGCAGCTCCGCCTCACACCCGAGCGCGTCTCCCTCGGTACCTCGTACCTCCGTCAGGACGCCCGCATCGAGCGCTTCGAGAGCATCCTCCGGCGCCCGGACGGTAGCGTGGCGCAGGCGACGCTCGTGCCGCGCGAGAGCATGCAGTCCGCCGCAGACCTCCGGCTCAGACCTTTCGGGCCGCTCACGGCCGACGTGGCGGTGCTCACCGTGCGCGACCTGCTCGATCCCGGCGAGGCCACGCCCAACCGCCGCATCGGGGAGCTGCTCCAGGGCGAGCGCGCCGCGCCGCTCGGGGTCGACCTGGGATGGGAGACGCAGCGCACCATACGCACCATCGTGGCGTACCGTCCGATCCTCTTCCCCTGGCTGCGCAACGACATCGACTGGACCACACAGTACCAGTCGGAGAGGAACACCAACTTCGTCGAGCGCACACCTTCTGGGGCGGATACACTGTATGCCCTCGCGCGCAGCGCGCGTGGCGAGCGCGACTGGGGAGCCACAGTGGCCCTCGACCCCGGCCGCGTCGGGGTGCCGTGGCTGGGCACCGTCCGGCCGCTGTCCGCCACCTACCGCGACGGTGTCACCTCGCGCTTCGACCGCGATCCCATCGACCCGGGGCTCGGCTACCAGTTCGGGTGGGCCGACTCGAAAGTGTTCCGCGTGTCCAATGCCGATACTGCCGCAACCCTCACCGAGCGCTACTCGTGGGACCTGGGTTCGGGCCTGTCACTCCCGGCGGGGGCAGGGGTCCAGGTCGGGTACGGGTGGGCGGACGGGACCACGCTCGATACGCGCAGCCGGCGGCGCACGGTGCTCGAGAGCTGGCCGCGGCTCCAGGCGAGCCTGCCCGCGTTCGCACCGCCCAGGTCGTGGGGCATCCGCTCCGTGCGCATCACGTCCGGGGTCACGCGCACCGTACGCACCATCGCGTTCGGGGGGCGCGCCGCGCAGAGTCGCCGCGACGAGGACGTGTGGGTGCCCATCGACGTGTCGGTGACATGGGTGCGGACGCTGGTCACGTCGTACCAAGCGTCATTCCGCGTCGGCAACGGCAAGGACCCGACGGGGGAGACGGACAGCGACGAGGTCAGCCACCGGGTATCCCTCACGGCGCAGCTCCTGCCGCCTTCATGGCTGGGCAGCAGGCTCGACCGCCCCGTCAGCGTGTCCCTGCTGGGTGCGTACACGTCCGAGCGGGTCTGCCGCACGACCACTGCGGCCGGCGCGTGCGTGGCGTTCGTCGACCAGGCGGGGAGGACGCTCGGTCTCACGTTCGACACCAGCATGCGCGGCGTGGCCGTCGGCCTGCAGGCGAGTGTCGACGACCGGCGTTCGTTCATCGGCCGGCGGACGGGCTCCACGCAGTTCTCGGTCGGAGTATTCGGTCAGCTCGAGCTCACCGGGGCGTCGCTCCAGTAGTCCGAGTAGTCCCAGGAGTCCCCAGTAGTCCCATCGCGCCATGCCGGCGCCCCACGCGGCGCGGCAGCGTGGTGTCATGCATGCCGACGAGACGCGCGCGCTCAAGCGCGCGACCGTGATTCTGCTCGCCGTGAGCGCCGCCTGTTTGCCGCACTCGTGGCGATGGCCATGACCGGCCAACTGGAGGTGGTACTGAGTCCTACATACGTCAATGCGGGTCCCCGTGGTACATGAGCAATACGAGGGGGCGAGGAGTCGGCGTCCTCCCCGGCGCAGAGGTTCCAGATAGGAACATCTATCTCGGGGCACCGGGGCCGATGCGGAGACGGCGAACCGCGGCGCGGTTCGGCCTGGCAAAGCCGACCCCTTGTTGATATCAATGGCACTTCTCATGTGCGATCCCCGCCGGGGTGAGCAGGTGGAATGCCAAGCCCGCACGCGACGACGATCTGGCTGTCTTTGTCTGCCCTTACGTGGAGCGGCCGGTGAACGGAAAGGCAGTCCGGACCGCTGGCGACGGGCGCCACGACGGTGGGGACACCCGCTTCACAGTCTTTGCTCGTACTTCGCGATGTTTCCGCCACACGTACCTCGTGTTTTTATCGAGTGGCTTACCGAGGTGGGCGACGTTGTGTACGACCCCTTCTCCGGACGGGGAACGGCGCCTCTGGAAGCATGTCGACTTGGGCGCATCGGCATTGGGTCTGACGCGAATCCACTCGCGTATGTGCTCACTGGCGCCAAGGTGGACCCGCCGACGCTGAATCGAGTGCAGACTCGACTCGCCTACCTTAGAAAGCACCAGCCTCGAACTCGGGCCGCAGCGGCTCCAGACGATCTGGTGATGCTCTACACGCAGAAGGTTCTGCGACAGCTGTGCTGGCTCCGAGCTGAGCTCGACACGGAGGACCGAACCGACCGCTTCATCATGGCCGTCGTGCTCGGGATCATGCACGCGAACTTCAAGCCGTGTCCGCCGGCACGGTGGTGGGCGAGCTGGGGGCGCGTATGATCCGCGACCCTTCGGCGGCACCGGCAGTGTCGCTGCGCGACCTACAGCCGGCCTTGGATGGGAGCGCGAGCGCCCCGGGCTCGCTCGCGCAGAGCGAGGTCGTGCCGGCAGCGCGCCCGATGGCGATCGGCGGCGGGTCCATTTCGGCCGTGGGCTCCGAGGCGGGCTCCGACGCGATCACGGCGCTCACGTTCAACCCGGCGATCTTCTACGGATCCGATCGGTCGGGCGAGTCCGTGGCGAGGAACAGCCGGCTCGCGGACGTCACCATCTACTTCCCCATGGATGAGCTCGACCGGGATGCCGATGGCGGCATCGACTACTTCGGGGTGCAGCTGCGCGTGAACGTCACGGGGCTCGGAGCCGGCAGCGCGCTCTGGTCCGCGGCGGAGGGGCTCCGAGACCTGACCGTCATCGAGACCCGCGAGACGGAGCGCCTGGAGCTCGCGCTCCGCGGTATGCCAGCCGATCGGAGCGCCGCGTGTGTCGAGCAGGTCGGGCAAGCGGCCGCGCCGAGCGAAGCCGTCGTGGCGGCCTGCGGCGCGGACCTGCGCCCGGACCTCGACCTTCCGACGTACGAGGAGTTCCGGCAGTCGCTCGTGCCTCTCAAGGAGCAGGCGGACTCGCGCTACTTCGGGCTCGACGTGCGCATGGACTTCGGCGATCCCACCCTCGGCGGGGTGGCGAACGCGTCCGCGGTGTCGATCAATGCCGGCCTCGCACTCGGCAAGCAGTTCGTCGGGGCCGAGCCGCTGGCTCCATCGGCCGGGGTTCGGTTGCGGGGAGGGGTGCGCTACACGGACTCGCAGGATCTCGGCGAGACCGCGCTCTCCGCCGACGCCGGACTCGGTTTCGTGCTGCGGCGGCCAGTCGACTACGACAAGGCCGTCACGCTCTCGAGCGGCTTCGAGCTCCGGTTCGGAGACGTGGACGAGGCGCTCGAGGGCGCGCTGCAGTCCGACTACGTGGCATTCCGGGCAGGGCTCTCCGTTCCGATCACCGCTCAGGCCGGCATCACGGTGAGCTTCGCCCAGCCGCTGGTCGGCGACGCCGTGTCGCAGACGCTCAGCGTTACCGGGGATTGGCGGCTCCTGCTGCCGCTGATTCCCGTGGAAGAGTGACGCCGCGCGGCTAGCTCGCGAACCAGACTGCCATGGCCGTAGCGATCGGCACGCCGGCCCAGAGCGCCGGGTGCGCCCACAGAGGCTTGAGCGCCCGCCGGACTTCGTCCATGCGGTGCTCGTTCAAGGCGATCGCCAGGCGACCTTCGGCGTCGGTGCGCCCTTCGATCAGGCGGTCCCTGAGCAGCTCGTTCACCGCTTCCTGGTAGCGAAAAGGTGCGCCGCTGTAACCGGAGATGTCGGCGGGTCGGACGAAGGAGAATGGTGTGCCCGGCTCGTGCGCCAGGGCGAGGTCGCGAAGGATGCGCTTCTTGGTGGACATGGGTCGTAGGGTTGTCGTGGGTCTGAGCATCCCTACGAGCCTCGTCATGCAATTGTTGCGCGAGGGCCGGGCATGCCGGCCAGGCGATACGTCGCGGGCGGTGACCCCATGCTCCTCCCCGGAGAGTGAGTCCCCCGCCTACCACCCTGCTGGACGAGCGGGCTCGAAGGGGAGGAGCATGGGGTCGCCGCCGGCCTCTAGTACCGGTAGTAGTCCGGCTTGTACGGTCCCGTCTTCGCGATCCCCAGATACGCCGCCTGCTTGTCGGTCAGCTCGGTGAGCTTGGCCCCCAGCTTGGTCAGGTGGAGGCGCGCGACCTTCTCGTCGAGATGCTTCGGCAGCACGTACACCTTCTTCTCGTAGCGCCCTGCGTTCTGGGCGAGGTCGACCTGAGCGATCACCTGGTTGGTGAAGCTCGCGGACATCACGAAGCTGGGGTGCCCGGTCGCGCAGCCGAGGTTCATGAGCCGCCCCTCGGCGAGGATGAGCACGGAGTGGCCGTCGGGGAACGTCCACTCGTGGTACTGCGGCTTGATCTCTTCCTTGCGAATGCCCTTCTTCGCGGCGAGACCGGCCATGTCGATCTCGTTGTCGAAGTGGCCGATGTTGGCCACGATCGCCTTGTCCTTCATGCGCGCCATGTGCTCGACGGTGATGACGTCGCGGTTGCCCGTGGCGGTGATGAAGATGTCGGCCGTCGAGATCACGTCTTCGATGCGGGCGACCGTGTAGCCGGCCATGCACGCCTGCAGCGCGCAGATGGGGTCGATCTCGGTGATGACCACACGCGCGCCCTGCCCGTCGAGCGCCTGCGCGCATCCTTTGCCCACGTCCCCGTAGCCGAGCACGACCACGGTCTTGCCCGCGAGCATGACGTCCGTGGCGCGGTTGAGCCCGTCGATGACGGAGTGCCGACACCCGTACATGTTGTCGAACTTCGACTTGGTGACGGAGTCGTTCACGTTGATGGCGGGGAAGAGCAGGGTGCCCGCCTTCTCCATCTCGTAGAGGCGGTGCACGCCCGTGGTCGTCTCCTCGGAGACGCCGCGGATGTCCTTGCCGATGCGCGCCCACTTCTGCGGATCCTCCGCGAGCGTGGTACGCAGCAACTCGAGGATGATGCCCCACTCCTCCGGCTCGCTGTCCGCGTCGAAGCCAGGCACGTTCTCTGCCGTTCCGTACTCGATGCCCTTGTGGATGACGAGCGTCGCGTCACCGCCGTCGTCCACGAGCAGGTCGGGGCCGGAGCCGTCGGGCCAGGTGAGCATGTGCTCGGTGCACCACCAGTATTCCTCGAGCGTCTCGCCCTTCCAGGCGAAGACCGCGGCCCCCTTGGGGTCCTCGGGCGTGCCTTTACGGCCCACGACCACCGCGGCGGCCGCGTGATCCTGCGTCGAGAAGATGTTGCACGAGCACCAGCGCACGTCGGCTCCCAGGTCCATGAGCGTCTCGATGAGCACGGCGGTCTGCACGGTCATGTGCAGCGAGCCCGCGACCTTGAGGCCGGCGAGCGGCTGCTGCGGGCCGTACTCCGCGCGGGCGGCCAT
Source organism: Gemmatimonadota bacterium (assembly GCA_016873995.1). Classification (GTDB taxonomy): domain Bacteria; phylum Gemmatimonadota; class Gemmatimonadetes; order Longimicrobiales; family Gaopeijiaceae; genus UBA2982. The sequence continues at coordinate 34,053 of VGVR01000033.1, forward strand.
GAGACCGGGCATCTCCTGCTCGGCCAGGCGGATCTCGTTCCGGCCCCACGCGGCGAGGGAGAGGTCTTTCACCTTGAAGGAGAGTCGCTCGGCTTTGCGCTTGCTGCGACCCTTGGGCAGAACGGCGGTGTTGCTCATGGCGTGTAGAGTGTTGTCTGGGTTCGATGGCGGGAGGAGCTACGCACTGACTACGGACTGACTGCGGAAGCGAGGAAGAGCAGAGGGCCGTGCGAGTCACGAGCGGGTGGAAGCTGCACGACGCGCGCGGAGGCGAAGCCGGCAGCCTCGAGCCAAGCGTGCATGTGCTCGGGCTCGAAGCCGGGCCAGACGTGGCCCATCTCTTCGGCGTACCAGGGCCCGCGGTCGTGGGTGCGCATGTCGAGCAGGACGAGGTGTCCGCCGGAGCGGAGGGCTCGCCGAACTTCGGTGAGGACGGCCAGCGGGTCGACGACGTAGTGGAGCACGAGGGCCATCACGGCCAAGTCCAATTCGCCATCGCGGACAGGGAGCCGCTCGAGCTCGCCCTGTCGCAGCTCCACGTTCGCGTGTGCAGCCAGACGGAGCGCCGCTGCAGCGAGCATCTGGTCGGAGCGATCCACGCCGATCACTCGGCGGGCGAACGGAGCGAGAGTCTCGGCCAAGGCACCGGTGCCCACGCCGAGGTCGGCGATCGTCCACTCCTCGCGGATGAGCCCGAGCAGCGGCAGCAGGCTCGCGGTCGAGCCGAAGAGCTGCTCGCGCACTTCGTCCCAGCGTTCGGCCGCGTGGGCGAAGAACTCGGCGGAGCGGAGGCGGCGGCGCTCGAGCACGCCGCGCGCGCGCTCGGCGTCCACCGCGTAGATGCCGCCATCCCCGATTTGCTCACGCACGATGCGCCAGAGCGCGCGAGCCGGCTCATCCAGCTCGGGGGCGAGGCGGTAGTGGCGGTTGCGCCACTCGGCCCGCGCCTCCACCCACCCCTCGGCGGCGAGCGTCTTGAGGTGACGGCTCACGGTGGGCTGGGAAGCCTGGAGCACCGACGCGAGCTCGGTCACCGTGAGCTCGCTCCGCTCCAGCAGGGCGAGGATTCGGCAGCGGGTTTCGTCCCCGAGCGCGCTCAGGCGCTCCAGGATCGGCGGGGCAGTCGTCGTATTCATGGTTGCGCATACGAACATATGGCGCTTTCTGCGCCACGCCAAGGGGGCTGTTTGCGGCGTGTCGGGAACCTTTGCCGGCCTGCGACGCATCATTACCTTGCATCCCGACTTTCGACGTCGCCCTCCCCCCACGTCAGCCTTAATCTCGGAGCAGGGAGTGGATTCCAAGCACGCGCCTCACGACGACATCGTCTATCCGGCGGCCGTCCCGTTCGTCCTCGTTCACATCGTGTGCTTCGCCGCGATCTGGACGGGGGTCACGGCCCAGGCCCTCTGGGTCGCGGTCGCGCTCTACTTCATCCGCATGTTCGCGGTGACCGGCGGCTACCACCGCTACTTCAGCCACCGCTCCTACAAGACGAGCCGTTTCGGTCAGTTCGTGCTCGCCTTCCTCTGCCAGACCTCCGCGCAGCGCGGCATCGTGTGGTGGTCGGCGATCCACCGGCACCATCACCTGTACTCGGACACCGAGCACGACGTCCACTCCCCCCGGCAACACGGATTCCTTTACTCGCACGTCGGCTGGATCTTCAATCCGAGCAGCTGGCGTCCCGACTACGGCACGGTCCGCGATCTGGTGAAGTATCCGGAGATCCAGTTCCTCGATCGTTTCACCTACACGCCTGCCTTCCTGCTCGGCTTCGCGCTCTGGCTCTGGGGCGGATGGGCGATGCTCGTGGTCGGCTTCTTCTGGAGCACGGTCGCGCTCTACCACGGCACCTTCGCCATCAACTCGCTCGCGCACGAGGTCGGCTCGCAGCGCTACCTCACGGGCGACGACTCTCGCAACAACTTCTGGCTGGCGCTCGTCACCATGGGTGAGGGGTGGCACAACAATCACCACCACTACCAGAGCTCCGCCCGGCAGGGCTTCAAGTGGTGGGAGATCGACTTGACGTACTACATCCTGAAGGGGCTCTCCTGGACCGGCCTGATCTGGGATCTGCGCGCGCCGCCTGAAGGGATCCTCAAGGGTGAGCGTCCGGTGGGGCGCAAGGTGCTCGAGAAGGTCGCGGGCGAGCTCGCGGCCACGTTCAGCGTCGAGAGATACGCCGAGCAGGTGCGGGCTGCCTGGGCGGAGTCGCACAAGCTCGAGGACCTCACGCACATGGCGAAGAAGGCCCGAGGCCAGCTCGAGGAGCGACTGGCAGAGCTCTCGCTGCCACACCTTCCTACCGTTCCCGAGCTTCGGGAAAAGGCGGAGGAGATGTTCAGCGAGTCGCCCTCGCTCGACGCGATCGTGAACCGCGCGCACGAGCTGCTCGCCATGGCGGTCGCCGCGCACGTCTGCGACACGGCGCTCGCTACGGCATAGTCGTAAGCGGCAGTCGTCAGCCGTAGTCGCCGGCAGCCGCTAGCTGTCGTCGCCTTCCAGGAGTCGGCCGGGACGCACCGCGTCCCGGCCGAACTTGTTTCGGAGCTGGTCCACGGTGCGGGCCAGCGTGCGGTCGCGCTCGCTCTCCTCGACGACCTCTCCCGCGGCCGACTCGGCGAACATGCCCAGCTGCCGCGTCGCGGTGGCGTCTTCGAGGCCCGAGAGGGCGACACCGAGGAGCCTCGCCGCCACCCGGCGCTGGTCGCGCAGCTCGCGGAGCAGCGCGCGAGCGACGGCGTGAATCGCGGCGTCCGACTCGACCGGCTCGGGGAGCGTGCGGCTCCGCGACCGGGTGCGGAAGTCGTAGTCGCGGAGCTTCACCGTCACGGTCTTCGCGGTGAGCCCTTCTTTGCGCAGACCGGACGAGACGCTTCCGGAGATCTCGAGCAGGCGCCGCTCCAAGTCTTCGTCCCGCCCGAGGTCCTCGAAGAACGTGCGCTCGGCCGACATGGAGCGCCGTGGCTCGCGCGGCTCGACCTCGCTGTCGTCGAGCCCTTGCACGCGGCGCCAGAGCCAGGCACCGCGGCGATTGCCCAGCCACCTCTCGAGCCACTCGCGCTGGACGGCGGCCGCGTCGGCGACGCGCACGAGCCCGCGGCCTTTGAGCACGTCGGCGAGCGCGGGGCCGACGCCGGGCAGCTCGGCCAGGTCGAGCTGATGGAGCAAGGCGCGCTCGTCTCCCGGGGCGACGATGCATACCCCGGCCGGCTTGGCCTTGGCGGTGGCCAGCTTGGCGATGACGCGTCCGGTGCCCCCGCCGACGGAGACGTGGACGCGGGTGCGCTCGAGCACGGTGGTGCGGATGCGCGTGGCCGTGGCCTCCAGGGTCTCGGCTGCGAGCAGTCGCTCGGTGCCGGTGAGGTCGAGGTAGAACTCGTCGATCGAAGCGGCCTGCACCACGGGTGCGAGCTCCTCCAGCGCGCCCCGAACCTCGCGGCTCTTCTGGGCAACGGCGCTCCGTGGCACGCCGACGACCATGGCCTCGGGGCAGAGGCGGAGCGCCTGCGCCGTCGGCATGGCGGAGCGCACGCCGAAGGCGCGGCACTCGTAGGAAGCCGACGTCACCACGCCGCGGCCGGTGGGCGACCCGCCGACGATGAGCAGGCGGGCGCGGCCGGCACCCTCGGGGTCGTTCAGCCGTGCGACCTGCACGAAGAAGGCGTCGCAGTCGACGTGGAGAATGCGCTTCACGTTCGGCGAGCGCTGGGCTCCCTGGGAGATTGCTGGTGGGGACGCCGCCGGGTTACAATCTCCGCGAAGCCCCGCCGCCTCCAAGGTAGCGGACGCGCCGAGCGCCCGGGACCACGGCGGGGCGACCACGCGCGAGCACTCGCTCGCGCATCAGCCTTTGGAGTCACGGCACATGCCTTATCCGTTCGCCCTTCCCGAGCTGGGATACGCATACGACGCCCTCGAGCCGCACATCGATGCGCGCACGATGGAGATCCATCACGGCAAGCATCACGCGGCGTACACCACGAACCTGAACAAGGCGCTCGAGGCTCACCCCGACCTGCAGAAGAAGTCGGTGGAGCAGCTCGTCGCCGACCTGAACGCCGTGCCGGAGGCCATCCGCGGCGCGGTGCGCAACAACGGGGGCGGCTACCTGAACCACAACCTGTTCTGGGACATCATGAAGCCCGGCGGCGCCAAGGCTCCGTCCGGCGCGTTGGCTGCGGCCATCAACGGGGAGTTCGGCTCGCTCGACGACTTCAAGACCAAGCTCCAGGCAGCGGCCCAGGGCCAGTTCGGGTCCGGCTGGGGGTGGCTCTGCAAGGATGGCGCGGGGAAGCTCTCGATCATGGCCACCCCCAACCAGGACACCCCGCTGATGCAGGGAAAGACCCCCCTCCTCGGTGTCGACGTGTGGGAGCACGCGTACTACTTGAAGTACCAGAACCGGCGTCCGGACTACCTGACCGCGTGGTGGAACGTGGTCAACTGGGACGCGGTGGCGCGGAGGTACTAGTGGACTGTAACATTTAGTCGTTTACTATTAGATTGGAGGGCATGAGAACCCATCCGGTGGAATTGTCGAGCGCGGAGCGGACTGAACTCGAACGACGGGCGAGGAGTCGGGCTGGGAGGGCG
>VGVR01000034.1 GCA_016873995.1 Gemmatimonadota bacterium
AGCTGAACGCACCCCACCAGCTCAAGGACGTGTTGGAGGGCAGGAAGTTCGAGGACGGAAAGCCCGTCCTACCTACTCAGCGGAAGGTCGCGGCCTGAGCTGTTTACACACCTATTGACCCAACCTCCATGCCGCGCGGCGCCACGGTGACGGCGGTTGGCCAAGTAGAAGCGCTGCGGCTCCCCCACGCCCTCGTGGAGCGCCTTCTGGACGACCCCGCCTTCGTTCGAAACCTCCTCAAGGTGCTGTCAGCGAAGCTCTCCCAGGCGACACAACACCGCGCCGTGCGCTACGCGCGCGAGCGCTTGCTGTTCGGTGAGTTCGGAGCGCATGTCTCGACCGAGGCGGCGCAGCGACTCACCGCGACCGGCCTCGACTATGGCCTGCCGCGGCAGGTCGACGCGGTCATCCTCTTCTCGGACATCCGAAACTTCACCGACACCTCCGCGGGGCTCGACCCGCAGGGCCTGGCGGCCCAGCTCACCGTGTACTTCGATCGTGTCGTCGAAGTGATCCATGGGCATGGCGGCGTCGTGGACAAGTTCATCGGAGACGCTGTGATGGCCTTCTGGGGCGGCTTCGACCCCATGACCTCCGAGCAGGCTGCGCGGCAGGCGTTCGCCTGTGCGTGCGCGATGACGGAGGCGGCCGCCGCGGCGACCCTGGGCGGCGACCCAATTCGGATTGGGGTCGGACTCAACGCCGGCCATGTCTTCATGGGCAACGTCGGCGGCGAGGGCAAGCGGCAGTTCACCATTCTCGGGACTGCAGTCAACCTCGCCGCGCGCTTCGAGAGCACCTCGAAGCAGCTCGACGCGTCGGTCGTTCTCGGCTCGGAGCTCGTGGACGACCTTGCCGAAGCAGATCGCCAGACACTTACACGGCACGAGGAGGTGCCAATCAAGGGCGCTGCGCCCCAAACCCTGTTCACGTGGCGTCCCTCGACGAAGGAGAAGCGATGAGCTGGAACTACGATCGCAGCAGCGAGCGCATCCGCGACCACCTCGACAACATGGGGGCAATCGAGGTCGCGCCCCTGTCGCGAGACGCTAATCTCGAAACGCTACTAACCGAAACGCGGTGTAGAGAGATTCGGGGAGCCCATGTCTACGTAGACGTCCCGAACTTCTCCGCACTCGTTACAGGGGCGGCCGGCGGTGAGATGCCGCTTAAGCGCCTCGCCCAGGCAGTGCACGTCTACCAGCGAGAGGTCGCGCGTATCGTCGAGCGTGTGGAGTTGTTCGACGGCTACCATGTCCACTTCCAAGGAACGCGGCTGCACGCACTCTTCTTCCGCCCTTATGAGGACGAGGAGTTGCCCGCGAAGGCAGCGCTCTTCCAGCTCGTCCTGCGGCAGTTCGTGCGCGACGTCTTCAATCCGGTGTTCCCAAAGGTGGCAGACTTTGTTGTCACTGGTGGCGCAGCACTCGGGGACGTGATCGGGACAAAGAACGGCATGCGCGCCGAACGTGAGCTGCTCTTCATCGGCCGGCCGGCGAACTACGCTGCCAAGGTGCTCGGGTCGCGCGGCACGCTCACCATCACCGCGTCGGTCCACGAGGTTCTGCCCAACTCGCTCAAGCGCGGCTGCACGGAAACCAACCGAAAGGGTCCGGACGGCGGCTCGGTCTACGAACTCACCACGGTGACCGGTGAGGAGCTGGACGACCTCTGCGATGAATTCGATATCGACTGGGATGTCGAGTCGAGCGCGGAGCGCGTGGAGGAGGACATCGACGCCACGCCGCTCTCCGACATCGTGGTCGAGGACGCGCTGGTCAAAATGGACCTCGATACGCTCAGCATCCGCAAGAACAAGCTCGTCACGGCGGCAAGCCTTTTTGCCGACGTCGATGGCTTCACGAGATATATCGACTCCGCCGAGTCCGACAACGAGAAAGAGGAGGCCCTGCGCGTCTTCCACGCGATCCGACGCGAAATGAGCCGCGTCGTTCGACTGGATTACGACGGACTCCACGTGCAGTTCCAGGGGGACCGGCTGCAGGGGCTCTTTCACATGCCGGCCGATGAGCTCGGTGCCATCGTCACGCGGTCGGTAGAGGCGGCCGTTGGGCTGCAGTCGTCGATGCTGAAGACGCTCCCCCTGCATGTACCGGCGGCGGCCAAGCTGGGGCTGGCCATCGGCATCGACGTGGGCGACACGTTCGCGTCAAAGCTGGGCACGCGCGGGCAGCGAGACCGCATCTGCATCGGCGAGCCGGTTGACGGCGCAGCGGCAGCTCAGGAACGGCAGGAAGGCGGAATCATCGCCCTCACGGCGGCCGCGTACGCGGTGCTGCCTGAGGCGCTGCAGCAGCACTTCACGAAGGATGAGACTACGGGCGACTGGATCGCCAAGGATTTGACTGCCGAGAAGCTCGAGCGGGCTGCCAAGGCGGCGAGCTATGGCGGGGGTGCGATGGGTGTGCACTCGAGCGCTGCCGGCGCGTTCGTCACGAGAATCGTGGGTGGGGGACGTGCCACGAATCCCGCGCGGTCGTTCGCATTCTAGCCTGCCGCACCGGAGCCCGTGGTTCACGCGTCCCGGGATTCGTGAGCGAATCGAGCGTGACGCCGAAATCGTCGTCTCGGCATACTCAGGGCTCGCGCTGCGGCTCGACGAGAAGGCGGGCACCGCTTGCCTCGAGGGGACGCTCGTGCATCGGGAGGCGGAGAGCGCGATCCCGACGCCGATCGCACTCCGCATCGTCCTGAGGGACGGCTACCCACGGAAGGAGCCGCTCGCGTACGAAACCGCGGAGCTTTTCGAGCACGGCAATCTCGATGGGCACGTGCTTCGCGAGGGGCGGTTGTGCCTTTGGCTCCCAACACGCTCGCAGTGGCGCGGCCGCGATCCCGAGCACTCGTGGAGCTGGCAAGATCGAGATGCCCTCCTTCGATTCGTCGACCAAGTGCTGGTCTTCGCCGAACGGCACCTCATCTGGCAGGTAACGCGGGTGTGGCCAGGTGGGGAGTCGGCCCACGGCAGCGAGGGCTATATCGAGTACGTGCACGAGATCCTCAGCTGCCCTGTCGAACAGCTACTCGAATTTGCCGTCGCCTTCGGCGAGAGTGATGGGATCGATCCCTACACGACCTGCCCGTGCGGCTCCGGCAAGAAATACCGGTTCTGCCATCGGGAGCAGGTGAGGGCGCTGCGACGGGAGTGCGGGTGCATTGGGCCAGCGGCCTTCGAAGCGTACGGTAGCCGAGCCTCACCGTGATTCACGCCGGAGACGGTCCGGTCGGCAGTCCCTGGCTGTGGCCTGAGGGCATGGGGCGTGGGGATCGAAGCCGCGCGCCTCCGCTCTTTCTGTAAGGGTTTCCGCCCCCCCACCGGTCTATGGAGCAGGTGCCCAGTTCACAGGGCGGCGCTCCATAAATCAAGCTTGAGGGCTGTCCCCTTCCCAGCTTCCCCGCCGCCTGAACTCGTTTCACTCGCGCGGAAATCGAGTGTGCTCCCTTGGCGGAGGGAGGATTTCGCACCATGCGCCAGGAATACGTTGCTCTCTATCAGGGCTGGCGCGAGAAGGCCGAGCTATTTCGCCGACACGGACATGAGGCGACCGCACGTACCTACGAGGCGTGCTCTGCAGAGTTGGAGGCCGCGCTCCGGGATGGCGACGAGCAACTCCTCGACCTCCAGGAGGCCGCGAGAGAGTCCGGCTACAGCTCGGACCACCTTGGTCGCCTTGTTCGGGATGGAAAAATCCCAAACGCCGGCCGGCGCCATGCACCGAAGATCCGGCGCGGTGACCTTCCCCGGAGGCCGGAGATTGTGGCGCGGCAGGCGCACGAGAACGACGGTGCACGGCTGGTGGCTGGAACTTCGCGCGAGGCCTCGGTATCGTTCGAGCGCATCGCGCGAGAGGCGTTGGTCTCCAGGAGGAGATGAGCCAATGCCCCGATGCAAGCAGAAACGACCATGGCGCAAGACCGTGGGCGGCTACGGCCACACCGTCATCGTAGAGGAGCGATCCCCTGGCTCCGTCCTTTACCTGCGATGGTGGGATCCCAGCGCCACGGGCAAGCGCAAGAGCGGCAACACCGGAAACTGGAGGTGGCGCAGTCTCAAACACCGCGACAAGGAGCTGGGGGAGGAGCAGGGGAAGGAGTTGGCCGGTCGGCTCCTGACGAGTCAGGAGGCGACAGCAACCGGCCGAATCACGCTCGGTGACCTGTTGGCCCGGTATGAAGCCGAGGTGAGCGCACACAAGAAGGGCTCGCAGCCCCGCGAGGATCGACGCCGTATCGAGCTCTGGACGTACGTTCTCGGAGCGAATCGCGATCCGGAGACGATCACCAAGGGGCAGATCACCCGTTTCGAGCGGCTCCGGCGTCAAGGCCGGATTCAGTTGCCGGATCGGGGCCTTACAGCGAACCCCTCCGAGACGACGATCGGCGCCGACATCATCTTCCTGGCCAGCGTGTTGAACTGGGCCGTGGAAGAGAACCTGCTCCCGAAGAACCCGATCCGGGGCTACGACCGGCCCAAGACGCCCAAGCCCAAGCGGCCGGTCGCTACCTACGACCGCTACGAGCGGACTCGCGCGAAGGCGGAAGAGGTGGGCGAACAGCGGCTCTTCGGGCCGTTCCTGGATCTGGTCGAGGTACTGGGCTGGCGCGTGAGTGCCATCTGCCAGCTCTGGGCCTCCGACGTCGATCGCTCGACGAGCGCCGCGGCGCCCCACGGCCGAATTCGGAAGCGGGGCGAGGTGGACAAGGAAGGCGTCGACATGTGGGTGCCGATGAGCGAGGAGGCGCGCCGCGCTGTTGATCTCGTGGTGGAGCGCAACCCAACCATCGGCGACACGCCGCTGTTTCCCGCGCCGGAGGGCGGGACGCGACGGCGGCCGAAGGCATGGAGTCGCTGGCATGCGCGCAACCTGCACGAGCGCGCGCAACGAGCGGCCGGTTACGGCTACTCGTGCCCGAAGTGCAAGACGGACCTCGGAAACGAGCAGCGGGAATGTCCGAACGGGAAGTGCAGGCACGTCGATCGGCTGCCGCGCGACCCCGCCAAGAAACTGCTCGGCTTCCATGCTTACCGGCGGAAGTGGGCGACCGAAAGGAAGCACCTGCCGGCGAAGGATGTGGCGGAGGCTGGAGGCTGGCTGGACACGCGCAGTCTGGAGGAATGCTACCAGCAGGCGGACGAGGCGACGCTCCTCCAGGTCGTCTCCGAGCCCCGGAAGCTGCGCGAGACCATAGCAGAAACCATAGCAGCGGCCTCCGGAACGCAGTGAGGCCCCACAACGGCTTGCCGTTGCGGGGCCTCGACGTTCGAGCCAATCGGGACGGCGGGATTCGAACCCGCGACCCCCTGAACCCCATTCAGGTGCGCTACCGGGCTGCGCCACGTCCCGTCTTCGAGCGAGTGCCCATCTCTGCTCTGAGGGGTTCCTGAACCCCATGGAGCTGCGGTCGCTCCGCGATCCTCGCTCGTCTCGCGGGTGACCTCTCCTGTCTACCGACTCCCCTCGTGGCCGCTCGGCTCAGGTGCGCTACCGGGCTGCGCCACGTCCCGTTCAAGGGAGGGGGAAGGTAAGGCGGGTGGAGGTGGGCCGGAAGCCGGCCAACCCTCGACCCTGGGCGGGCCTCGGGGGTAGGCCAGAACGAGGGACCCACCTTGCGAGTCGCACCCGGCCCACGGTAGGGTCGCCAGGCACGCACGGGCCTATTCCCTGCACTGAGGTTCCGGGTGTTCTTCCTCCGTCTCCCCAAAGTCGACGAGACCGTGACGGCCCTGCGCCGCCCGGTCGCCGATCCCGACGAGATGGTGATGGATCCGCAGACCTACCGCGACCTCGAGATCTTCGAGTGCGCGTCGGCGGCGAGCCTCTTCGACCTGTGCAACACCACCCGAACGGTCGGCGGTGCCAAAGCGCTGACGGCTCGCATGAAGAAGCCCTGGAACCGGGCCGACCGGATCAGAGCCGTGCAGGAGTCACTCGCGTTCATCCGCGAGCACCGCTCTCCGTTCGATCGTTTACCCGCTGCCCTCGTCGCACACGAGACGGAGGAGTACCTCGCCGGGGGTCTCCCGATCGCGAACAGCGAGAAGCCGGTCGAGTTCTTCATCGAGGCGCTCGGGATCCGCTTCGGCGATTACCGCTACCACGCGAGGATCGTCCGGGGCGTGCAGCTCACCTCCAAGCTGGTCAGGTCGCTGCGCGCCCTGGTCCGCACCCCGGAGTTTCCGATCACCCAAGGCCGTGGTGATGTCGGACCGCTCTTGAGCGAGTTGGTGAACCTGATCGAACGACCGGCGTTCAAGATCGTCCCAGAAGCAGAGAACTGGAGTCTCGGTACGATCAAGCTGCTGCGAACCGACCGGGTCTTCCGCCTGAAGGAGCGCCCAGCCGTCGAGCGCCTGCTCGAGTTGGCCTACGAGATCGACGCGTTGGTCGCGATGTCAGATGCGACGGCCCAAAGGGGCTGGGTCATTCCGGAAGTTACGACGGGCTCCGCACGCATGGAGGGCGACGGGCTCTATCATCCCTTCGTCGGAACTCCGGTCGCCAACGATGTCCGCCTGGGTGAGGGCCGGCACGTACTCTTCCTCACCGGCCCGAACATGGCTGGAAAGACCACCTACCTCCGCGCTTGTGGTATCGCCACCTACCTCGCGCATCTGGGAATGGGCGTTCCGGCACGGGCGTTCCGCTTCTCGCCCTGCGAGCGCCTCTTCAGCTCCATCACCATCACGGACGACGTGCGTGGTGGCGTGAGCTACTTCCGCGCCGAAGCGTTGCGCGTGAAGGCGATCGCGCAGGCGGTCACGGACGGGCTCCGCGTGATCGCACTGATGGACGAGCCGTTCAAGGGAACGAACGTGAAGGACGCCGTCGACGCCTCGCGCGCCGTGCTGCGCGGGTTGATCGGCCGCCCTGGCAATCTATTCATGGTCTCTTCCCACTTGATCGAGCTGGGTGAGGAGATGCTCGCATCGGAGCGCGTAGACTGCCGGAGATTCGAGGCTGACGAGCATGAAGGACATCTGCGCTTCGACTACGTGCTCCGACCAGGCGTCTCCTCGCAGCGGCTCGGCATGCGGGTTCTGCTGGAAGAAGGGATCTTCAGCCTACTGGAGGCACCCGCGGGAGGAGCGGTGACCTGATCATGCCCGAAGCGAACCGAGGCGAACGCTATCGCCTGGAGTACCCTCGGTCCGAGCGGCCTTCGTTCCTGGTGGCCGGGCGACGCCTCGAAGTAATCGAGTGCTCCGAATCCGGGCTGTGCTACGCGGTACCGGCTCGCGAACCGCCGCCGCCCGTCGGCAGCCAGGTGCGGGGCGTGGTGGACCTCCATGGCCGCCACCAGCACGAGGTCGAAGGCGCGATTCAGCGTGTCCACGACGGACTCGCCGTTCTTCGCTTCACTCACGCGGGCATCCTTTTCGGTACGATCCTCGCGGAGCAGAAGTACCTGAGGGCCCACTTCATCGCCAGCGCAGCGAGCCAGTAAGCCGGACCATACGTTCACACCTCGACCGAGACCATTGCGGGGAGAGCCCTTCCGGGGTGAGCGTCTCCGCGGCCGTCGCCAACGGTACGTCGTTCCACGCGCCACAGGAGACCAGCGTGCGTCGAGTCGGGATCTTCGGATGGGGCATCGTTGCCCCTCGCTCTCCGAACGTCGAGGCATTCACGGCGAACCTCGCCAGCACCGAGAGCTGGCTCTCACCGTTCGACGGGTTCGGCCCGAGCAACTTCCTGGTCGGTGAGCCCGCGTTCCGCTTCCAGGACTACCGGCCCTGGCTCGACAAGCGCTTCCCGCCTGCCCGCTTCGGTCAGCTCGCGGAGAAAATGGACCCGATGACGCTGTACGCGCTCGGCGCCTTCATCCAATCCCTCGATCAGAATCCCGGCATCGAGCAGGTCCTCCGGGACCTCGGCACGGAAGCGCACGTCTACGTCGGAACGGGCGTGGGCAGCCTACCGACGTCCTATCAGACGTCGATCCACTTCTACAAGGCGCAACGTCGATGGAACCGGTTCTGGGCGGATCCTGCACGCAACGCTGCGCTCGGACTATGGCTGACCGGCGACGCGGCCACGCGGCATGCTCACAGCGCTGCACCGCCGGAGCCGGCAACGGTGGAGACCGACGTTCGCGATGAGGCCGAGGAAGCCTGGGACGCGTATTGGATGCGCTTCTCCGACGGCCTCACCCGCTATCTCGTCGAGCTTCGCGAGTCCGAGTCGGTCGACGTCACGGGCGACGTGGGGGCGAACAAGCTCAACGTGATTCGGAGGAAGGCCCAGCGCGTAGCCAAGCTGCAGAAGAGCTGGGGAGCGCCCGAACCGCCGTGGCTCGCGGTCTCGGCGAACCTGCTCTGGAACATCCCGAACATCCCCGCGGCCCAGATCTCCATGGCGGGGCACATCACCGGCCTGACGTTCGCACCCGTTGCCGCCTGCGCGACGTTCGGCGTCACGATCAAGCTGGGAATGGACGCCATCCGCCGCGGTGAAGCCAAGGCCGTAGTCATCGGCGCAACTGACCCGCCGCCACATCCACTCTCTGTGGGAGGGTTCTACGGCGCACGCGTCATCTCCGCGGACGCAGCCGTGTCGAAGCCTCTTTCAGGCCTCCGCGGAACGCACGTCGCCGGCGGATCCGCGATCTGGATTCTCGGAGATCTGGACTTCATGGCTGCCAAGGGCTTCCGCCCCCTGGGCATGGAGCCGGTCGAAGTCGGCGTGTCGTCGGACGCCCATCACATCATCACGCCGAACAAAGAAGGCCCGACGGCGGCGATCCGCCAGGCGATGCATAGGGCCCACGTGCGTCCGGAGGACGTGGGCACGTGGGACCTGCACGCGACCGCAACCCCCGGAGACTACACCGAGGTGGAGAACCTGCTCGGCGTGCTCCCCCAGAGCGTGCTCGTGACCGCCCGAAAGGGCACGTTCGGTCACGGCATGAGCGCATGCGGCGGCTGGGAGCTCATGGCCCAGTACTTGGGCTTGGAGTCAGGGCGCATTTACCCGACGCCTCTCTCGCGCGCTGATCTCAACGAGCAGATCGCCGGGCTCCACACCCGCTTCGTCTTCGACGCTTCCGTCCCCGTGCCACCCGGTCTCGCGGGTAAGATGTCGATGGGCGTTGGGGGCATCAACGCCTGCGTGCTGTCGCGACCTTTCGAGTAGCGCTCAGACTCGGTCGGCGAACCGACGTCGCCGAGCGTGCGCGGCCGCTCAGTTCGTCAGCTCGGGCTCGTTGATGTTGATCAGCGCATAGAGCATCGACTGCCCTTCCGCGAGCACGAGCGGGTGCCAGACGCGCGCAGGGACGTGAATGATGTCGCAACCCGCCGATGAGGACCCTCCCGGAACCCTCGAGGACGACGTAAATGTCCCACTCGAGTTGATGGCTCTCTGGCTGCGTGTAACCTTCGCGGAGGGTAGATCGCCTGGGCGCATGCGGGACCCTCCTCCGATTGTCTGCCTTCCACGAGGCGCATTCTAGGGCTCCGGCATACTTCGAAACAACGATGCCGGTGGCGGCTTGTTCCGCATCCTCGAGACGTAGAACTTCTCCCCCCGTTGCCCGCAGCGGCGGATCACTCGCACCTCCGGAAGGCTCCGAATGAGCGCGACGACGAAGAACAGTCACCCCTGGCGCTTCTACCGAGCGGGCGGCGTGGATCAGGTGCTTCTCTCCACGGCGAACGACGTGCTCGCGCTCGATCAGCTCGACCAGAAGCTCTGGGTTGCGCTCGCCTGCCCGGTCAAAGGCCTCGAGTTCGACGAACGCACACTCGAGCTCCTGGATACCGACAAGGACGGTCGCGTCCGCGCACCTGAGTTGCTCGCGGTCATCGGATGGCTGCGGAGCGTGCTCCGCGATCCCCAGGGCCTCGTTGCCGGCACGGACGGCGTGCCGCTCTCGGTGCTGAATGGCGCGACGCCCGAGGGCCAGGCGGTCCTTGCTGCAGCCAAGCACATGCTCGCTGGACTCGGGAAGGCCGACGCCGCCGTCGTGACCGTCGACGATGCGATGAAGATGACCGAGCTCATGGAGAAAGCCCGACTGAACGGAGACGGCGTCGTTCCGCCGGAGACGATCGCGGACTCTGCCACCCAGGCTGCCGCTCAGGACCTCCTGAAGGTGATGGGCGGCACGCTCGACCGGAGCGGGAAGACCGGATACACCGCCGCCCAGCTCGAGGCGTTCTACAAGTCGCTGGCCGAATTCCAGGCTTGGCGGGCCGAGGCCGACTCCAAGGCGGCTGACCTCATGCCGCTCGGTACGGGCACGGCAGCGGCCGCGGGAGCGGTCGAGGCCATTGCAACCAAGGTGGACGACTGGTACCTGCGCGCCAGGCTGGCAGCCTTCGATGCCCGCGCGCGCAACGCGGTGAACCGCTCGGAGGAAGCCTACATAGAAGCCGCCGCACGGGACCTCACCGTCAGCACCGGTGAGCTCCGTCAGCTGCCGCTTGCCGTCGTGGAGGCCAGCGCACAGCTCCCGCTCACCCAAGGCGCGAACCCGGCCTGGCAAGCCGAGATGGACGCGCTACGCTCGGCGGCGGTGGAGCCCCTCCTCGGCAAGGGTAAGTCGACTCTGACCGAGGCCGAGTGGCAGGGCATTCGGGCTCGCCTCGCGGCCCACCATGCGTGGCTCGGCCACAGGGCGGGAGCAGCGGTCGAGCCGCTCGGCGCGGAACGCGTGCGCGCATTGCTCGAGCCCGGCGTGCGGGCGGGCCTCGAGCAGGCGATCGCCGACGACCTGGCAGTGGCGCCGCAGATCGAAGCCATCGTCCAGGTGGAGCGGCTGACGCGCTGCTGGCGAGACCTCTTCCGCCTCCTGAACAACTTCGTCTCGTTCAGCGACTTCTATGCGCGACGCAAGGCCGTCTTCCAGGCAGGCACACTGCACTTGGATGCGCGCACCACCGACCTGTGCGTGCAGGTCCTGGACGCTGGCAAGCACGGGGCGCTCGCTGGGAAGTCGGGGGCCTACCTAGCGTACGTGGACTGCACGCGACCCGGCGGACAGAAGATGACAGTCGCCTGCGCCATGACCGCAGGCGACAGCGACAATCTCTTCGCCGGCCGCAACGGTCTGTTCTACGATCGGAAAGGACAGGATTGGGACGCCACCATCACCAGGATCGTCGACAACCCGATCAGCGTCGGACAGGCGTTCTGGTCGCCCTACAAGAAGCTCATCGCCTGGATCGAGGACCTGGTCGCCAAGCGCGCCGCCGCCGCGGACGAGGCGGCCGGCGCGAAGCTCCAGGCTGGGGTAGCCCAGACGGCGGCCGCCACCGCAGCCGGTCAGGCGGCGCCGCCCAAGCCCAAGTTCGACGTTGGCGTGGTCGCGGCCCTCGGCGTGGCCGTCGGGGGCATCACCGCCGCGCTCGGCGCAATCCTCGACGCCATGTTCGGGCTCGGCTACCTGATGCCGCTGGGTCTACTCGGGGTGGTGCTGCTGATAAGTGGGCCATCCATGCTCATCGCCTGGCTGAAGCTCAGCAGGCGCAACTTGGGCCCCATCCTCGACGCCAACGGGTGGGCCGTGAACACCCTTACTCGCATCAATATTCCGCTCGGGCGCTCGCTTACCCGCGTCGCCGAGCTCCCCGAGGGCGCATCGCGGGAGCTGGTCGACCCGTTCGCCCAGAAGAAGAGCGTCTGGCGCTGGCTGCTGCCGCTCCTGCTCATTCTCGGGCTGGCGGTCTACATAACCTGGCGCATCGGAGTGCTCAGTGATTGGTTGACGTTCATACCGGCACCGTCGCCAGCGCCCGCAGCTACAGCGCCGGCAGCGGCGCCACCGGCCTAGACGGAGGTCCCACTCATGGAATACGCCTCGCTGCTGCTGCTCCACATCGCCTTCGGCGTCCTCTGGGCCGGGGGCGCGATCGCCGTCGGCCTGTTCGTGATCCCTTCGATCTTCGAGGCGGGCCCCGGTGGCGGTGCGGTCATGGGGGCATTCTGAAGCGGCGCTTTCCCATCCTGATGACCGTGTCGGGCGCGATCGTGGTGCTGACTGGCCTGCGCCTCTACTCGATCCTCCTGAGCGGCGACTGGATCGTCACGCCGCAAGGGATCGTGCTGAGTCTCGGTGCCATCGCAGGCATCGGTGCCTTCGTGACCGGTGTGTGGGTGCAGAAGCCCACGGCCGAGAAGCTGGGCGCGCTCGCGGGACAGGTTGCGGCAGCGGGTAAGCCGCCTACATCAGATCAGGCTGCCGAGCTGGAGCGCCTGCGGACCAGGCTGGCGAAGGTCGCGAAGGTGACCGCCTGGCACCTCATCGTGGCGGCGGTGCTGATGGCGAGCCACCGGATGGCCGCGCTGATGTAAGCGAACGGAGCTCTTCCAGCAGCATCGGGAACGCCACCGTCCCCGGGTGGATCACGTCGAAGTGCTCGGCGCCCTCGACGAGGCGAACCCGCGCCCATGGGAGCGCCCGCGCCTGGCTCGGCGGCACGATGGCATCGCGGGCGCCTTGGATGAGCACGACCGGCACCGGGTGCGGCAAGGCTGCGGGCGAAGCAGCGAGATACCGGGCAGCCTGCGTGTCCGGTGTGCCGCCGAGTAGCTGAGCCACCATGGTCGGGCACCCGCTCCCCAGCGCGGCGTAGGCCGCGAGGTCGGTAATCGACGCGAGGCCGATGACGCCACGCGGAACCAAAGGCGCGGCGCGGTACTGAGGGTGCGTCGGATCGAACGCGCCACGCGCAGCGGCCCAAAGCGCGAGGTGGCCGCCGGCCGAGTGCCCGACGAACACGACACGCTCGAGGTCGAGGCCGGTATCCTCGCTACGCAGAAGGTCGATCGCGCTCGCGACGTCCTCGAGCGTTCCGGGCCACCCACCTCCCGGCTCACCGATCCTTCGATACTCGGGAGCCCACACCGCGAACCCCTCGGAGGCGAGCGCGGAGGCGAGGGGCTCGATGTGATCCACGCCATACTGCGACAGCCAGCACCCCCCGTGCAGCAGAACCACGACCGGCGCCGGCGCAGTGGGACTGCCCGCAAGCCACACGCGGACCCGCTGGCTGGGCGAGTCTCCGTACGGGTACTCGCGGTCCGGCGCACGGCGCGGGAGCGCCTGGACGCTCTCGAAGCTCACCGGCATGGGCACCTGGGCCGAGGCGAGCATCGGCGCGAAGCCGACGCCTGCCATCGCGACGACAGCACCGAAGCCCGAGGTCGGAGAAAGCCTACGTCGCATCGATACGCACCCTTGTGTGGACACGCCAACAGAATGAGCGACGGGGACGCCCCGCACGAGGGCCCTGTGCTACGAGTCGCTTTCGGAGACGCGCGCCGCCGCGCAATCTTGCCGCGATGCCAGCACCCACCCCCGCGACCCTCGTCGGTCGCTCCGAGTCTCACCTGTGCAATGCGGCGGCCGCCGCCGAGCTGGGGGCGCCCGTGCACGTCGCCGTGGTCGAGCCGCTCCGCACGCTCCAAGCCGCGGCCGCCGCCGAGGGGTTCGGGCTGACCGTCCTGTCGGGCTTCAGGAGCTTCGAGCGCCAGCGCTCCATATGGAACCGGAAAGCAGGCGGCGAGCTCGCCGTCCTGGATAACGAGGCGCGCCCTTTGGACGTGTCGACCCTGAGCCCGCGCGAGCTGGCGCTCGCGATCCTCCGCTGGTCAGCGCTCCCCGGTGCCTCGCGCCATCACTGGGGCACGGACATCGACGTCTACGATGCGCGTGCGAAGCCCGAAGGCTACGAGGTCGAGCTCGTCCCAGCCGAGGTCGAGAGCGGCGGGATGTTCGCGCCGCTGCACGAGTGGCTCGACACCCGCATTGCGGAGAAGACGGCGTTCGGTTTCTTTCGCCCGTACGACCGCGATCGCGGCGGCGTGGCGCCCGAGCGCTGGCACCTGAGCCACGCGCCCCTCGCCCGCGAGCACGCGAGCATGCTGACCCCTACCCTGCTCCGCGAGACGCTCCAAGCGACGGACATGAGACTCGCCGACGTCGTGCTCCGCGACTTGGAAGAGATCTTCGAGCGCTTCGTCCGCAACGTCGCCGCAGGTCCGTCGTGACGGCAAAGCTCCGCGCGCGCGCCGACTGGGGCACGATCTCCTGGACGCCCTCGACGTACGGCCGTTCGATTTTCGGGCTCCCGCTCGAAGTGTGGCGCCCCGAAGGTGAGTGCCGGCTCCTCGTGTTCGCGGGGATCCACGGCGAGGAGCCCGAAACCACCTACGCGCTCTCACGCGCGCTGCGGCAGCTGACGGCGCCTCCGAAAGGGTGCGCGGTGGTGCTCGCGGCGAACCCCGACGGACTCGTGCGTGGTACGCGCGCCAACGCCCGCGGCGTGGACCTCAACCGCAACTTCCCCGCGAAGAACTGGACGCCCGCGCCGGTCACCTGCCGCTCGACGCTCGAGGATCCGAGCGACATCGTGCTCTCCCCGGGTACACACCCCGCCTCGGAGCCCGAGGTGGAGGCGCTGCTCGCGCTCATCGACGAGCTACGGCCGAGAGCGGTGGTCGCGCTGCACGCACCGCTCGCCTGCATCGACGACCCCGGCGACACTGCGCTCGGCCGCTGGCTCGCGCAGCGCACGGGGATGCCCCTCGTTCGCGACGTGGGATATCCTACGCCAGGCTCGTTCGGATCCTGGGGAAAGGAGCACGGTGTCCCCATCGTGACATACGAATTCCCGCTGGCGGCCACCGAGGTGCTCATGCGCGACCACGTGCCGGTGCTCGTCGAGTTGCTCCTGCAACCGGACCGATAGACGCCATGGTCCTCAACTACATCTGGGTCGGGTTCTTCCTGGTCGCGCTGGTGGTCGGCCTCGGGCGCCTGATGCTCCTCGGCGACACGCAGGTCTTCACCGACATGGTGAACAGCACGTTCGAGATGGCGACCACGGGCTTCGACATCTCCATCGGGCTCACTGGCGTGCTCACTCTGTGGCTCGGCCTCATGAAGGTCGGAGAGCGAGGCGGCGCCATCGCCGTGCTGGCGAAAGTAGTGCGCCCGTTCTTCCGACGGCTCTTCCCAGGCGTGCCGGCCGATCACCCGGCGCACGGCTCCATCATCATGAACTTCGCGGCCAACATGCTCGGCCTCGACAACGCCGCCACCCCGCTCGGCCTCAAGGCCATGCAGGAGCTCCAAGAGCTCAATCCAGACAAGGAGACCGCCACCGACGCGCAGATCATGTTCCTGGTGCTGAACACGTCGGGGCTCACGATCATCCCGATCAGCATCATGACGTATCGCGCCCAGCTCGGCGCGGCCAACCCCGCCGACGTCTTCCTCCCGATCCTGCTCACCACGTACATCGCCACGGTCGTCGCGTTGCTCGCCGTGGCGGCCGTTCAGCGCATCGATTTGATCGACCCCGTGGTGGCTGGTTACCTGCTTGCGTTCACTGGCCTCGCGGGAGGGATGCTCTGGTACTTCAACGGCCTGCCTCCGGAGCGTGTGCAGACCATCTCGAGCACGGTGGCGAGCGTCACACTCTTCGGCGTCATCGCCACGTTCATCACGATGGCGCTCGTGAAGCGCATCAACGCATACGACGCGTTCATCGAGGGAGCCAAGGAAGGCTTCTCGGTCGCGATCCGCATCGTCCCGTACCTGATCGCCATCCTGGTCGGGATCGGCGTGTTCCGTGCTTCCGGCGCGCTCGACTACCTCGTGAACGGCATCGGCGGTGTCTTCGCCGCACTCGGGTTCCGAACGGACTTCGTCGGCGCCCTCCCCACAGCGCTCATGAAGCCGCTCTCGGGAAGCGGCGCGCGCGGCCTCATGGTCGACGCCATGGAGACGTACGGCGCCGACTCGTTCGTCGGGCGACTGGCCTGCGTCTTCCAGGGCGCGACCGATACCACGTTCTACATCCTCGCGCTCTACTTCGGCTCCGTGGGCGTGCGGCGCACACGCCATGCGGTGGCTACCGGACTGATCGCCGACCTGGCCGGCGTGATCGCGGCCATCGCCATCGCCTACGTGTTTTTCGGGTGAACAGGATGGCCGCGAGCCATGGCGCCGCGTCTCTGGGTGAACGGCATGGCGACGAGTCACTGCGCCGCCGGTTCGGGTGAACGCGATGGCATCGAGTGACGTCGCCGCACCCGACGACAACGGGCTCGTCCTCCCCGACGTCCCACCGGACGCGATCCGCCGCGTGCATCTGGTCGGCGTGGCTGGTACTGGCATGGGCGCGTTCGCCGGCATGCTGAAGGCCGCCGGCTACGAGGTGACCGGGAGCGACGAGAACGTCTATCCCCCCATGAGCGACATGCTCGCCGCTTGGGGGATCCAAGTGCTCACGCCCTTCGCACCGGAGAACCTCGACCGTGCCCGCCCGGATCTCGTCATCATCGGAAACGTGATCCGCCGCGTGAACCCCGAGGCCACTGCGGTGCGCGAGCGAAGGCTCCCGCAGATGAGCTTCCCGGCGGCGTTCGGCGCGCTCGTCGCGAGGGGACGCCATAGCGTGGTGGTAGCTGGCACGCACGGGAAGACAACGACGTCGGCGCTGCTGGCGCACGTGCTCGTGCACGCCGGGCTCGACCCGTCGTTCCTGGTCGGTGGCGTGACCCTCGACTACGGCGGCAATTACCGCCTCGGCGGCGGCCAGCACGTCGTCGTCGAGGGAGACGAGTACGACACCGCCTACTGGGACAAGGGACCCAAGATCCTGCACTACCGCGCGCGCACCGCGCTGCTGACGAGCATCGAATTCGATCACGCGGACATCTACCGAGATCTCGCGCACTACGAGAGCGCGTACGAGCGCTTCTGCGGCACGCTTCCGGCCGGCGGCTGGATCGGCGTGAGCGCGGCCTATCCACGCGCCGTCGACATCGCGCGCGCGCACGGGAAGGCGACTGTCGTCACCTACGGCGTGCAGCGGAACGCCGACGTTCAGGCACGGGACGTCCGCTTCGGCAGCGAGGGCGCGCGCTTCATCGTGCGCGAGGGCGACGGCAACACCACCGAAGTGCTCCTCCCCATGTCGGGGCGCCACAACGTGGAGAACGCGACCGGCGTGTTTGCCAGCGCGCGCGCACTGGGTGTGGCGCCGGAGACCATTGCGGCGGGGCTCGCGCGCTTCTCCGGCGTCAAGCGACGTCAGGAGGTGCGCGGCGAGCCCGGAGGCGTGCTCGTGCTGGACGACTTCGCCCACCATCCGACGGCGGTGCGCGAGACGCTGGAGGGCATCCGCGCGCGCTACGCCGCGCGCCGCATCTGGGCCGTGTTCGAGCCACGCTCGAACACCAGTCGCCGCAACATCCACCAGTCGGAGTATGCCAACGCCTTCGACGCAGCCGACGTCGTCGTCCTCAAAGTGCCTGAGCCGCACGACAAAGTGCCGGCGGACGAGCGACTCGACGTGGAAGCGGTGGTCCGCGTCGTTCGTGCCCGTGGGATCGAGGCGGACGCGTTGGCGGACGTGCCCGCGATCGTCGAGCTCGTGGCGAGTCGAGCCCGACCGAAGGACGTCGTGCTCGTCATGAGCAATGGCGCGTTCGGCGGGTTGATCCCGGCGCTGCTGGAGGAGCTGGAGGAGCGGAGCAGCTAGCCGGATCGCGACCTCGAGCGCGTCGTTACTCCACCACCACCGCGCTGAACGAACCGGCCCACCTGACGTCGCCGGTGCGCGCGCTCCCCTCGACCAGGAAGCCCGCGAGCTCGAACGTTCCCGAGATCGCGCTCGCCTCGACGCTGAGGACCTCGAGCGTCCCGCTGAGCGCCATGATCATCGAGTTCTCTTGGCTCGCGCGCACCGCACCCCACGCGTAGAACGACCGCTCGCCCGATGACTGCTCCTCCTCCATCGCGCGATACGACAGCTGTATGATGGGGTAGCGCCCGGTCGCGAGGTCGCCGCCGAACCACCCGAACACCAGGCAGTGCCCTTCGAGCGCGTCGTCGTATTGCTCGAGCGACAGGAACGTCCCCTCGGCGCTTCTGCTCAAGATCGCCGTGCCCGCCAACGCGTCGGCCTGTCGACGAATCGTCGACTCTGATCCCTGGACTTCGCCCTGCCGCCGCGGGTTACATGCGATTGCCATCTCTAGCCCCATCGACTGAGCCTCCAGCTCCTCGCGCGTGAGGGCCGTGCCGGACTGGGCATAGGCCCTCACGGGGAGCAGGAGGACGAGGGCCGCCAGCGCCAGAGGGAGAGCGACTCGGATCGTCATGGTTCGGGGAAGGTACCTCGCGAGAACGATTCGGGCATCGAGGTGCCTCGGGCGACGGAGCGGAAACGTCTCGGAGCCCGTTCGTCGCGGTCGCCCGAGCGGACCGTTGGGGTCGTGTCGGGTCAATGGTCACCGGATGCTGAGCCCGCCGGCTGGATCCTCCGGCCCATTGATCATCCGAGGGCTGGGGTCGATCTTCCGCTCCCGCCGTTCCTGCCCTGCCGCCAGCCGTCATGACCCCGCGCCGAGCCCACCACACTCTCTTGCTCGGTGCCGCCATTTGCACCGGCTGGGCCGCGGCGCCCGATACGACCTGGGCACAAGATCGGGCGACCGTCCGCGCCGCCCGCGTAACCGAGCCGCTCGTCGTCGATGGCGTGCTGGACGAGCCGCTTTACTCGACTACCACACCCGTCTCGGCGTTCGTCCAAGCAGTTCCCCTGGAAGGCGGCGAGCCCTCGCAGCGAACGGAAGCCTGGGTCGCCTTCGACGACGCCAACGTCTACGTGGCCGCGCGCGTCCACGACACGGCGCCGGAGAGCGCGTGGATCGCGAACGAGATGCGCCGCGACGCCGCAGCCATCGAGCTGAACGACCAGTTCGGCGTCTTCTTCGACACCTACGTGGACGGCCGGAACGGGGTCGGCTTCTTCGTGAACCCGCTCGGCGGCTTCACCGACCTGCAGATCACCAACGAGGAAGACGCCAACCTCGACTGGAACCCGGTCACGCAGATCCGCACGGGGAGATTCGCCGGAGGCTGGACGGTCGAGCTGGCGATTCCGTTCCGCTCCCTGCGCTACCGCCCCGGCGAGTCCCAAGCGTGGGGAATTCAGATGCGGCGGGGAATCGTGCGGCGCAACGAATGGAATCACCTGACACCGCTCACGTCCGCGATGGTCGGGAATGGGACACGCGGGGCGATGAGGGTGTCCGAGTACGCCACGCTGGATGGAATCGAGACGCCACCGCCCTCCAGCCTGAAGCTCGACGTGAAGCCGTATGGCATTTCGGGCCTCCGCACGGAGATGACCACGACACCTCAGGTCGAGAACGACGGTTGGGCGGACGCCGGGCTCGACGTGAAGTGGGGCATCACAGAGAACCTCACGGCCGACCTGACCTACAACACGGATTTCGCGCAGGTCGAGGTCGATGAGCAGCAGGCGAACCTGTCGCGCTTCTGGCTCTTCTTCCCCGAGAAGCGGGATTTCTTCCTGGAGAGCCAAGGGATCTTCGAGTTCGGCAACGGCGGACGGGGGCCGACGAGCGCCGGCGGCGGCGGCCCGCCGGGAAGCCCGAACGTCAGCAGCTCGGGGCGTACACGCGGCGGGCGAAGCGCGAATGCGCCCTCGCTGTTCTACAGCCGCCGGGTGGGACTGCAGAGCGGCTCACCCGTGCCGATCCTCGGCGGTGGGCGCCTCACGGGGAAGCTCGGCGCGTTCGATGTGGGCGCGGTCGGCATTCGCACGGACGAGGCGACGGCAGTCGGCGTGGATCCGACGACGTTCGCGGCCGTGCGGCTCCGCCGCGACGTGTTCTCTCGCTCGAGCATCGGCCTGCTCGCAGAGCACCGCTCGCGCTCGGTCGTGGCCGCGACGGGGTCCAACGAACTCTACGGCGTCGACTACAATTTCGCGTTCATGGAGAACATGCAGGTCTTCGGGTACTGGGCGCGGACCCGGACCGACGGCATCGACGACCACGATCAAAGCCTGCGTACGCGCGCCGGATGGCGCGGTAACACATGGAGTTGGTCGGTGGATTACGTGGTCGTCGAGGACGGCTTCAACCCGGAGCTCGGATTCGTCCGGCGTTCGGACTTCCGCGAGACCAACCTGTTCATGCGCTGGAGCCCACGGGTTCCGTTCGTTCCCGCGATTAGAAGGGCAAACATCGCGCCGATCGTCACGTTCATCGAAAATGATCGCCTCGGCTACATGGAGACCCGGAATCGCACCGGTCGCTTCGAGCTCGAGTTCGAGAACGGCGACTGGCTCACCTTCATCGGCAACGATGCGTACGAGCGGCTCGCGGATACCACCACCATCTCGGGAGCACGCATTCCCGACGGCGCCTACGCGTTCCGGAACGGGGAGCTGACGTACTACTTCGGGTCGCACCGCCGGCTATCGGGGAGCGTTTCGCTCACCCGCGGGGGGTTCTACGGCGGCCGTGTCACCGGTCTGTCAGTGACGCAGGGACGGATCGAAGTGCTCCCGCAGCTCTCCGTCGAGCCGAGTCTCGAGCTGAACTGGATCGACCTGCCCACGCTGCAGCAGTCAGACGGCCAGTTCAATCAGCACATCATGCGCACCCGCGTCACGTATACACTCTCGCCGCGCGCATTCGTCAGCGGGCTGCTGCAGTACAACACCTCGAGCAACACGGTCGGAGCGAACGTTCGCCTGCGCTGGGAGTGGGCCCCGGGGAGTGAGCTGTTCGTCGTCTACACCGAGCGACGGGACACCGACGTGCTCGACCGCCGGTCCGAGCTCGCCGGACGTTCGTTTGTGGTGAAGGCGACGCGCCTGGTGCGGTTCTAGGGCTCGTACCCTAGGCGGCCACTACAATCCGTACGCGACGCCGAGCCGCGTGACCACCGTGGTGCCCGTGTCGGCATCGCGGTTGTAGTACTCCTTACCCGCAGTCGCACCGATCTCCGCGTTCAAGCGCGAAGTGATGCGGAAGAGGAGGCCGCCTCCGCCACTGATCGCGGCGCCTTGGATCTTCTCCTCGGTCGTCGCGACCTCGTACTTCGCGGAGAGACTCATTAAGCGCACCGATCCGTAGATGGCGACGAGGTCACCGATGGACCCCACGATGAGCCGTGGCTCCACGAATCCGCCCGTGTAGGTGATGGTCAGGTCTCGCGCCAGCGCCGAGTTTGCGAGCGTGTGCCGCGTGGTCTGGAAGCCGAAGCCGATCGAGGGCGGACCCAACGTGTGGTGGACGGACTCGTTCGGTCGCAACGGCCGAACCGAGCCCTTCCCCGGCGCCATCCGCCAGTGGGTCGCCTCCCGTGACAACGACGGCCTCGACCTGCACGGCCCGACCATCGGCAAGAACCGGAACTACGATGCCCTCGGCGTTCGCGCCCCCAACTGACACACGCACACACCGAGCCGACGACGACATGAGACGCACGAGCGGAATACGCGCGGGCCTCTGCCTCGCGGTGATCCTCGCCCGCCCCTTGGCCGCGCAGATCGCGTGGGATACACCGCGCCTCGTCGGGCCGGAGAGCCCGTCTGGGGTCGGCTGCCACTGGATGCGCGCGGAAACCCTTCCCGGCGACCACAATGCCGTGTTCGGCTCGTTCAGCCTGCCCGGCACGGGCGGAGCCGTCACCGCGCACGGCGGCATCGGGACCGGTGTCGCCGAAGAGAACGCCGTGTTCGGCGGTGTCGACCTACGCGCCCCGATCGCGCGGCACTCGGCCACGCAGCCGCTCGACCTCGAGTGGAGCGGAGGTGCGGGCCTCAGCGTGGGTGAGTACCAGCTGGCCTCCGTGCCGGTGGCCGTGAGTGCCGGGCGGAGCTGGGCCTCCGGCTCGGTGTGGTTCGCGCCCTACGTCTCGGTGGGCGCGACGTTCGACTACCGCCGCGGGGACAGCGACCTGGTGCCCGACGAGGAGTTCGAGATCCAGGCGACCGCGGGCATCGGTGTCGACATGGCGTTCGACGCCGCGCGGCGCTTCGTGCTCAGGGCGGCGGCGGCGCTGGGAGAGCGCCAGGCGGTGGCTGTCGGGATGGTGATCGGGAGATGAGCGACCTACGGCCGCATCACGTCCCGATTCATCCAGACGATGTTGTCCCACGAGAGCACGCGCTCCGTGCCATCGAAGAGCGCGGCGTAGCTTCCGCCGCCGGCGGTGAACGAGAAGCTCCGTACGCGATCGCGCGGGTTCGTGGTTACGTTGCGCAGGATATCGAGCACCTGCTGCTGCCGCGAGATCTCGACGGTGCCTGGATTCTTCCCCGAGTAGAAGCGCGTCTCGCGGGGCGCCCCGCGGTTCGCGACGCCGCGCTCGAACGTGATGTGCATCTCGAGCCGCTCGCCGCCGGCCGCAGTGAACACCCAGTCCTGTGTCTCCACGATGGGGCCCGAGCCGCTGGCCGTCTCGCGGTGGAGTGAGTGCGTGGTTGCCGGGAGATACACGCCGAACGGGCCCGGTGCATCCGCGGGATCCTCGGTGATGCCGCCGATGACGACCTGCGCGTTCTGGCCACTCGGGTCGGTCGACGGCACGGTGAGGTAGACGAGCAGGTTGGAGCCGTCTCCGACGGAGCGCCCCTCAGCGTCGTTGATGGTGAGCCGCTCGATGAAGATGACGCGGAGGTTCGCGTCCTTCGCGGCTCCCTGAGTCGCCACATTCGTCGTAAAGCCCGCAGGCATCATGCGCATCAGCGCGGCCTGCGGTACGGCGAGGTCGAGCTGGAAGCGTGCCTCCAGACTGGACTCGACGAGCGTCTGCGCCTGGGCGTGCCCCGCGATGAGAAGCGCGGCGACGGCCAACGCGGTGCCGGAGCGCGAGTAGCGACCAGTAAACATGACCAACCCTCCCGACGATGTGCGTTCGCCGTGAGAGTAGCCGCCGACTCGGCAGCGCGCCAACTCAGTTCGTCGGGAGCGTCGCCGGAGCGGTTAGGCACGGGCACGACGTGCTGTCCGCGCCCATCGTCATACCTCCGCCCATCATGCCGCCGCCCGTCATGCTCCCGTCCATCGCACCGCCGTGCATGCTCATCATCATCTCATGCATGTGCTGCATCGTCGTCTGCATGGAAGCCATCTGAGCCTCCATTTCGGCCATGGAACTCGATGGCTCGCGGTTGCACCCTGCCGGCACGAGAGCCAGGGCGAGCGCCGCGACTCCGAGAGTCCGATTCCTTCTCATTGTTCCTCCTTCGTGAACCCGCGCCCGATCGACTGCTGTTCGGGCCGCAACCGCGCCCCGATGAGATACCTTACCGCCCGCGGCCCGGCGGGTCCGTCGGGCGAATCCCTTCCTTCGGCGTCAGCATGCGCATCCTCAAAGGGAAGCACGCCAGCCGGCAGCTCACGTCGCCCGGAGGCGAGATCCGGCCCACAGCCGAGGACGTTCGCGACCGCATGCTCGGCTTGGTCGAGGAGGACCTCGAGGGTGGAAGGGTCCTAGACCTCTTCGCCGGCTCGGGCGCGCTCGGGCTCGAGGCGCTCTCGCGCGGCGCCAAATACGTGGACTTCGTCGAGAACGGCGCCGGCGCGCTGCACGCCCTCAAGGCAAACGTGGCGGCGCTCCGGGAGACGAAGCGCTGCCGGATCTTCAAGAAGGACGTTCTCCCCTGGATCCAGCCGCTGCCCGCGGGCACCTACCGGGTCGCGTTCGCGGATCCGCCGTACGGTTCCGCCAAGCTCGATCGCGTCATCCAGCGCTGGCTCGAGGTGCCGTTCGCCGACGTGCTGGTGCTCGAGCACGACAAGGATCATGCGATCGACCCGGACGCTGCCCGGCGCGGCAAGCGCTACGACTTCGAGGGGCCGACGCGCGTGAGCGTGCTGCGACGATAGCGGTCGTGCGCGGCCCTGGTTCGCCTGCCCTGACGAGCACTCACCGCCGATCCTGACACTTGGAGACGAATATGACGGCGGACTCCTAGAACGGATTCGTCGCGAAGACTGAGAACTCGGGGATGAAGCCGCGGTGCTCGATCTTCAGGGCGCCGACGATCGCGTCCGCGATCTCTTTCGGACGGATCTTCTTGTCGGATGACTCGCGCGGCGCTCCGGCCTTGGCTGCGAATCCGGTCATCACTTCGCTCGGGTTCACGAGCATGACGCGCACGTTGTGCTTCCGCAGCTCCTCGCGCCAACACTCGGTCATGCCGCGCAGCGCAAACTTGGACGAGCCGTACGCGGTGCGGCTCGCGCTCCCCTTGGTCGCCGACGTCGAGCCGATGTTGATGAGCTCGCCACTCCCCTGCGCGATGAAGTGCTTCGCGGCCTCACGGGCCATGAGGAACGGCCCGAATACGTTGGTGCGATAGATCCCCTCCATCTCCTCGAGCGTGGTGTCCACGAGCGGCTTGAAGAGCCCGTAGCCCGCGTTGTTCACGAGGATGTCGATGCGACCGTGCTTGTCCACGACGGACTTCACCGCGCGGACGGCTTCGGCCTCACTGCCGACATCGGCGACCACGAAGTCGACGCCCATGCTGGTGGCGACCGCCTTCAGCACGTCGGCGCGCCGCCCCGTGATCGTGACCTTGGAGCCCTCGGCCTGGAGTGCCTTGGCGATGGCATGCCCGATGCCTTCGCCGCCGCCCGTCACCAGGGCGACCGCGCCGTGCAGATTCATGGTGTCCTGTGGGATCTTGGGTTGCCGCTGGTTACGCCGGCGGTCGGTAGGTCAGGCGGAAGCGCACGTCGATCACGCCGGGCACCGCGCGCACCACCGCGCCGAGACTCTGCTGCACCGTACCCGTGCCACCCGGCGTGGCGTTCCCGCCGCAGGCTTCGCACAGGAGCGAGCCCGTCAGGGTGACCACGCCGCCCGCCACCAGCACGGTGACCGAGTCCGCGGGAAGATCTGCGGCGGCCTCGATGGCCGCCTCGACACGCGCGCGGAGCACGTCGTCGGGAATCGGAGAAGCCTGAGCCTGCGCAGCGGCCGGCACCGCGAAGCACAGGGTGAACAGGACCGCCAGCGCGAACGAGCGCGCACGCCCCGAGGCAGTCACGAGCCGACCACCGCGTCGGCGGAAGGCGGCGACACGCGCCTCGACTTCGCGGCGCAGCTCGGCGTCGGCCAGCCACTCCGGCTCGACGAGCCGGAGTGCCTGCGCGCCGGCGAGGGTAGCGTCCAGCTGAGCCAGGAGCTCCCCGCGCGTCTGCAAGGCGACGTGCGTGGGCGGCTCACCCGGCTCCTCCATCCATCCACCCATGGCCTCGGCCACCACCAGCGGTGTCGCCTGCGCGGGCGCGTCCACCCAGCGCACGTAGAGCCGCTCGCAGGCGACCTCGAGCACACGTTCCCTGCCCTTCGTCGCGAGACGCAGGAAGGCGCGGCGGTCGAGCGTCATCGCAGACGGTAGCTCAGGCGCGCGACGCGAGCGCTAGCACCGTGCGCTCCACCACGCCTCGCGTGAGCGGAACCTTGTAGGCGTTCTTGGCCAGCGGCCGTGCACCCGTGACAGCCACTTCCCCGACGCGGCGCGCGAGCTCAGGGGTCACGCGCTGACCGGCGAGGAGCGCTTCGGCTTCCGGCACCCGCCACGGGATCGGCGCGACACCGCCGAGCACGATGCTCGCGCGCCTGCAGACGTCGCCGTCCATCTGCATGACGACGGCCGCGCTCGAGAGCGCGTGAGTCCACGCCTCGCGGTCCATGATCTTGTGGTACGTGCTGCGCGTGCCGGCGGCTGGCGCCGGCACGTCCACGCCTACGAGGACCTCGTCGTCCGCCAGCACGTTCTCGTGCTGCGCGTCGGTGCGGGGCGGCACGAAGAAGTCGGGCGCGGATACCGTGCGCTCACCGCCCGATCCGGCGATGCGGAACGTCGCGCCGAACGCGACCAGGGCAGGCGCCAGGTCCGAGGGGTGCACGATGTAGCTCGGGCCGCCGCCGAAGATCGCGTGCAGCTGGTTCTCGCCGCCGGCCGAGAAGCAGCGGTCGCCCCCTGCCTTGTAGCAGGGGAAGCCATTGCGGAAGTACCAGCACCACGGACGCTGCGCGAGGTTGCCGCCGACGGTGCCGACGTTCCGGATCTGCGGGGTCGCTACGACCGCCGCCGCCTCGGCGATCGCATTGAAGCGGTCGCGTACGACCAGGCTCTCGCTGACAGCGGTCAGCGTAGCGAGCGCGCCGATGGTGACGCCCCCGCCCGTCGTCATCTCGATGCGACTCGGGCCGTCGATGCCTTTGAGACTCACGAGCACGTCGGGCTCGCCCTGCCCGGGGCGATTCGGGATGTGGTCCTTCACCAGCTGGAGGAGATCGGTGCCGCCGCCGGCGAACGACACGGACTGCCCATCCGCTCGCGCTTGACGCGCGAGGTCGACCGCCATGGCGATGCTGCGGGCGTTCCAATTCTTGAAGGCCTTCATGCCAACGCCTCCAGGATCCGCGCGCGCGTGATCGGTAAGTCCTTCATGCGACGTCCGATCGCGTTGTAGATCGCGTTGCCGACGGCGGTGGGCGAGTGGATGATCCCGGCTTCCCCCACAGTCTTCGCGCCGAACGGGCCGAAGCCGTCGTCCGTCTCGATGAACTCCACCTCGATCTGGGGCGCGTCGAGGTGCGTGAGGTGGCGCGCACCGTAGTAGCCTGCCGTCAGTGGCTGGCCGTTGCGCGCATCGTAGAGCAGGTCCTCCTTCAGAGCCATGCTGATGCCCTGGAGCACGGCCCCGCGGATCTGGTCGCGCGCGGGGAGCGGGTTCAGGATGCGCCCCGACTCGTGCACCGCGACGAACTTCGTGACGCGCACGTGCCCCAGCTGCACATCGACTTCTACTTCGCAGAAGTGCGCACCGAAGCAGAGGCGCTGGCGCCCCTGCGTGCTCGGGTTCGGCGTCGCCGAAGCGATGAGCACCTCGCTCGTGCCCGGCGTGCCACGCTCGGCGATCTGGCGCTTGAGGTCGCGCGCTGCCTCGACGACAGCGTATCCCGTCATGATGGTCGTGCGACTCCCCGACTCGCCTACCGAGTACGGGCAGCGGTCGGTGTCGCCCCAGACTACGTCGACCTGATCGAGCGAAGCGCCGAGCTCCTCCGCAGCGATGAGCGCCATCGTCGTCTTCGCGCCCGGCCCGATGTCGGTGACGCCGACGAAGAGGGTGCAGCGTCCCGTGGTACCGTCCAGCCGCAGGATGGCGCTGCTCGGGCCGACGCCCGAGCGGAACATCATGAACGCGAAGCCGGCTCCGCGCTTGATCGGCCCCGCGTCCGCACCCGGCGTCGGTCGCCACCGGTTACGCCAGTCGAAGAGCTCGGCCCCTCGCGCGATGCACTCCTCGAGCGAGTAGTTGGTGAAGCGCACCTGCTCGGTCGGACGACGCATGTTGCGCAGCGCGAAGTCGACCGGGTCCATGCCGACCGCGTATGCCACGTCGTCCATGAGCGACTGGATCGGAAAGAACCCCTGCGGCTCGCTCGGCGCACGCATGTTGCCGGATACGGTGCGGTTCGTGTGCACCGGATAGATCTGTCGGTCCACGTTGGGGCAAGCGTACGCGTCGATCCCACTCAGGCCCCCGGAGCGACGCAGGAACGGACCCATGCCGCTGTACGCCCGCTGCTGGATGGCCGTCACCACGCCGTCGTTGGTGAAGCCGACGCGCAGGTCCTGGGTTGTGTGCCAGCGGCCGTGCGTGCCGAGCCAATCCTCCTTGCGGGTGACCTCGAGCTTCACGGGGGTGCTGGTCTCGCGCGCGAGCGTCGCCGCGATGAGGTCGTGGTAGTAGCTCCCGTTCTTGTCGCCGAATCCGCCCCCCATGTAGTGGCAGATCACCTGCACCTGGTGATCCTCCAGCCCCAGGTCGCGGGCGTTGTCGTGACGGCAGTTCGAGATGCCCTGGGTGGGCGTGTGCAAGATCAGCTTGTCGCCTTCCCACTCCGCGAGCACGGAGCGGGGCTCGAGCTGCGCGTCCTGAGCGAACGAGGTCGTGTAGCGCCCCTCCAGGATGCGATGGGCCGCGGCGAACCCCGCCTCCGGATCACCCTGACGGCCGCCGAGCGGGCGCGGCTGGTTCTGACCGTTCAGCCCGATGTTGCCCTCGGGCCAGATCTGCGGCGCGCCTGGTGCGAGCGCCTCTTCGACGTCGAGCACGAAGGGGAGCTCCTCGTACTCGACCGTGATCAAGCGCGCCGCTTCCTCCGCTGCGTGACGGTCGACCGCCGCCACCGCCGCCACCGGCTCGCCCACGTAACGCACCGGGTTGCCGAACATGTACCGCTTGTGGAGCGTGTTGTCCTTGGCGGTGTCGTTGTACTGCGCACCCCCCGCGATCGACCCCGAGCTGTAGACGATGTCCGGGTGCGTGAAGTGCGAGACGATCGCGCGCACGCCGGGGAGCGCGACGGCCCGTGAAGTGTCGATCGACACGATACGTGCATGAGGATGCGGGCTCGTCAGGAGGCGCGCGAAGAGCATGCCCTCGCGCCGGAGGTCACGCGTGTATCCTGCTTGGCCCGTGACGCGCTCCACCGCGTCGATGCGCGGGACACCGTGACCGACCGTGCGCATGGGCGCCAGCTGCGGAACGCTCTGCGAGGGCGTTTGCCGAGGCGCAGCCGACGGCGACGTCGGTGTGCCGACGCCCAGCGACGACGTGCTCAGCGGTGACGTCGGGACACCGCCACCCACCCACGACGCGCTCACTCTGCACCTCCCGTCGCGGCGGTCCCCGCGGCAGCCAAGACCGCCTCGACGATCGCGTTGTAGTTCGCGCAACGGCACAGGTTACCCACGAGCGCGCGCCGCACGTCGTCGGCGGTCGGGCTCGGGTTGCGCTCCAGGAGCGCGGTGGCCGACATGAGCTGCCCCGACGTGCAATATCCGCACTGTGGCGCATTGTGCTCGATGAACGCGCGCTGCAGCGGGGACAGCTCCCCGCGCGGCGCCAGACCTTCGACCGTCAACACGGAGCGCCCCTCCATCCAGACGGCGAGCGTGCTGCACGAGTAGACCGGCGCGCCATCGACGAGCACTGTGCAGGCCCCACATTCGCCGCGCTCGCAGCCGACCTTCGTGCCCGAGACTCCCTCGAGCCGGTCGCGGAGCAGCTCGGCGAGCGTCCAGCGGTCCTCGACCGTCAGGTTCTGGGGCACGCCGTTGAGCGTGAATCGCAGGAGTGTGGTCGGAACGCCCTGGGCGACTTGCGTCGCCTCGCGCATGACGTCGGATGCAGGGCCGACGGCTCCCGGGAGAGGCGTGGCACCAGCGGCCACGAGCGCCGCGGCGCCGCCCTGGATGAAGCCGCGGCGAGAGAGGTCGGCACATGGATCGTCGCTCGTCGCGGCGCTCGGCGCTCGCCGGGCTTCCGAACTGTCTTGCGGTCCGTCCATGCGTGCCTCAGGCGGGGGGCATCGCCTCATCATACGGCACGGCGAACGCACGCGCACGAAGCGGGCCCAACCTGATATGTCACCGCACCTGACGCTCGAGGTCCCACGAGGAGAACGGCGTCCGCGACGACGACGCGTGCATGGCACCCACGGTCAGATGTCGAACCACGAGGCGCTAACGCGTTACGGTTGACCCACTCACGCCGAAATGTCACCTGAAGAGGACGGACGCCGGCCCGTTCCACACGGCTTTCCCGACGCCTCCGTCGTGCCAACCGGCTCGGTGGGTACTCGCCGGACGCTCCGGATTCAGCGGCCAGGTGGCTCGTCCTCGACGAAACCCCGGTAGGCGAGCGGGCGACGGCGAGGCCATGTCTCGTCGAGGGTGTCGGCGTCGCGCAGGCGCCCGTTCACCATCACGTGCTCGATGGAGGTCGAGTTACGGATGTCGTCGAGCGGATTGCGCGCAAGGACGAGCAGGTCGGCCAACTTCCCGGGCTCGAGGGAGCCGAGCGATTTCTCGAGCCCGATCCCGTTCGCGCCGAAGAGGGTCGCCGCGCGCAGCACTTCGTGGTTGGACATGCCGCCGCTCGCGAGCATCCACATCTCCCAGTGATAGCCGAGCCCCTGCAGCTGTCCGTGGCTGCCGACGCCGGCCATCCCTCCGCGCGCGAGCACATCCCCCAGGAAGCGGGCATGCTCCTGGAAGACGTACTCGCTCTCGACGGCCCACCCTACCGCACCTGACGCGCCAGCGCGTCTGCGCGTCTGCGCGTGCGCTCGTCGATGGTCTCGTGTGGCGTGAAATGACGCAAACGCTCCTCGTCATGCACGTTCTCGCGCGTGAACCAGTAGATCTCACCCATGGGCCCGCCGAAGTTCACGATGAGGGTGGGCGTGTTCACGACCTGCGCCTGGGCGAATAGAGTGACGACGTCTTCGTAGAGGGGCTGGATGGGGAGGTTGTGCTCGACTCCCGGATAGCCGTCCATCACATGCGTGAGGTCGAGCGCGAAATCGAGCCCGGCCTCGGTGGTCGCCATGAGCCCGAGCTCGCGTGCGGCCATGATGAGCCACTGGCGCTGCTGCCGATTCCCGGCCAGATACATCTTGATGGTGTGGGTGTCGAAGTAGCTCGCGTACCGACGCAGGATGTCCCGCGCGTGCTCCAGGTCGCGGATGGGCTCGCCCTGGTAGTTGCCGAATATCCCCGGACCAGTCGAGTAGATGCGCGGCCCAACCATGCGGCCCGCGCGCACGAGATCGCCGTAGGTGAGCACGTCGGAGATGCCCGGCTGTGCGTCCCGCGTCGTCGTGACTCCGAACGCGAGGTTTGCGAGGTACTGCCACGACTGGATGTCGTGGACGTCGCCGGTGGGTCGGTCGTGCGCGTGCGGATCGACGAAGCCGGGCACGATGGTCATGCCGCTCACGTCGCGCACTTCGGCACCGGCGGGAATGTCGACTGTGCCTGAAGCGCCTACGGCCGCGATGCGGTGGCCCCGGATGACGACGTCTCCGCGCTCGATCACTTCGTCGCCTCGCATGGTCACGACGCGCGCGCCGCGCAGCACGAGCGTGCCCTCCGGCAGGTCGCGGGGGACCGCGATGCGGACGCGCACCTCGGTCGGGCGATATCCGGCCTCCGTGGGTGGGTGCACGGCGGCCGAGTCGGCCACCTGCCCTGCGGCGGCAGAGTCAGCGGCCTGCGTGTTCGCGGCCGACGCGGAATCACCTGCAGGCCCCGCGCGACGAGCATCCGCGAGGCTGTCGCGGACCGCTTCGGCCCGCGCGAGGTCGTAGCGGAAGAGCGCGTTCCCGAGCGACCAGAGCGCCTGGCCGCCGTCCCGCGACCAACTGGGAAACTCCCCGCCGTACTCCGTCACCTTGATCGCGGGAAACGGCGCGCCTTCCAGGCTCCGCACCGAGATCGTCGGGGTAGCCGGAGCGATCGGAGGGAAGGTGATCACGTAGAGGTCGTTCTCGACGCGCGCGAGCGCGCGGTCGCCGCGGGGCGCGTACTGGATCCACGACGCGTTGGGCGGCGTGGTCGCCGCTGCTCGCGTGAAGCCGGTGACCCTCAGGTGCTCCTTCTCGTCAGTCCCGTCCCACCGCAGCGACACCAGGCCCCGCGTGCCGTGGGAGAGGTAGATGCGCGTCGTATCGTCCGCACGGAAGTGAGGCGCGGATCTGCCGTTCGCCACCGCGATGCGCGTCGGCGCGCCGCCGGCCGCCGCGTACCAGACGAGCTCCGTCCCGGCGCGCGTCGAGCCCATGAGACGGTCGCGCACCGCACCCTCGAGCACGACGACGCGGGTGCCGCTCGGCGACCAGGCCGGCTGGCGCGCGAAGCGCGGTTCGGCCGAGAGGCGCGTCGATGAGCCGCCGCTCGCGGGAATGGACCAGAGGTAGCCACCCTCGGGCTCCGTCCAACTGACGGCGGCTACATTGCGACCATCGGGCGACCACGCGGGATGGTAGAGCGGGGCGGTCACGTCCGCCCCGATCTGTCGCGGCTCCCCCCCGTCGACGGGCATGGTGTAGAGTCGGCCGAGCGCGGTGAACGTGAACGCGGCGCCGTCTGGCGACAGCACACCGTCCCGGATCTGCGCGGCGTCGAACGTGGGCGTGTCCTCGACCGGCACGTCGAAGTCGAGCCGCGGACCGATCCTGAGCCGCACGTCGGCGGTGAACGGGATTGCCGATGGGGAGGCGCCATCCACGGGCACCCGCCAGAGCCGGCCATCGTACGACACGACGATCGCCTCGCCGTCGGGGGTGAACGCGTACCCGGGGAGGATGTCGAGCGTCGCGCGGCTCTCCATGTCGTCGCGCTGCACGGGATAGACGAGCCAGCGCTCGTCCCCGCTCTCGAGGTTCCGGAGGCGCAGCCCTGTCGACTCGTCGTGGCGCGTCCCGTAGACGAGTCGCGTCCCATCGGGCGAAAGCACTGGCCTGAACGCCGAACCGTATCGGCTGCTCAGGGCGGTGCGCTCGCCCGTCTGGCGGTCGTAGCGCGTGAGCTGGTACTCGGGGAACGGCGCGTCGTACGTCCAGTCGCTGGTCCCCTCGGCCAGGTAGACGTAGCGCGGGTCCGGGCCTAACGCGGCGCCGATCAGCTTCAGGTTCTCGGGCTCGGTCACGAGCGCGGAGCCGGCACCGCCGTCGCGGTGGAAGAGCCACGGCTTGGCCGCACCGCCGAGCGGGCTGAACGTGCGCGAAGCGATCACGTAGTCACCGCCGGGCACCCACTCGGGCGACGTGTAGAGGTTGTCGTTGCCGCGCGTGACCTGCGTGGTGTCTTCGAGGTCCAGGCCCACGATCCAGAGGTTCTGCCCGCCGCTTCGATCGGAGACGAAGAGAATTTCCGTACCGTCAGGACTGAACCGCGGCTGTGCCTCGAACGCGGGCCCAGTCAGCAGGGGGGTCGCGACGCCACCGTCGATCGGCATCGTGTAGACGTCGCCGAGCAGGTCGAACACGAGCGTCGATCCATCCGGACTCACGTCCACCGACATCCAGGAGCCGCGCTCGGTCGTGAATGCGAGCTCACGCGTGGCCTCGAGCGGCAGTCCGGCCGACGCACGCCTCGCGCTATCGGGTGACTGCTGAGCGGCCGCGAGAAGGAACGTCGTCGCTGCGACGGGGAGGAGCGTCATGAGGCGGATCTCCGGCTGGGAATGGGAGGATGATACCCGACCCCCACCAGACCAGCCACGCGAACGCGCATCCCCGCCGGCGTGGACCACCGCCGGCGGGGCACCTCGGACGGCCGCTGCCCCCAGCAGCCGCTACCGCCCCCTGGGCTAGTGGTTCGTCCCCGAAGTCCCTTGGAATTCGGCTGCCGCTGCATCCGCTGGGGCGGCGCATCGGCACCCTCGGTTCTACAATGGACTTCGGGGACGAACCACTAACTCCGACCGCGACGTTGCGCGTCGACCGCGCTGGCCAGATCGGCGACCCGCGTACGCAAGCGACGCTGACGATCCACCATGCCGGCTTCGTCCGCGATCACCGCCGCGTTGGCGAACATCTGCGACGCGAAGACGGCATCCCCCTCCGACACGGCCCGGGTGCCAGCG
This sequence comes from Gemmatimonadota bacterium, assembly GCA_016873995.1. GTDB lineage: Bacteria > Gemmatimonadota > Gemmatimonadetes > Longimicrobiales > Gaopeijiaceae > UBA2982. The sequence goes on from VGVR01000034.1 coordinate 33,270, forward strand.
GACTCGAGCGCTTCGATCGCCGCCGTCAGCTCACCGAACTCATACGAGAGGTTCGCGGCCAGGAAGAGATCCTGCCGCGCCTGCGGGTCTTCGTGCTGCCGGAGCTCGGCCGCTGAACGGTAGAGGCTGACCGCGTCTGCCCAGCGACTGGGCTGCTCGTGCAAGCGGGCGGCTTCGGCCTCGAGGAGTGCTGCCCTCTCCGGATCCGCTTCGGCCTGCGCGTGGGCGTCGCTTGCCACCAAGAGCACCAGCGCCAGCCCGACCGCCGAAACGGATGTTCCCATCCCATTCGCCCAAGTCTTCATGCCCATCCCCCACCTCCTCCCCATTGGTGATCGCCGGCCCTCCGGCGTGAGCCTTCAAGAGAATGGGACGTGGGCACCGACCAAAAGGTTGCAGCCGTGCTTGGGTCGGTCGGAGACCTTCCCACTCCGAGCGCGCCTCCCCCGCGGCTGCCGGGACGCCCCCGGCAACTGGTATCCTGAAGCAGACGCTTTCCCCAGGAGTGACCTATGCGAAGACATCTGTCAGATTCGAGATCGTGGCTCTCGCTCACCCTGTTGCTCGCCGGCGCGGCATGCTAAGGAAGCGATGGCATGCTGGCCCCCAACGGCCGAGTGAGCTTCGCGCTCGCAGGCGCCGATGGCGCGTCATTGGCGACGAGCGGGCCCGTGGGTGTGTCTGCGGCCGACCTGGGTGGACTGCTGCCGGGCGGAACCGACGCGACGCACGGCGGCGGCGAGGATCGTCCGTTCATCAAGTCCGCGAACGTGACCATCACCGGGATCGTCGCCGTGCGCATCGACGGCTCATTCGTGCAGGTCGACATGACGTTGCCCGCCACGGTGGACGTGGTGAAGCTCGAGGGGGGACGGCAGATCACGCTGCCCGACGGAACGCTGCCGGTCGGGGAGTACGACAAGATCGTCCTCACCATCGGCATGGCTCAGCTCGTGCTCTTCAACGACACCAAGATCACCATTGACCCGCCGGGGAGCGGCTGGGCCGCCGTGTCGCCGCTCTGCCCACCGCTGAAGATCGAGAACGCCAGCACCGCGACGGTGTCCCTGGCGCTCGAGGTGCGGAACTCCTTCATCTGGCGCAACGACCGCTTCGAGTTCGCACCGCGCTTCAAGGTGCCGCTCGGCTGCGCGCGGGTGCCGCCGAAGACGACCTAGTCGCGGTCGAACCGCGCGTGTTGGCGTGGGTGAGGAGGGCGACGGCATCGGCCGTCGCCCTCCTCTGTTTGTTGCCTCTCTACCGCTTGCTGTCGCGGGAGCGGAACGGCCCCGCGGGCATCGACGCACTCGAGCGCGCCGAGCCCGTTTGGGGCCTGCAACTGTGGGGGGCAGTGCTGGTCGTCCTGGTGGGCCTCGTGGGCACACTGCTCGCCGGCCGGCTGCGGAAGCGGAACGAACCGGGCGAGGCTGACTCGGCTGAGACGGCCGGGCCGAGCGCGCCCGGTTCAGCCGCGATCACGGCGTGGCTTCTCCGTCCCGGGCGACGCGCGTTTGCGCTCGGCCTCGCCACGCTGAGCACGGTACTCGCCGCTGCGGTCACGCTTGTTCTGCAGCGTCGCCTCCTCACGGGCGCCGACGAGATGGCTGCGCTGATCCACGCGCGCTACTTGGCTGCGGGTATGCTGGGTGGCACACTGCCGTCACCGAGCGAGGCGTGGCTCGTCCCCAACACCTTGGTCACCGAGGCCGGTTGGGTATCGCAGTACCCGCCCGGACACCTGCTCACTTGGGCGGGGTTTCTGCTCATTGGCTTGGGATGGGCGGCGGGCCCCGTGCTCCTCGGAGTCGCAGTCGGCCTGCTGGCTGCCTCGTTCGAGCGGCTCCTTCCGCCCGAGCGCCGGCCGCATGCGCGCGTCTCGGCGCTGCTCGTCGCGGTGAGCCCCTTCCTCGTGATCCTCGCCGGCAGCTCGACGTCGCACGCGACCGCCGCCGCCGCGGGTGCGCTCGCGCTCTATGCGGCGGTACGCGCGCTGGATGGGCGGCTGGCATCGGCCCTCGTCGCCGGCGCTGCGGTCGGCTCGATGGTCCTCGCCCGCCCTTGGACCGGACTGGTGCTCGGGCCTACCCTGACGGTCGGCGTCTGGCTCGACCGCGGAGGGTTGGGGATGGCACGTCGTGCCTTCCTGCCCTGGGTCATAGGAGGCATCCCCTTCGCGCTTCTGCTCTTCGCATACGACGACGCGCTCTTCGGCGCGCCGCTCACGCTCGGGTACCAGGCCCTGTACGGGCCGTCGCACGGACTCGGCTTCCACACCGACCCCTGGTCTTTCGACTACGGTATCCGGGAAGCGGTGGCGTACACGTCGTCGGACCTCGTGCAGCTCGCGGAGCTACTCCTCGAGACCCCCGTGTCCCTCGTCCTGGTGGGTGCAGCCTACCTCGTCCTCGCACCGAAGCTAGAGGTCGGCACGCGCGTGGTCGCCGCGTGGGAGCTCCTGCCCGTCTTCGCGCACGCCCTCTACTGGTTCCATGCCCCACGCATGCTGTCCGAAGCCGCGCCTGCATGGATCCTGCTCGCTGTGCTCGCCCTGGCGCACGCACTCGAAAACTCCGGCCGCGCGTACAGGACCGGCATCTGGTCGGGCGTCGTCGCCTCCGCGGTGGTCGCCGTAGGAGTGCTACTGCCCGGCCGGATACGCTCGCAAGCCTGGCCCGAAGAGACCCTGTCGCGCATCGCCGTAGCGGACAGCGCCGCCGCGGGCGCGCTGATCTTCGTGCACGCGGCTTGGGACGAGCGATTGGCGTCCATGCTGCAGGCGAGCGGGATGCGCAACGATTCGATACAGCCGCTCGTGCGGCGCAACGACTTCTGCATGCTTCGCGAGTACGCGCTGGCGCGCCTCGCGGGCGGGACCGGCCCGAGTCTCCCGCCCATCGACCTCACCCAGACCTCCGCGCCGGCCGAGAGGCTCATCTCGCTGCAACAGCCAGACGGCTCCGTGGTGTGGCGGGGCGAGGGCGTGGAGTGGTCGGAAGAGTGCGTGCGCGAGATGTCCGCCGATCGCTACGGCTCGGTCGCGCTCGTGCCGCTCCTCTGGCAGGGCGACCTGCCGGGGCTCGAGAGCGGCGGGCCGATGTTCGTGCGGGACTTCGGACCCGAACGCAACCAAGCGGTTCGCGCTCTCTTCCCGGGACTAGAGGCGCTGGTGTGGGCGCACCCACCGGGGGGTCGGCCGGCGCTCCTACCTTACGACGCGGCGATGGTGGGGTTCTGGGGACCCGTACCGACACCGCCCGAGCTGCCCGTTCGCCCAGGGATTCCGGACTGACACGGTCCGTATGGGACACGCGGCGGCACCGCCTCGGCCCGTCGGTTGCCTCAGCCCAGCCCTGAGCCCGCCAGTCCTCACCCCCCGAGCGGTCGCCAGGCCTCCGCAGGCTGTACGCGATTTCCTTCCCCGCCGGGCACCCAGATGACCACCGCCCGCACGGGCGCCACGAGCACGCGGTGCATCACCTCGTCGCTCGGCTTGACGACGCCGACCATGCCCGGCTCGAGGCGATGCTCCACTCCGTTCACCACATGGCCCAGCACGCCCTCGATGACATAGAAGATCTCGGTCGCGCCGTGGCGATGACCGGCAGTCGGACTCGACACCGCGGCAAAAGTGATCTCGCCGACCTCGATCTCGTCGCTCCCCAGGTTCGACGCATCGAGGAGCATCTTGATGATCGTGCCGCTCCCGAGCGTGATTTCCCGCACGCCGGTGCTGGAGCGGGCATATCCACCGGGCTGCTGAGCGCGCGCCCCCGTCGCCAACAGCAGACTGCACGTCATGCCCATCAACACACGCCGGCATACGCGACCCGTCACCATCGCCTGACCTCCGCTAGAAGGACACGACCTTTCGACATGGGCAGGCACTATGGACCGGACCGACCGCGCGGGCAAGCGACGTCGCCGACACGGGCACGCGCATCGTAGATTGCCACGCACGAACCGGACGACCCGAAGGAGGAGCCCCATGGACTCGATTCAGCCGACCCCCCTCACCCGCCGCGCCGCCCTCAGCGCCATGGGAGCCGTTGTGGCCGCTCCGGTCGTGGCTTCAGGATCGGCTCCGGCGCCGGTCCGCCGGAGCGTCGAGGGGAAAGTCGCACTCGTGACCGGCTCCGGCCGCAACCTAGGTGGCTCGACCGTGCTGGAGCTCGCGCGCCGTGGCGCCGACGTCATCGTGAACGCGCGCTCGAATCGCGAGGAGGCCGAGAGCATCGCCGAGGAAGCGCGCGGCTTCGGCGTGCGGGCGATCGCGCTGCTCGCCGACGTCGGCGTCGAGGCGCAGGTGAATCAGATGGTGGCGGAAGGCCTCCGCCAGATGGGCCGGATCGACATCCTCATCAACAACGCTGGCTATCGGACCGGAAGCCGCTTCACCGAGATGACGACGGAGCAGTGGCGCACAGCCGCCGCGGTCAACTTCGACGGACCGTTCTTCTGCTCACGCGCGGTCGTACCCAGCATGATCGCGAACCGCTGGGGGCGGATCATCACCGTGTCGGGAACGAACTCGTGGCACGGACAGACCAACTGGGCCCACATCTGCGGGTCGAAGATGGGCGCCGTCGGCATGACCCGCGCGCTCGCGGTCGAGCTGGCGCAGTACAACGTCCTGGTGAACCACGTGGTGCCGGGCGCGTATCTGCCACGCCCGAACCTCACGGGCATTCCGCTGGGCAGAATCGGGCTCGACCAGGAGCTCGCGAACGCGTACGCGTTCCTCTCCTCGGAGGAGTCGAGCTACATCACGGGTCAGGTCCTCCACGTGAACGGCGGCGAGCTGCGCGTGTAGCACGCGCGCGAGGCTCAGCGCGGCGTGCTCGTGACGTCGATACCGTCGAAGTACACCGTGGAGCCGACGCGGGACCGATAGGCGGTCAGGTCGTAGATACCGTCACCGAGCTCGACGGACGCTCCGATCGGGACGCCCTCGAGTGGCATCTCGCCTGGCTGCGGGCCGGTGGCGAGCGCCTCGTCGAGCACGCGGCCGTCCAGTCCCGCCGGGACCGGCACCCCGAGCAATGCGAGCGCCGTGGGTAGCACGTCCACGTTCCCGGTGGGGACCGGTGAGACGACGTTACGCTTGAAGCCCGGGCCGCGCGCTCCACCCGAGCCCCGCGGGGCTCGGGCCGGACTTGCAACGATGTCAAAAAACGGCTCTTCAGCAGAATTTGTGGGTGAGCTTGGGCTCGGGTAGGTCGCCGAGTGTGTGATAGAGGGCGATTTCGAGGGCGCGGAAGGTGCGGAAGCCGTACGCTTTTCTAGTGGTGAGTTTCAGCTTG